>NZ_PXXU01000031.1 GCF_003011925.2 Nitrosomonas supralitoralis
TATTACAAATGCTTATTTTGTGCCGGACCCTCAGCTTATCAAAGCCTTGGTGGATGCTGCAGGTCGAGACGTAGATGTTAGGTTGATGTTGCCAGGCCATTCTGATTCATCAATAGCATTTCATGCAGGACGATCGCATTATTCGGAATTGCTGAAAGGCGGTGTGAAGATTTATGAAAGGCAAGGCACAGTACTACATGCAAAAACTGCACTGATAGATAGCATCTGGTCTTGCGTGGGATCCAGCAATCTTGATTGGCGTAGTGCAATGGATAATGATGAAATCAATGCAGTAATTCTTGGTTATGATTTTGCGGAGCAAATGGAGGCTGTATATTTTCAGGATATAGCTAATTCCAACCCAATTGAGCTCGAAAAATGGGAACACAGATCAATATTTAGTAGGCTAAAAGAAACAATGGCCCGATTGCTGGGACGTTTTGTATAGCATAAAACAAGCTCCATAATTATTTTTATCCAATAAATATCCGGATTACTCAGGATTGGCGAGCTTTTATAATTGAGCATTTCTATAAATTACTTTACATATTGCTCCGGTTTTCGTTTCCGTTGGCTGTTCGGTTTATCTTAAAATGCTACACATTAAAAATTTGATTATGTGGAATGTTGTATGGTTCCATGATGAGTGGTTGAAGACATCGCCAATTCGAACGTGCGTCGTCTATACTAGTGATGGCGTTTTAATGTGCTTGTATTCGGAATCGAATCTTGAAATAAAGCATTGATACTTGTGAGGTTTTTACGTTAGAGCAATGCAGCGACAATTTCAGTGCAAGCGGTTACTTTTTCTTACTGATACGAATGATTACTCAGAGATGAATCGTAGTGACTGATAAGCCTGGTTTGTTACTGCATTGATGGATCAGTCAATGCAGTAATGTTTATTCACTTAATTTGTATATTGTTCTCGACGGATGAAACGCCACTAACATTGCGTGTAACTTCAACTGCTCTATCAATATCTGCTTGGTTGCTGAGAGAACCGCTCAGGTGAACGATACCTTTCACGGTTTCCACATTGATTTCAGTGGATTTTAAGTCGGGTTCGTTGAAAAGCGCCGCTTTGACCTTTGTAGTAATGACAGTGTCATCAATATATTCTCCAGCTTCACTCGCATGAACATAACTCGAACTAAATAATAGAACAAAAAACGAAGCGAAAATAAAAGCCAAGCTGCGGCTGTTTAATTGTGTCATGGTGAAATCTCCTAAGTATTAATTGAAAAAATATATCCAGTAGTTTGAGGATCGGAGGATAGAGTAAATATATGTATACATTTCTAAATTCGCATTTAGGTTGATATTGCGCAAAATTTACCTTTGTATTGTTACAGAAAATGAATAATTTGAATGTGCGATTGCGTACAGAGGGATTGGTTTTGCTGATTGCAAAAAGTTTAAGGAATCTTGTTATTCCACAATAAGTTTCTTTCGATGCTCGAAGTGATTGTTATTCGCAGACTCCGGGATCCGGCCATAGAGATAATACAGTAGCAAGGTGTACTAGAGTGATTTTTAAGGCATTCTTTCTTGTTGTTTAAGTTTGTAGCCATCTTCTTTAATATTGTGCGGACACGTACAGACTGTAATTATGATTAAAATGCATCATGCTATCCCTTGTTAACAGTCTGAAAGGAGTGATGAAATGGATAAAAGTAAAAGAATGGCATTGGTATTCCTTATGAGTGCAATTCTAATGTCAGCCAGCATGTCGGTCTTATCTCAATCTTCACAAGAGCAGAGCAGATCCTCTGATACTGATTCACTGCAGAAATTACAGTCAAATTCTAATTCCAGTGATCCTGCCAATGTGAATCGCCATAACCCTGCTTTAGTTAAGCCAAACGACCCTACAGGAGCAAATTCAAATACGCCCATGTCTCCTGGAGTTCCCCCGAGTAGTTCATCGGGAATGAATTCAAATGTACCTTCCAACGCGAATCCAAATAGTCCTTCCGGAACAAACTATTAAGCTATATGCCCAGCGTGTTGGCTACTCGTCCCCGTAATCATTTTTTGAATTCTATTTAGTTTTTCCGAGACTCTACATCTTCGAAGTTTAGGGTTCTGGAAAAAACAGTGTGGATATTCGTCTGTGTTACGGGGCGAGCTGTTCAGTTGGATTATGAACAACAAAAGAGGTATGAATCACTGAAGTGGTGCTAGAAAATTGAATAAGCAGTTAAGTTTTGTCATTGCGCTAAAAAGGAGCAATGATATGAGTAAAATACCCAAGATTGGGTTGAACTTCTCCGTGCTCTTTGATGAGGCGGATATTAGCCATCAAAATATTTTGGCAAACCACTGAGGTATCATCCATGCTCAGGCACAAATGATGTTTTTTGGAAGACGAGTAAACACTTCTTTGGTGCGTACGACGATAACTGACCGAAATAAAATAATTCAATTAGGAAACTAATTCTCGTAAATAGGGTATTAACTTCAAAGGCCTGTTAAAACAAAAACTATTCTACTATCCTGTCAATTATCATGTTCGAGTCGCAACTCTTGATTAATGAGTGCCTGTGGATAGCCGAATTATTGCGTGCGGAGTAGTCGAAATTACTTTATTGCCCAAGTCGCAGGCGAATACTTGCACCTATGGATTTTGCCGGAAATAAGACACCCGATTAAATGAATTCAACAAGTTGATTGACCGCTAATCAGGAAAATGTTTCGTTGATAAAATAATAAAATCAGTGCATTATTGTGGTTCTTAAAGCTGTTCACAGCATCAGATCTCAGGCATTATAGAAGCTGAACGTTACTCGTCACCATCAGCTTCCAGCAGAAAAATAGTAATAGATTCTATGTTAGGTGTTTTAATTCGTGCCGCAGGGGTATGCATATTAATAATTTGGAAGCCAAGTCGATTGGACGGATCCTGAAACACCTAATTCAACACTGTTTATGAATTCTTTTAACAGAAGTCAGATTAAAGGTGAAGCATCTGAAATGGGTACCGCAACCGTCAATAGATATTTAGTTTATAATACTTGCAATATTGACCGGATTTGAATATGAATTAATTCGACCCTTGGCCGTGTTCGAGTTAGTTCAAAGTTGTTATAAAAAGATCAATTAAACTGTTCTTAATTAAGTATCATTTATATTTTATTAGAGCTATTAATTACATATCATGTCAATACATTCCTGTGATCCTAGACAAAATAAAATCTTAAGTGCGTTAAGCGAGTCAGAGTTAGAACACTTGGCTCCACATCTTGAGCTTATACCGATGTTGCACTCTGAAATATTATTCGAAGCTCATGATCAATTGAAATCTGCCTATTTTCCAGTTACAGCTGTTGCTTCTTTATTAAATTGCCTGGAAGATGGTTCCTCCGTGGAAGTTGCAATGGTGGGCAATGAAGGCATGTTGGGAGTTTCAGTAGTAATGGGTAATGATAAACCGCTGACGCAAGCAATTATCAAGACGGAAGGCCACGGCTATCGAGTTTCTATAAAAGCATTACAAACTGTTTTAGCCCGCTGTGGAGGTCGCCGTGCCGGAACATTAAGTAAGCTGTTGCTTCGCTATACTCAGGCACTCTTTTTACAAATGTCACAAACGATTGCATGTAATCGACGGCATGCATTGGAACAGCAGTTATGTACCTGGCTTCTTTCATGTTTTGATCGTGGTGACTCAAATAGTCTGTCAATTACTCATGAGTTAATTGCCTATATTCTCGGGGTTCGTCGCGAAAGTGTCACTGTTGTAGCAAAAAAATTGCAGCAAGAAGGAATGATAGAATATAGTCGCGGTCACATAGATCTCGCTAATAGAGAGAAACTTGAAGGCAATGCCTGCGAGTGTTATCGTGTTGTAAAAGAAGAGTCAACTCGCTGGATAATTGATGCTAAAACTTCAGTAGCTGCTTAAGAGGACTTTTTTATTTTGTTAAATTTATGGAAAAAGGACACGATGGTATAAATAAGGTAATTCTTAATAAGCATCGAACTCAAGCAGGATTGCCGTTAAATTGTAATCATTGCATGGACTTGCTAATGAAAATGGAATGGTTAATGCCATAAACAGAGAAAATGGAACAGATTGCGTCTCAATAAGGAGTCGTCGTTAAACGGGTGGCATCTGTGTTGAGTCCGTAGAGCCTTTTGTCGGTTCCGCTATTTTTTCTACCACACGGTTCCACGCTGACTCAAAAACTTGAAACATTGCCCCACCTAATACAGATCCAACTGGATCAGAATCTTCAATAGGAATAAGATGAGTATGGCATCTGCAAATACGTTCCAGAGAATTGTCGTAGGTATCTGGATCAATATGATCTAGAGAATAAGTGCAGAGCAACGAGAAGTCGATCGTTTGGAATAAATTATTCCAGAAATCTTCCAGTTGCATGACTGTATCGTGTTTATCCTGCTGCCAGAGCAGATCTATCATTTCACCAAAGATACGGACTTTGCCATATTTGGATGATAAGGCCTGAATGGGGATTGCAACGTGTTTTTGAAAAACCAGCGCATCAATCTCATCATTAATTAACAAGCTTGATAATAGAAATTCTGCATCAAATAACTTAAGCTGACCTTGATCTTTGAGAGATTGTGTATCCAAGCCAAGTGAATTCAGTAAATCGATTACAGCTTTTCTTAGCTCAGGTCTGCCAATAATAACAACCGCATCGCCATTATTTAGACCTTCTTGAACGTATTGAGCGACTGCATTTGTTTGAATAGTTTTATTTTGACAAACCTTAACAAGGTGGTTGCCCGTAATAGGATCTCTTAAAACCCCGAGCCCACTCTTATACATAATTGTCTCCACTGAGCTAACAGGTCTAGAAAAACTATCTGAGTTGCTGCTACGGTTTAAAAACAGGTTCAATATGCTCAATTATTAAGCTTAAACTGCGCTTTCGCCTGTTTTTGCCTTGTATCAGCTGCCTCGAAAATGTTTTTAAACGGCCTGCTAAAAAGTTGTTAATTAATAATCTACGTAAACATTCGCGTATATATTATATGAACTTAACCGGTCAACGCAATAAATAAATCAATAATAATTTTTACTTTTTTACCATTGAAAATCATAGCTTCTAATAGTTGTCGGAGAAGTGATTTTGCAATTTCGGACTGTTCTTAAGTTTCCGACTTATGCAACTCAAGTGGTGTAACTTACGGCAAACGAAAAAGCAACGTTTGTGAAGAATGAGTGTGAATTTGTGCACGCTACCGTAAACCAGCGATCGGCAAAAATCATCAGGCAGATCTTAGTATCCTTACCTGCCACGGAATCAATTCATCGTCCCTTCAAATTTCATTTGAGTAGTAATCATCACACATTTTTATGAAACGTGGGATCATCTATCTGTTTATTGTGTTCGACGGAGCGTTCTGGAAGGTGTTGTCCTGGCGATAGTCCAGTGTGCTAACTAGTTGCTTCTGTATAAAAACACCAGATACGTACTACATCGATTGCCTGCATGAAATCCCTAAAGCAGCATAGACATTAACCGCAGAGTTTCCGCTTAAAAAAGCTGTCAATGTACCGGTGTTAACTGTGCCATGAATCTAAAGAGATTCTTCAATGTTAACTATCGCACATACTGAACTAAATTCAGCAGTTATTATGAATATCGAATGGTGAGAATAGCAATTTATTGTTCTGATCATTTTTAAATTTAATTAATGAAACAAAAACTTGCTAAGGAGAATTCATTATGAATTGGGATCAAATTAAAGGCAATTGGAATCAGGTTAAAGGTAAAGCACAACAGCAATGGGGCCAGTTGACAAATGATGACCTGGATATCATAGAAGGAAATCGCGAGGAATTTGTTGGCAGAGTGCAGGAAAGATATGGAATTGCCAAAGAAGAGGCTGAGAAACAAGTTGATGATTTTTGTAACAAATGTAACTAACTGAGTAGATTGAAAGCTAATCTGATCATAGAGCTTAAATCCGGATAGGCTCTATGATCGGACATAATTAAATTGATTGGCGGTATTTACACAATTACACATTGGATTTGGAATTCTTGACTTCTATTATTTTAGAGCTTGCTAGTGAAGAAATTAATCGTGCTTATATAAGCAAATTGCTTATATAAGAAATTTACCGTCATCTTTATTGAATCAAAGCTTTTATTTTAAACCGGAAAAAGTAATCTAGATCGGTTAATAAATATAGACATGATTGATTTGTATAACATTTGAAGAAAGGGGCTACTATGCAACAGATATTGATTTCAATTTGTCTTGTGCTGCTTCTTTTTGTGGACGTGTCGATCGCGGCTGATCAAACTCGGAAGAAGGAGGCATCCGTTGCTAAGGAAAAGGCAGCGGTGCTGGAGGAGATGGCTTCCGCCAATAGCGGTGATACCTCGCCATTACCGGAGCCAGACGAAACTATTACTAGACTTCAAGCGCGTGCGGTCGATCCAACCGGTGATGAGCCCTTGGATGATGCGATCACTTGTCTTGCGCGCAGCATTTATTGGGAGGCCAATCGCACTGATAATGCAGAAATGGAAGCCATTGCCAACGTGGTTATTAACCGACTGGGTCACGCAGGCTTCCCCAATACTATCTGTGGTGTTGTCAAGCAAGGCCAGGAGCAAGGCGCCTGCCAATTTTCATGGTGGTGCGACGGGCGTCCGGATGCAGCACAAGAAGAGGCAGTTTATACACGCGCGAAAGAAATTGCCCGTAAGGCACTTAACCAACAGCTTAAAGACTCGACCGATGGGGCTATGTATTTTCACAATAAGAAAGTGACCCCAGATTGGTCCAAAGAATACATCAGAACGGTCGAAGTCGGTGAACACATTTTCTACAAGCCAACTGATGACAAAGCGAAATAGCAGCAATATAGATACAGATGATTTATTGGCAGTATTTAGTTTCAACCCGTTTCTTCATGTCATAACTTTAACAGGAAATTAATGTGTCACAATCCATGTTCAGAAATGCAAAACATGAGAACTTGCAATCTCATCAACGCACGCTTAAGAAAGTTAATCGGACTATGGATGACGCCGAGGAGGAAGGGCAACCAATGGTTAATGAAGCTAAAGTATATGCAAGTGAAGTCATTGATGATGTTAAACAAGAAGCAAGTAAAATTGCTGAACAGCACCTGCAAAACGTGGCGTGTCAAATAAGTGGCGTTGCAAAAGCTTTTGCAATCACTGCAGAAAACTTAAAAAATGAACATTCCTGGATCGCCGACGGCGCTCGACAAGCTGCGCAGAAGCGGGACAAAATTTCTGAGTCGCTTCGCGAAAATGATTTCGGCGCTTTGGTGCACGATTTTGAAAACTACACACGGAAGCAACCAGCACTTGTTCTGGGTGGTGCTGCCATCGCTGGCTTTTTTCTGACTAAATTGTTGAAAGATTCAAGTAATCATGACGACGTAACCGTCTCTGAAAAGAGTAATCAAAATAATTTGGGCGTTCGGTCATCCGGAAATACTAGGGGGTCATAATGCAGACTGATAAGCAAGGGCGTACGCTTAGTAATTTATTGAGAGATTTAGCCCAGCAAACATCGAACCTTGTTCGTCAAGAAACAGAGCTGGCTATAGCGGAAATGTCGGAAAATAGATCTGAAATCCAGCGCGATTTAGTGGGCTTGGCAATGGGCGCCGGATTGTTATTGGTTGGTCTTATTTATATTCTAGATGCTGTTGTCTATGGACTCGCTGAAATATTGCCACCTGATTATTCACCCTGGCTGGCGGCACTGATTGTGGGCATGGTAACAAGTCTGATTGGATACATGCTGATTGTGTTTAACAGATCAAGTCTGAAGTCGAGAAGCTTGGCACCTCGAGTAATGAATTCATTAGAACGAGATAAAAATATGGTGGAAGATAAAATAAATGGATAATGGGCACAGAGACCCTCGAGAAATAGAAGCTGATATAGAAAAAACGCGTAACCATATCAGCGAGACACTTGATGACATTCAGGATTGCCTTGTGCCGGATCAATTGTTGGAACAAACTTTTCATTATTTTAGTGACCAAATATTGGGAAGCAGCAATTTTTCTGCAAACTTGTTGATAGAAGTAGCAAAAAAAAATCCGACTGCAACAGCATTAATTGGCTTGGGAGTGGGATGGCTTATCATTTCCGGAAAACATAATAAAGCTGATACCCAAGTTGCTGGTGAAAATAAAGACACTAATTCAGATGAAACGGTAAGTAGAAACAGAAAAAAAGAGTATCTGATGAGCAATGCAAAAAACGAACCTGGATCTGTCGATGATTCTGTTTCCAATCGGTGCAACGGTAAACCGGTAGAACATGTACGGGAAAAATTGCATAAACAGCCATTAGTCTTGATTGGAGTGGGTGTGGCATTGGGAGCGGCTTTGGGTATGCACCTCACTTCGAAATATCGTAAGGACTAAAATCGTTTTTCCACAACTATTCTGTTAGATAATATTTATGTTCGCTAGCGATACTATGTATCTATTCGCTGCTAAATCCCTAATTTCATTTTTGACGGCATCCCTCATACAGCCTTACAGGCTCTACAGGCGTCCGGTTTTTTTCAATCGCCGACTAACCATTCGATGGTAGAGTGACGACAGTAATGGTCGAATCACGGGTAAACCAATTAACCAAGCCAATGGTTTTAATAGAGATACTCTGGACATCAGCAGAATATAAGCATCTAATTCAGATAATATCTGCTGCTGCTCATCACGAACATGCAACTCAGTTAGAGCCTTGTGGGGATCAATTCCGATGTCACGTAGATAGCTATTCTGTCCGGTGATGTCGAACCAGCATATATCTTCCGCATTTTTCCCCGCCAGCTTCTCGTAGTTTTCTCGATCCTTGATACAACTGGGACATGCGCCATCATAATAGACGGTAATCCCTTTCTTTTCTTCACTCATTATTATATCCCTTCGATCAGGCACAAAAAATCTGTCAATGACCGGGTAGAAATTAACATACATAAAAAGTACAAGCCGACAACGAATGTGTTATTGGGCTACCGTTTGGATAAAGCCTTATACATACCTGCGGCAGAAACACCGAAGACTACATGAGCCGCAATAGTAATCCAGTCTCGCGTTGCAACAAACCACGGGAAAATAATAACAAAACCATACATATTGATAATAAAAAGTGCTAAGCCATATAAACTGCCCACGATCAGCGAGTTTTTTATATCAAGATGGCGTATCAGCGAGGAAAGTACTATAGCGTAGATGATTGAGAGGCCAAAGTGGACCCCTGTGGCAATGAACATAATCTGCCAGTCCAATGTTGCTGGGGTTGATAATACTTCCTGTCCCAATACAATCGCAGCAGCAAAATGTGCATCCCGATATAAAATCCAAGGCAGCACATCCCAGAATGACCACCAGAGCAATATCTGTGCAATGGTTGAAAATATACTTGCAGCCAGCCCTGCATAAAACGCATCTAACCAGAATTTAGGTAACTGAGTTAGCATAAAATTTTAATCGACTCGATATAATTTAATATGCGGCTATTACAAATTTATTTTGATTTTGATCCTCCCAGGCATGGCGGAGAATGATTGGGCGTTCCGCTCTTCTCAAACCATTCTTCACTAGTCATTGTGTGCAAAACGAGCGCATGAATGGAGTGAGCAAGTTCCTCAGCTAGGATTTCGTTGATCATTCGATGGCGGACTAAAAGTAATTTTCCATTGAATTCATCCGAAACGATCGTCACCTTGAAATGAGATTCTGATCCCTTCGGTACATTGTGCATATGACTTTCATTGGTTACTTTCAGGAATTGGGGTTGCAGAGATTGAAGTTTGGTTTCGATTGAATTTTTTATATTCATAATATGCTCAATTTAATGTCGTCCAATGTTGCCTAATGTTTCCTGTGAAAAATTCAGAATATCCCATTTAGACCCAATTGTCCCATGCGATTTCAATCTGTGATGGGGTTAGAATGGGAAGTTGTACAGAAGCCTTCTGTTTTTATTTTGGTGTTGGTGGTTAGGAATGTGGCAAGTTGCTTATATTTGTCCATGTCTTAGAGATATAGCGACAGTGACGCTGCCGAAGAAAATGGTTACATCAGAACACCATTCTTGGGTCCTAACGACGGAGGAATTGAGGATTCTCCAAGTTGCTGGCGCAAGTCAATCTCGATATTCCGGCAAATGGAAGACATCGGAATATCCTCTAGTTTTCGTTCGAATGGTTCTTCTGTGCGGCTTCCGATGCGCTCTGTAATGGTAAAAATTGTAGCCAGCACAACATACATCGGGAAGGCTCCCCATCCGAGGTGCTGAACAAGTCCGTATGGGAGCAGCAAAACGAAAATCCAGACGAAGGATTTGGTGAAAAATTCGTATTGGCGTGGCAGAGGCGTATTTTTAATCCGTTCGCAACTTCCCTGAGCCGCAAAAAACGCTTTAATGGATTCCATGAGCCCAAAGACATAGGCTTGCTGCTCAATCCATCCAGACATCTTCAGCTCATTTAACCGCTGGGATTGTCGATGATTCAATAATGTCGCTTTATTGACTGCCTTATTCAGTTCCTGAAATTCTAAATCCGATAAAAATGGTTTCAACTCATCCCGGGTTTCTTCCTGCCGCAATTGCAAGCGAAGCGCATTAAGAAAAGCCAAATGTCGGTAGATAAGTTTGCCATGAATATTTGCTGACGTCTCTTGAAATGCTTGTTTCTCTTTTTCGGGACATCGGACATATCCCATAATCTGTGAGGCAAAATTTCGAGAGGAATCCGTTAAATCACCCCAGGCAGTTCTGGCTTCCCAAAATCGATTGTATACCTCATTATTTCGGAAACCGAGCAGTATAGCCACGGTGATTCCAAAGACACTGATTTCGCTATCGGGAATGGTCATGTGCTCAAAGAAGAAGTATGAATTCAGAGCACATATCAGATACCCATATATAAGAAAAAACAGAATATTCCATCCTTCTATTTTTAAGATCCAACTAAGCTGTACAGTTCGAACAATCATAGATTAATCCCGGTTTTTTTTGTTCTATCGTTAAAGTACATCAGCCTAGTCTATATTAAATTCATGAACCGTCTAATAAAGATACGGAGAATGTAGAGAAAAAGCTTCCAAGATTTCTCGTTTTAAATAAACATGATTACCAGATTAAAATTGAATTGTAATTCTTTCCATAGGATTTCAAATATACTGTTACTCATGTGTGGACTGCACACTTAGGAACAATTATTCATATCCATTTTTCAGTGGCACTATTTACTGCCAAACTTTTTAAGTAACCAAGAACGGAGGAGTGATTTATGTCGTTACGCATTAATGATCAAGCACCCAATTTTCAAGCAGAAACTACGCAAGGAAAGATTGATTTCCATGAGTGGATTGGAGATAAGTGGGCGGTGTTATTTTCGCACCCTAAGGATTTCACCCCGGTTTGTACAACAGAATTAGGCTATATGGCCAGCATTCAAGCAGAGTTTGATAAACGCAATACTAAAATTATTGGTCTTAGCATTGATCCGCTCGATGATCATCAAAGATGGCTGAAAGATGTTGAAGAAGTCGGTGGTTCACCCATTCGCTATCCAGTAATTGCAGATACGGATCTTCATGTGGCCAAACTCTATAATATGTTTCCTGCGGATGAAACGGGTTCAGCGGAAGGGCGAACAGCGGTGACGAATGCAACTGTGCGTTCCATATTTATCATTGGTCCAGATAAAAACATCAAACTGATGATGACTTATCCCATGACTACCGGTCGTAATTTTAATGAGATCTTGCGTGTACTTGACTCAATGCAGTTAACCGCAAAACACAAAGTTGCAACACCTGTGAACTGGCAGCAAGGGGAAGATGTCATTATCGTGCCTTCGGTTAGTAATGAAGAAGCTGAGAGGATTTATCCCGAAGGTTGGAAAACAGTAAAACCGTACCTTCGTAAGGTAAAGCAACCATGATCCAATGATAATACATTTCTGGATACTTCGATAAAACGACAAATATTGATTAACAATGCGGCGAAAATAATTTGACTGGCAAACTAGAATGACAATTTGCACACAAGCTATTTCTGAATTGAACTTATGTAGAACTGCCTGCGGGTTAAGTCGCTGTACCTCATATTTTTTAGGCATCATGGCCAGAGTCAACCAGCGCACCGATTAACCTGTGCTCTGTACTTATGTCCGGGTACAAGTGAAGCGATTCATGGGGTTTAGCTGGTTGTCTTAAAGGAAAAAACCTTTATTTTCGGTATTAGCCGCGACCGGAAGCTAGTAACTCTACTGTCCACATCGACCTGGATCATTTTCAGGTTATCAATGATTCACTAGGGCACGATGTGGACGATCGAGTATTGCAGGAAATAGCGATCAGGGGCACTGTTTGATTTTGTAAATCACCAAAAATGAATTGATAGAAAATGTTAAGGAAACGATCAAGACACTGCAGCAACTTCGTGCAATGGGATTAGAAATTTCAGTGGATGATTTTTGCGCCGGTTATTCTAGCCTGAGTTATCTTAGACGCTACCAGATCGATACGCTGAAAATCGATCGTTCATTGGTGTGCGACATTCGCGATAATCCCGACAATACTGCGATCGTCTCTGTCATCCTCGCTATGACATGGCTTGAAGATACAAATGTTCGTCGAGGACGCGGAAACTGAGAATCAGCTTAATTCCCTGGCGTCAAAGAGATGTTCTCACTTTCAGGGATTTTATTTCTTCAAGCCGCTGTTGGCTGCAGAGATAGAAAGCAGGATGGGGAATCATTTATCCGTAGATCCCCATTTCTTGCCTTGATCGAGTAGTGAGTTAAGGGAAGGTAATGTAAGAATCCAACTAAGTGCCATTTATGATCCATAGCGATACCTATGTAACCTTATTGGTTGCTCAAATCGCTGAATTTAATTTTTAATCGTAATCATCGCGTGATAACGTTTCATAATCATTGAGCTTGAAATTGGATTTTGACTGAAGCTCAGCCTATTTTAAAGATTGATCCCAGTAAGGTATAGCTCCAAAGTATTCGGATAGGAAATTGATAAAAGCGCGTATCTTGATGGGCAAATGCCTGCTTGGGAGATAACAGGCATAAATATGACGCTCTACCGATAGATATTCTGGCAGCGCGATCTGGAGTCGCCCCTTTTGTAATTCCATGCCAATAGTATAAGAAGGTAGCAAAGCGATTCCTAATCCGTGAAGAGCTGCCTGAGCCAGTGCATCATTATCATTGATACGTAGAGTTCCTGATATTGGAACCTTGATTTTGCCCTTTGGTCCGCTGAAACGCCAGTAACCCTGTTCGGCTGAAAGCGCACAATCGAGACAGTTATGTTTTTCCAGATCTGCTGGCGTCTGTGGCATGCCCCATTGCTGGAAATACTGAGGGGTCGCGCACAATATGCGACGCACAGGCGCAATCTTGCGCGCTACTAGATTCTGATCAGGCTCGTTTGTCACGCGAATTTGTACATCATATCCTTCTTCTATCAAATCACCCGGATGATCGGTAATGGTCAGGTCAATTTTGATCTTAGGATAACGATCAAGAAAACACGGAAGTGCCGGTGCGACATGACGCGTTCCGAAAGAGCTCGATACACTCACTTTGAGGGTGCCGCGCGGCTCAGCATGAAGGCTGTTGACTGCCCGTTCGGCATGTTCAGCTTCTTCCAGGATGCGAGTTGCGTGTTCTGAAAGCGCGACACCTGTCTCAGTCAAACTAAGATGCCGAGTACTGCGCAGAAATAATCGCGTACTGAGATCCTTCTCAAGTTTGGCTACGGCCTTACTCACCGCTGCACGAGAGATGTCCATACGCCGCGCCGCTTCCGAAAAACTTCCTGCTTCGGCAACTCGAGCAAAGATTACGAAAAGATTAAGATCTTGCATACTATCATTGTATCCTATATGGAAACAAAATGTTTCGTTTTTTTGGACTTCTCTCAGCAATAACCACTCTGTATTATGTGTTCCAAGGTGAGATATTTAGATTTGTCGGAGAAGTAATTAGGGTTGTTATTGTAATTAAATAACTAATATGTATCGAACCTTAATTGGCTCGCTCTTGATCACTTAAGGTGATGTGCTGTTAGGTTGTTCAATCAGTATTTTATTGTCAACCATTAAGAGCGTATTAGTAATGGGGTTATTTCTGTAAGTCAGTCGGACATTTATGCTGCTTGCAAATATGACCAATAAAAGGAGTAAAATCAATGGAAACTAGAGAGTTAATAAAAGCACCTCAATTAATTTTGGTTTATGCAATTACAGTCCTTTATACAATCACGTTCACCTTGGCGGCAGTTGTAACGACGTCTACTGGTCATGCGATAGGTAGCCCACAAGACATGCATCAGATTGCCAAGATGGAACCAAATAACCTTAATTATCCTCAAGTAATAAGGAATGGTAGTTCAGGTTAAACCTGATATCGATCATGCCTCCGTGTTTGTAATCAAGTAATTGATGGTGAGAGAACATAATAATTCTCAACGGGGGCATTTGAACGAATACGGCTTCGTCAATACAAAAAACGATGAGCTATGAAGCTATGTAGGTATTCTCAACTAGGGGCCAACGCTGGAATTATCCTCTGTTGGTGTAAAAAGTCAGGGCTAAATTTTCGGTGAGCAATATCGTCACTTCTCAACTTATCAGTGAGAATTTTCCTAAGTTCATTGCAACATTTTTTTTAAATCGTTTAAGTATCGTTTGGTAGCGCTTTGTCATCTCGAATTGCCTGCAGTAAGATATCTTCCACTTTGCCGATCTGGTCCATCGTTAACCCTTAAATAATTGGTTTGCATTGAGTTATTCCTGATGTTGGTGACCCACCTTTCTGACATATATTTGGCGCAAACTTGATTTGCCACCGTCACATCCATTCCATTTCAGCTAAAAAGACTTTCGGTGCCTGATTCATTAATCATCAGGTCAGCTACTGAAGGCTGTAAGAATTTTCTCTCCGATTGAATTTGAAAGAGCGTATTATCACTGATAGGAGGGGTCAACTGGTACAGCATGACTCAAACTGATAAGTCTCCAGAGTAGTCGAGCAGACTCAAGACAGTTATTGGCAATCAAGGATCAAAAAATCGTTGTGACACTGATTGCCATGAATTTAAACAAGGAGAATGCTATCAACATCATGGTGCCCGGATTCTCAGCGCAAACGTCGAATGTACTCCGTAACGCCCGTGATACGGAATTACTTCGTTCCGAGTTGTTCAGCATTGAGCAATTGAAACGTCAAGGGGCGATACTGGCAGGGCAGTACAAGATCGACCCACATCCCGGACCGGACCGGTTATTACCACGGCTCGCAGATAATGAACGCGTGCTTATGGCGGCTTATGACGTTGTGACTGTCGCAGTAGCACCGGGACAACGAATCATTCCAGCAGAGGCTTGGTTGCTGGATAATTTTTATCTCATTGAGCAGCAGATCAACCAAGCGCGTCGACATTTACCACGCGGGTACAGCCGTCAATTACCACGATTGGCAAATGGCTCATCGGCTGGTTTTCCCCGCATCTATGACTTGGCTTTGCAGCTCATCTCTCACATGGATGGCCGTGTCGACAAGGAAAACCTTATCCAGTTTGTAGCTGCCTACCAGACCGTTGAGCCGCTAAAGCTAGGTGAGTTATGGGCATTTCCAATCATGTTGCAATTGGCGCTACTAGAAAATATTCGCCGTGCTGCATTACGTATTGCCCGTCGACGTGAAGAGCTCAATGCAGCCATCATCTGGGCAGATCGGATGCTTGCAGCCGCGGAAAAGGAACCGAAGCAACTTATTCAGCTGTTGTCGGAGTTTGCTAATGCCGACGTGCCTTTGACTGCACCTTTTGTGGAGGAATTTTATGCCCGGCTACAGGCTCAAGGATCAGCAATGGCATTCGTTCAAACTTGGGTCGAGCAAAAATTGCTGGAGCAGGGAATAACGGCAGCACAATTGTCAGAAGCATCTGGTCGAACTGGTGCCGCCAATCAGATTTCCATTGCCAACAGTATCGGGAGTTTGCGTTTTATCAGCACCATGGACTGGAGGAATTTCGTCGAGTCGCTGAGTATTGTCGAAGAAACTTTGCGGGCAGATCCAGCGGGAATGCATGCCTTGCAAGATTTTGCCACGCGCGATCGCTATCGACATGTCATTGAAGATGTGGCGAGAAGAAGTTCGTATAGTGAATTGGCGGTGGCTCGTGAAGTTATTGCTTTGGCGCAGGCCGCAACTGAACAATTGGGTGTTCACAATCGTACAGCGCATGTTGGATATTATCTGATTGATCAGGGCCGACCAATTTTGGAAAGTAAAGTCGGTTTCCAAATACCGTGGAAATTAAAAGTCGGCCGTGCCAGTCAGCATCTCAACCTGATTCTTTATCTTGGACCGATCCTGATGCTTACCGCATTGGCGGCTTCGGTCGCTCTTTTCTCATTCGAAAGCCTTGAGCCGAATGATTGGCGCTTCTGGTTTTTTGCGATTGCTGGCGTCATAGGTGTCTCGGCGTTGGCAGTTTCATTGATTAATCTGCTGGTCACGCTGTGCTTGCCTCCACGTATCTTACCGCGACTGGATTTCTCGCAGGGAATCCCGGCGGCTCACCGCACCATGGTTGTGGTTCCCACTTTACTGAGCAAACCGCAGGATGTTGATGAGCTGCTTGGCGCTTTGGAGATCCGCTATCTTGGTAATCGTGATCCCAATTTGTACTTTGCTCTGCTAACAGATTTCCGTGATGCACTGGAATGTACGCAACCAGAGGATGATGCGTTATTGGCTTATGCGCGAGCTGCGGTCGAGGCACTTAACGTTACCTATCAAGACGATCGGTCATGTATTTTCTATTTGTTTCACCGGCCACGCGTGTGGAATCCACATGAACAGGTATGGATGGGGTACGAACGCAAGCGTGGCAAACTAGAACAGTTCAATGCCTTGCTGCGCGGCGGTAAAAAAACAATGTTCTCGGATATTGTTGGGGAGATGTCTATTCTCTCGTCCATTCAATATGTCATCACCCTTGATACCGACACGCAACTTCCCCGCGATGCAGCGCGTACTTTGATCGGTAACATGGCTCATCCGCTCAATCGACCGATATACGATGCTGACCAACGCCGCATTGTCGAAGGCTATGCAATTCTGCAGCCGCGCGTCTCAATCAGTCTAACCAGTGCAAGTCAAACACGATTTACTAAATTATTCGCGGGCGAATCGGGTATTGATCCTTATTCGCGCGAAATATCCGATGTCTATCAGGATATCTTCGGCGAAGGATCATTCATTGGTAAGGGTATTTACGATGTTGATGCCTTTCGTCAGGCCGTTGATGGTTGTTTTCCCGAGAATCTTATTCTCAGTCACGATTTGCTGGAAAGTGGATATGCGCGTTGTGCACTGGTGACCGATGTCGACCTCATTGAAGAGCATCCGGCCAGTTACGTCATAGAGGCTAGTCGACGACACCGCTGGATACGCGGTGATTGGCAGCTTGCGAGTTGGTTGCTTCCGCGTGTTCCGGGACCACCTGGCTCCAATGGATCGAAAGAAAAATGGCGGCCAAATCCACTCAACTCTTTGTTAATGTGGAAAATATTTGATAATCTCCGACGTAGTCTCGTGGCGCTGTCACTACTGGCATTATTGGTAGGGGGATGGTTATTCGGCCCAGGGCCAGCTTGGTTCTGGATTTTGCTGGTCGTTAGCGTGGTGTTCTTGCCCGGCTTAGTGGGAAGCGTGATCGAATTAATCCGTAAACCGGAAGATCGTGACTGGCTGGTGCACTTTAGTCTGACCAGCAAGTCAGCCGGTCGCCCCATTGCACTGTCGTTACTGACGTTGATTTTATTGCCCTATGACGCGCTAATTAGCTTGAGTGCAATTATGTACTCGGGTTTTCGCATGTTATTTACGCGACGTAGCTTGATGCTGTGGCATCTACCTTCCTATGCACGTCGTAATGCATGCCACACATTGGCCGATTTTGTAAAGGAGATGTGGATCGGACCTGTTTTGTCAGTGTTGCTGATCCTGCTGTTAGAAAGTAAACAATTATCGGAATTGCTGTTTTGTGTGCCTATATTACTTGTATGGTTCTTGTCGCCTGTGGTCGGTTGGTGGATCAGTAAACCACTGGTATCCCCGTTCCCCCAACTGACGATGGACCAACGTGTGTTCCTGCGTAAATCGGCGCGGCGAACATGGCGTTACTTTGCGCAGTTCGTCGGGCCAAAGGATAATTGGCTGCCGCCCGACAATTTCCAGGAATACCCGACTCAAACCATTGCCACACGCACATCACCCACGAATATCGGTATGGCTTTGCTGGCTGATTTGTCTGCCTATGATTTTGGTTACATTTCCGCTGGTGAATTTTTGTTTCGAATTCAAAATACACTGGACACGATGGAAAAGCTGGAACGCTACCTTGGTCACTTTTACAACTGGTACGACACGCGAACACTGAAACCATTACATCCGCAATACGTATCCTCAGTGGACAGTGGAAACCTTGTGGGTAGCTTGCTCACCTTACAAGCTGGATTAATCGAGTTGAAAGATCAACCGATTTTGTCAAAAAATACCTTTGAAGGATTGCAGGATACTTTGCGAGTACTTGCCGAACATGTACCTGAATTACTTGCTTCGGATATGGCAAAGAAAATTAAAGATCTAGAACACAATCTGCACATGTTCACATTGGACGAATCTGTACAAACGTTGGTGATCGCCGATAGTTTTTTGGTTGAGTTGCAGCGTATTGGTAAGGAGATGATTGCTTGTTTACCCACAGATATCGATATCGACGGCGAACTGTATTATTGGGCGCAGACATTTGTTCTGCAAATCAGCGCATTTCAAGAAGACCTTAGATATCTGGTATCCGAACCACTACACTTAAATAATATTCCGACTCTCGCTGAATTGGCATCTGCAGGCACGGAAACGAGGGTGTCAACTAGAAGTGCGCAGGAGCGGATTAAAACGATCAATGCTTTGGTGGATCGTTGTCGCCAATTTGCAATAATGGATTTTGAATTTCTCTACGATGCAGCGCGTGATTTGCTGGCTATCGGTTATGACGTAGGCGAGCGACGCCGAGATCAGTCATGCTATGATTTGCTGGCATCGGAAGCGCGTCTGGCAAGTTTTCTACTGATTGCGCAGGGGAAAATTCCTCAAAAGCATTGGTTTGCACTGGGCCGACTTTTGACCAGCCATGGTGGGGACGTAAGTCTGATTTCGTGGAGCGGTTCGATGTTCGAATACCTCATGCCGCGCTTGATTATGCCAAGTTTCGAAAACACTTTATTGGAGCAAACATGCAAAGCTGCAGTGTTGCGTCAGGTCGAATACGGTCGGCAACGCGATGTTCCCTGGGGTATTTCTGAATCCTGTTATAACGCCACCGATATAAACCAAATCTATCAATACCGGGCATTCGGAGTGCCGGGACTCGGTTTCAAGCGTGGGTTAGGAGACGATCTGGTCATTGCGCCCTACGCCAGCGCACTGGCGCTGACGGTGATGCCACATGAATCATGCCATAATTTACAAACACTAGTCGCCAACGGTTTGCTCGGCGCGTATGGGTTCTATGAAGCTGTCGACTATACGCCAGCACGTGTGCCGCGTGGCAAGTCCAGCGTCATTGTGCGTACCTTCATGGCGCATCATCAGGGGATGAGTCTGTTGGCTTTTGAGCATATATTGCTTAATCAACCGATGCAGCGTCGTTTTATGTCGGACCCGCTTATTCAGGCGACGAAATTGTTGCTGCAGGAGCGTATACCGAAAAAAGGAGCAACATTGCATCCACACGCGGCGGAAGTCAATGCCGCTGCGCGCCCGGCAGTTGCAGAAGCCGGCGAGATCATGCGTGTGTTTACCGATCCAAACACACTGATACCGGAAGTGCATCTGCTATCCAACGGACAGTACCACGTGATGGCGACTCATGCCGGAGGCGGTTACAGTCGCTGGCGCGATCTTGCTGTCACCCGTTGGCGCGAAGATGCCACCTCTGATGGTTGGGGCACCTTCATTTACTTGCGAGACCGTGATTCCGGGCATTATTGGTCCACTGCATATCAGCCTACTCTATGCAAGGCCGATCACTATGAGGCGATTTTTGTCCAAGCACGTGCGGAATACCGTCGCCGCGATCGATCGATAGAAACGCACACCGAGATCTGTGTTTCACCTGAAGACAATGTCGAGATTCGCCGTGTTACACTCACTAACCAGTCTCCCCGCATCCGTCATATTGAAGTAACCAGTTATGCAGAAGTGGTGTTGGCGCCGTTGAATTCCGATTTGGCTCATCGTAGTTTCAGTAATTTGTTCGTGCAAACCGAAATTGTTCGCGATCGGCAGGCGATCCTCTGCACACGGCGTCGCCGCACGATGGAAGAACAGACACCATGGATGTTTCATCTGTTAGCGGCTCCGGGCGCAGTGATTGATGAACCGTCCTATGAAACGGATCGAGTTCAATTCATCGGGCGGGGACGAACACCGGCCAATCCTGTGATGATGGATACCAGAAATCATATATCAACTTTGTCGAACACGGATGGTTCGGTGCTCGATCCGATCGTGGCAATCCGTCGCACTATCACATTATTGCCAGATGAATCGGCTACGGTGCAAATTATCTCCGGAATCGCCAGCACGCGCGAAGCGGCCTTGGGGTTGTTGGAAAACTATTGTGACCGGCACTTTGTGGAACGTGCCTTTGAAATGGCGTGGTTTCAAAGTCAGGAAGTGCTACGTCATCTCAATATTACCGAAGCTGATGCTCAAATCTACGGTCGTCTTGCCAGCTCCGTCATATACAGCAATGCCTTGCGTCGCGCTCCTCCCAGTGTCATTGTGCGTAACCAACTGGGTCAATCCGGGCTTTGGCGTTTTGCCATCTCAGGTGATTTGCCAATTATACTGATTCGAATCGGAAACCTGAATCGTATCGATCTGATAAAACAAGCAATTCAAGCCCATGCCTATTGGCGAATGAAGGGTTTGTCTGCTGATCTGGTAATCGTAAACGAGGATTTCTCAGGCTATAGGGCAGATTTGCATGATCAGATCATAGGATTGATTAATGCAGGGGCTGACGCGCAAATAATCGAGAAGCCAGGAGGCGTCTTTGTACGGCGTGTTGAAGAGCTTTCCGAAGATGAGAGGGTTTTGCTCCAAACGGTCGCGCGCATCGTGTTTAGCGATACAGCCGAAACATTGATCGAGCCATTGGAACGTCGCATATCGTCTGAACGTGTTTCTGATCTCCTTGAACCCCGGTTGCTGCTGCCGGTCTCTGAACAAGCCAGTCCATTAGCAACGCGTGAGCGGATTTTCTACAACGGCTTGGGAGGATTTACGCCCGATGGGCGCGAGTATGTTATTACTCTAGAGCCAGGCAAAAATACGCCTGCGCCGTGGGCCAATGTAATCGCCAGTCCGCATATCGGTACGGTTGTTAGTGAGTGTGGTAGTGCGTATACCTGGGTGGACAATGCGCATGAATTCCGATTGACTACTTGGCATAATGATCCATTGAGTGACAGTAGTGGCGAGATGTTCTACATCCGTGATGAAGATTCAGGAATTTTCTGGTCGCCAACGCCATTGCCAACCCGTGGTCAATCCGGATATGTGTGCCGCCATGGGTTTGGATATAGCGTGTTTGAACATTACCAGGCTGGCATCTCTTCGGAACTGCATACCTATGTTGCCATGGACGCGCCAGTGAAATTCGTGCTGATCAAACTGCACAACCATTCCAAGCACACAAGGCGATTGTCGTTGACCGGCTACTGGGAATTGGTGCTTGGTGAATGGCGCCACACCAATCAGATGCACATAGTGACTGAAATGGATCCACACAGCGGAGCGCTGTTTGCTCGCAATGCTTATGGCCGCGAGTACGCCAAGCGAGTCGTCTTTGTAAAAGTCAGCGAACAAGAGCGTTCAGTAACTGGGAATCGTACCGAGTTCATCGGTCGCAATGGCTCACTATCCAACCCAGCATCGATGCGGCGCAAGCGCTTGTCAGGAAGGATCGGGGCTGGCCTCGATCCGTGCGCAGCTATCCAGACACATCTCGAACTGGCTGAAGGACAAGAACGCGAGATCGTATTTATATTCGGCGCAGCTCAAAGTGTCGATGAAGCGCATCAGTTTATTCAGCAATACGGTGGACTCTCAGGTGCCCGGCAAGCATTGGAAGCGGTATGGGGGTATTGGAACCATACATTGGGCGCGGTGTATGTGGAAACACCAGATCCCGCTTTGAACGTATTAACCAATGGTTGGCTGATCTATCAAACACTATCTTGCCGACTCTGGGGCCGAAGCGGATATTATCAATCCGGTGGCGCCTTCGGTTTTCGTGATCAATTGCAAGACACCATGGCATTAATCCATGCGACACCCTGGTTAGCTCGTGAGCAAATAATCCGCTGCGCCGAACGGCAATTTCTCCAAGGTGACGTGCAACACTGGTGGCATCCACCTAACGGACAAGGCGTACGTACTCATTTTTCCGATGACTATCTGTGGCTGCCATATGCTACCTGCCGCTACGTGCTGGCGACTGGCGATATCGGCGTGCTTGATGAGTCGATTCACTTCCTGGAAGGTCGCGAGCTATATTCGGAAGAGGAAGCTTACTACGACCAGCCGCAACGCTCCCTGGAAGCGGCAAGCCTCTATGAACATTGCGTACGTGCCATTAAACATGGTTTGCGCTTTGGCGATCATCATTTACCGTTGATGGGGTGTGGCGATTGGAACGATGGCATGAATCTTGTCGGCCGTAACGGCAAGGGCGAGAGCGTTTGGCTAGCATGGTTTTTGTATGCGAACCTTGAAATGTTTGCCAACTTGGCACAGAGGCGAGGAGACGAAGCTTTTGCTGATATTTGTGAACAACAGGCTGCACGGTTGTGCGATCATATCGAGGATCATGCATGGGATGGCAAATGGTATCGGCGAGCCTATTTTGATGACGGCACACCCCTGGGTTCGTCCAGCAATGAGGAGTGTAAAATTGATTCGATCAGTCAGAGTTGGTCGGTCATTTCCGGTGGTGGGGATTCTGTGCGCGCGTGCCAAGCGATGGATGCAGTAGACCAATACTTGATACGGCGCGATACGCAGTTGATTCAACTGTTCGATCCACCCTTCGATAAATCAGAACTTGAACCGGGATATATCAAAGGTTACGTGCCAGGCATTCGTGAGAACGGCGGCCAATATACCCATGCTGCTATTTGGTCCGCAATGGCGTTTGCCATGTTAGGTGACCGGAAGCGTACCTGGGAATTGTTTACCATGCTCAATCCTATCAATCACGGTCGAACACCAGAGGAAGTCGAGCGTTACAAGGTTGAGCCATACGTCATGTGTGCGGACATATATGGTGTAGCGCCACACATTGGCCAAGGCGGTTGGACCTGGTATACCGGAGCAGCGGGTTGGATGTACCGACTAACCGTGGAAACGATTTTGGGCCTACAACTGGAAGTGGACCATCTACGCATAGCGCCGTGCATTCCGCCTCATTGGAGAGCCTATAGTATCCACTATCGCTTTCGCGAGACTTACTATCACATCAACGTCAAATGCAACAATGAGAAACCAGGTCATGAGATCCATGTAACGTTGGACGGTATCGTGATCAATAACTTAGTTACCGATGAAAAAGGGCGATCACAATGTATGATTCCACTTGTAGATGATCATCGTGATCATTACGTTGAGGCGCAATTAAGTTAAACATCAATAGAATCTCCCCCTCTGCTTTTTTGACATACATTCAACAATGCCCCTTTTCAGAGTATTACGATAATTGATTGGAAGTGTTGAAATAGAATGAAAAAAATGCTCATGCCGATAAATTAAATCTTGCTTGTCCAACAGGTTGCTCTCTTGTGTTAACTGATCAGCTGTATTCGGAATAATCAATGGAGTTTCTTCGTGAGAAGGAAGCAAGCCAATTACGGCATCAATTTCAGCTATAGCCACCGCTATTCTGGAAATAGCATTATTTTTTATGAAATATTGCATACATTTTACAAGAAGCTAATTGTTTTCCCAATCGCGGTAATGATCAGAGCCATCGAAATAGCACCTGGATCGGGCGTACCGAGACTTTGCTCCGCATGAGGACGTGCGCGGCCAATTTTAGGTAGAAGCTTCTTGGTGGATTGAGCTGCTTCATTTGCAATATCGGTTGCAACGGCCCAAGAATCGGCAATCGAAAGCCCTTGAGATGCCGCAGTAGCAAGTGCTGATGAGAATGGAAAAAGTACATCAACAAGCGTCTTGTCGCCCAACTGTGCGTTCCCAAGATTGGTTACATCGCGAAGCGCCGAAGCAATGCCGACAGCAACTGTTGATGCTTGGGGTGTTGCCTCATCACCCAGAGCATTGCCTAGACTGCGGAGGATAACGCCCCATAGGGCGCCAGATGTGCCACCAGCTCGATCTGACCAAGCGTCGCCAGCAACTGTAAGTAGTGTTCCAGCACCTGCTTTGGCATCAAGCGCTTCTTTTGCCGCTACAACCGCCGCGGTGATTCCACGTTGCATACCTAAGCCGTGATCGCCATCTCCAGCAATTGCATCCAATCTCCCAAGTTCCTCGCTCTTTTCGTTAATCACTTTGCAAGCGGCCTTAAGCGCCACAAAAACTATTGCTGCAGCGGATTGTGAGTCCATAGAACCAATTTCTAATGGATGTTTGTCTTTGATTCGACTGGCTGCGGGCGTGTCTATATTGGAACGAACGATATTACCCTTATGGAATGCGGGCGTGTCTGCTGCCGCAATCCAGGTTTTCTCAAGCTCATCGTTCATCCAGAATAACGTAAGTGAGATGCCTGCCATGTCAAAGCTCGTGATTAATTCATCCACTATGGGATCAATAATGGTCAATCCGCGCTCGAGTAGCAATCTGTCAACCCGGCGATAGACCACAAATAATTCTTCGTATTTCACAGAACCAAGGCCATTAAGTATCACGCCGATACGTGCGCCATCACCATTGACGATGGTTGAAGGAATTTCAGTAAGCAGCTTGTCGACCAACATTTCTGCCAGACCATCGGCAGTTGGCGAATCGATACGATAGAGACCGGGTTCACCATGAATCCCCATGCCAACTTCCATCTTTCCGCTTGAGACTTTAAATAGTGGTTTGTTGCTACCGGGCAGGGTGCAGCCAGAAAATGCCACACCGAGTGTGCGTACATGTTCATTGGCCTCAGTTGCGATACGAAAAACTTCATCCAGCGATTTTCCTGCATCTGCGGCAACAGCTGCTGCCTTGAAAACCGGCAAAGTGCCAGCAATACCGCGACGTTTATGTTTCTCAGTCAAAGGTGCAGAAGCAATGTCATCGGTTACAACTACCGTCCGAACGTCAATACCCATAGCGCAAAGCCGTGCCTGCGCCTGATCGAAATTGAGCACATCGCCAACATAATTGCCGTAACAAAATAAGATGCCGCCACCGGCATTTACGGCCTGTGCCACATTACAGATTTGCTGTGCCGATGGTGCTGCAAAGACGTTTCCCATGGCTGCGCCGTGCGCCAGTCCCGGTCCAACAAATCCACCAAAAGCCGGGTAATGTCCAGAACCGCCGCCAATAACAAGTACGACTTGACCTGGTTGAGCTTTATGCTTCCGAATCACGCCACCATCAACCGGCTGTATCTGGTTACGATGTGCTGCAACATATCCTTCAATCAGTTCATCTGCAAATTTTGTCGGATTATTGAATAGATAGGTCATCGTTTAGTAGCAATTATTATCACTTCCCAATTTGTCACGAGAATCATGCATGGTATTTTTGTTATTTCACTTACAGCATATTATCTGTGTTTACATTCCAAGAACAGAAGCACGACATGACAAATACAGAAACACGTTAATCAATCGGTTTACTCCAACAATGGATAACTTGTTGGGAGAACTTCACTCATCTTTCGCATATAAAGTACTCAGATAAGTTTTGATACTTATCATTTGAGCATCAAATGCTGTGAACAGTACAGCTAGTGCTTCGGCATCACTTTTTTTACCTGCCTGCTCCATTTTTGCGCATAATTCACCTAATTCAAGCGCACCGACAGAGCGCGCAGATGATTTGAGTTTATGGGCCAATGAACCTACTGTTGTTAATCGACCCGCTTGATAAGCTGTGTGGAGTTCCGACGCAATTTTTTCCGCGCTGGTACGAAAATCCAGTAACATTTCTTTTAGGATCACGGGATCATCACCGACCAATTGTTCGAGAACATGGAGATCGAGCGGTGTTTCGATCGACTTGTCTTTGCTGTTGGATAAAGCTGGTTGGGACGCAGATTGGATAGTTTCAATTGGCTGTCGACTGGATAGATATTTCTCAAGTATCAAGCGCAAATCTTCAAGCTGAACCGGTTTGCTCAGATAGTCATCCATTCCGGATTTCAGACAACGTTCCTTTTCACCTTTTAACGTATTCGCTGTCAAGGCAACAATCGGAATATGATTCCGGTCCTTTTCCGCAGCCCGAATTTCTTTTGTTAACTCGAATCCATCCATTTCCGGCATGTGTAAATCAGTCAATAACAGATCATAATCACCACTTTGCCAACGTTTTAATGCTTCTTTTCCATCGCTAGCAATATCTGCCGCATATCCCATCAGGTTGAGCTGCTGGCGGACTACTTTCTGATTGATATCGTTATCTTCCGCGACCAAAATCAGCATGCGCTGTCGCAAAGCTTCTTCTCGCGAAATAGGTTTAGGGGCTGATCTAAATGTTTTTAGAGTAGGAGCGTCTTCTGTTTCTGCTTCTATTCTTCCAGCAGCGATCTCCATTGCGCGAAATAACGATTGACGGTACATAACATCGCCATCCAGTGTAATGATGTCGATATCCTCGATACGAGCCTGCCGCCGGCGACCTCGCTTAATCACAACGAATCGGGGCTCAATATACGGATGCGGTTGGCTCTGCTTCGCTTCTGCGTCATTTTTTATAGCCTCAGAGCGCGCGCTAAACGCAGTGCGGATTGCCTCAATGGAAGGTACTTGCTCTCCGGCATCGATAACCACAAGCCATAACCCGGGAGAAAGCTTCTGAATAATTCGCTCAGCGGTAGCGAGATTAGACACCTGCTCGACAATGGCACCTGCACTTTTTAAATAAACAGCCAGATCATTACTCAGCCCATCATCTTCACCTAATATTAAGCAATTCATGCCTTCGAGATCATCGGTCTTGTGGTCGGCATATGAGATATCGGTTAAAGGCTTAAAAGGCATTTGTATGATAAAAGTGGAACCATGCTGAGGCTGACTTTCTACAGTGATTTCTGCATCCATTAATTCTGCTAGATGGTGCGAAATTGCCAAACCGAGGCCAGTTCCACCAAATCGCCGTGTGGTAGAAGGATCACCTTGTGAGAATGATTGAAACAATTTTAACTGAGTCTCTTTATTCATACCGATACCATTGTCGGTTATCTGGAAAGTGACCACTACCTGATCGGGATTGGATTCGGTCAATAAAACTCGCACCGATACTTTGCCTTGTTTTTCTTGCTTACTGGAGAATTTGATTGCGTTATTGATTATATTCACCAATACTTGGCGAAGTCGCAAGGGATCGCCCAACATATTCTCAGGAATTTTCGGATCAATAAACAAGGTCAGTTCCACTTTTTTACTGAGCGCGACGTGTGCCAGCATACCGCAAGCGTTTTCGACAATACTCGCTAATGACATTGGGATTTTTTCGATTTCCAGCTTACCGGCTTCGATTTTCGAAAAATCAAGAATATCTTCAATAATGGAAAGTAGCGAATAAGCGGAATCGCGTATCAAGTTAGCCATTTCCATTTGATAGCCAGTCAAACTGGTCTGTCTAAGTACGTCAATCATTCCGATCACGCCATTCATCGGTGTGCGGATTTCATGACTCATGGCGGCCAGAAAAGCCGATTTAGCCCGGTTAGCTTGTTCTGCCTCAGTCCGAGCTTGTTTTAAGTCGTTCATGATACGTACATGCTCACGGATATCCCGCATCACACCCGTGAAGTGCCGTTCTTCACCCACAAAATACTCACTGACCGCCAAATATAGCGCTATTCGATCGCCATTCTTGCGAATGCCTTCTACTTCACGCCCACGACCAATACCATGCGATCCGGACATATAAGGGCGACTGACATATTCCTGGCCATGCCCAGTGCGGCAGTAATTTTCCATATAACTGATATGTCTGCTACGATCAGGTTCGGGCACGATGATCGATATATTTTGTCCTATCATTTCATCATGTCTATAGCCAAACAGTTTTTCCATGACTGGATTGACGGAAAGAATCCTGCCTATTTCATCGGTAGTAACTACGCAATCCACCATGTGTTCAACAACAGACCGCATTTCTTCTTCTTTAATCGCCAGAGTTGTATTTGCCCATTGCAAATCGGCCGTGCGTGCAGCGACTCTTTCTTCTAATTCGCGGTTACTGGCATTCAACCGTTCCACCATAAGATTAAATGTTTGCGCAAGTTGCCTCATTTCATCCCAACCCTCAATCGCAACTTGCTCACGCAAATTACCCTTTGATATTTTTAGAGCGCTCTGGTTCAAGTGCTTCAAAGGGTCGACAACACGGCGATTAAATAAAAAAGCCCCGAATAAAGCAGCGAGAGAGGTCAGAATAACAATAACCAAACCAACAAAATGCAGATGATAAACAGAAGCAAATGCCTCATCGACATCAATATTTACCAGCATACCCCATTTCAAGCGTGGTAAATAACGCCATGCAGTCACAACTTCCTTGCCACGGTAATTAACAGTCAGTGCTCCACCAGAATCACCTTTTAGGGCAAATTCCATAGCCGTAGAAGACGGTGGATTATTAAGCGGGATTTTTCGTTTTAATGCGGCTTCAGGGTCATACTTCAATGGAGCCATTACCAGAGCAGTCTGGGCATCTTCGAGTCGTGCCACTACTGTTTCACCACTAGCCAAAAGGCCGACGTTATTTGAGATGACTGAAAATACAAGTTCACTATAGATTTGTAACGCCAGCACACCTTTAATTTCGCCCTCATTAATAATGGGCGTCGCTACGAATGCAGCGATCGCGTCCCTGGATGGCTCGTAATGCTCGAAGTCTGAAATACTACTTTCTAACTTATCCAACGCATAGCGGGCAACTTTAGCTAAACCGCTATCACGATAGGGGCCAGTTCGTAAATTGGTTGCAAAATCAGATTCGTGTGCTTGAGAATAAACAATTGTTCCATCAGGTGAAATCAGAAACAGATCATAATATTTGGCATCCTCCACAAAGCGTTTGTAACTTTCACGATAACTCTTATCTAGCTCGTGATATTCATCGGAATCGATTCCTTTTTCTTCAAAGACTGTAGTGAATTTAGTAATGGCTTCATGCGTTGTACTCATACCACTAACCAAGTAGGCATCAAGCAAACGCTCTAAAAGGTAGCTGTCAATTTGCTCGGCCTTCTTGTCAGCGATAGCAGAGACATTCTGAATAGCGGATTTTTTGATCTCGGCCTCAAAGGTATGCAGTAGACTGTTACCAATGAATAATATTGGTAGTAAAGAAACCAACGTAAACCAGACAGCAAATCGCTGTGTGAGTGAAGTGAATTTCACCAGTTTCTCCTAGTGATAATGGCAATTGAACTGCTCAACTGACTTTCTCGCAAAAAAGACGACCCAATAATAAAGATTGCAAATTTAAATCTAATTTATGCTTTCTCGGACATCGTTACATTGCTATTATCTCTGCCGCTCAGCTCAAATAAGTAGTTAAAGACAGTGATCCTGTCTGGTTTAATCTTATTGCAGATTGTGCCGTAATTCCATATCTTTAAATTTCTTTAGCATATACAAAGCAATTTGTATCATTAATTTAAACCGAAGTGTTAAAAATAGCGACACTTAGAGAGGAATCGATCAAAAACGTGATTTTTCTGATCGAAAAAGTGTTGTTAAAAATAGTTTTATGAGAACATGTTAAGCAAAATGCAATTCTGTCAAATGTCTGTGATATTTAACTAATGCAAACTCTGAGAATTCGAAGTTGATGAAATATTTATTGAGTGAAGTTACGGTTGCGCCAATCTGTCAGTATCTTAAATTCATTATGACACGCTTATTACGATCCATTTGGTTGAGGTTTTTTGTTTTAGGATGCATGTTGTTGCTTTTTTTTGCGCCACCTATTTATGCGCAGACTATTGGTAAAGTAATACAGCCATTTGGAAGTTATATTTTTACCGCCGATGACAACATACTGCGCATCAGAGATAAAATGAATACCGATAGCATTGCAAATGATTCTATTAGAAATGCGATTATTCAGAAAGATCTCTTTGATATGACGCACCGGTTTACCGGGGGCGTTATCCTTCAGAAGGAAATCAGTCGGCAGCGGTTAAGCGCAAACTTTAACTATAGTCGCGTCCAGTTCGATAGATTTAGCATTATGGACAACAATCTGAAAAATTTTAGTGGCAACTGGAACTGGTTGATAGGTAATCAACTGGAAGGTAATATGGGAGCCAGTTATACACAGTCACTGGCGCCCTTCCTGTTTCAACCGGGTATTAAATCTATCCGTACCGAACTGACAGAATATATTAACGGAGGTTGGCGATTTCATCCAAGATGGCGTTTGAATGGCGAGTTTACTCACTATGACCTAGGTATCAAAGCTCCCCCTGAAGTTCCACGTTTGCGATTTCTTGAGCGTACTGAAAACCAGTTTGAAGGTGGAATTGACTATGTTTCATCGCACGGTAAATCAGGCAGAAATACGGTCGGAGTGCTTTTTCGCCATATAAGCGGTAATTTTCCTTTTGAACCTACATCAGCATTTATTAATAATGATTACGAACAAAAGGAAGTCATGGCTAAAATTAACTGGGATGTCACTGGAAAATCAAGCTTCCAGGTGCGTGGAGGGTGGGTTGAGCGTCAAAATGCAAGTGCCGTACAGCGCGATTTTAGCGGATTCAATGCGCGTGGTATTTTTCAATGGCGACCTACAGATAAAACTGGGCTGACTGTTAGCGGGTGGCGCGAAACTGCAGCCAGGCAGAATTTGACCGCAAGTTTCAGTATTAATACCGGTGTAAGCGTAATACCCTTCTGGAATATCACAGAAAAAGTACGTATGGAGGGAGATTTCTTGTATGAGACACGCAACTTCGGTAACCGCGTAACAAATCTTAGTGATCCAGAAATATCTTCTGCTTTAGGTGTACACAATACGATCCGCAACGCCACTGTCAGACTCGTATATAACCCTTATCTTGGTCTCGAGCTCAGCGCCTCAGCTTATCATGCCGATTTAAAATCTGATTCATTTTTTGGCGGTTTTAACGCCAACGGCGCCAATGTCAATCTACAATATACTTACGGACAACGATGACAGTCAATGATTTGCCCATAGTAGCTTTTTTCAAGCATCTGCTTGATCCATTCATCATATGGAGCACTCTGATACTCACAACCTGGATCTATCATGAAGACTTCACCAGTTACTATTTGATATTAGTCATTATTACTTTTTTTATTTCTTCTTACATTTTTGAGCGCATCCTTATTTACCGCAACTGGCGAAAGGGTCGTTTGCTTGCTTATGTGCGCGATACAGTGATGGGCTGGTTAATCATTGTCGCTATTCTGATATTTCTAGGTTATGCTACCAAATTCCACAATCAGTTTTCTGTGGAAGTTCTATTAACTTGGTTTATCGTTACACCATTGATGTTGATCGCGAGTCATCTTACAGTGCGCAGCATTGTCGCCAGTCTGTACCACCGAGGCAAGTTGCGTTCAGCGATAGTCATTGGTATCAACGAAAACAGTTTGCATTTCATCAAACATATTGCGGACCATCCTTTTTTTTTGATTAATTTGCAAGGTTTCTTCGATGAACGTAGTAGCACCCGAATCGACGCTAGCTTAGGCTCTCATTCGAACGGACTGGGTGACCAAAGCGCAGTCGACTCTGTTATCCGGCCGGTAGATTTTGGATCACGTTTGGGGGGATTAGAGAGTGTCGTGCCGTATGTTCAGAAGCATATTATTGATATGGTTTTTATCAGTTTACCAATGTCATCTCAGCCACGAATTCAGAAGTTGATGGATGAACTGCCAGATACCACAACTTCTATTTATTTTCTTCCAGATATTTATATTTTTGATCTGATGCAGGCTCGGTTTGAATATATTGGCGATATTCCTGTAGTGGCCATGAATGAATCACCCTTCACCGGCATCGATGGCGTGGTCAAATCTATCAGCGATTTTATGCTGGCATTGCTCATCATTGTGTTGCTGTCTCCTTTGATGGTAAGTATTGCTTTGGCAGTAAAATTCACTTCGCCTGGTCCAGTCATCTTTAAACAGCGTCGTTACGGTCTTAATGGTGAGGAAATCACTGTATATAAGTTCCGTTCCATGACAGTTACTGAAGATGGAGCAGATATTCAGCAAGCACAACAAAACGATCAACGGTTCACTAAAATTGGTAGCTTCCTTCGTCGTACATCACTGGATGAGTTACCTCAATTCTTTAATGTATTGCAAGGACGCATGAGTATCGTCGGTCCGCGCCCTCATGCAGTTGCACATAATGAGCTTTATCGTAAATTAATCAAAGGCTATATGCTTCGTCATAAAGCTAAACCAGGTATTACCGGTTGGGCTCAGGTCAATGGCTGGCGCGGAGAAACTGAAGTGTTGGAAAAAATGCAAGCCCGTATCGAACACGATTTGTATTATCTCAAAAACTGGTCAATCTGGCTCGATCTTTGGATTATCCTTAAAACCGTGTTGATCGTCTTACGTAAAGATAATGCATATTAATTGTATGGATTCAAGAACGAAAGCAATTTTTAATCGATAACTAAATAATAAGTTGAGATAGCATCGTAGTTTCTTAAGCGATTAAATGTGCTTTGTCACTAAAATATATGGTTGTGATGGTTTTGGTGATGGCGTTAATTATTGGAATTCTGCTAAAATATAATATTCTATAATAGTGTTAGCAAGGATAGTTGTCATGGCTTATGTTGTAACCGAAAATTGTATTAAATGTAAGTATACGGATTGTGTGGATGTATGTCCGGTAGATTGTTTCCGTGAAGGTCCCAATTTTTTAGTGATAGACCCGGATGAATGTATTGATTGTACGTTATGCGTTGCAGAATGTCCGGTAGAGGCAATCTATGCTGAGGACGACGTGCCTGATGAACAAACGCACTTTATTCCGCTAAATGCTGAGCTAGCTAAAAAATGGCGTCCAATTATTGAAAAAAAAGATGCACTGCCTGATGCAGATGACTGGGCTAGTGTTAAAGAAAAGCTGGATCAACTGCAACGCTAATCAGAAATGGCGGTAATCTAGATACCGCATGCTTGCTTCTCCACAATTTCCACAGATTACTTATGATGAAATTGCAAAGCGCATAAATGCTGGCTGCGTGGTGCTTACACCCAATCGGAGGCTTGCATTAGCGCTTAATGAGAAATTTAATCAGGTTCAAATCAACCAGAAAAAAGCCATGTGGTATTCGGCAGATGTTTTGCCATTTTCCACGTTTATTGAACGGATTTATTTCGATTCACTTTATGCCCAATCAGCAGTTGCATTACCTTTGCTATTGTCTGTATATCAGGAGCAAATGCTTTGGGAATCAATTATTCAATCCTCAGAAGATGGAAATGCACTACTGAGAATTCCACAAACGGCGCAATCAGTCAGTGAAGCGTGGCATCTTGCCCATACTTGGCAGTTGGTTCATTGCCTACGAGATTTTGCACCGAACGAAGACGTTAAAGTATTTTTGGGTTGGGCAAAAACCTATCAAGATATAACGGCACGAAACCAGCAAACTGATCAAGCTCGTATTTGTGATCTGGTCACAGATCGATACGAGTTTCTGGATATTAACAATCCATCTTCAATAGTTTGCTATGGCTTCGATGTTTTTACACCCCAACAAACCACTTTTTTAAGCAAGCTAAGTGAATGTGGTTGCGAAATTTTGGTAGCTATTCCAACAGCACAAAGCCAGCAATCGCTGGCAACAGTTCAGCATTTTGGATATGCAAGTAGTCAAGATGAAATTTATCAGGCAGCTTTATGGGCGCGATCCAGAATTGAAACAGTAAATCATGATGTGCGTGTGGGTATCGTGGTACCGACGCTGTCCAGTTATCGCAATGCTCTGACTCGTATCTTTAATCAGGTGATGCATCCTGATATTCGGTTTGCACTGCCGGGTGCAACACGGAGTATTGCACCGTTTAATATCTCGTTGGGTTTAGCACTAACAACTTATCCTTTGATAGATGCAGCTTTTGTATGCTTGGCTTTATTGGATCAAGAAGTGGAATTTAATCGTATCAGTCATTGGTTGCGTTCACCATTTCTAGCTGGAGGGGAAACTGAAATGAGGCAACGTGCGCTGTTAAATGCGCAAATGAGCAGGTATGCTGAGCCTGATGTTTCTCTGGAGCGATTACTTTTACTCTTAATGCAAACAGATGGGCAAAGTAAATGCCCGATTTTGCTGGAGCGTTTGTCAGCGTTGATGAAATTTCGTCAAACTCAGTTTCCTGAGTTAGCCAGTCATACTGTATTCACCAGAATTATTTCCGAAGTTCTGCAGATTTTGGGTTTTCCTGGAGAGCGTGGTTTGGATTCCAATGAGTATCAAGCTTTTAAAAAGTGGCAGTCACTTGTTGCAAATTTTGCGACGCTCGATCAAATCAGCGCAGAAGTTAGCTATCATGAGGCTTTCAAACGGTTGAGACGGATGGCAGATAATACATTGTTTCAGCCTGAAACACCCGGGGTGCCAGTCCAAATTATCGGTGTATTGGAAGCGGTTGGGATGGAATTTGATCATCTATGGGTCATGGGGCTATCTGATGAACAGTGGCCGTTGCGGTCCCATCCGAACCCTTTTTTGCCATTAGAGCTGCAACGTAGAGCAAAATTGCCATTTGGATCAGCCTTGGAGTCGTCGGCATACTGTCAACTTCTGACGCAGAAGTGGCTATCCAGTGCTAGAGAGGTTGTGTCAAGTTATCCCAAATTTAGTGATGATCGTGATAGGCATGAATTAAAATCCAGTCCATTGATTCAATCGATACCGCTCGGTAGCCCGCTATTTGTTGAGATGGAGCAGCATCATCACCGAATTATCCAATCATGCAAAATGGAGTATATAGCAGATTGTGAGTCGCCACCATTGGGTAAAGAAACCGTTAAACATAGCATAAAGGGAGGCACATCGGTACTCAAGGATTATGCCGCATGTCCATTCCGTGCCTGGGCTAAGCACCGGTTGCATCTTACAAGCTTGTATGTGCCACACACAGGTCTAAATGCAGTGGAAAGAGGCATGTTAGCGCATCAAGTATTGGCGCAATTATGGCGGCAATTGAAAACTAAAGATGCGCTTGATGAACTTAATAATTACGCTCTTGAGAATATACTGACAGATATTACAAGCGATGCAGTTTTGGAGATGCAGCAATACAAACCTATTGCACTTTCGGGTCGTTTTGTGCAAATTGAGCAACGGCGTTTGATTCGTGTGATGCTTGAATGGTTGGATGAAGAAAAGAAGCGGAGTTGGTTCAAGGTAATTGCTGCGGAAGAAAAACGTTCTATCCAAGTAGGTGATCTGGTTCTGAGTGTCCGCTTGGACCGGGTTGACGAATTGGAGGACGGGCAACGCATCGTTATTGATTACAAAACAAGCAAACAATCCATACAGTCTATGATCGGAGAGCGTCCGGATGAGCCGCAACTTCCTTTATATCTGGTGATGACTGACATGGGCCAACAAGCTGCAGGTGCTGCATTTGCTGTTATAAAGCGAGGTGAAATGGGTTTTGCGGCGATATTGCGAGAATCAGATCTATTGCCAGGCATAAAAGCTTTTTTGCAGTTGGATAGAAGCATGCGATTTAACACGTGGGAGAGTTTGATTGAAACATGGCGGCAACATCTGACAAATCTGGCAGTGGGTTTTTGCAGTGGAGATGCTAGAGTCGATCCCAAGAATTTTCCCACGACATGTAGATATTGTGACATGCAACTGTTTTGCCGAATTCGTGAGCGGATGGAGAATGACATGACTGATCTAGGCAAGGAAAGTGATTGATTCTGAATTTATTCCTGATGCAGACCAACGCCTAAGAGCACTCAATCCAGCTCAATCATTCATTGTCCAGGCACCGGCTGGATCGGGCAAAACAGCACTACTTATTCAGCGTTATCTCAAATTGCTTGCTTGTGTCGATACTCCCGAAGAAATCGTGGCTATTACCTTCACACGTAAAGCTGCAGCAGAAATGCGTACTCGGATTCTAGCCGAGTTAGAAATTGCACACAAGCCAACCGAAGTTAAAACTTCCCATGAAAGGCTGAATCGAGAATTGGCAGCAGCAGCTTTGCTGCGTGATCAGCAGGCTGGTTGGCATATTATTGAGCATCCAGAGAGACTGCGGATACAAACGATTGATTCGCTGTGTGCATCATTGACGCGACTAATGCCCATGCTGTCAAAATTTGGAGCGCAGCCTGAAACAATTGAGGATGCTGCTGTTTTTTATTTGGAAGCGGTACGAGCGACACTAGAATTGATGCAGCAGAACCATGCAATTGCTGATGACGTGGAACTGTTGCTAGAGCATCTTGATAATGACACGATGCGTGTCGAAACTTTGCTTGTCGAAATGCTAGCGCGACGTGATCACTGGCTGCGCCATATACATGGTAGGACTCGGCAGGAACTGGAAGAATCCTTGCAAAATTTACGCCATCATGCGCTGCAGTATGTTCTTTTGCAATTTCCCAAAGCATTAGAAAATGAGTTGCTAGAATTGCTACGCTATGCTGCTACTAATCTTATTGCTGATGACAGGGAATCATCAATTATACATTCCAGTCAATTAGATAACTTGTCTTCGTCCGAGATTGAGCATTGGTATGGAGTTGCTGAATTGTTGCTCACTCGGCAAGGCTCTTGGCGAAAAAAAATCTCTATCAACGAAGGCTTTCCGCCTTACAACAAGAGATTTGAAAAAAATGAAGCAGCAGAGTGGAAGAAACGATGGGGTGTATTGATCAATTTGCTTGATTCAGAAGAAATTTTCCGGCAAGCGTTGCATGATATACGTCAACTGCCGCCGGCGTACTATACCGATCAGCAATGGAAAATTCTAGGCGCAATAACAAGGCTATTACCTTATGCCGTCGCACAACTTAAAATTATTTTTCAAGCCAATGGTTTTGTGGATTTCTCGGAGGTTACGCAACGCGCATTGCTTGCATTGGGAGATTCCGAATCACCTACGGATCTAGCGCTGGCGCTGGATTATCGTATCAAGCATTTGATGATTGATGAGTTTCAGGATACTTCGATCAGTCAGTTTAAATTAATTGAGAAACTTATCGCCGGCTGGGAAGTAGGGGATGGACATAGTCTGTTCGCAGTGGGAGATCCGATGCAATCTATCTACCGCTTCCGGGAAGCGGAAGTTGGATTGTTTTTACAGGCCATGAATCTCGGGATTGGTCATCTGATTTTGCACCCAATTACGCTCAGTACTAATTTTCGTTCGCAACAAGGCATCATTAATTGGGTTAATGAAACTTTTGCACAAGTTATGCCTAATTGTGCAGAGATTCAATCCGGCGCAGTGGCTTATACGCCTTCGATTGGGATACACCCCAAACTTGCTGAGATTGCAGTAAAGGTATATCCCTTGTTTGATAGCAGCCATGTTGTTGAGGCTAGGCAGATTGTAGACATTATCTTGCAAGCTCGCCAGGATTATCCGACCGGTACGATTGCAATTTTGGTGCGAAACCGTAGCCATCTGCAAGTCATCGTCCAAAAATTAAAAGAATCCAATTTGCGGTTTCGTGCCATTGATATTGAGTTATTGCATTACAAGCCGGTAGTTCGGGATTTACTTATTCTAACTCGTGCATTGATAAATTTGGCCGATCAGATAGCTTGGTCTGCATTATTACGTGCGCCATGGTGTGGGCTTTTGCTTAAAGATATTCATGGTTTATTTAAGACCGCAAATGGACAAAAAGATAAAAATGACGATGCAATTAATAAAGAAACGAACGTATGGGATTTGATTTGTGATGAAAGTCATTGGCGCTACATTTCAGCAGACGCAAAGTCACGTATAAAAAGAGTACGCAAAGCTTTAACACCTTGCATAATTCATCGACAGCGTCAGTCGCTACGTATGACAGTCGAGGCAGTCTGGCAAGCATTGGGCGGACCAGGGTGTGTTAGTCCAACCGCAAAACTTCAAAGTGAGATTGCGACAAACTGGGAAGATGCTATGATCTTTTTGGATTATCTAGATAAACAGGAAGTAGCTGGCGTGATTCTAGACCTGGTAAGTTTTGAAAAAGGATTGAATACGCTCTATGCCTCACAAGATATTATCGCAGATGAGTCTTTGCAGATTATGACAATTCATAAAGCTAAAGGTCTCGAATTTGATACAGTCATTGTTCCTGGACTTGGCCGAGAGCAGCGTAGAAATGATAGGCAATTATTAAAGTGGATGGAACAACCACATGTCCGGGTTGAAGTTGGAGTTGAGAGCAAGTTAGTTAATCCAGAATTATTACTTGCGCCAATTCAAGAAACAGGAGTAAGCGCTGATCCGATTTATAGATGGATGGAGAAAATTGATTGTAATAAAGAGCAACATGAAGCTGATCGTTTGCTATATGTTGCTGCCACGCGTGCCAAGAAATTCTTACATTTGTTAGGACATGTAAGTTCAACTGAGAATAATGAAAGAAAATATATACCTAAGCAACCAGTCGCGAGCTCGCTACTTCATAGGCTATGGCCTGTTGTACAACAAATTTATCGCGATGCAGCCGAGAAAATTGCAGTAAAGGAGAGTCCAAAACTTGAGGATAAAGGTTGTGAAGTGGTTATCAGCGATATAAACAATCAGGGTATATATAGACTGAAAGCAGAATGGACATTGCCAGATGCTCCAGAATCAGTTGTTTGGGGTGAATTTTACGAAACTAAACAGATTCAAGATGAGATCGAATTTTCATGGGCTAGCGAAATGGCTCGTCACGTGGGTAATGTAGTACATCGATGGTTAAGAAAAATTGCTGATGATGAATTGTGTGGCTGGAATGTTGTGCGCATACAAATGATGCGCGAATGTTTTAAACAGAATTTACTTGCCGATGGTTTTAGCGGAGACGATAACGAAGTGAAAAATGCAATAGATCGCATCATTTTAGCATTGACAAATGCAATCAGTGATAAACGGGGTCGTTGGATTCTGGGTCATCAGCAGCATGCAAAAAATGAATTGAAAGTTGCTGGGATTTTTAATAATAAGATAATGAGCTGTATGATTGATAGAACTTTCAATGATTCTGAGGGAGTTAGATGGATAATTGATTATAAAACAAGTAGTCATGTGGGATCGGATATTCAAAGTTTTCTTGATCGCGAGCAGGTTCGTTATCGGGATCAGCTTAATAATTATGCAAAACTTATGCGTCAAATTGATTCGCGGCCGATAAGGCTAGGAATTTATTTTCCACTTCTTAATGGTTGGCGCGAGTGGTAATAATTGTGAGGAGTTCAAAAATATTTCCTAGAATTTTTAGTGTGAG
>NZ_PXXU01000032.1 GCF_003011925.2 Nitrosomonas supralitoralis
GACCCAGGTTACATCACCGTGCCTCAGCTTTACGGGTAGTCTCGCATCGGGCTGGGGAAAGTAAATTTTATGATCCTGATATTGAATGCCGCCACACATGAATGGATTATATCTGACAAGTCAGCACCAGTTTGCTAATAGGAATATATATGTACCCATTTAATAAAGATCTTTTAATGAATGAAGATCGCCAGGTCGTTATATTTTGATCTTTATTAAATGATCTGCTATCGATATCTTGTTGTATGTTTGCAATCCGGTACAAATAATATAATATTTATCTCAATACTAAAAAGAAAGAATGATTAGGCATGGCTAAAACAAAAGCAGTCAAAGAAGAGCCATTGGAGAAACAACTGTGGAAAGCTGCCGATAAGTTACGCAAAAATATCGACGCGGCGGAATACAAGCATGTGGTGCTGGGACTTATGTTCCTGAAATACATCTCCGATGCGTTCGAGGAATTGCATGACCGGCTCAAAAGCGGTGAAGGCGATCTTGCTGGAGCCGACCCGGAAGATAAAGATGAATACAACGCAGAGAATGTATTCTTTGTTCCCACCGAATCGCGCTGGTCACATCTGGTAGCACAAGCCAAGCAACCCGATATCGGCACCTATGTGGATGCCGCCATGGATGCGATTGAAAAGGAAAATCCATCGCTCAAAGGTGTACTGCCTAAAGTTTACGCACGGCAAAACCTTGATCCCACGTCATTAGGTGAACTGATTGACCTGATCGGCAATATCGCTCTCGGTGATGCCAAAGCACGTAGTGCGGATGTGCTCGGTCATGTATTCGAATACTTCCTCGGTGAATTTGCGCTGGCTGAAGGCAAGCAAGGCGGCCAGTTCTATACCCCGCGCAGCATTGTCGAATTGCTGGTGAATATGCTGGAACCGTACAAAGGACGGGTATTTGATCCCTGCTGTGGTTCTGGCGGCATGTTCGTGCAATCAGAAAAGTTTGTCGAGGAACATCAAGGCCGCATCAATGATATTTCCATCTATGGACAGGAAAGCAATCAAACCACCTGGCGTCTGGCGAAAATGAATCTAGCCATCCGCGGCATCGACAGTTCGCAAGTGAAATGGAACAACGAAGGCTCATTCCTGAACGATGCTCACAAAGACCTGAAAGCGGATTTCATCATCGCCAATCCGCCGTTCAATGTCAGTGACTGGAGCGGTGAACAACTGCGCGGTGATGCACGCTGGCAATATGGCACGCCACCCGCCGGCAACGCTAACTTTGCCTGGTTGCAGCATTTTGTGTACCACCTGTCACCCACCGGCATTGCCGGAGTGGTATTAGCCAAAGGCGCGCTCACATCAAAAACTTCCGGTGAAGGAGATATCCGCAAGAAACTCATTGCAGAAGGCAACCTGATCGATTGCATCGTTAACTTGCCGGGTAAGTTGTTTCTGAACACGCAAATTCCTGCAGGACTCTGGTTCATGAACCGTACGCGCTCAACGCAAAATGGCGGCAATCATCCGCGTAAGAATCAGATCCTGTTTATTGATGCACGCAACCTCGGCCATCTGATCAATCGCCGCACCCTTGAACTGACACACGAAGATATCCAGCAAATTGCCAGCACCTATCATGCCTGGCGGACAGATGAAGGTAGCTATGAAGATATCAAAGGATTCTGTGCCTCAGTGCCAGTGGAGCGCGTGGCTGAGCTGGATTATGTACTGACGCCGGGGCGTTATGTCGGTCTGCCGGATGAAGCAGACGACTTTAATTTCCCCGAGCGTTTTGCAGCGTTGAAGGCAAAGTTTGAGGCGCAGTTGCAGGAAGAAGCAGCATTGAATCAGGCTATTGTTGAGAGTTTGGCTAGGGTGAAGTTGTGAGTGAGTGGAATGAATACAAGCTTTCTGATGTTGCGATAAAGTTTGCAATGGGTCCATTTGGTTCAAACATTAAAGCTGAGAATTTCACTAATCAGGGTGTTCCTGTGATACGCGGAACAAATTTGAATTACTACAGGTATGTTGATGGTGAATTCGTATATCTGACCGACGAAAAAGCAAACCAACTAAAGTCTAGCAATTGTTTTCCTGGTGATATTGTAATTACGCATCGAGGAACTCTTGGTCAAGTAGGTCTCATTCCATATGGAAAGTTTGATAGATATGTAATATCTCAATCAGGTATGAAAGTTACCGTTAATCCGAATTTTCTAGATAGTAATTTTCTTCTTTATTTCTTTAAATCCAATATTGGACAACATGAATTATTGCAGCATGAATCACAGGTTGGCGTGCCGTCGATAAGTAACCCGTTGACATCGTTGAAATCAATTTCGTTGAAGTTGCCTCCTATTGAGGAACAAAAAGCCATCGCCTCCATCCTCAGCAGCCTTGACGACAAAATCGACCTGCTGCACCGCCAGAACAAAACCCTCGAAGCCATGGCTGAAACGCTGTTTAGGCAGTGGTTTATTGAAGAAGCGGAGATTCAGTCAAAACATCAATTAATTCTAGGAGAGTTAATTGAAAGTGTTTCGATAACACATAAATTCCAAACTGATAAGATTATTTTTCTTAATACTTCTGATATTTATAAAGGCGATGTTTTAGTTAACGTTCAAGTCAATATTAGCTCGTTACCTGGCCAAGCAAAAAAATCAATACAGCGGGATGACATTTTATTCAGCGAGATAAGACCAGCAAATGAAAGATGGGCGTACATATATTTTGATGCAGAAGACTATGTTGTATCTACAAAATTAATGGTGTTGCGATCAAAACGGATCTTGAGCCAAGCTTTTGTTTATTTCTACTTAACCAATTCTCAAACTGTGAGTTGGTTGCAAGTATTGGCTGAATCTCGATCAGGCACTTTCCCTCAAATAACTTTTGATCAGATAAGAGATTTAAAAATAAATATCCCTTCTGATTCAATCCTAAATAATTCTATTGAATGGTGCAAATCCACGCTCCAAAAATTAAATTCAAACACAGATCAAATCCGCACCCTCGAAACCCTCCGCGACACCCTACTCCCCAAACTGATGAGCGGCGAAGTGCGGGTAGCCCTATGACCAGACCCGTAGACAATATTGTGATTTACCAATCGGATGACGACCAGTCGCAGGTTGAAGTCCGATTGCGCGATGAAACAGTTTGGTTATCGCAGGCGCAGATGGCGGTTTTGTTTGACAAAGATAGCGATACCATTGGGCTGCACCTGAAAAATATTTACCACTCCGGCGAATTGGGTGAACCGGCAACTACCGAGGATTCCTCGGTAGTTCGGCAAGAAGGCGGGCGGCAGGTTAGGAGAACCATCAAGGTTTATAATCTAGATGCCATTATTTCCGTCGGCTATCGCGTCAATTCCAAAAAAGGCACCCAGTTTCGCATCTGGGCCAGTCATGTGCTCAAGCAATATCTGGTGCAAGGTTATGTGCTGAATGAACAAAAACTGCAAGCGCAACAACAGAAACTCGCTGATTTAAGACAGGCGATTGCTTTGTCTTCACGCTTGATCCAACAGAAAGACTTAACCGCTGCCGAATCACAAGGCATCTTGTCGATACTGGAAAAATACAGTCACGCGCTGACGATACTGGACGATTACGATCATCAGCGTTTACAGGTGACGGGAATCCAGCAAGCTGGACAGCTTAAAATTTCCTATGATGAAGCGATCCAGCAAATCCAGCTTTGGCGCAAACAAGAAAAATTGGGCGAGTTGTTCGGTAATGAAAAAGATGATTCCTTCAAAAGTTCATTGGAAACCATTTATCAAACGTTTGATGGCAAGGAGCTTTATCCCAGTATTGAAGAAAAAGCGGCTAATCTTCTGTATTTCATCGTCAAGAATCACTCTTTTTCCGATGGCAACAAACGCATTGCCGCCGCGCTGTTTGTTTGGTTTCTGGCACGCCACGATTATCTGCTCAACACCCATGGAGAAAAACGCATCGCTGACAATGCGTTGGTTGCTTTTACCTTGCTGATCGCCGAGAGCAAACCCGAGGAAAAAGAGACTATAGTGAAAGTCATTATCAATTTGATTAATGGCAATAATCCGTGAACATACGATTTTTACCTCTGGCTTGCTTCCACGCACAAGAAGGGGCATCATTCGATGATCCATTCGGAGACAAACCATGAGAACCACCATCGTATTGGATGACGAATTACTGCAAAAAGCACAAGCCTTAACCCATGTGCAGGAAAAATCAGCCCTGATCAGAGAAGCCTTGAAAGCCCTGATCGAGCGGGAAAGCGCCAAAAGGCTGGCGAATCTGGGCGGCACCGAACCGCAGCTGAACGCAATCCCACGCCGACAAACCGGCAAATCAATACCTGAATGATTCTGGTCGACACCTCGGTCTGGATTAATCACCTGCGTAACAACGATCCGCATTTAGTCCGCTTGCTGACTGACAACAGCGTATTAGGTCATCCCTTTGTGCGTGGCGAACTGGCGCTGGGCAATTTGCGCCAACGTAAAGAAATTCTGGCCGCACTGGATAACCTGCCCCAGGCACCCATTGTATTTACCGATGAAGTGAATTTTTTCATTGAGCAACGTGCCTTGTATGGCTTGGGTCTCGGACTGATCGACGCGCATCTGTTAGCTTCAACGCAGTTATCCGGCAACACCCGACTGTGGACACAGGATGAACGGCTTCTGGCAGCAGCATTACGTCTTAATTTGGCGGTATCGGTTCGAAATGACTAAACTCACTGAATCCGCCATCGAAGCGTTAGCGATTCAACACTTTGAGAGACTGGGTTACAGCCATATCCACGCGCCCGATATTTCACCGGATGGCGATCATCCTGAGCGTACCCGCTATGACGAAGTACTGCTCACCGGTCGATTAGAAAAAGCGCTTCAGCGCATCAACCCCGGCATGACTGACTCGAGTTTACAGGCTGGCTTGAAAGAAGTTGAACGCCTTCATTCACCTGAATTACTGACCAACAATGAAACTTTCCATCGCCTGCTGACCGAAGGCGTCAAGGTCAGTTACCAGCACGAAGGTAATGAGCGCGGCGATATCGTATGGCTGATTGATTTTGAAAACCCCGGTCATAACGAATTTATCGTGGCCAGTCAGTTCACGGTAATTGAAAACAACCAGAACAAACGCCCCGATCTGGTGCTGTTTGTCAATGGTATTCCGCTGGTCGTGATTGAGCTTAAAAATGCCGCCGATGAAAACACCACGATTAAATCCGCATTCCGGCAACTGGAAACCTACAAACGCAGCATCCCCAGTTTGTTTACTTACAATGCATTGCTGGTGATCTCTGATGGACTGGAAGCCAAAGCCGGTTCACTATCAGCAGGCTTCAGCCGCTTCATGACTTGGAAAACCGCCGATGGCAAGATCGAAGCTTCTCATTTGGTCAGCCAACTGGAAACCTTGATTAAGGGCATGCTGAGCAAGAAAACCTTGCTCGATCTGGTGCGGTATTTTGTGGTTTTTGAAAAATCCAAGAGAGAAGATCCGCAAACCGGTGTCATCAGCATCAGTACCGTCAAAAAGATTGCCGCCTATCATCAGTATTACGCTGTGAATGCAGCAGTGGCTTCAACCTTGCGTGCAGCGGACACTGGCCTTCATTCCAGAATTATGCAAAGCCCAGCCAGCTATGGTTTACCCGATGTGGCTCAGCAACCCAAGGGAGATAAAAAAGCCGGTGTGGTATGGCACACGCAAGGCAGCGGCAAATCACTGTCGATGGTGTTTTATACCGGCAAGATCGTGCTGGCACTGAATAATCCCACGATTGTCGTGATTACCGACCGTAACGATCTGGATGATCAACTGTTCGATACTTTTGCCGCCTGCAAGCAATTACTGCGACAAGAACCCAGGCAAGTGGAAAACCGCCAGCAACTCAAAGAATTGTTGCGCGTGGCATCCGGTGGCGTGATTTTCACCACGATCCAGAAATTCCAACCGGAAGAAGGCAACGTGTATGAAGAGCTTTCCGATCGGCGCAATATTGTAGTAATTGCCGATGAAGCGCATCGTACCCAATATGGGTTCTCTGCCAAAACGGTGGATGACAAAAGTGCCGACGGTGAAGTAATCGGCAAGAAAGTGGTGTACGGATTTGCCAAGTATTTGCGCGATGCTTTGCCCAATGCCACGTATTTAGGCTTTACCGGTACGCCGATTGAAAAGACGGATGTTAACACCCCCGCCGTGTTTGGCCATTATGTGGATATCTACGATATTGCTCAGGCCGTGGAAGACGGTGCCACAGTACGCATCTATTACGAGAGCCGATTGGCAAAAGTCGCTTTAAGCGAGGAAGGCAGAAAGTTAATCAAGGAACTGGATGATGAACTGGATCAGGATGAACTGACCGATACCCAAAAAGCTAAAGCCAAATGGACGCAAATGGAAGCGCTGATTGGCAGTGAGCGTCGTATCCAGAACATTGCGCAAGATTTGGTCAGTCACTTTGAAGCGCGCCAGGAAGTCTTTGCCGGTAAGGGCATGATTGTGTGCATGTCGCGCCGCATTGCGGCTGATCTTTATACCGAGATCGTCAAGCTGCGCCCTGATTGGCATTCCGACGATTTAAGCAAAGGCGTGATCAAGGTGGTAATGACGTCGGCCTCTTCCGATGGTCCGGTCATGGCGAAACATCACTCGACCAAGCAGCAACGCAAATTATTGGCCGAGCGCATGAAAGATAACAGTGATGAATTGAAGCTGGTAATTGTACGTGACATGTGGCTGACCGGATTTGATGCACCCAGTATGCACACGCTGTATATCGACAAGCCGATGAAAGGCCACAACCTGATGCAGGCCATCGCACGGGTGAACCGTGTTTATGGCGACAAGCCGGGCGGATTGGTGGTGGATTATCTCGGCATCGCCTCGGATCTAAAAGAAGCGTTGTCATTTTATTCCGATGCAGGCGGCAAAGGCGATCCCACCTTGATGCAGGAACAAGCTGTGCAACTCATGCAAGAGAAACTCGAAGTGGTGTCGGCGATGTACCATGGCTTTGCGTATGAAGATTATTTTGCAGCCGATACCTCGAAAAAATTAGCTTTAATCCTGGCGGCCGAGGATCATATTCTCGGATTGGACGATGGCAAGAAGCGTTATATCAATGAAGTGACCGCACTCTCTCAAGCCTTCGCCATTGCCATTCCGCATGAACAGGCACTGGATGTCAAAGATGAAGTGGCTTTCTTCCAGGCTGTCAAAGCGCGCCTATCCAAATTCGACAGCACGGGCAGCGGCAAAACCGATGAAGACATTGAAACCACCATCCGGCAAGTGATCGACCGGGCTTTGGTATCGGAACAAGTGATTGATATCTTCGATGCAGCCGGTATCAAGAAACCGGACATTTCGATTCTTTCCGAAGATTTCCTGGCAGAACTCAAAGATTATCAGCACAAGAATGTTGCGTTGGAAGTATTGAAAAAACTGCTCAATGATGAACTTAAAGTACGTGCCAAGGTTAATCTGATGCAAAGCCGATCATTGATGGAAATGCTAGAAAACGCGATCAAGAAATATCACAACAAAATTCTGACCGCAGCCGAAGTGATCGATGAACTGATCAAGATCAGCAAGGAAATCGTAGCCTCCGATAAAGCAGCTGAACAACTGGATTTATCCACTTTTGAGTATGCATTTTATACCGCCGTTGCCAGCAACGACAGTGCGCGTGAGCTGATGCAGAATGATAAATTGCGTGAACTGGCGATCGTTCTGACCCAACGGGTGCGTCAGAATGCTTCGATCGACTGGACCATCAAGGAAAGTGTAAAGGCTAAGCTAAAGGTGATCGTAAAACGCACCCTGCGACAGTTTGGCTACCCGCCGGATATGCAATTACTGGCGACTGAAATGGTGTTGAAGCAGGCGGCGAAGATTGCTAATGAATTGGCTGCTTGATGAGTAGGAAAAACGGATCCAAAGCCGGATCACAAAAAGTATGGAATTATTAACTGTGAATGTTGCCGGATGCTCGTTGAACTGGTTGTTTTGGTTACGACCCAACTCGAAAGTTGAGGTATGAATATGGCAACGTCCGCTCTGGGTTTGTTACCTGACTTATTGATGGCATCTGGTGAACTCAAGTTCAAGCCGTCTAAAACCCTAGGCTTCTTGTCCGAGAGCCCTGCTTTGACGCGGGTTTCTGATATAAGTCTGTATATTTCGTCGGTATTCCTTACAAACACCATACATTGGTGAACGCGTTATTTTCACCTTGAAAGTGGAAGACGCAGATACCGCTTTCGCAGGAGCAAAATCTAAATCACTCAACATCGTACTTGAGTTGCGGTCCGATGATTGGGGTCAACGCCACTTCTGCATCCAAGACCCGAACGGGGTATATTTGGACATTGTTCAGTCTTTTGAACCGACCGAAGAATATCAGAGAGATTATGTCTCGGAATAGGAGCCTCATAGACTTCAGCAATAGCGAAAAGAAAATTCCGGTCGGTTGAATGAAGTCGGGATATTTTCCGAATAAGATTTAAGGCGAGTTGGTACTGTTGGCGCACATCGCATGATCAAGGAGAGGTATCCGAATGAGACATTGCCGGTTTGTTACTACCTGTATTCATTTGAAGGGGCTTTGACTGACGAACATTGGGATGAAATCGGTGAGCACAGAAAACAGCAGTTCAAGGCACAAATCGGCTAACAAGGCGATGCACCGGACGCCTTCGGCGCCGGTGATCTTTGACGTTATGTCTGGCGTGAAATGAGTTTGGAAGTGTACAAATGAGAGAATGTGATGGTAAAGACTATAGTATATGAATGAGTCGTATGGCGGGACTCAGTCGCCGTCTTCATGCTCATTCGCCAGTAGTGTTTTTAGCGCATAGGCATCGACGTCGAATTCGGTGGTATCCGAAACCGCAGCCAGAACTAGGGGCGCAATGCGCGACCACTCTTCTTTGATCTCGAAATCACTGAAATTGACCGCGGTCGCCTCGGCGTACATTTCATTCATCAGCCGCTTTGCCCGCGCCTCGTAGGTCTCGATGTCAGTATTGGCTCCGGGAGGGATGTTTTCCTCGATCCAGTTCGATGCCCACTTATTGAATCGCATGCTCATGATTGCCCACCTATCTCCTGCATTGTAGTCTGGGCCGGTTTCCCGGGCCACTATAATCCAACCGATATTTCGGTCCAAGTAAATACAAGAATACTTCATAGTATTGAAGTATTCAATACTATGGTGCAGTATTATTTTATGGATTGGCTGGCGCTATCACCATCAATTTGATCGTTTAAAATTGATCACCAATAACAGCCGGCTTCTGATTCTACCGCAATGGCACACTCCAAATGCGGCAACTCGTATTTTATCGCTGTGCCAGAGAAGGCTCCAAACCGATTGGATGCGACACTTCCATCACCCGCTGCTGTTACTTGAAACCTTCGTCGATCCACAACACTTTCATGGCACTATTTACAGAGCGGCCAACTGGATCATATGGGGTAGCACCAAAGGGTTTCGTCCGCGCCAGCGCCCAAGGTTACCTACCCAACGCCTCGCCTAAATTGGTTTTTGTTTATGCGCTGCAACGCAGTACACAGCGCTTACTGTCTCAATCGTATTTAAACCCAGTCTATCAATGTGGAATACCAAAGCTCATGCTAACAGCGAATCAAATGAACGCAATACCCACTTTTTTTAAATCCATCCATGATCCGCGTCGCACACAGGATAGGCGCCATCGATTAGAAACGATATTGGCCATTGCCACGGGCGCTATTTTCTGTGGCCGGGTGGGTTATAAAGGTATCGCCGAATGGGCGCAATCACTCGGTCAGGATGCTCGCGCCCGCTTCCAGTGTTACTACAAACAGGAACGTTATCGTGCACCCAGTGAATACATTATTCGCGATACGTTGATCAGAGTTGAGCCTGCCTAAATTATTGCTGATCACTACAAGCGCAGAAATCCGGAGTATCAACAAGACTTTGCAGAATACAAATGATCAGGTGAATTACCCAGTCTTCCTACCCCAAAAGGGTCATACGATTCTTCAGATAGGTTTGAGTGGTATGGGCTTGTTCATAGTTCTGGAAATTTTGATCCTAGCATTGATACTCCTCCTAAATTTTATACTGAGGAATATCCTTATATTTCTTCCAATGAATCTGGAAACGCCTCGAATTTCCGGATGAATTCAGAGTCGTTCTGGCAACGGAATATGATTACGCTGAACAAATCAAAAAAATCCAAGACTTCTTCGACGAGCACCGGAAAAAAATAATGTATTGGAATCGCAAGGCACGGCACTCCAAAATAAATTCAAGTTGCAGCGTAAATAACCGCTGTGAGTAACAGTTTATATGAAGATTAATGAATGTTCCTTTCGTCCAAAAAATACTCTGGTTATCAAGTCTTTAAATCCTTCTAATAATGGGTATACAGGATCGAGACTACTATTACGAGAAACGTAATAGCGACAATGACAGAGGGAACCGTAAGCCAGCTACCAAAAACTTGCCCGATTTGTCATGGAAATTCTTTGTTAGAACTATCCTGATCTGGGTTCTTTTGGGGTTAGTTTTTCTAATAATTTTCGATCGCTATAAGTCGCTGCAACAATCCAGATCTCACGCTGAAATAAATGTGGATTCCAGAGTGCTCGTGCCACGCAATTGTGAAGCGTTACCATTGCATGGATCAGCTTATTTGTTTGATCCATCAATGAATCGAACCGATGTACTTTATGCCGGATTGGAGATAGAAAATAAGCACGATCATCCAATGGTGGCAATATTATTTGATCCAGCGAGTGCAAAACGACTCCTAGCCTTATCAATCACATCAGGTAATTCCAATCAGATCACCGTGCCGATTGGTCAATATGGAATGCAAGTTTTATTGGGATCTAACTGGTGCAATCTAGAAAGGGGATTCTCTGATGGCGCTATTGTGACAGTCGCTGGAGGAATTTCAGTTATGGTTGGCTCAACGACTTATATGCAATTCAGTGGCGCTGGTATTCGCCCAGTTAAGCTTGCTCTTGGCTATAGTACATTACAACCAGTAACCCCCCAGAATTTAAAACAGCCATCTGAAGTTATTGGCATTGGGAAACTTGATTTACTCCAAACACGCGACGGTCATTATTTTAGTTCGGGCACTGTCAACGGAGTGCCCGTTGTGTTCATGATTGATACCGGCGCTACAATCATATCGGTATCAACAGAGATCGCATCACAAGCGGGCATACAAAAGTGCATTCCTCAACAGACGACAACCGCCAATGGTAACGTCAATGCTTGTAAAGCTATCGTACCTGAAGTTACCTTTGGCAAGTTCAAGTTGTCCAATGTTGAGGTCATGGTTATGCCAAACATGCCTGGAAATGCTTTGTTAGGCATGAATGTATTGCGGAATTTTCATATTGAGCAGATTAATCAGGTAATGCGAATCTCTTCACGTTGATTCCTTGTCACCCGTTTTTTTACAATTCATCAATTCCTGTTAAATTAGCCGCAGCGATCCCACTTTTAACACAAACGCGTATAACGGTAATCCCACCATCACCGCAACAAATTTACGCGGTTATGCCGAGGTCTTTCTTATCAATTCCAGTTTTTCAAAGGATTCAATAGCGCATCAAAAATTATAAGACCAATTAAACTGTAATAGATCAATATAACGCACGTCACCATGCTGATTAATAATTGATCTTTGGATTAATGGCCCGACTTCAATCCTTCCATACTGTGCAGTTTGATAGCCTATTCCTGCATAGCTCCAGTTTTCACTATAAAGAGCATTTCTGTCCCCTGTTAAACTGAAATAGAATTCATTATACGTATTAACATAAAATTCCCCATCGTCCAATTCTTTTCCTCTCAATGGAATGAGGAGCGCTATCTGATACCGGAGTCTTGTACTGAGAGAGTTTGTATCGAGAGCTGTATTGTGAATAAATCTTTCTTCGAAGCGTGCCCGGTGGGTAAGTAACCCAAAGCTTGTAGCTTTGCCGAAAATGACCTGCTGAAACAGCCTGTTCTCATTTACGAAGTCCTCGGAAAAAGGATTGGTTCTCTGATAGATGTATCCTAGAAAAACAAAATTGAGATTTGGACTGTATTTATAAATAGGACTAGTTTGAAAATAATATTGTATATCAGTTGGGAATCTCGTCTTTCCGTAAGTATTGTCGATTAAGATGGGATGAGTAGAAGTAAAAACATTTAAATCCCATCTGTTATAAATTTCCTTGGTAATGTTGATTTGAGGTCGCAATCCGTAGAACTGTTGCGATTGCGCGATTACTGAATGGCTAAATATTATGAATATAATCACTAGCACTACTTTCATGCTATCCGCAGAGTTCACAAAATTTAGCCGACTCAGTTAAGAGTTTCAATAGATTTCATTTTTATATTAACGAATTCCCTAAAAGCACCTGATTGATACTCAAAAATTGCTTCAACAAAACCAGTTTTGGCTTTGGGATGTGAGAAGAAAATTTCCAACAGCATTTCATCGGGAGTATAAACTTCTTCAACCAGTATAATTTTATAACCAGGGTAATGCTCAGATAAGATTTTTTCAGCCTTTATTCTTAGGTCATATGGTATTTCCGAAAATTCCACTTTCTTTTCTTCTTCTAATACTATCCCCTGTTCGTCATAAGCGATGGAAAATTTTTCCCCTCCTTTTTCATAATCTACATCATAACTAGTGGTGCCATTTTTTAATTTACGCTTATAGGTAAATTCTTTCCTGTTGTATTCTTTAGGCAGGGCCCTCAAAACTTTAGGTGGCAAGTCTCCTACACGGATGAAGTGCTCAACTTCGGTATTATGATAGATTGATGGTGTGGTTGCTGCGCAGGCATTGAGGAGAAAAAGTGACAAAAAAGAAACTATAATTGCAATCTGGATCATGATGTTTCATTTCTTATTTTTGCGATTACCCTAACAAAATAAAGGAAAGAATGCGCAAATTCTATAAATCTATTTATCATTAAGATAATTCATTTCAATCTATGAATTATCATTTATACAGCAATAATGATAAAAAACAATTTCTACATAACGTTCAGATATTTTACAAAGATTTCATGGCATCGATCTAATTCACCTCGCCGCAAGCAAAGCCTAAGCTGAATAATCATATATCAATCTATATTCAAATCATCGAAGCTCAGCGTTTTTGCATGTAGAAGTTACGCCCGTTTTTTTATCCCAGCAAGGTGTGCTTTCATTTGGCATCGGAACAGGAATTCCAGTATCCTTATTAATCTTGGCAAGTTGCGTATCCCAAGTTTGTACGCCCGACTTATGGATGTGCAGGCGTAATACCCAACCCAAAGTCTGCGCCTCGTTATCAACAGCATCCATTATGAAATTTCCCAAACTATAGATGATCGGTTTGCCACGATAATGTTCAGTATCTTGAATGACATGTGGATGACCTCCGATCACTGCATCAGCCCCCGCATCAATCATGATGCGGGCTAAATCACGTTGGCGCTTGCCTGCTTTCATTTCATTTTCCCAACCCCAGTGCATAAAGGGGATGACAATGTCTGCCTTGTAAATTTGGCGAGCGGCTTTGATATCGCGCACCACGTGTTCATCTTCACTCCAGGCGATCCCTGCGGTGTTGAGATTGGCTTCAAAACTGCGGGGCATGAATTCATTGTAGCCAAGTAATGCAATGCGTATGCCATTCTTTTCAATAATGAAAGGCACATGAGCTTCTACTAAATTATGACCGCCACCAAAACGTCCAATTTTGTGCGCATCTATGCGTGTCAGCATTTCTGAAAAAGCCACTGCACCATAGTCCCCCGAATGATTGTTGGCGATAGATAGCGCATCGAAATACTTTTTCAAAATTGGTAAGGTACGCGGATGAGCCCGGAAGGTAAAGTTTTTTTCGACGGGATTGCCAGTTGTCGCAACAACGCATTCTAAGTTGCCGATGCGAATATCTGCCTTCGCGAAAATGGAAGCAAATGCAGAAAAGGGATCTTGACCTTGCTCGATGGCTGAGCCTGGCAGTCCATCCAAAACAATGTCACCCACAAATAGCACGCTAACGGTATCTGCTTTGGTTTGTGCATAAATTGGTGGGCAGAGTATGAGGCTTAAAGTAATCACAAATATGATTAAAAATAGCCTCATGCTTTCACCCAAGCCAAAGTGCACTGATATTGCATTTCTCTCTCATATTCCCCGGCATACAGATGATTAATCGGCGTCAATTGGAAAGGCTCACTTGAACGGCTAAAGGGCGGCATATAAGTTGCCTGATGGATTGGAAAGTCTTTTTCGAGACCTTGCAGGTAGGCGTAAATTTTAATGGTATCGATTTTGTTTGTAGTGCCGAGCATAACAGCCTTAAAACTAAAGCGACCACCAATATCGTATAAAGCTGCGCGATAGGGATCATCGATCAATCGGGTTTCTATTTGATGCGTTGTATCAGCATAACTAACCGCGCAGCGTAGTAAAGGCGTTGCTGCACTCAAAACAGCGCCGGAAGTCAAGGTAAATAAGAGAAGTATAAAGTTTGTGAAACAGTTTTTTAGACTGAAAACTGGACTTGTCGTTTTTTTATGCATTGGATAGGATTTTTTGAGTTGAGTATTCAGAATAGAGCAAAAAGGTAGATAATGCATGAGCAAGTTATCCCGGTCTAATTTGTGGTAATTATGAGTAGGTAACTGACGCAAAACCACTGCAATAGTTTGCCCAGTCAGTCATGAGTATAATGGTCAACTAAAACCGGACACTTTTCTATGCGGTCTTTCAATAAAATGTACGCTCAAATTCGAACGGCGATTATTAGACTAATTTTGACTGTGTACGTTTTCCATTGTAAAAAGCCAAATAGTCAATGATACTCAGCTTCGCTTCTTCTTTGGATCTGAATTTTCGTAATTGGATTGTCATGTTTAAGGCTACGGAAGAACCGTTCTGTCGGGGAGTTATCCCAACAGTCTCATTTTCGGTTCATACTCTGTTCTATTTTCATGATAGACAGATGTTCACGACACTCATGGCTGTCATATTGGCTGCCCTACCCGAGTGATGGCACAAGTCAGGTCCCGGTTTTCTGCGCCAAAAGGCCATTTGTAGCGCGCTAACACAATGCTGTTCGCATGTGATCTGCAATAGCCCAACCCACGACTTGCTCGGAAAACAAATCAATGACAACCCCAAAATAGAACCAGCCTTCCAGTATCCAAACATACGTGATATTCGTTGTCATAACTGTTGAAAGCCTTTCTCCACAATGCTTTACTGGAGAAGAAAAATTGCGGCAGGAATATTCCCGGTACTCCATATAGCTTTTTTAATTTCCGTAGCAGAGCCTATAGCTTATGTTAAATTTATTGACATGGGAATAATTCCCACGTATATTGCTTGTGTGTCTATGAGAAATAATTCTCATTTATATTAATCAGCATTTTTAGAGAAGCTCTGAATAGTATTTACACAAACATTTTCTGGATTTAGGTTCTCTCTAAAAAAATGGTTTATTTTTCTTACAAACCATAATTTACAATAATTTGCCCTTAAATATAGATTTTTTGTAGCATAAATATTGACTTACTTTCAGCTAATAGCTTTTCTAGGATTCTGACTTTTAACAGACCGAGCAAATTAATTATCCTAGTAAAACTAAAAATATTTGTTCTTATTTCCTCTTGTTTTATCTATCAAACCAAACTGAAACAGGATGAACCTGCCAAATCAGGCAAATTGAAAGTAGAAGGCTTCCTTGATGAAAAAAGCCGCTAATTTATCGATTTATTGATTCGCGCTGCTGGAATTCTTACTTCCCTCAGTTTTTCTAATTTTCCAGCAGCTCTCTAATAAATAGAGTGGAAAAACCCACTTTCTATAACAAATCAATTTAAATTTTGGGGATTAGAATGGATATATACAAACACAAAATAAATTTTATAAAAACAGCTCGCAGTGCCCATGATGTACTGATTGTTATTTTCAGGCGCGGTTAAGGCGGCTGCACTATCTTTGGCTACTATCGACAATGGTACGGGTACCCCGCTTTGTTGCAATTATTAAAGACACTGACTCAGTTGTTTTTACATCGATAATCATTCCCAGTCCAAACAATATCATTCTGTAGCAGCGATATGGGTCGGAGCGAGCGTTTGATTCGCAAGATGGGGGGGAAGAACAATCAAGACTCGCAGCAACGATGATCACGCTAGTGCAGTCAATTGATCGCGCAAATATTTACAACGAGATTCAGCATTTTACCTCAGTGATAAAAATGTGCTTATTTAGCCGCTGCTACTGAACGATTTAAGGAAGAAAAGTATGAGTGAACAATTTTTTGATGTCGCCATCATTGGCGCCGGCCCTGGAGGGATCAGTGCTGCAGCACGAGCCTCACAGCAAAGTATGTCTCACGTCCTGCTTGAATCATCTGGCAAGCATGCCAATACGATTCAACAGTATCAAAAAGGCAAGCATGTTATGGCCGAACCTAACCAGCTACCATTGCGCAGTGATATTGAATTCGAAGCCGGAGATCGGGAATCTATACTAAAGAACTGGGAACATAGCATCAACAATACCGATATCAATATTCTTTATCAAGCGGAAGTAATTTCGATTGATGGCGATAAAAATAACTTTCGCATCTCTCTAAAATCTGGCGATTTTATCAGCGCAAAAAATATCATTCTTGCACTGGGTGTTCAGGGAAACGCACGAAAACTTAATGTTCCGGGCGAAGACTATTCGTTTGTTCAAAACACATTGGAATCAGCTGATGCTTATCAACAGGAAACGATAGTTATTGTTGGCGCGGGCGATTCAGCGATTGAAAATGCAATTTCACTTTCACACCACAATCGCGTTATCTTGATTAATCGCCGAAATGATTTTTCACGCGCCAAAGAAGCAAATATGAATCGTATTCTTAAGGCGATTGATACCAAGCAGATTGAATGTTTTTATGAATCAGCGATTATTGAGGTGAAGCAAAATACAGCTGAGCAAGAATTTCCAGGTCAGATTGTTCTGAAAACCCCGGATAACGTCATTTCACTTGAATGTCATCGCGTCATTACCAGGCTCGGTACAGTTCCTCCAAGAAAATTTGTTGAATCTGCCGGTATTCGCTATGTTTCAGAACAACCTGATGCGATTCCAGAAATATCGCTCCATTATGAATCGAATGTACCAGGAATATATCTCATCGGAGCATTGGCTGGTTATCCATTGATAAAGCAAGCCATGAACCAAGGCTACGAAGCGATCGAACATATCCTGGGCAATCCGATCAAGCCATCTGATCATTCAATCTTGCAGGAAAAACTCGAAATCTTAGCTTGTGGCGAGGATGTTGAGAACGCTCTGACTCAGATGACGCAAAATCTGCAGCTATTTCGAGACATAAATCCTTTAAATCTACGCGAGTTGATAATGTCGAGCGACATTATCGCACCCGAACCAGGAGACGAAATTTTTGCCCAGGGTTGTTATTCTTCAAATTTTTACAATATCTTGTGTGGAGAAGTGCGGGTACATACCGATTCCGATGATGTTTTTACATTAAAACAGGGGCTTTTCTTTGGCGAATCGAGCTTGATATCAGGTCGACCTCGCCAAACTACCGTGATTTCAGGAGAGAATTGCATCCTTCTTGTCACACCGCCGCGCGCGATGAAAAAACTGATTCGCATGGAAAAATCGGTCAACGATAGAATTAACAAAACTTCAATTATTCGTTCTCTGACACGCCTGATGCCCCATACCCCCGAAGATGTTATTCGAAACGTTGCCAAACAAACAAAAATTCATCACTTTACTGCCAATGAAATAGTTTTCCGCGAAGGTGATCCAAGCGGTCATTTGTACTTGGTACGGAGAGGTTCGATCACATTGTCGAAGAAAACCGGAGCAGGCGAAGTCATTGTAGCCTATTGTGCCGTTGGCAGTTTTATTGGTCTGATTGGACTATCAAAAAATAGTAATCGGATGGTGGCTGCACAAGCCACGGTCACAACGGAAGCACTAAGTATTGATTACGCCAGTTTTAATGAACTCTTGCTGAACAATCCGAGACTTCGCGCAAAAGTTCAACAAGAGACGCAATATCAGTTGGCGCAATATCCCAGTATGCAAGCTGAGCCCAAACGAGGAGAAACGCTTTCCTTCCTAATGGATCATGGAATTGGAGAGGCAACTAACATATTGATTATCGATGAGTCATTGTGCATAGGCTGCGACAATTGTGAAACAGCTTGTGCCGCAACGCATCACGGTATTTCCCGTCTGGACCGCAAAGCAGGACCATCCTTTGATTCATTGCATATTCCGACTTCCTGCCGTCATTGCGAACATCCCCACTGTATGAAGGATTGCCCACCCGACGCAATCCACAGACTGGGAAGTGGCGAAGTGTTCATTGATAATGACACCTGTATCGGGTGCGGAAATTGTGTGGAAAACTGTCCCTATGATGCCATAAAGATGGATGAGATAAAACAAAACGTCAGTCTATTCGCCCGTTTACTCGGGAAACGACCGCAGGTAACTTATAAAACAGCTGTAAAGTGCGATATGTGCAAGGATTTGAAAAGCGGCCCTTCCTGCGTCAATGCTTGCCCTACCGGTGCAGCCATTCGCATTCATGCCGATCAAGTTGTGTCCTTAGTCAACAAAAGAGTTACTTCACTATCTTGATTGGGATAATTGCAAATGCCAATGCATCAATCATTTATCAGTTATAAAAAATATCGATATGCCGTCTATGCAATGTTATTGTCGCTTGTGGCTATCACTGCCTACGTATTGGATTCACCGCGTCAACCACCCAATGGCGGTACTTGGTTGGGATATACGCTCGGCACACTGTCCGCTTTAATAATCGTTTTTTTAATGTGCCTCGGTGTACGCAAGCGTTCTTATCACTCTTCTCTTGGCAGCGTCACGGGTTGGTTATCAGCTCATGTCTATCTTGGTTTCGTATTACTGCTGTTAGCCACACTACACTCCGGCTTTCAATTCGGCTGGAATATTCATACGTTGACGTATGCACTAATGTGCCTAGTCATCGCCAGTGGTTGCTGGGGGATCTACACTTATCTCAAGTACCCAGAGCTGATTGTTCGTCAAAGCGATGGCTTGAGTAGTGAAATAATATTTCAAAACCTGAAAGATCTGGATACACGTGCTTTAAGTCTCGTCACTGCTCTTGATGCTCCTACCCATTATCTGGTATTGGACGCGATTCGACGCAGTACAATTGGGGGTGGTTTTTGGGCGCAGCTGAGTGCTTATGACGGTAGCAAGATGCTAATTCCAAATGAGATGGGATCAGCTGTCACGGCCAGGGTTGTCGATAACAAAGGACAACAAATGCTCATAGAAATTCTTGCAGCTAAACTGGCTAATAGCAGTAATGTCGATGAAATTAATTGTCTCCAGGAGTTATTGGAAACCACTGGAAAAAGAGCTGCTTTATTGAGAAAGCTACAAAAAAAAATTCAACTCCAAAGCCTGCTTAAGTTCTGGTTATATTTGCACATTCCCCTGTCCTTCGCATTGCTAAGTGCCTTGATAATACATATCACGTCCGTTTTTATCTATTGGTAGCCGCATGCATTTTCTAATTTATCACACAGTTCGCACCGATAAAGATACCGGCAACAAGACGTATCAGCAATTTAAGATTAGAACTCAACAATTAACCATTGGTCGCGCTTCAGATCAACATGTACAGATTGACGAACCCCTGGTAGAACTTTGTCACGCGACAATTAGTTTGAGTCATGATGGACAACTCTATGCCAAGTCCTTGACATCCGGCGATATTGAAATCAATGGAGAATCGCACAGATCGAAGCAGCTTACCCCCGGTGATTCTATCCACATAGGATCTATAATAATCAGCATAGAGCAACCCCGGACTGATCACCCTGTTGTGGTATCTATCGATCATCCTGTCGGCGCTAATAGATACAGCTTGGAATCACTGCATTACACGGTCTTGGGGCAAACCCGTTTAAGCAAATCTTTCTGGTCTTGGATGCTTGCTGTCAGCATCATGTTGCTATTTTTTATAATCCCTATATCCGGTCTATTCTCGCCTTCTGTAAAACAACTGCTGCGAGAAAGCATATTGCTGCCTGATGATAGCCTGTGGCTGACCGGACCACTGCATCGGTCACATCAAATAATTGGGAAAGATTGTAATGCTTGTCACACAACACCATTTAAAATGGTTCAAAATCAACAATGTATTGAATGTCATCGTGATATTCAACATCACGTTGATGTCGCTTCACACGATATAGATCATTTTCACGAGAATCGATGTGCTGATTGTCACCGCGAGCACAATGAACCGAGTATTTTGGTGCAGCCAGATCAACGTTTCTGCGTTGATTGCCATCAGAATCTGGAGAAATTGAAAAATGATACAGAATTAGCCGATGTCTCTGACTTTGACAGTGATCATCCAGAATTCAGCTTAACGTTGCTCAAACCCTTTTTTGAAGAAACACAAACTCGCTGGGAAGCCGTTCGTATCGAACGTAATTCATTGGCGACAATTCAAGAAGAATCAAATTTGTGGTTTTCTCATAAAGAACATTTAAACCCTGAAGGAATTCGATCTCCCGATGGGGATAAATTATTGGTGTGTAAGGATTGCCACCGTCCCAATACCAGTGGTCGTCAGATGCTGCCTATCAATATGGAAAAACACTGCGCTGAGTGCCACAGGCTCGACCTGGATAAGGATAATTTGGGCAAACAGGTTCCCCATGGTGATCTTAATACTCTCTTCGATACCTTAAAAGAATATTTCAGTCATCAGTACCTGGGGCAAGATGCTGTGACAAGTTCTCAGATCACACAAGATCAACTTAGACGTCCGAACCTTAAGAACAAGGCTTTGAGCATTGAAGATCGAAAGCAAGCAATGGATTGGGCAGAAAAGCAATCCTTAATAGTTGCTCAAGACCTGATCGAAAAAAGAGTTTGTATTGATTGTCACCACATTTCTAAAATCCCAGGAAAAACAGAATTTGAAAAATGGTATGTAAAACCAGTCGCCCTCAACAAGAGATGGATGCCTTTGGCCAATTTTAATCATGCCAAACACACAGGTGTAGCTTGTATAAGCTGTCATAAAAATGCTAAAAAATCCAAGAAAAGCAGCGATATATTGATACCAGAAATCGAAACCTGCCGTGAATGTCACGGTGGAAATAAAGATAAATACAAGCTTCCGTCTGATTGCCTAATGTGCCATAAATTTCATTTACCGAACCGGGGATTACTTGACAAGACTCAACAGACGGTTACAGAAAACTTATTCGCCAACAAGAATTCATCCAAGCCAATGAACAAGAAATGATTTTGATGTGTTAATGTTCCCATTACAAAACAATCTATTGATCCGATTTTTTTTCTTTTGCAGTCTAGGGATCATTTTCAATACGGGCGCTGATTCGAAGCAACCCGAAAATCTGCTTGAATCAATCTGCCCCAAGCCTGAATTTTCTGAACCGAGACGCCGACCTGGCACCATTCCACGCATGCAGTACCAAGACCCGACTTGCCGTCCCAATCGATTATCAACACCGCGCGCCGAGGATTTCATTGACCTTACCCCTGTTCCTGATCGTTGGCGGATCGTCGAATCGTTAGGATACCCTGTGAATTGGTTGGATCCCTATAATGGAAGCAATCCATTGAAGGGCGACAGACCTGTCTTCGGTGATGATTGGTTTATCAGCCTTAATGCAGTATCAAGCTCTAGACTTGAAGTCCGCGATATTCCGACTACCCGGGTAATCAATAATGATTTAATGGATAATAAGTCTTCTTTTCGCCCAGAAAACCAATTTCTGTTTAACCAGAATTTCAGTTTCGACACTGTGATTTACAAGGGCGACACCGTATTTCGTCCCCCAGAGTATAAATTCCGATTCACCCCTGTTATCAACTATAACCAGATCAACAACGGTAGCATCATCCACGAAGAAAGCTCATTTGCGGTGCAATCGCTTTATGCCGAGAAGTATTTGCGTGATGCTTCAGCTAACTATGATTTCGACAGTATCCGCGTTGGGATTCAACCATTTACCAGTGATTTTCGTGGTTTTCTGCTGCTCGATCAGCAACTCGGTGTGCGTCTGTTCGGGACCCGTGCCAATAATATCTTTCAATACAATTTCGCTTGGTTGCGTCGCTTTAGAAAAAATAGCCAAAACCAAAATGATCTTACTAGGGATCTACCTGAAAACGATGTTTATCTCGCTAATTTGTATTGGCAGGACTTATTTAAATTGGGATTTATGTCCCAATTCATCGTGGCCTATAACCGAAGTCGTGAAAAAGGAACAGGTATTATCGCGGATGATTCATTTGGTGGCCAACTCGCCACTTTTAAGGAAAACGCTCAACATGATTACGATGTCGTCTATTTCGGTTACAACGGCGACGGCCGTTTCGGACGCATCAATTTAACCACCTCAATTTATTACGCAGTCGGAAAAGAATCAAAAGGCATATTCGTCGATAGGAATACTGACGTAAGAGCGCTTTTTGGGGCTGGAGAAATATCGATAGATTTTGACTGGTTTAAACCACGATTATCTGCTTTGTACGCCTCGGGCGATGATGATCCGTTCGATCATACTGCACAAGGTTTTGATGGAATCTCTGAAAATCCAATTTTCGCAGGAACGAATTTTGGTTTTTTCAATCGCCAGGGACTCCCATTGCTAGGAAATACAATCAACCTAAAACGAAATAATACTTTTTTTAACTCAATGCGTTCGCAAGCTGATCCAGGACAATCAAACTTTACTAATCCGGGCATCAATATGATAGGACTCGGCGTGGATATCAATGTACTACCTGAACTTAGGATTTCACTAGAAGCAAACCAAACTTGGTTTGATAAAACAGCAGTGATTGAAGCAGTGCTTGGAAAACAAAATATCGCCAGAAACATTGGTCAGGATATTTCACTCACTGCAATCTATCGGCCATTTGTGACACAAAATTTGATTTTAAGCTTATCGGCAGCAGCACTGATCCCAGGCAAGGGATATCAAGATATATATGGTGATGGGCAAATACCCTTTTCAATTTTTTCCAACATTATTTTGAGCTACTAGATATGACTGTACAGAAATTTTACCGACTCTTAACTCTCGTATTTACCTGTCTGCTTTTAATTGGCACTGCGTCTTTGGCAGTAGCCAAAATTGACGGTATAGATGAAAAATATCCGCGTTTTCCTGCTGCGCCAAATACTCAGACTCCAAAGCAAGTAATTGAAAAAAGCGAGGGTTGTTTAAGCTGTCATAAGCAAATGGATAGCAAGACAATGCACAACAATCCAGCAGTAAAACTGGGGTGTATTGATTGTCATGGAGGTGATGCCAGTGTATTTTTATCGGAAAATCTGCCACTGGATAATCCTGAATATGCTGCACAACGTAACCGTGCGCATGTGCTGCCCCGGTTTCCTGAGAAATGGAATTTTCCCAGCAGCGCAAATCCCGAGCGCAGCTATACATTGCTCAACCGCGAAGACCCAAATTATATACGATTTGTAAATCCCTCAGACTATCGAGTATCAGAAGAATCCTGCGGCGCTTGTCATCTGGCTATCGTTGAAGCAACCAAACGTAGCATGATGTCAACCGGAGTTATGCTCTGGGGCGGCGCGTCATATAATAACGGCATTTTACCATTTAAGAATTATATAGTTGGCGAGGCTTATACCTTTGATGGGCAAGCTGCCATTATCGAAGGCCCACTACTTTCTGATCCTGAGGGAGCAAAACTTAAACATGGTGTGCTTCCAAAACTGATGCCGCTCCCGACCTGGGAAACGGTGAAGCCTGGGGATATCTTCCGGGTATTTGAGCGCGGCGGGCGTACCGCTAACAATCTTTTCCCTGAGATTGGCCTGCCTAGTCTTGGCGGAAACTTCCAACAATTGATCGAACCTGGCAATCCAGATATCCGTCAATCTAACCGCGGTCCCGGCACTGGAGGACGTATCGCCGTACCAATATTGAACATTCATAAAACCCGCTTGAATGATCCATTTACCTGGTTTATGGGCACTAACGATCAGCCTGGAGATTATCGCAATTCCGGGTGCGCATCTTGTCACGTAGTTTACGCCAATGATCGTAATCCTTTACATTCTGGACCCTACGCAAAATTCGGTCATCTTGGTAAGAGCCAAACCATAGATCCGACTATTAATAAAGAAATATCGGGGCATCCCCTGACCCACCAGTTCACTCGAGCCATTCCAACCAGCCAATGTATAGTATGCCACATGCATCAACCCAATATGTTTATGAACACCTTTATGGGTTATACCATGTGGGATTATGAATCGGACGCACCATTTATGTGGCCCAAGGCTCAGAAATATCCAAGTTCAGAGGAAATTCGGGCCATCAACGATCGCAATCCAGAAGGTGCGGCACCCAGAGGAAAGTGGGGCGATCTTGATTTTTTAAATCAAGTTAGCGAGATGAATCCCAAGCTTAAGGATACACAATTTGCCGATTACCACGGTCACGGGTGGAATTTTCGCGCCGTTTTTAAACGTGATCGCAAAGGAAACTTACTGGATAAAGATGGGCATATTGTCGGCGATAACGATCCGGATAAATTTAACAACGCTGTCCATATGACTTCTATTCACATGGAAAAAGGAATGCACTGCGTGGATTGTCATTTTGCCCAGGACAACCACGGCAATGGTCACATTTATGGTGAAGTGGCATCAGCCATCGAAATTGATTGCGTAGACTGTCACGGCACCATTACCGATTATCCGACGCTACGAACATCTGGCCCCGCTGCACCACCAACCGGCAATGATTTATCGCTGCTGCGTAATCCAGATGGACGCAAGCGTTTCGAGTGGCGCAACAACAAACTGATTCAGCGCTCACTCCTCAATCCTGAAATGGAATGGACCGTGTCCTTGGTCAAGGATAGTGTTGATAAGACATCAGAGCACTACAATGAAAAATCGGCACGGGCTAAGTTAATGAGCCGCAATACCCAAACCCAACAATGGGGAAGTGACGTCCCGAAAGATCAGCTTGCTCATAACCAGGACAACGTGGAGTGCTATACCTGCCACACTTCCTGGACGACGAGTTGCGGTGGCTGTCACCTGCCGTCTGAGGCAAACTGGAAAACTGAAGGACATCACTACGAAGGCGCGGTAGCTCGGGTATTCGCCACCTACAATCCACAGGTTGCGCGCGATGAAATGTTTATGCTCGGTCGCCATGGCAAAGTCAAGGGTGCACGCATTGCGCCGGTGCGTTCCAGTTCCGCTCTGGTGGTGTCATCCACCAACGCTAATCGAGAAAAAATATACACCCAGCAACCACCTATCTCATCCAGTGGATTTAGTTCTCAGGCATTCAATCCGCATTTTCCGCACACCACGCGTAAAACCGAAACCAAGACCTGTGAGGATTGCCATCTTTCCACAAAAAACGATAACAATGCCATAATGGCGCAACTCCTGTTACAAGGTACCAATTTTATCAATTTTGTTGGTCATCATGCTTGGATAGGAACTGAAAATGGCATTGTCGCAGCCCAGGTTACCGAATGGGATGAACCTCAAGCAGTCATTGGCAGTTACCTGCATAAATACGCCTATCCCGATTGGTATAAACGTCACCAGAATAATCAACACAAATTGCAGACGGGCTATCGTCATGAAGGAAATCGCAGTACGTGTGTACAGGTTCGCGGAGAGTATCTTTTTTCAGCCCAGGGTAGCAACGGAATGCAGGTATTCGATATTGCCAGCATAGGCAACAAAGGCGTCAGTCAGCCGATTGTTACTGGTCCTTTTAGTCCACTTGGTCACAATACTCGAATCGACTCTGAAAATGCCACATGTGTTGCACTGCCCACCAATCAACCGATTCACCCTGATCGTAATCAGGGCGAATTGATGCGTGAGGAAAACCAGGAACAACCATTTCATCCCATATACAACTATGCCCTGATCACCGACAGTCAAGAAGGGTTGATTCTAACGGATGTCAACACCCTCTCAGACGGTGAGTTACGCAACAACTTTCTCAAACGAGCACTAACCTGGAATAAAAATGGTGTATTAAACGGTGCACGGCATATCACCATTGGTGGTCATTATGTTTATATCATTGCTGATGCAGGTTTGGTAATTCTCAATTTGGATGACCCTCTAAAACCGAGGCTTGAAAGTATCGTCGCACTCAATGATGGTCGAGCATCTGCGCTTCAATTTCGCTATCTCTTTGTCACAGACAGTGAAGGTTTAAAAGTTATCGAAATTACCGATAAAGCCCATCCGTATTTGCTGACAGACAATCAGATACCCTTAAAACAAGCGGGGCGAATCTATCTTGCTCGAACCTATGCTTATATTGCAGGAGGCCAAGAGGGACTGGTAATTGTCGACATAGAAAAAGCGGAGCAAATTAAACTCTACCAGTCATACAATGCAGATGGACAATTACGCGATGTTCGCGATGTGATCGTCGCGACCACCAATGCCAGCCTTTTTGCATATGTCGCCGACGGCGCGGGTGGGCTCAAAATTCTTCAGCTTACCTCACCAGAGAGTCAGCCCAAGTTTTATGGGTTTAGTCCTGAACCAAAACCGGAACTGATTGCCCACTTTGAGACTAAGTCGCCAGCGTTGTCATTATCCAAGGGTCTTGATCGTGATCGCGGAGTTGATGAAACAGGGCATCAGATCTCGGTATTTGGTCGGCTCGGTTCTCGCCCGCTCAACCTTGAAGAAATGCAACGCCTTTATTTAGACAAAAATCAGCAGCCCTGGTTTGTAAAACAGGAGTAATTTTATGTTTCCAAATATTTACAGATTTGCCGGGGTGTTGAGCTGGCTTCTAGTCACTTCTGTTAGCAGTGCTCCGCTGCCTTATCAATCTTCGGAAAAACATCTGGGCGTGGCAACTTGTGCGTCTTCAGTCTGCCACGGATCCATCAAGGCCAATGAGAATTATAATGTCTCACTCAATGAATATGTAATCTGGTCTCATAGTGACAGACATTCTAAAGCATATGAGACGCTACTCAGCAAGGATTCCAAGGCGATCGCAACAAAGCTCGGGTTACGTAATGCACATACAGCCAAGATTTGTCTGGATTGTCATGCGGACAATATCCCCAAAGAGAAACGGGGTGAGGGATTTCAATTAACTGATGGGGTCGGCTGCGAAGCTTGCCATGGTGGATCGGAAAATTGGATTGATACCCATACAAACAAAAACACTAGCCATCAAGAAAATGTTAAACGAGGAATGTATCCTACAGCTAATATTGTTGATCGTGCAGCACTATGTTTATCCTGCCACTATGGTAACGATGACAAGTTTGCAACTCACCAGATTATGGGTGCAGGACACCCTCGGTTGAGCTTTGAACTGGACACATTTCAGGCATTACAACCACCCCATTTCCAGACTGATGAGAATTACAGGAAACGTAAACCCATAGCCTCACACACCAAGACCTGGGCATTCGGTCAAATCGCTGCAGCGCAATCGCAATTACATATGTTGCAGGGACCTTTGATCAGTCAGCCTACGGTTTTTCCGGAGCTCGCTCTTTTTGATTGTCATTCTTGTCACAATAATTCCATGCATAAATTAGACTGGCATCGTCGGATGAATTCGGCCCGTATCAAACCCGGCAACGTGCCGATCGCAGATGGGCACCTCCGTATGGCTATCGTTATCGCTCATCAGGTGGATAGAAAGATTGCCAGAAAACTTATAGAATTGTCTGAGGCGTTGCAGATAGCCAGTGGCGAGAGCCGTTCCCGGATTGTGGCGATAAGCCATCAGCTACTGAGCATTGTTGAAAAGCTGAGTCATGACTTAGCTGGCATAGAGCTTGGTGACTCAGAAAAAGAAAAGATACTTTTCGACCTAATTAATATGGGTATTGAAGGAGCATTTCGTGACTATATCGGTGCCGAGCAAGCTGTTATGGCGATTGAATTGATCATCATCGATATGAACAAAAACGAACAATCTCGGCGTCAGATTGACGATTTGTACAAACAAGTCGAAAACGATGAAGCCTACCAGCCTACCCGATTTGTGGATACACTCCAAAAGCTGAAAGCGACATTAAATTAAACGGCTCTGTTGCAAAAATAGCGTTAACCTGAGTAGTGTTAGATCTCACAAAGGTACACAATGCGTCATTGACATTAAAATTTATATCCAGATGCGAGACGGAGAATTTCGTGTGTATTTAATACGAACTTACTTGAAATCAAAGTTTGATTATCGTACGCACATCGAACCTGTATATTAATCAAATCAGCCCCCCTAGCGGCGGTTCGTCCATCAGCGGGATTTGCTCGCGCAATTCCAGAACGCGCTCTTGCCAATAACGCTGAGTATTAAACCATGGAAAGGCTTGCTTGAAGGCTGAATCATCCCATCGTCGTGCCAGCCAGGCCGAATAATGGATTAGGCGCAAAGTGCGTAATGCCTCGACTAGAAGCAACTCGCGTGAATCAAAATCGTAAAAGTCTTCATACCCCGCCAGCACGTCATTTAACTGCCGCGCCATGTCAGTGCGTTCGCCTGACAACAACATCCACAAGTCCTGCACCGCAGGCCCCATGCGACTATCGTCAAAATCCACGAAGTGCGGACCGCTATCCGTCCACAGCACATTGCCTGCATAGCAATCTCCATGCAGACGTAGCGTTTTAACATTGCTACCGGCACGTTCAAAACACTGACGAACTCCAGCCAGGGCCTGTTCTGCTACGCTGCGATAGGCGGCATCGAGATCAGCCGGGATAAAGCTATTTGTCAGTAAAAAATCAAGCGGTTCTGCACCGAAGCTCTCTATGTTCAGTGTAGGCCGATACTTAAACGGCTTGAGTGCACCCACGGCATGAATGCGACCAAGAAAACGTCCCATCCATTCCAAGGTGTTCCGATCTTCAAACTCAGGTGCACGTCCGCCGTGCTTAGGAAAAATGGCAAAGCGGAATCCATTGAAGGTATGTAATGTGTTTCCATCTATCAATAATGCGGGCACTACAGGAATTTCTCGCTCTGCCAATTCCTGCACGAAAGCGTGCTCTTCAAGTATTGCCTTATTCGTCCAGCGCTCCGGTCGATAAAATTTAGTCACCAGCGGCAGACTGTCTTCTATGCCAACCTGATAAACGCGATTTTCATAGCTGTTCAGTGCTAACAGACGACCATCACAGTGATAGCCCAGACTGTCCAGCGCGTTCATGACGCAATCAGGGGTAAGTAAAGAGAAAGTTGGCGTTGTCAATGTTTGAGCCGTTTGAACATTAAGTGATTTCACTGCTCATCACATAGCTTTTTTCAAGTAATAGAATTGGCTCAATCTTGAGTGATTCATGTTAACAATGCTGTCGAGTACAAGCTTGGTTATGATATTCATTAACGTTTCTTTTCAATTGATGTCTTAAATAAAAGGATACACGCATAAATAACTTGATGGGAGTTATTGCTGAAAAAAGGACCGTCAATAAATAATAATAGTGGAAAGTTTTCGAAATTTTTTCTATGATAAAAGAAGGCGGTAACGTTCGATCATTCTGAAGAAGAGGATAAAATCATGGCTGCGTTGATTCTGGCCGTTCTGACACTCACATCGACATCTTTTTCTCATAATGGCATGATTCCAAATCGTTACACATGTGATGGAAAAGATATTTCACCGGCGCTTAACTGGTCAGACATCCCTGAAGGCGCCAAAAGTCTGGTGTTCATCATTGATGATCCGGATGCGCCTGATCCGGCCGCACCTAAAATGACTTGGGTACACTGGGTACTTTATAACATTCCTCCCAATGCTAACGGTTTGGTCGAAGGAATTTCAGAAAAGAATCTCCCTCCTGGCACTTTGCAGGGAATGAATGACTGGAAGCGGACAGGCTACGGTGGCCCATGCCCGCCAATCGGCAATCACCGTTATTTTCATAAACTTTACGCATTGGACACTGTACTGCCCGATTTACAACATCCTTCCAAGGCGGCACTTGAACAAGCCATGCAAAACCATATCATCGGTAAGGGTGAATTAATTGGCCGCTATCAACGTCCTTTCTGATTTGAGTATCCAGCTATTTATGTATCGAAATCAATTAATAAGCAACAATAACAAAATATTATTACATAATTACATTAACTTGCTTATGATAACCCTGTCCTCACTGGCAGTTTATTACAAGCTTCTCAGATAAATTCCTCATTACATTTTAGTTGGGAAACATTGATAAACATCGAAGCTACGTCTTCCATCATTAATTTCAGAAGTGGGTACGATCGTATCGCCGCCCATCAAAGCTGCCTCGTTACGCGCCAGATCCGCAAGTTCACTTGCAACTTTTGCTGCATCACGATTAAACATCACTGCACTTACAACTTTCGTATTAACTTTCCCAATTTTTTTGCAGGGTTCGACTGCTTTGGCTGATTGCACCAAGCGCACGCTTTCTCCTTTCTCGGTGACCTTAACCCATGTACAGGAAGAAAGTATTAAACCAAAACAAACAGCAATAGCGATTTTTTTCATTATACAACCTCATTTATTGGCAAAAATTTATACAGCGTTTACTGGTTCAGATCCAGGGAAATCGTTTGTCGTGACCCTTTTTCCTAGAGCATTCAGCTGGAATTATCGCGGCTTGTTTATGGAAAAACAATCCTCCTGAGAGTGTAGGTTTGACCGCCATGGCATATAGTTAAACCTATCTTTGTGAGCTTTAATGTGAATGCAAAATGAAAAGCTTAGCGCAGTTTGATTTTATCGGAAGCATGTCCATAATGAGGTAGCCTCGTTCATAGACATTGCCATCTGCTGATGTTTTTTATAGCAACAGTCAATCTAATCTGGATGAGCGAGAGAAAAATCAAGCCGCGAATATTAGCGATGCTACGAGAAATGCAATACGATAGACGAATCAAAATTTTCGAGCCAGATGAATAGTTAAATCGTCACTTGGCTCAGGCCGTCATTCGTTCAAATTGGTATGACGACATGCAATTAAAGACAATGAGTCTAAAGTCTAACATTGCTGGGTTGTGATTGTGTACTTGAAGGTGTCGGAATCCAGTTGATCAAGCACTTTCCCGCCAGTCATCCCGTTCGGATACATTAGATACGGGATCTTGATCCGAGAGTTCGGCAGAACAACGTCGTGAGCGGTGTTGTAAGCAAGCCAATTCATTTCCCAGGCGCCGAACAATCTCCTGCGGATCGCCACGACTTTCGGATCGTTGATTTGCAAGTTGCCGGGCGGTTCCTCGAGTACAACCTTGCGCACGTCTGCGGGGTCTACCGGCACCCAACCGATGCCCTGTGCGAAAAATTCAGCGCGGCAGTGCTGTCCCTTGCTCGCATTGGTGCCGCCGAGCCCGAGGCTCTGGTAGCCCAGCTGCGAAGGCGCGACGCGCACGCCGTAAATATCGCGCGCCGCCACGCCGACCGACCGTGCCAGACCGACAAACAAAGCGTTGAGATCGCCACATTTGCCGCCGAGATAGCGCGTTTCCAGCATTGTCCTGATGTCGCCCCAACCGCAACCTTTGACCTTGGGGTCGCGGAAAGTGTTGTCCACGATCCACTCGTAGATAGCATGTGCCTTTTCGAGGTCCGTCCTAGCATGCCGGATGATAGCTTGCGCAGTCTCACGCACGATGCCGTCGGTCGGAATGAGCTCCGTCGACTCGGTGTAGAGCTTCATTTCAGCACGCGACAGACTGGGCATATTCAGATTGGGTCTGGACAAATCCACGATGCGATTGCGCGTCGCATAGCGGCTGGTCACCTCGAGCACAGGTACATTCTCGCCCACCTTCCATTCCACATAGAGCATCTCCGCGCCGTATTTCGGTTCAGTAATGACCTTCATCTGTCCGTTCCCGGTCCATGTGTTGCCCAGCGGCCTGTGCCAGTCAGTCTTCGCCGTATATGGCAATGGAGTCCAGGCGCGTGAAACACCGGAAGGATTGGCAATTTCCAGCTTCTTGACCATCTCGTAAGTACACCAACCCTCATCCTGCGTATCGGCGATCGCATTACGTAAGCCCGAAATCCCGGCAATGAATGGGGTCGCAAGAGCAGCCTGCAAAAAGTTGCGTCGTTTCATGTGATCGTTCTCGGTTCAATGAATCCGTTTCGTTCGGAGTCGGGGTTCAAGAGCGTAGCGATTCCGGTCAACTTTGCCTGGATAAAGAACTACACTGCAAAAAAATAATTTTGATAAACAATTAAAAAATAAAAAGCGAATCCGATGAAATAATGTCTAGCCAATCGGCTAAACCATGCTTTTACGGTGAAGCAAGCAGGGCCTCTTCACCTTCATTATAATTTAAAAGGCTTGTTTTTGATATTTAAGGTAATCAATGACATCCTTTTTTGAACCCTTAAAACAGGGAATCACTTGACGGCGATCAAGAGAATTGAGGTATAACGGGTCATAATAATATTTTACAAGCTTTTCGATCCATACTTTGCTCGATCGAGTCTCGTTCATATTCAAAAAATCCAATTGTGCATTTTCCAAATCGCCCAGCACCTCCTGAAATCTCTTTCCTCCAAGTTTGTTGCTGATCATTTGCAACGCTTTTCTATATTTATCAAAGATCTGAATCGCTTGGCCGCGCAAAACTTCCTGTGACCCTGCAATCTCATCGACCGAGTATTGAGCTAATTGTTTTTGAGATTCCATTGTCCTTTGCTGCCACTGCTGCGCACGACCGATCGCAGTGTTAAGGATGTACTCCTCAAAAATATTTTCTACCCTGGCTTCAATGGGTTCATCCAGCCAAATGACCTCTGAAGATCTCATGCGTTTAAAGAAACTTGCTGGCAAGCAAACCCTTCCTATAAGTCGACTTTCATCCTCAACCACAAACGGCCCATCAAATTTAGTCCGGTTTTGTAATTTAAGCAAGCTCACAGCCAACTGATTTTCAAAATCAATTTGTGTCGGCTGAGGAATAGAGAGTCCCCCAAAAGCAGACCCACGATGCCGGGCGATGGCTTCCAAATCAAGCGCAGGATAAGTATCCCCTACTTCATAAATCAACCTGGTTTTCCCGCTTCCCGTAGGCCCTGAAATAACAAATAGATTCCCATCTTCACTGAATTGATCAATCGTATCCATTAAAAATGAACGCGCCACTTTATAGCCGCCAGCAAGCAGAGGTCTTTCAATACCTGCTTCTTTTAGCCATTGTTGAGCGATCTGCGATCTCTTGCCTCCCCGAAAACAATAAAGTACGGTTCGTGGATTCTCTCGCACAAATCTCAACCACTGATCCAGACGACTTTGTCTCACCAAACCTGAAACAATTTGATAGCCCAGATGGATTGCGGCCTCCTGGCCTTGATTCTTGTAAGTGGTCCCAACAAGAGCGCGATCTTCATTATTAAGTATGGGAATGTTGACGGATCCAGGAAGAGAACCTTGCAGAAACTCCACCGGCGCCCGCACATCAATCAACGGCGTTTCCGTTATGAATAATTCCTTTATTTCATCGATTCTGATATTTTGATTACTCAAAGACCACCGCTTTATCTTGACGAGGCAAAACCTCTCCCACAATCTCAGCAGATTTAAACCTGGTGCGCAAGACCTGAACCATGGAATGACTTACTTCAGAAGAAACACTCAATAACAAGCCTCCACTTGTCTGTGGATCATGAATTAAAAGCCGGTAAAGATTATTAAGATTTGAAACATCGATGTTAGCTGCTGTGTATTCCGAATTTGTTCTGTGGGCCTTCGTTAAAAAAGAGTTTTCCAAACAGAAAAAAGTCTTAGTAAACCGCGGGAGTTTTTCTGTCTGTATTCTTAAAGTCACTTGACTGGCATTAGCAAGTTGCATGGAATGGCCAGAAAAACCAAAACCTGTGATATCCGTAGCAGCGTGAACCGCTGCTTGCAAATCCTGAGTCATGCAGTCAATGGCATTATTGATGGTAGCCATACTATGCAACGCCTCCATGATATCATCTTCTTGAAAATGTTGACTTTTTAAAGTAGCCGTCATTGTCCCAGTCCCCAGAGCTTTTGTGAGAATCAAATGATCTCCTGCATTAGCCCCTGCATTGGTCCAAGCTTGGCCTGGATTTACAAACCCAGTGACCGAAAGACCAAATTTCAAAGTATCGTCATCAATAGAGTGTCCACCGACGAAATTAGCTCCAGCCTCTGCGATCTTATCGCTGGCTCCTTGCAAAACATCTACAATGACATGTTCCGCCATAGTTGCCAAAGGAAATGCAAGAATTCCCATGGCTGTTAGTGGCTTACCACCCATGGCATAAACATCACTGAGAGCATTTGCCGCCGCAATTTCACCAAAAAGTTTCGGGGTATCCACTATAGGAGTGAAAAAATCCAATGTTTGAACCAGAGCGATTTCGTCATTGATTTTATAAATGGCAGCATCATCAAAAAGCCTCCCATCCACCAACAAAGCAGGATGCGCTGCCGGAAATTTTACTTGTTGCAAAATTCGACGGAGCTCCGAAGCCGCAACCTTAGCGGCACAACCTCCTTTTTGCACGGTCTGTGTAAGTGCGATTTTTTCTGAACTCATGAATACTTTGGGGTATAAAAAAAAGAATAGGAAATGAAAGTACAAGAAAGGGGTTGGAGTGTCAAACACTCTGACAAACGATAAGAAATTTACAAAATTTGTATCCAATCATCAGCAGAATACGTTAGTTTTTTTATTATCGGACTGCAGTCGCAGGATGCCCAAGCGGCAAAACCGGCCAATTAAGCTAATTAGGCGATTGTTAACCTATCCGATTGTCGATTAAATCAGATGCGGCTCAAATTGCTTTAATTTTCTCTGGCTTGAACTTAACCGGCGCCAGCACCCCTTTGCGTGCCCGGCGTAATACGAATGGCTGCAATTCTCCCCACTTGAGCACCATCTGCAATGGCTTTTTGCCCGCACCTGTACCGTTGATCTGCAGCGATGAACCTTCCGGCAGCACTGTCGTGGCAATCAGCGATTCGCCATCATTCAGACCTAAAATGATCACACCCTTTCCACCCGACAACTCCTTCATTTCGCTGAGCGGAAATAGCAACAACTTACCGTTGCTGCCCAGTGCCGCAACCAGATTGCCATTGGCAACATTCGCCGCTGGCAACACATTATCTCCCTTGCCCAGCGTCATGAAAGCCTTGCCAGCCTTCTGACGGGATACCAAATCTTTGAGCGTAGCAATAAAGCCGTATCCACCGGATGAGCTGAACAGATATTGGGTATCAGGCGCCGCAGCGCACATCACAGCCGCTTTCATCTTGGGCGGCATATCCAGCAAGGAAACCACCGGCACACCATCGCTACGCCCTCCAGGAATATCCGTCGAAGACAGGCTGTAGGCACGACCTCCGCTATCCAGCACCACAACCGGGTAAGCGGTGCGTGTTTGCGCAATAGCCAACAACTGATCGCCATCCTTGAATGACAATGTGCTCAGGTCCACTTCATGACCCGTGCGTTGACGTATCCAGCCATTCTCAGACAGAATAACCGTGCAGGGTTCATCCGGCACGGATACCGTCTTAGCCACCGCACGCTCCGCTACTTCAATTAATGTGCGGCGATCATCGCCGTATTTTTTCACGTCAACCTCAATCTCGCCGATGATCATGTCACGCATTGCCGTTTCATTGCTCAAAACAATAGTCAGTCCTTCGTTTTCTGATTTCAGCTCATTCATTTCCTTCTCAATACGGATGACTTCGAGGCGGGCCAGCTGCCTCAACCGAATTTCCAGAATGTCGTCTGCCTGAATAGCGGAAATGCCAAACTGCGACATCAAATCCGCCCTGGGATCGTCTGCTTCACGAATGACTTTGATGACTTCATCAATGTTCAGCAATACAGCGATGCGACCCTCCAGGATATGCAGGCGCTTTTGTACCTGATCAAATCTTGTCTGGCTGCGTCGAGTAACCGTGATAGTACGGAATCGCACCCACTCAATCAGCAATTCCAGAATATTCTTCTGATTCGGCCTGCCATCTAATCCTATTGCGACCATATTGGCAGGTACCGTGGACTCCAGACTGGTATGCGCGAGCAACAGGGTGATGAATTGCTCTTGCGGCATGCGCGAAGAACGTGGTTCCAGAACAATACGTATGGAAGCATCCTTGCCGGATTCGTCACGCACGGTTTCCAGTGCATCAAGAAACAGTTGTTTCATTTGCTTCTGCTCAACCGACAAATCTTTCTTACCCGTTTTTACTTGCGGATCCGTGAATTCTCCAATTTCTTCCAGTACTTTTTTTACGGAAACACCCGGCGGCAATTCATGCACAACCATACGCCATTGTCCTCGCGCTTGCTGCTCTATGGTCCAGCGTGCACGCACACGAAAAATACCTCGCCCCGTTGCATAAGCTTCGCGTATATCCTTAGCGCTGGAAATCAATTGACCACCGCCTGGGAAATCCGGTCCCTTGATATGTTGCAAGATGTCAGCAACACTGATTGACGGATTGTGCAGCAGTGCAATCGCTGCATTACCCACCTCACGCATGTTGTGCGGCAGGCATTCCGTCGCCATACCGACCGCGATGCCGGATGCACCATTCAATAACAGTAATGGGAGGCGTGCAGGCAAATCCACTGGCTCCTGTTCTGAGCCATCATAATTAGGACGAAAATCCACGGTTCCTGCATCCACTTCGGACAGCAGCAATTCAGCATATTTAGTCAGCCTGACTTCGGTATACCGCATGGCTGCTGGAGAATCTCCGTCACGCGAACCGAAGTTGCCCTGCCCATCGACTAAGGGATAACGCAACACAAAATCCTGGGCCATGCGCACCATCGCTTCGTACGAGGCAGAGTCGCCGTGGGGATGATATTTACCAATCACATCACCAACCACGCGAGCGGACTTAACTGGCTTGGATCCTTGCGTCAGACCCAGGCGATGCATCGCATAGAGAATGCGGCGCTGCACCGGCTTCTCGCCATCGGATACTGAGGGCAAAGCCCGGCCCTTGACCACACTGATGGCATAGCGCAGATACACCTGATGCGTGTATTCAGCCAGATCGATGCTACCATCGTCGTTATCACTCCCATTCGGAGCAGACGCTGGCGGTATGGGTGGTTGCAATTCGGTCTCCTGCGGCTTCACCTGAGCCGATAAGGAGGAATCCTGCGCATCAAATAGATCCATATTCTTCATTTTTCGTTATATATCCGCTTCCACTTCGTTACCGTGTATCGTAATCAACTCCTTGCGCTCGCTGGCGTGCGACTTACCCATCAAGGTATCGAAGGTTCCCACTGCTTGTGCCACATCGCCCATGCCTATCCTCACCAACCGGCGTGTATCCGGACATAAAGTGGTTTCCCACAGCTGAATCGCATCCATCTCGCCCAGCCCCTTGAAACGCGAAATGGTCCAACCGCCTTCCTTAACGCCTTCCTGGCGCAGACGTGCTTCCAATATATCCAGCTCCATCTGATCCAAAGCATATAGCTTTCGTGGCGGCTTACTTTTGCCTTGTGCCGGCACATCCATCCGAAACAACGGCGGTTTAGCGATATACACATGTCCCTGTTGAATAATTTTGGGAAAATGTCGGAAAAATAAAGTGAGCAATAATGCCTGGATATGGCTGCCATCATCATCGGCATCAGACAGGATGATGATCTTGCCATAGCGCAAGGCGCTCATATCTACATCGCTATCAAGCTTGTGCGGATCAATCGCCATCGACACGGCGATATTGTGGATTTCCTGGTTAGCAAGGATCTGCGATTGATCCACTTCCCAACTGTTCATGCCTTTACCTCGCAACGGCAGTACCGCCTGAATCTCTTTATCACGCCCCGCTTTGGCTGAACCGCCAGCGGAATCCCCTTCAACCAAAAACAATTCGGCATTGAGACCGGTCAGTTCTGAATCGGTGAGTTTGCCTGGCATCACCGCCACGCCGGAGCCTTTTCTGCGCTCAACAGTTTTAGCAGTCTTGCCGCGATCGATGGCATTCTTGATGGCTTGCTCGGCAATCTTTGTCGCTTCCTCCACATGCTCGTTAAGCCACAAGTCCAGTGGATCCTTCATGGCAGCCGCAACCAGTTTAATGGCCTCTCGCGAGGACAGTTTTTCCTTGGTCTGGCCAGAAAAACTCGGATCCACCATCCTGAGAGCCAACACGAAGCGCAGCTTGGACCATACATCCTCGGCCGCCAGCTTGACGTTGCGCTGCATCAATCCATGTTGTTCTGCGAAAGTGCGTACACTATTGAACACCACATCACGCAAACCGGCTTCGTGCGTCCCACCACCCAATGTCGGGATCAGATTGACATAGGATTCGCCTCCACTGGAGCCGATAACCCAAGCCAGTGCCCATTGCACGCCCTCACCACCCGAGAAGGTTTCGTTAGCGGCCAGATATTTTTCTCCATAGAAAGCAGGCGCAATCGGCTCATCCTCAGCAATCATCTGATCGAGATACTGCGCCATTCCCCCTTCAAAATGCCATTCCTTGACATCAAAACCCGCAGCAGTTTCAATATTGAGGAGTACCTTAACTCCTGGCAGCAGCATTGCCTTGGCGCGCAACAAGTGTTCCAACTCTCCGCGATGCGGCGATGGAGAATCAAAATACTTTGCATTTGGCCAGATACGAAGGGACGTTCCGGTGTTGCGCACGCCGCAAGTACCAATTACGCTTAATGGCTCAATGACCTCACCGTCGGCAAAGACGATGCGATGTTGCTTGCCTTCGCGTTTGACTTCCACTTCCAGGCGGGTGGATAGTGCATTGGTGACTGAAACGCCCACACCATGCAGACCACCCGTGAATTTATAACTACTGTCCGCTTCGCCTTTGGCGAACTTACCACCGGAGTGAATCACCTGGAACACAACCTGTATGGTGGGAACATTTTCTTCCGGATGCAGACCGACCGGAATGCCCCGACCATCATCTGCGACGCCGACCGAGCCATCACTGTAAAGTGTCACTCCGATATTTCCAGCATACCCCGCCATCGCCTCGTCGACCGCATTATCGATGGCTTCCACCACCATATGCGTGGGGTCCGTAGTACGAGTGTACATGCCTGGCCGCAACTGGATAGGTTCCAGCTTGCGCAGGACTCGGATCGAAGATTCGTCGTAAGTTATTTTTGTCATGATGATTAAATAGATTTGATCTCGAAATATATCTCTCTTTTCGCCAGCTATTCATCCATCGAATGTGTTTAGTGAAAAATGTACAATCCGCCACATTCTGGCAGAGTTTTATCATTTACCAGGGTCTGATTGAATGAACGGAGCAAGTCAATAGAATTAGGATTGTCACTTGACTGCGAATGTAAAACTAATTGGCGAAATCATTAGCTATTTGGTTATTTAAAGGCTATGTAACAATTAG
>NZ_PXXU01000033.1 GCF_003011925.2 Nitrosomonas supralitoralis
GCACACGCATATGCGATATTCAGCGTAGCCATACCAAAATAGTCATTTGGATTGATACCCGCAGGGTCATTTGATTTGACTGGAGCCCAAAAAGCATGAATCAAGTGAGAAGTTTCATTTGCACCAAGATTCAACTGCTCTACGAAAGCAATCGCGGCAGCAGGGTTAAGGTTTCCGGGCACATCGAATCGCAACTGGCGGTTAGTATCGAACGCCAGTTGAGCCAATTGCCCCAGGAGAGCCGCAGACTGAGAGCCACCCGATGAAATGTAGGTGTAATTGAACGGCGTATACTGCAATTTCTGCCGTGCAGCTACGTAGTCATCCGTTGAATAAGCGGTTCCACCTTCTACAAAGCATGTCAAAACACCCGATTTAGCCCATTTCTCCAATCCGCTCGTGTTGTATCCGTAGGCATCTGAGGTGGTTGCAACCACAGCAGTGCCGCCAGTCACACCAACCAACACTTCAACCAGGTCGGTTTGCGCAGATACCACGTCAGGCAGATAAGCAGATCCACCAAAATCATCTTTGGCATCCGCATTGAGCGATCCGGTGAATTCCTGAATCAGGATTCCTGACTTATCTCTGATACGCAAAGTGATAATGTCATTTGCGACCGCAGAACCACCCGTTTTCTTCTCATCAGCGCGAAACTCAACAATAATCCCATCGTTAAAGCACTCAACATGCTTCACCGCAAAGAAATAAGTGCCGACAGGCGCCTCTGATGTTGGGAGAATGGTGAGCTCTGGCGCCGTCGAGAATCCGGTGCCCGCAGCCGTTACAGTCACAGAGGTAATAACTCCGTTCGTAAACACCGGGGTTAGCGTGGCGCCGGTGCCGGGTCCGCCTACTGTGATTGATTCCGTTCCAGCATAATCAGTTCCACCACTCACAACGGTCACAGAAGTGATCGCACCGGCATTGACAACAGCCGTTAACACTGCGGGAGCATGTGAGGTTGTAAATGCTGGCGTGTCGGTTGAGGCGGTTATAACAGCCCATTTTATCAGGGCTGAGTTAGTTACCAATCGTTGCACAACCGCCTCATAAGCGCCATTATTAAGCGCTTCAACTACGTGCACCCAGGCTTCATTCAAAGCCGAAGCGCGGATTAGTTCGCCCTTCCCAAGTTTTTTAAGCACATTGCCGCGATCCACCTTGAAGGGTTTATCTATACGGCCACGTGCAGAGCGCATCATTATTGCTAACACCTGATCCTGATTGTCCTGTGACGGAACTTCAGAATTATCGCGCAGAGGGTTAAGTTGCACGCCAGATTCGGCACCCAGTTGTCTAACGAAAGTGGTAGTCATTGCTTATTAACCTCCGTTTTTGTTGCTGTTTGCGTGCGATTTGCCTGGCTTCTTGGAACTTCCTTTTTTATCAGGATGAGTTTCCGTGGTTTCATCGTTTGCTTGGGGTGGGGTGAGTTCATTTTCTACGTGCGGCTCTTTGCCTTCTTTGTCATCGTCAGGATTGGCACCCGGGGTTTCGTCCGAATGATCGGTTTTGCCGTCATCATTCTCTGAATCATCACCAGCGCCACTGCCTGATTCATCACCGGGCGGCTCTTTGCTTTCTGGCTCTAAATTCAGGTCAACTTCCGTCTTAGGATCGCTTGGCTGCTCATCCCTTGCAATCGTCTCGATAGTCATAACCACATATTCATGACCGTTTAGCGCGGCGATTTGTTGAACGCTGGATGCAAGTCGAACGAATTGATCTTCACTCTCTATCTGCACCACTTTTTTGTTGGATCCATCGGAAGCTGTGACACCACGAAGATAAAGTCCTCGCACTTCTGAGAGGGTAATATCGTGGGGCATGCGATTGACCGCTTCAACATCTACTGGATAAACGCATCCGGCAAACGCCTCAGCTATTAACTCGGCCACCCTTCCCGTTAGGGAAGGAGCGCCAAGTTCGACTCGTTTTCTAGTCATTCTGGTACTCCTTTCTCTTATTGCTCGGCTATCGAATGCTACGATTAAGGCATGTTGGTTACATTAATCAGTGCGCATCCGAGGGCTGCTTGCGGGAACGGATTAACCGTCGTGAAATTGCGCGCATAGAAAGCAGCGCCTTGTTTCAGATCGGCATTCAATGCCAGCGGCAGAACAGTTGGAGGCACAGCATCACCCAGTACGAAAGGATTCATTGGAACGCTGGTTGCTCGACCAAACCCCAGGATTTGTGAAGCGTTAGAGGTTTCAACGACCACTTTTGGCGTGTAGTAGACTTCATAGCGACCAAACAAGCGACCTATGCGGAATATTGAAGGACGTTCTGCGATACCTGATGGCTCGAAAACTTCACGCGACATTCCTTGTATGATTGCGGCCATCTTCTTTCCTACATAGATGTGGGTCATGCCGTGATCCATTGTGTCGATTGCCATCTGCTGAGACACAGCACCCAAAGCAGACGCCAAATCAATCATGATTTGTGACTTCAACAACTGCTGTGAACGTGCAGCCCAATCAAAGTCGAAGGTTGCCTGATTGTTTACAGCGATACGCTTGCCTTTTCTCAGAACTTCATAATGACGCTCGTTCGCAAACTGGGTTTGCACAGAGATAACGCCTTCGCTGTAAGCATCCAGACCCAATTCATTAGCGATTTGAGTGCGGCTGTCCATGGTTTGATAAGTGGTCACTCTCCATGGCTTTGCGTACAGTCTGAACGTATTAACAGCAGTCACGATTGACGGCGTTAATTCAGGCGCACGCTCAAAATCAAGGAAGCCCTCTACGATGACCGGCACGGTATCTGGCAGTTTTGGAGTGGTAGTCAGTGCATAAACGCCGGTATCGGTATTGATCGTTCCACCGATGCTGTAACTCGTTCCAGCAACGACTATGGTGCCGCTTACGGCTGAATTACCGGATCCGGTTGAATCAACTTCTTTCGCAGCAGGAATGCCGTTCACATAAACAATTGAGCGACCGCGCAGCAATTTGACGGTTGAACCGCCAGCGCATGTCTCGTCAGTATCCTGAATCGAGGTTAACGCGCCGGTCACTGCACCGGTGCCAGAATCAGGCATACTCTTATTCACGCGAGAAGATGAAATGTAGGAATCGCCCGAGTTAACGCCATCCAATGAACCGCCTTCAGCGTATTGACCAAAGGTATTGCCAGCGCGGTGAGACATGATCGCCAGAATGCCTTCGTTTGATCCGATATCTGCAGGGAGATAATGAGCAAACGGGATTGCATCTCCCATTGCTGACAGAATCGCAACAACAGCGCGGTTAGGTTGCAGTGAGATTTGATCGTGGTGATTTGAATCAGCAGAATCAAGAGTCGGTAACTTATGTTGTCTGCGTGCCGTGTCGGTCGTGGCATAAGCGGAATGAATCGCTTGCTCGATCACGTCAGCAGGTGCTTCGACGCCGTGCTGTGATTCGTACACGTTCACGCTATCCAGCAATGCTCGGGTAATGCGCGAAGAATCCTTGCTATCAACGTTATCCAGAACCACTTGAAGCTTTTCAGGAATCTTTATGCCGGTATTCTGATTGCTTGCTGTGTCGATAAAATCCATCGCAGCAGCGGAATCGAAAGTTCCAGACTTAATGGCATTTTCTTTCAGGTTATCAATAAACACTGCCACTTCCGCAGTCTTATTGTTCAGATATTCTTGATTTGTACGCTTGATGGTGGTCATTGTCTTTGGTCCTATGGTTTTATTCACACACCCGGACTAAAGACCGGGCAACTATCACCGGAATCAATGAGCTAAATCACACTGAACCCGATAGAAGCCCGTATTTTGAGAGTCTAATAATTTCTAAAATGGGAGTTTTTCCGCTTTTAGCTGGAAATGCTTACTTAGCATGTGACTTGAGCAAAGGATATAGCCTTCGCTTGAAGGCATAGGACCGGATACCTACTTCGATTCTTTTTTTATCTTAACTTCGCTGTATCATCAAAAAAGTATTTTTCCTACCAATAATTAAGAAATTTCTTACTATTTTTGTATTTAACTGAATCCGTAATAGTAGTCTTTAGCATCTTTTCATATTAACTACTTATTAATTATAAAAAAGGTCAATGAAGAAAGTTAACAAAGATGAAGAAGGCGATTACAGTTTAAAACTAAACCAGGACGAAATTATTTTACTTGTATCCGGGTATATTCCATATATTGTCTGTGAAAAAGATCCTGAAATTCCTGAAGGTGAATTTTTGTGGATTCACTATGCACCCGCAGAAAATGACATTATTCCACCTATTATTGATCCATTTCCATGCCAAATTTTATCATGTGGAGTTTTTGCGAATCGGCTTCATTTTCTTACGCTTTCACCTATAGAATTTAATCTCGACTTCTTCGATCTAATCGAAGAATTTAGAGATAATATGAAAAAATCAGATAAAAGCGTACGTTTCACCCTATGATAATAACCGCTTGCAATATGATTAATAAGCTATTTTATGCTCTGTACAATAAGTGCACTCTTCAACTATGACCCGCACTTAAATATTGCGCGTTTACTAACAAAATATATAGAATTAATAGTTTTAGTGTGTCATTCCAAGATTTTTAATATTTGATTTAATTCAAATATTTTTCAATTGATAAGGAATATTGTAATGTTAGTGACTGATTTAATGAATAAATATCTTATTACCATTGGATTAGAAGACAAGATATCGATAGTCAAGGAAATATTTGAAAAATATAATATTCACCACTTAGTTGTGGTCGAATCAGGAAAAGTTTTAGGAGTAGTCTCGGACCTGGATTTGTATAAGGCGTTGAGTCCAAATATTGGAAAAATAACAGAGACACTTAAGGATACCGCAACATTGAATAAACGTGTTCATCATATTATGAGCCGAAATCCTGTTGTGCTATCAACAACTGCAACTATCGATGATGTGATTCAGATATTTAGTACGCATAGTTTTTCATGTATTCCAATCGTTGATCACAACATGAAGCCACGAGGAATTATTACACTCAGAGATATAATAAAAGCTTTAGCCGAAAAAAAAATTAGAGCTTTAAATATATGATAATCAAAAAATGAATATAACCTTAAAAAATCTACATTGGATTAACTATATCGAATCTATACAGATAAATGATAAAGATCGATCATCACTTCAGTCGAAGTGGCGTATTTTTTCTCGATTTAAAATGCTCGAAAATGGCATACAACAATTCAAATTTTCAGGAGGCGAAAAACCGAATGAATTAATATTTGAGTTAAATTTGATGTCTGCTCATAGAAACTCGAATGAAATTAAAAAGCATAGATTAGAGAATTCCGCCGGCGCTTTAATATATTTAGGTGATAAATACAGCAATGATTTTATTATTAGCGGAATTATTGTTCTCAACGATGAGGTATATGATGAAGTGATACTATCAACTAGGTTCTCGACCTCTGTATATTCCCAACTTATTTTGAGTTTAAACGGTTTAGAACCCCCCAAATCTGGCAAAACCATTCCAATCTGGAATAATGTTAAAAACAAGAAATTGGAAATTGCACATGTGCAGACTACCTTTCATTATGGACATCCTGATTTGCCCAATTATTCTACCCGAAGCCATTTGGGAGCCTGGCTAAAATCGTTATAAGCTTTATTTATAGAAAAAGTATGTGAAAATGCTGGCTTAAAGCTACTGCGCTTCCCATGCAGAGCTAATTAACCTATACGTTCTGTGCGCGATACAATCATCAGTTCACTTAGTCCCCCAACAATTTAACAAATTAAATATCAAGATCACCACGACGATTAGCTACATAACGCATAGCAAATGGCGGGATATTGATAACCGTTTCCACGTCAACTATCTCAAATGCAAGTTTCACGTCGTCAGAAATAACCAGGTAAAAAACATCGCGCTTCTTGATTGTGAAGTTACCGGGCATTCCTGTTGGTGCTTCGGGCTCGATCAGAAATCGGAATTCACCGGCGAAACCATTATTGGCATCCTGACGGTCCATCATGGATGATGCTGAGAACATTTCGGCCTGTAGCGCATATCCGATACCCACAAGCTCGAACGAAACATCCTCTTCATCGTCAGCAGACATAACACCGACTCCACCCAGGGTAGGCATTCCACCTGACATAGACTCACCAACGCGATTAACGGTCTTTCTGAATACCTGGCATTCCCATGTATTAGGATGGTTAATGACGATGTTTCTTGTCATTCGATTAACCGCGCCTGGCACATTATTAAGCATGACTAACTACCTCCTAGTTTTGCGGCAATCTGTTTGTCTGTCATATTGAATTTGCGCAGTACCGCCAAGTCTGACGCTGATAGTTGACCCGATTCCAGTGCAGCCTCGATCTTTCTGGTAGCAACCGGTTTACGGGCAATTCTCTTGACCTTCTTGGCTGCATCATGAATGGCCTTCTTTTCTCTCGCCCTGGCACGCTCTGCCGCACGCTGATCACTGGTCTTGATGCGCGTAGCACTGGCTTTTTGTTTGTCGATATCCGCTTGCCGGGCATTGTGTTTGGCCGTGTTATCTTTTGAAGCGTGCAATTTCTCCATGTGTTTAGCAAGAAAGTTGAGCACGGTACCCGATGACTCCACTTCGGCCATGACTCGCAGCACATGCTTGCACGCAACACCTTTTAGATTCGGGTTCCTGATCTTTGGGAATCCCATTTCTTTCCGGCCAGCATTGAAGTTTCCTATGGTGCTGATATAACGGAACCAATATCGATGGCGGCCACAATCACAATCAAACGCGAGTTTTTGTTTTCTCAGCCAGTTGGCCATTTGCTTCGGGGTTTTGCTATCCCTGGCCTTGGAGGACATGAGACGATTGGCAGCTTCAGCGAATGCATTGAAACGCACCAATACATGGTGTCGGTTCACATCGGAATCGGGTCCGGCATTGGTAATAAATCTAATTTGACCATTCATGGCTGACGCCGGTACCGCCATAGTGATTTGTTTCTTGGCTCGATCCAGATCGGTTTCTGGTCCGGATCCTGGCATCGGCCTGGAAGCGGCTAAATCAATCACTTGCCGGGCAGTTATTCCATCGCCATTAAAGTTTCTTTGCGCTAACTTCATGTTATGACGGAATTGCGCAAGATCGCTGGTGGTAATTGGTCTTACCTGACCGCCCATGGTTGTCATTAGCACGCGACTTGCATCCCATTCACCCTGCACTTCATTCTTGGTAAGGATGATTGAACGCGGTGACTTTTCAGCCGCCTGGCGTTCGCGCAAATCCTCCCTGGCATTAGCCTTGGCTTCGCTGACATGCCCCTTCAGCCTGCCGATACTGGCTCTAATTTTTCCAAGTATTAAATTAGCCATGGCCGGGTTTATTCAGCCCAGGTTGGCGAGAAATTTTCTCGATAGGCGCCAATAGACTCGAACCCGGTACGACGTTTGATGGCGTATAACTGGCTTTCAGTGGGCAGAATGATGCGTTTTTGCGGCAAAGCCTGATCGAACATATCCAGACCGGCAGCAGCCATGACAGCAAGATACTCATCACGGCGACCGTATACGCGCTGAGATACCAGGGAAAGGTCGTAGGCTTCATCGGGCTTTGTTTCGTAGAATATGGCCGTCTCCCATGGCTTAATGCTATCTGCAAAAATCCTGACTTCCTTGTAGAAATCCTTGGCAGCTACGGAATTGTTATCGATCATCGAATGATGGCCTCTATATTGTTACGATCTGGCCGCGTGACAAAGCCAGTAATTGCTCAGACATGATTACAGCACTTTCTATGGTTCCCGCTCTAATTGCATACAGGCAAGTAGCAAGAGCGGCAATCTGACTGCACGTCACTCCGTCAGCAACGCGGAATACTGGGCCTGAATTATCAATGCCGTCTTTTTCAATTGATGACTCAGGGTTGGCTCGTGCAGCACGATCAGAGATAACCAGGCGAGAACTTTTGCCATCAACAGCAATGCCGGACTTTAAAGAGTAGAAAGCTGATATCGCCTGTTTGAGATCAAGATCCTCGAATAGACTATCGCGCGGTATATCGGGGTCGTTGGTAACAACCACGCAACCATCGCGCCGCTCTGTTCTGTATTCAGCTTCCGCACCAATAACAAGGATGTTCGTATCTTTGTATAAGGCAGAAAATAACGTACAGGCTCGACCGCCATATCCTGCGAACGTAGCCTGTATTTGCTGAATCATCTATGCTTCCGGAAGAGCTCACCAACCGGCATTGTCCAAACCGGCCACGAAAACACCAGGCAAATGAGGTTATATGGCCAAAATGCAATCACTGTCATGACCACAACACCTAGATTGCTGGCAATATCTGTCTTCTCATCCGGGTTTTTGAAGCCAAAATGCAAGACAGCAAACAAGAAAACCAAACCTGCAAGCAGGTAATAAGTAGCGACCTGCTTAATCAAGTCAATGTCAATTTCGTAAATGATATTCATCGTTGAGTCATCCATAATTAAGTTACCGTGGTTTGTTTATTAATCGGTTTGGCATCAAAATCCACCTGATCAACGACTGGGTACCCGGAAGGATCGAGGGGATCTCCTGGGGTTCCTTTGCCGTCATTGGGTTCGTTGTCTGCAGGCGCTTTGAATAGAGGCGTGGATGCTTTTAGAGTGAGATCAACAGCCAGGATCGTAAGATTCTTTGCTTCCGTTTTTATGGCCATAGCAGGAGAATCGGCGGATTCAATCTGCACTGGCCACATATCAATGAATCCGGCAAAGGTGTATTTCGCATCAAATCTGCGGTTAGGTGCGGAATCAATGTATAAAAGGAATTGTGAAGCGAGTGATTTGGCTGTGGGCTCATCATGTGCGGCAAATACTATCTGCGCACGGATATCACCGGCAATCGCCTGAAGTTTAAACATGCGCTCCTTGGCATCATCCGGAAACGTGAAAAGCACTTCCTCCGATATCTGCCTAGTGTAATCTCGTCCGGAGGGCACATAATCTTCGGCCACTGCAATAATAGTGACCGGCATATCTACCGGGTTAGTTGGCGTGTTATCTACGTCCTCTCTCTGCCAGGCAGCCAGCATATCTTCAATAACATCGACCATGCGCGATGGCGCCCATACGACACTTTTTGGTAATCCGCGAGCTATATACTCATTCAGAGACTTGGTAGTGGGCACGATCCCGTCATAATATCTGCCCATATACTCGCCAAAAGCCTTTTTGACCGGCTGAAACATACCCCGATTACCTCATGAACTTGTTAATCAACCGCCCAAATGTGGGGTTAACTTCATGCTCCTTGGTTTCTTTCTCGACCGGCTTTTCAAACGCTGGCAATTTCTCTACCGAGTGAAAATAATCACGGTCCTTTTGCATCATGTTGACAGGGTTTGTAGTCACTACTAACGGTGTTATTGTCGCGGCATCGAGAATAGAGTTTGCGTCGATTCCTTTGCCTGCCAACAGCGACAGGAATTGCTCATTCTCAGCTTGCAGTCTTTCAATAATCGCACTAGTAGCTTCGCGTTCTGAATTAATGCTATCCAGCAGCACAATCATTGAGCGCGCATGTTCTTCCTGTTCAGCGGCGTACACATCATCGTATGTGAGCTCACCAGTATTGCCGCTCAAAGCATCGTCAAGCGCAACACCTCGGAACGAGTTATTCAGGTAATTAGGTTGCAGAACGTAATCGAAGCCATAGAATTGCGGTCTTTTTTCATCGATTGCAGATGAGAACCCTCCCACTTTCTGAAAAAATAGTTTCTCTGCGACTTGCCCTGCTGCGGTATCCAGGAATTCAGCCTGATGCTCTACAATGCCGTCCATTGTTACCTTGAGGTGCGTGGTTACGAATGCCGGTTGCACTGGAACGTACTTGCCGCCATCTAAACCGCCTTCAGCCGGGTTCATTCCGAACCGGATTCTTGGGAAGTGACCGTAGTAACCAATCATACCTCTGGAATTAACTGTTTCCTGGCACGCATCGCCATTAACGTTATCAAAAATCCTCTGGATATTGAAGTTACGAGCCTGACCGGTGTATTTGCGGCCTCGTTCTTTAAGTGAATATCGGATCATGGGTGTAGTAGTTGGCATAGCTGACTCCATTCGGTGAATTTCTTCAATAATGCCGCCTATGTGTCAGCAAACTAGCTGTGTTTTTCCGTATAAGCGCTCTTTCTGCGGAAAATGCGAGGTATTTCATGACGTAACACACCCTAATATCTGCGCATCATTTGCCATCGTGTGACCTATGCCTACCTCAAACAATAAACTAACCAAAAAGCCCGGTTTACTCGCAAGCCTTGGAATACAGCGAAAGCGCTGGAAATCCGAATATTTAAGCCCCGCTCAGGAAATCCAACCTGCAGATACTTTCCTTTATGGATCAGGCATTACGACGATCGCATCCTTGCTTGGATCTGGCAAAAAATCAGCCAGGTCGAGACAGCAAATCTACAACAAGTGGAGTGAAATGGAGTCTGATGCAGTCGTATCATCGGCATTGAAGCTGCTTGTCACGTCAGCACTGGGTGGGCATGAGACAAACGGCGATATTGTATTTATGGAGACGACACCTGCTGCCAGCAAGGATAAAAGACTGATCCGGATAGTCGAAGAGACAGCCGAAGACTTACAACCCATATTCAACAGAATTGCATTTCAGACCGCGTATATAGGTGCGGTATTTGGTGATGCCTATGGCCGCGTTTACACGGATAACCGGGGCGTGATTGATGTCAGCACCGATGAAATGGTCAGACCGCCAATGGTGCAGCCGTTCGAACGTGGCAATCGCACGGTTGGTTATGCTGTTTTTACGGGCAGACGCAATTTTGAGCGGTTGGATGTATCGCAAATGGCTCGATTAAAAATGTCGCGCACACAATGGACACCTCAGTATGGAGTGGTTGAGAAATCGCTCAGGATTGCCATTACCGAGGATGATCTTAACGAATTACCCCTCATGCCAAGCATGGCCGGTGGTTCGCTCTTGTATAACGCGGAAGAGGCGTATAACAACTTCAATTCAACGTTACTTGGCATGGTCAGTCAACGATGGAAGGCATCGCTCGATCACAGAATTGTAGGGCTGCAGATGCAGAACATGACCAAAGAGCAACAAGACCGGTTTATGGCGTCAGTTGTTTCGATGTACAAGGATATTAAAGGAATCGTTGCCGAAGCTATAGAGAACGGCAGATCGATACCGGAAACGGTAACTTCAATCCTTCCGATGTACGCTGACAAGCAACTGGTTTCCATATCCAGCGCGGATAAATCAACCATGCAAAGCATCATAATCGACGACGTGATGATTCATGCACGCTTGCTGTCCGGCGCCATCGGTGTTGATCTGTCGATGCTTGGGTTTGCCGATCAACTGGCGGGTGGACTGGGTGAAGGTGGCTTTTTTAGAACATCCGCACAAGCCGCTGAAAACGCCCGGATGATCCGCTCATCACTGGCTGACATGTTCAACCAGATTATCGATATCCACACCATGAAGCGCTACGGCATTGTATTCAATGAAAGAGATCGTCCGTGGAGCATTAATTTCTTTGGCTCAATCTCTGCACTTGAAGCAGAAAAACAGCGTACCAAAGCAGACTCAATGAATTCCGGCTTGCTATTGGCTCAATCGATTCAAATGATGAAGGACATGGGCGCTACCGAAGAAATAATGGCTGAATTCCTGACCAAAAACATGATGCTGGATGACGATCAAGCTAAATTGTTTGCAACCATCGTTAAAGTGAAAAATGATCCGGAAGGCGAAGGCGGCGACTTTGGCGGCGGATTTGGTGGCAACAAAGGCAACTTTAGCGGCGAAAATAACCAATAGTGAGCAGGCATGAGTTTATATAACAATGTAGCGCAATCCCTCTCAAGAGGTGGATTAACCGGCTCAGTAATTGGCAGCGCCAGTTCCATTACCAATAGCATCGGCCAAAGAGCCGCAAGCATGATGGGCAATGGCGAACTAGCCAAAGCAATCGGCAGTATTGGCGCCGCTACCGGTCGGAATGTCGTTATTAACCAGATCAACAAGCACGTTCCTATCACGGCAAGACGCGGATTGAACGTTGGCGCCGGTGTAGTGGGCGATATCATGCGCGGCGATGTAAACGCTGCTGGTTTGCGCATACTCGATTCCGGGTTACTCAATAAACTTCTACCGGGTATGAGTGCTGCAGCTTCCCAGGCAATGTATTGGAGTCGTCCATCACCTTTATTTGGAGGCATTACTCCAACAGAAGCGCTAAGAATCTTTGAGACAATGCAATCAACCAGACTATCCAAAAAAAACTTATTCCTGATTGAGGCATCCAGCCGATTAATGGGTGACTGGGTATCACCCTGGCTAAACATGTTCGCAACAGAAATTGAGTACGCGCCGTATATCGTGGGCAGTGATAAACATAGAACGGGCGGCTCGACTATCGATTCAGTACGCACCAGCGATCCCGTTGAAATGCGTATTTCCACCATGGATGATCAGTTTGGCACCATAAAGAAGTGGTACGAACTTCACCACAGCAGCGCCGTAGCGCAGGATGGTACCGTTGGGTTACCTTCAATGTACGCTATCAAGTTCAACATTATTCATTCATTTGTTACCCGAGAAAGCACGCTGTATGGAGCGTATGAAAGCATCGGATGGTTCAGGCCGTCTAATCTTGAAATCAGCCTGTCCAGGCGCGAAGATGCTATGGCAGAGGTGCAAATGACATTCTCTCAAATAGACACGTTCATAAAAGCATAGGAATTTGAAGATGGCGATTAAACATGACAATCATGGTTTTTTGATTGGGGAATCCGTTGATCTTGATAAAACCTTCGGGCTCTGGAATGAAATCAGGGAAGATTTGCGTGCAATCCGTGCGGTTCTGACCGGTAGCAGCAAGGGCGACTCAGCGGCACCGATAGTTCGGATTAAAAAACCAGTCCCGGATGCACCGGCCAGACCGCAAGTAGCTACACCACTAGCCAGGGGTGCCGCCAAATCATCGGCAGGCAGTCCAATAACCAAGCCACTCCGAGAGGACTTGGGGGAGCGTAAATTTTCGCAACTAGCTAGTCCCCTTGAACGAAAGGCCATTACTCGAAGCGAACGGAACGCCAAAACCGCAGCTGCGAATGGTGAGAGTGTTGCGGCTAAAGGCTCCGCGCCAGCAAACAGAAATACCACGACCGGGCGATTTGAAAGAAAAAACGGCACCGGGAATCGAGGTGGCACGGATGATAGCTTTGAGAGTTCTGCTTACGCCAATGAGGAAGGCGGTAGAGCTCTGAGTTCTGCGGCCAACAAAATAGTTGATGCAATTGGGAATATTGGTGGAGGCATGGAGGATACCGACCCTACCATCAAGGCATTCAATGAGGTTTCTCAGCCGTTATCACGCGGGTATGAAATGCTATCAATCGGCAACAGTATCGATGAGAAGCGCAAAGACCGTTGGTTTCGCCGCATTTTTGGTGAGTTAAGGCTATTCCGTAAAGATGAAACGTTATTCAATAAAGCGGCCAATAAAAGCCTGAAAAACATTGAAGAGACGACCGAATCATCAGGTGGATCCGATAGCGGTGGCAGCAGTTGGTTAATGAGGTATGTTTTGCCTCTGGCTATACTGGCTGCGGGCGTGATCGGGATGTATATGAGCGAGAAGTTCAAAAATCAACTTTCAGCCGCTCATGACAAAACAATGGAGACGATGCGCCGCCCACTCGACTTTATTAGCGAAAAATTAACTTCATTCATTGAGGGCGTCAGCAATAAGATAGAGTCAGCCTGGTCCACGTTTACCGGATTCGTTAAAGATAAACTGGGCATTGATATCAATAAGGCGTTAAAACCGGCTGCTGATGCAGTTAAAAGTGGATACCAAGCAGTAAAAGGTAGAGTTTCATCGGCAATTAGCCGCGCATACGATACTGCAGAAGCTGGTGTAGGCTCTGCTCTCGAAACGGTTATGCCTAAAGGATACCGGCATAGGGCGACATTTAACGGTATAAGGGGTGGCGATAAACTGGCCAGCGATGGAACCTACACTGATACGGAAGCGCAGAGAATACGCGCACTGAAAACCAGTGCGGCCAATACTTCGGCAAACTTGCCGGGTGGAATGCCAGCGGAGATTCAGGCCAAGATCGCCGCTCAAGCAAAGAAACATGGGCTTGACCCCGTTATGATGCAAAAAATAGCGGCTATGGAAAGCGGAGGCAATCCCAATGCTATCAGCGAGACCGGCGCCATTGGATTGTTTCAGTTCACAGGGAGAACCGCTACTGGCGTAGGCATTAAGAATCGCTTTGATGTTGATCAGAACATCGAGGGTGGCATGAAACTGGCGGTGGAAAACATGAACATGCTTAAGAAGCAGGGATTGCCGATCACGCCAGAAAACATCTACATGATGCACCAACTAGGACCGGCTGCAGCCAAGGAAGTGATTCAAGGGGCTGAAAAGGGACTTTCAAAGCGTGACTTATCCCAAAGCACTCAATTCGGCATTGATAATAACTATGGGAGAAATAGTGCAACCGCCGCTGAGTACATTGATGCAAACAGAATCGCCCTGGATAAACGCTATGCTTCGGTGGTAGGTGCATCCATACCAGATACCGGTAATCCGATAGCTTCACCAGTGAGTTTTGATCCGGCCAAGACGGTTTTTGCACCGGCGCCAGGCATTCCATCAATATCATCATCCATGCCTTCGATACCGGATGCACCGCCAATTGTTACGCCAATGGGAAGTATCAATGGTAAAAAAGATTCCACCAATGCGGTAGCGAAACAGGAAGTGGGGCAGGATGTAAAAGATCGGCGTATTGCTCATATTGTGACCGGTGGTTATAGCGCCTAATTCCGGTTTTGCTATACTGCACTATTAATTTTTCAAGCAATATCCATGGTCCACATTGACATCAATAAAGTTATATTTCTAACAATTAACTGTTGAATTGGATAATAATAGACTAAAACAGTGTGTGGGAGGGGGAGATACAAGATTTTATTTTCCGAGTAAGTAAACTTGCAAAAGAATAGGATTTACAGATTACTCGAATAATTACGGAAGCGTGCCTGCCTTTCTCCTAAACTTCTTATTCAGCCAACGCCATACCAGGCCATCCGCTATTACTTCTCCGCTAATTATATAACTCAAGACATTATAATTGCCCAACACAATAGAAAATGTTTTTCTTGCATTCATCCGACCACAGAATAATATTTGATCATGATTTTTAATATGAAAGTCACAAGCAGGAAGCAACAATGGAATACCATCACGTATCAACATTAAAGGTATGAGCTCCAGTTTAGTGTCGCGGTTGCTAGGGTCGCGCGCCAGATTATCAAGTGTCACAGTTACTCCCTGAGACAATAAAGTAATTACCGCGGGAGCCTGAAAATCATCAATTATGATCGTCCAGGTCTCAGGCACTTGTTCTCCAATAGTGTCCACTAATCGGCTTATTAACTGATTAGCCCATACATTAGTTTGGATACGTACTAGAGATAGAAAACCTGCAAGTAACGGAGATATCATATGCGCCAAACATTCATGTGCAATAATGTTACTGGGTTGCATCGTAATGTTAGCTTTATAGTGGTCAAATAAAATATCGTTATAGCGTTTGTTCTTGCGAATGACTACAAATAATTCTGGATTCATTTCTCGCGCAGTTATAACGATAGAAAGATTATTTACATCATTATCTGTTCCAGCGACAATACCAAGAGCATTTTTGATGTCAGCTTCTTCTAAAGTTTTAGACTCGGTACCGTTCCCAATAATACACTCTTCACATCCTGTTAATTCCGGATTGGCCTCAATAATAGTGATAGTGAAATCTTCGCGTTGCAGACTATTTACGACTGACTTGCCAAAACGCCCATAACCACATACTACCCATTTGCCAATAGGCGGACAGTCTGGGGAAAGGAGACTTTGTCCTGGGATACCCGTGAGCCATTCATGAAGCAGATAAATGCCGAGCGCATGTACTTGCATTGCCAAATGATCCCCGAATAATGTGTATGGATTGATAATATGATCTGTCTTAAAAGATTCCATATTGGCTGCTGTATCAGCATTCTCAGCCCGACCCAGAACCATCAAAGATGGGCTTATTATCTTAGCTGCAATAGCCACCGCAAGATTTGCATGATCATTATTAGTCAGTGCTGCGATCCCTGCACACATTGAATGCCTTATCCCAGCTTTAATCAAAACGTCGGACAGTTGCGCATCAGCACATAATGCGGGAATATCATACTGATAATCTTCCAGCTCAAGATCGTTTATTCGATCTTGCAGGATTTCAATCACGACAACTCGTATATGCATGCGATCAAGTGAATTAACTAACAAACTACCAGTCTCACCATATCCGCAAATAATATAGAAAGGGTCACGTAGGCGTTTAACAGTTTTAGTGAATCTAGATGTAGTAATAGCAATATTTAAGCTAACATCCTGAAACAGTGCGATGATATTACCAATAGCGTAGAACCACGAAATAACTGTCAGATAGATGGAGAATGTCATCCAAAGACGTTGGGTTGTACTGAATTCATGCGGCACTTCCCCAAAACCAATAGTAGTAGCTGTGTAGCTAATGATATAGAACGCCTGGAACAGCGACAGATAGAAAATTTCTCCCTCGACCTCAATACCTGGCATCAGCGTCAATCCAAGAACAGCTATACCGAAGCTGATAATTACTGCGATAAGAGGAGCGCGAATGCGCCGCAGAATGAGGAAAACGATATTATTCAAATTTGAATCTCTTCGGATTCATAGTTAATTTTGGATTAATTATAAGATTGACTATTTAACGTCGAAGGCTAAGCGTCTCAGCTATTAAAAGAATGACTGAGACAATATTTGCCAGCAAAGCTCCACCTGCTAATGAAACAACATGATTAATCATAATAAGTTCGGCAGGCGTATCACCTACCGCGGCATAAAGAATTGCTGCCATAATAAGTTGTAAATCAGCGACCAAGCTTGTAGATAGGTGAACAGCTCCTATCTGGGTGCGATCTCCAAACTTTAATACCGTTGCAATGAGATTGACGATAATAGCGGCATATAATTCATAAGGATGATGATGCGCAGGATTGTCAATGTCCCCAATGACAAATCCGAAATTAAGCGTCAACGCCAGTACAATAAAGAAACCAAAAACCACTTTCTCAAGATTCATATAAAATAGCTTTTACCCTTCAATAGGTACGATATTAAGAATGTTAGAGGAATTAATTTGATGGAAACGGAAAAATTTAAGGGTTCGTTTTGTCATCTGAGCCAATAAAATAAATTTTTATAGAGAATCGAAAACTCATAATAATCAGAAAACTTTATTTAAATGATTGCTAACTTTACTTGCTTTAAGCAAAAATGCCCTTTTCTTACCTATTCTATAATTGTTATAACGCGATGTGTCTTTTACGCACATATACCGGAGTATCTCGTTATTAAATGGTCTTAATAATTTTGGAAGATATTTTTTTACAATCTCCACGCGCCTTGGTGTGTCATGTTCGCATGCCTTAAATACGTTTTCAGTAATGTCTCTCATAACATCTATTTTAAAACCACGGGATTCAATAGTTTTAACGATTCTGTCTAACTTACCAAAGTTGACATTATCGTAATAGATAAAAATTCCTTTATCACTTAGTAAATTATGAACATCTTCAAAAATATGAGGATTTTTGTATATACCTGTTTCTACACTCATTACAGCATTAAATTTTCTACCATCGGCATAAATATCTTTGATATTGTTATATAGTTTGATGCTGTTTTGTTGCTCACCAAAAAAATATTTACAAGTTTTTAATGCTTCTTTACATCTATCTAAACCTGTGAAATTAGATTTAGGTAAACGTGATTGCATGTGCATGAGTCCCCCACCCGCACCGCTACCAATTTCTAAAACTTGTTCACTATTTTCACTGTGTAAAAGATTGACATATTCATCATACAGTTGGAGCTGATACATATCATCAGATTCTAATTCTGTCGGGTAATAACCATAGTTGTTTGTTGAAATGCGTACTCCATATTTTTTACTGATTAGTCTGAATCCTCTATAAATAAAGAAATACAACCAAGCTTCTAACTTTAAGCTTTTTGCAATCTTAATAAAATCGTGTATTTTGGGTTTCATTCAATCTTTTAGAACAAGTTAGTAATAATTATAATTCGGCGAATAGGAAATGAATTCTACCTTGCTGAATTAATATTTCATTAGAATATGATCGAAGTCTAACCAAATTTTCAATTTCATTCAAAGCTTATTAGTAACAATCCAACCATAATTAATAGTCGCATTACAGGTATCTGGAAAAATATTCAAACGTTGCGCTTGATGACCATAACAGTTTCAATTTGTTTTCTGGATACGCAAGTGTCGATTTGTGAACAGTCGACCACGACAAATAAATACTAATTAGAACGATTAATTTGTGCTGGGCAACTGCAAATGAGTCAGTCTGAGTTACAGGAGTCGGGGCTGCTAGTGGTGTATCGCTCCTCTGCTAGGATATGTTAATTTCTTTCAATTCCTAGAAAATTAAATTAAAGAATCTTATAGATTTCTAGAAACCGAACAAATGTTATTTTACTTCTGCAGCCATTTTTCGATGAGACGCTGCCATTTCCATATTCTCTTTTACAGCTTGTTCATATGTACGTATCAAACCTCGGCACATAGTTTCCATATCTACTCCTTGTCTGCCATAGTGCTGGCTCTCTGATTGATATTGTTCATACATTTTCTGATGGTCCTGGAGCTTCGATTGCATTTCCTTCGCATTATCCTCAAAATATTTAGCTAAGGCTTCATGATCGGCACTGGTCTTAGCGTTCTGAACAGCTTGTCCCATATCCATTGAGAAAGCATTCATTTGCATACTGGAAACTAATAAGCCAAAAATAACTAATACTAAAATTCCGAGTTTCGATTTCATAATATTTCCTTAAATCCATTATATTAGTAGGGTATTAATACTACTACGTCAATGATGTTTGCACTAGCATGCAATTGTGGATGGGTAAAAATCTTTTGCTTAGTAAAATGAGAAGTAATTATTAAACCAATCTTATTAGGAATCCGGCAGCATGCTCTCTAAGGGGTCATACCCTTCGCGCCGGTCGACGGCGCGACCCCTTGAGAGTGAGAAGGTTTTAAGTTAATGCAGTAAATGGCTTGCTGTTCGCGGATGCTCTGGAAATAAATGAACTGTCTCTTCTTTGTGTATTTTAAAACTGTACATGAAAGGAAAAATTTTAAATTGAATAAATTTATCTAACTCAATATTTTTTGAGAAATCGACAGCAAATTGCATGAAAAAATCAAGAACTGTATCCTCGTCTACTTGATGAAAGGGTTGCAAGGTTTGGAAACACAATAAATGACTTTTAGAATCCAAGAATGGAGTTAAACGTTGAAACTGTTCAAAGTCTTCAGATTCGCAATAACAACTCGTCAAAAGATTGGCAAAATTGTTTTCAAGTGCAGCTAAACGTAAGTTATGCAAAAATGCAATAGTATGTAATTGAAAAGAAGTCTCAGGAATTTCGAAAGCCGTTTCATAATCAATCTCGGGAATATGCATATCAGCGATATTTTGGAGATGATTGAATAATGAATAGCACGCTGTCCCTACTTGTTTATCTGTTTTCATAGGATTCACCCCTAATATAGCAACAATTAATTAAAAGTTTATTTCTAGCAATCAAACAAAGTGAGACAAAATAAGTATAAATCTTTACATCAAATATTAAAACACTAAAATGCTGTTTTATTAGGGCCACAAAGTGGAGTGATTAATTTATGTTTTTTTGGCATATGCAGTGCACCAGCCATTAGGACTAATACTGCCTTCCACAACTTTGCACTCACCTTCACTGTCAGTTGTTTTACCTGGAATGAATTGCATACAGTTACTACATTTTTCTTCCCCGTTTGGTTCGTTACGATATTTCATTAATTCCTTGGAAGCTTTTGCTGCTTGTGCTTGGCCAATTACGCTATTCATAATCGGAAATGTCGCACCTATCGCCATGAATTTAATTATCTTACGCCGCGAGATTTTCTTTTCACTGTAATTCATAATTTTCACCTCAATAGATTTTTATGAAGCTTATTTTAATTGATGATCAAAACGTCTCTCCATTTTCCATCATCATGTTAGAGAATAAACGCAGAAACAAGATAGTTCTGTTCAGTAGCTAACATTTAGGGGTGCGGATGTTAATTACTAATACTCTGGCCAGCCATACTTAACATTCTTGCGGCCATCCCCGGTCGGTTCAATAGACCAATGATGAAACATATACCATTAGGACCGATCAACGGCGCGACCCTTGGGCTTTCAGAGAATTGAAGGGACTTAATGCTGCCTTTGGTAACGATATAGTGGATCGGATATATTCGTCAGTTTTTTCCACCTTTGCTTTAAATTCTTCAATCATCTCCATGAAATCAATACTAAATTCATCAGCAGAAAGCGTAAGTATGTGAATCGGTTTAACAAAACACACATAAGAAAGAATCCGGCATGGAAAAGGGTCAATAATAGGTGGAACGATGTCTTCTTCTTTGGAGGCATAATTAATCCACAAAAATTCACCTTCAGGAATTTCAGGGTCTCTTTCAAAAATAATATACGGGATATAGCCAGATACAAGTGTAACAATTTCATTTTGGCTTAGATTTACATTAAAAAAACCTTCCTTATCACGATTAATTCTTTTCATCATTTTCCGATTCCCTGAAGGGCTGATTTGACATTGTTGTAGATACAGGCACTACTGAATTGTTTTCAATACCAGCCATTTCGGAAAGCTTATCAATTTCTTTAGTTTCAGCAATCGATGCGGCCAGAACGGCCAAACGATCCATCGCTTTTCCACATGCACACTGCCCGAGTTATACAATTCAAACGCTTTCTTTTCCAGCTACGACAGGGACAACTGGTTCGAGCGCATCATGTTCAAACATCACTAAACATTTCTTCGGTTTTTTTAAGTGCGGTATCAGCCGCAGAATTAACCAACCCACCCATACCAGCCTCGCCTGACACGATGTAACTCACATCTTCAAGAAACGCAAAGCAAACAGCATCCCAAAGATCAGGTGAGCCCATTCCGTCCCATTCAGTAGCGCCCTTGGGTGGCACTCGGATACGACCCTTATCAGTGAAGGTTTTGGGTATTCGTGCGGATTGATCCAACATCTGATTACGATAATCGCCGGTCAAAATCGATAGCCGTCCGTCCTTCGCTGCTCTGGCTGCCTGGTGCATAGCCTGGGCCCGTAGATTGAGATATCTATCCTTATTTATATTCTTGAAGCATGGATTGCCCCAATTCACGCGGTGCACAACCTTATTCATGTCCTCAAGGTCTTGGCATACGTTAATACCGAGCCCACCCGAATCAATTACGTACGTAACGTTTGACAGATCGGCTCCGTTGTCTGAAACGTAACCAGCGAACGTGTTTGAGCGGATTTTATTGGTTAATAGGGGCACTTTGACGACTTCCACCCGGCGCGCATCCGGGCCCATGTCACCATAACCGATTACACGCGCCAAAACGCACGCTGATTTATCGCGCAAACCTTCACCTGACGCTATATCAGCCAATACCAACCAGCCATAGTTCTCATTGTCTTTGATTATTCGACCGCGCCGGTACATAGCCTCAGCCACTTTCCTGTTCATCATGTGCTTTGATGAATCTTGCGGTGAAATACCTAACAGGCGAACGTTTCTCTCGTCATCGTCGTACTGATCCCACAGTTCTTTGAGCGAAGAATCACTCACAAATGGAGAATCGAACGAACTAAACCTTAAATTAGTCCACTCACCACCATTCTCAATCGATAGGTCATTCTGTGTTCTATAAAAGAAACCGGCATTGCGCGTAAACTGGCTGGTTAGCAACATTCGGTTATGCTGCTCGGTTAGAGCCCCCGATAATGTGGTCAGAACCGCATCTGGAAGCGTTGACGCCTCATCACCAATCACAAGCAACCATTCACCGTGTCGGCCGGCCATTTTGTTTGCGGTTTTTTCGTTGGCTGTCTTGCTTTCAGTGAACCAGATAGCTTCAAATCCTTTTATCCGGCACGAGGCATCAGCCAATATTTCAAGGTGTTCTGCAATCCATCCATGCCTTCCACGCCGGATACGTTCGTGAGATATGCCTATTTCTTTCCATGCGGTAGCTTTTAGCTGGTCCATATCGTTTGCAGTCAGCAATGTGACCGACATTGGGTAGCATAATTGATGCCATAAAACGATAACAGCGATCCCGGCTGTCTTGCCTGTGCCGTGACCAGAAGCCACGGAAGTGCGTGACCTGGAAGGGGAAACGCTGCCGAATAGTTCCATCTGCTGATATGATGGCGTTATTCCGACTACTTCAATAGCGAAACGCTCAATATTTCCAGAGTAGCGTTCGCAAAATGGCAACCATCGCGGATCTTCGGGCAGCAATACTCGCTTATTCATAGGTCATCATCAATCAGGCCGGTTTCATTATCGATAACAACTCCAAGCCGCTCACGCCGTCCAAGAAGCGTCTCGTTTACCTTCCTGGCATCCTCAAGCGCTTTGGCGTAGATGGCGTCCAATTCTTCTTTGGGCGGGAATACGTTTAAGTTGATTTCCTCTTTAAGTTCGATCTTGTTCTTCCACTGCTTCGGCCTTCTATTAAACAGCCACATGCGCTGCGCAGAAACGTCCGGGGGGATTTGTCTCTTAGTCATAACAACCTCATTACCCACCACTTTTTCTTCCTCGACATAGTGCTTTCCCAGTGCCGATTTGTAGGTGGCTTTTGCAATCCTTGAATCAGACTCTAGCTTGCCTCTATTCATGGACTCCAAAAACTCAGGATGCTCTTTTTTCCAGTTGTTAATTGTCTGCTCTGCCACGTCGAAATAAATTGCTATCTCTTCGTCTGTGGTACCCAACAGTGACAATCTATGTACTTGTTTTGCATACTCCTCCCTATAAAGAGAAGGTTGCCCCCCCTTCTTTTTCGATGGTTTCTCCATGGTTTCGCTGATGGTTTTGCTCAAGGTTTCGCTGTAATTTTGCGTAACCTTCGTAACCTTGGCGGCGCTTTTCTTGCTCTGAGCCTTTTGTAGCTTAGGTTTCGATGGTTTCTCTGCGGCAGATTCTTTGATGGTTTCGCTCTTTTGCGTAACCTTGGATTTTTTCCACCCTTCCCGCGCCGCAACCTTACCTATAGCGGGTCTTGATACCGGCAGGTTCAATTCAGTAACCAACCATGAGTAACCTTCCCTGGGGTCAAATTCCCAGGCAGTTCTCACCGCATCCCACTCTTCCTGGGTTAGTTTCGGTTTGGCTGCCATGGGTTAATCCGTAAAGAGCCGTGGTTGTGGATTGGGGTCTATCTTGAATCGATTGATACCATTGGCTAGTTCTGCGTATATTTCCAGCTTGGTGCGTGATTTCTTGGTCAATTCAGCGATCCTATCCGCTTTGGTAAGAAGCGAATTGCTGCCCTTCATATCATTGAATTGTGGATTGAGCTCAATGAATTTTTCCATTGCTATTTCCAGGTCAACCGCAGACTCAAAGAAGTTCTTCATGAATGAGGTCACAGCATCGATTCTGTCCTGCAGTCGCCTGACCTTATCCATATCTTCGCGCCTGGCTTGTTCCCATGCTTCAAATAGCCATTTTTGGGTATCTCTTTCAGTTACAGCCTGGGCGCTCATTTCCCAATCGCTCGATTCGCCAAATAGAAAATCGATTGAAACGTGATAGAGCCTCGCTGCACGGATAATCAGCCATAGCGGGATTGAATTGGTATCCGATCCGGCTTCAATCTTTGCCAGCTTTGAAGAATTGGCGTATCCAAGGCGCATTGCAGCCTGACTCTGGCTCAGACCGTGAATTTCACGCGCTTCACGCAAACGTTTACCTAATATTTTCACGAGACGGATTCGATCTTCTGTTTTGGGAATATACTTGACGACTCTAGCCATAGAACGATCACTCCACGTGATTAAATGAGGTTGTATTTATCCCTGCAAGGTGCACACGCGCCTATTATTAACCTCTTTGACTCCTCGCCGCATTGATAACACTCACCGGATATGCCAGCGGGTATGTTTGCTGCCTGGGTTCTAATATTCGCTATGTTCTTACTGTGAGCTTCATGAAAGAACTCATTAGCATTATCTACATCATCCATTGTTAAGCGTTCTCCAAATCAAGTTCACGAACTATCACGACAACGCCGGGGGTTTCTGCGTAGCGCTTCTTTTGCTTTGCTTCAACAACCTGCCCATCATCGCGCCAGACAACGCCATTCATACCGTCAAATATTCCTTTTGTGATATTGTCAATGTCGCTTCTTTTGGTTGCCGCGATCAATCCATCAATGGCTAATTTCTGCTTTTTCCTTGACCATGATTCGGGTATTTGCAATCTAATGTCTAATTCAACCGATACAGCGCCCTGTATTAATGATCTTCCAGCCATTGCAACGCTTGCAGCGTGCGCCACCAGCCCTTCATACGAAACTGTTTTAGCCGGTGTATACATCGTGATAAATTTACCGCGCCTTGCCGCTTTTGGTCTGCCCTTTGCCACCGGTTGACCTGGTATCACAAATTGAATTTCACTCATACTTATTCACTACCTCACCAAAGATTTCTTCTTCAAATGTATTAAGCAAATCGATTGTTATCTCGGAAAGGCTGCTGATTCCTATCAATTTCTTCGCGTACACCTTCATTTGATTGGCTGTAAGAGCTACCGCGTGCGGCAAAAGGACTTCATGCCGATCTTCATGGGTTGCCGATCCAGCGTGTGAACCGTGAGCCCATGCCATATGATGGTTATGGCACAATGGCACCAGGTACCAGTGCAGCGGCTTGATTCCTACACCTGAATTGGATGATGTTTTGACGTGGTGTCCCACCACATCGCCATCACAGTTAATATGTTTTGCGAATTTGGTACCGCAACATGGAAGTGTTTCCACGACCTTTTTATGGTCATCCTGAGAGTAAACTTCAGCTATTTCCATGCCGGTCCATAACTTCGGGTTGCGGAAGTAACCATCCAGGTGCATTGCCTGAGCCAGTCTGTTTGGGGTTTTAGTTGTTATCTCTGTGGTATGGATATCCAGGCCGGCAGCTTTTGGTATCAATGGTGCAAGCGCAACCCGCATGTCTTTTTCCCTAAAAATACGATGAAAATCATCTTTAAAACGAGGATCTATGATAATTTTCACTTCCAGAGAGCCATCAGCAGTTTCTCTATAAGCACCTCTTGAAGCTGAAATAGCCACAACATCAGACATTTTTCCGCCACCTCCTAAGCAAACAACTGATCAGGCCGGTTAGCAGCAAGCATCTTTGATAATTTAGCCAAACCTTTTGCGGTAATTCTCGCTTGCGTAAAAATGCGCTCAGATCCATCATCTTTATCCACCTTGGTTATTTTGTGTTCCATCAATCCGCTCTGCAGCTTGTCAGAGTAAGCAAGCAATTCAGCTCCCATTGGCCGTCTGTATAGCCATTTTTCAGCAAACAATAGCTGTTTGAATTTCTTTTCTTGGATTTGAAGGGTTTTGGCGGCATCGCGCACACAAAATGAGCCGTTGCTATGGGTTGCGATACGATCAAGTGCATCCGCTTTGGGTGATAGTTCTTCGACTTTATTCTCAAGCAGCATTCTTTCTTGCTCCGCTTGCATGGCCATTTCAAGTAACTGCAGCCGCGATAGGTTTGCAGGGTTCTGCGCTTGCTGCCGCATTTTCTGCGACATTGCCCAAAACTCTTTAACCAAACGCTTTTTAAACTCTCGAACCACCTCGTTATTCCGCATATAGGTCATCAATAATGTAGATTGTTGTTCATTAAGAACTGCAATCTCACGCTGCTGGACTCCACCGGCGGTTTCAAAGGGTGCGATTTGAAATCCGACCCTTCCGAACTCTTCTAAATCAACCAGATAAGTTCGTGCAAGTTTAATAACGCTCGCATGATCGTTATTGGTACCTTCCGCAATAGCGAAAGTGGTCGTTACGAGCTGGTCACTTGATAGGGTTACGATGTTCATAGATACCTCTTAATTAGTAATTGAAGTAATATCGCTCATGCTGGCTGCGCTATCTTTTTTCTGTTGCATCTCACTACCTTGTTATCTCCACTTTCAGCTTTTCCAATCGATCCGGTTCGTACCGGCTACTCATCAAACAACCATAGGTACTTCAAGTGCTTGTGATTCAACCCAAAAAGTAAATCCTCAAAGTACCTATGGTTCTTTGCCCTGGCTCTTTATATTTTCAGCAGCCAGGAAACTGAAATTTCAAATTACTTTTTGCCCTTAGTATTTTTCCTTGCTTCCAGTTCGCGCCGGATAGCAATCTCTAAATTATCCCCGAACCATTCGCCCCACTTTTTGATGCATAGTTCTTTATATTCGGGGTCATGACAAATATCGATAAAGTCACACGCTTGTTTGACTGTGGGCGCCCTACCCTGCTCTGACATAAGATTGACGCCCCGCCCACGCCTTTCACAAACCCAACTTCGACCAGGTAAAATAAATAGCAAAGCATATGCACACTGCTATCATCCAAAGCAAGGTGCAATCCGCCCTGTCTTAGCCTGACGTGTCTTGAGTCTTTCTTGATTGATGCTATTTTTGTACTTTTTAAGCTCAAAGTTTGCTTCGTCTCGCTCCAGCTTTGTTTTATCCAACTCCATTTCGGATTTCTTTTTTTCAACGTCAATTTTGTGTAACCGATCCGCAACGCTTCTCAGCACGTCGTCAAACCAACTGACCAATCTTTCACTCTCTTTTGATGCCATGATTACCTCGCTAGTTAAACTTGATCGCTTAAACTTTACTTAGCTGGATTTCTGGTTAAACTTTCCTGACTTAACCGCATACACAACGATTAACAATCCGAACAGCATCATCAGGTATGTTTCGGGCTCTGGCACGGCAGAAACGTGCACATTTTTCCAGTAGCCAACCATGTCGTTGTAGTCGGAATCACCGAGGCCGCGAATGTCCTCAAACCCTGTGTGCAGGTGCAAGCCTTTGAAATCAAATTCAACTCTCATGTGCTGTAAATGATCGGAATTCTTTGCGGGGTTTGACCACCACGTATCCCCTGTGTCCATAACATCCATGCGGAATTGAATGTGATCTCCTTTGTGATATTTACCAAAGTCAACAACGGTTCCAACTGGCGAATGATTGTTCAGAAAAACTCCCGACTTAACCCCGTTAATAACAGCGTACATATGGTTTTCGTAAGAAGCGCTACTAGGCTCGACCGTCGCATAAACATGACCGTTCTTAGCTACCGTGAACTGATAAAAAGGATCTGCTGCAAAAGCCGAAAATGACAAAAACAGAGAGAGACACAAAAACACTAAACTTGAAACAAAAATGCTTGATTTCATTTTGAAACTCCTTTTTGGTTAATAAACTCAATTACATCTTTTACGTACACCACTGATGCTTCTTAATGCACGCAAACCTTTCTGACTTCAGCTTGGTTTCGGTATCAAGCCATCTTTGAATAATTGATTTGTGCTTGCTTTAACCGAATAACCGAACAAACTGATCATGTCCCGATTGTTGAGTGATGAGTCACCGGGTAGATTCTTTAACCAATCTGGAACGGTTATTTGACGCATGGTTAAGCTTTTTTTGGCTCTTTTGATCCGTCGAACACAAGCTTCAAATCTGCCGAAGCTTCTCCGACTTGCTTGAACCCGATCAAGGGTTTATCAGTTCCACCGTTGATAACTCGCTTGCATTCATCCTCGTTTCCGATCATCACGCATGGCTGCAATTTGTGGCCTTTTGCTGCATTGTGTGCGTTGGCTATGCCAGTCAATATTTTTGGATAATCAGGTAATTCGCTACGCTCTTTGAAACCCCTGTACCGGTTTTCAAATTCACGCGCGACGAACGGCCACTCATCCTCGTTTTTTTGACCTAGGGCAATCCACCCGCCCATGTCATGCAACACACGGTGGATCAGCGGATCATCGAAAACCACATCGACATAGGTTCCCTTGTGACGCACACCTTTATCCACTTTCGCCCATGCTGACATTGCCGAATCCTGGGTTGACCCGCGTAGCATGCGGATGATGTCTGCAGGCTTTGGTAACCACTTCCCGCTTTCGGTGTTGATCACGTGGCGGTTAAACGCCTGGATGATGGCTGGCAGGTCGTAAATCTTTAAAGCATTCCACCAAATATCCAGTACGAAGGTATTGATTTCCTTATCGTAAAACCCATAAATTCCCGCCAATCCTTCACGAAATTTTTCAAAGTCATTTTCAGTCATTTCATCGCCCTCATTTCTGGTGGTTTCCAATCGCTAACTGTTTCAAGATTGTTCTGCAGCAACGCGTCTGCCTTGTTCGGGATCTTGCCTTGCAGCACCTTTCCTTTCGCCTTTTCCGCTTCCGTGCGCTGCCCTTTCACGATCCCGAGAACGTAGGCAAATCCTTTGCTTTTGTCCTTGGCCGTTCGTGCTGCATGCATGAATTCATCAATCGTTGCACCCGCGTCGATGAGCATCAAAAGCTCAGGATGAGAAGGATTTAAATCGATAATTCCGATTTTTTTGATGGCAAGACACACGCTTGCCGCTGGTGTTGGGGGGCTACTCTGTTGGGAGGGATAATAAGTGTGTGTTATTACTTCTTCCTTTTCCCTTACCTTCCCTTCCTTTACCTTCCCTTCCGGGGTCGAATGGTCTTCTATAGATCCTGGAATATATGGAGGATGTTTTTTGTTTGGCTTTTCTATTTTCTGGTGATGCCAACCTGTTACATGCCAATATCGGCGGCCATTTCCACCATCGTATTCAACAATTAGATCGTTCTTTAAAAGTTCCTTAGCATATTCTTCAATCTGTGATAATGAAATTTCATCACCTGGGAAAACTTCCATTTTTAAAGTTTTAAAACTAGCAGGATGATTACCGCCGTCATCGCAGAAATTCCACATTCCTATGAACATTAGACGAGCTATCGGAGAGCATTCGACGACTTGTTCTGAAGTCCAGAACTCAGGCTTAACTGTTCTGATTCTGGCCAATTTTCACACCTTTCTTGGAGTTACATTTATTGCAGGAAGGAACAATATTGCTTATCAGATCACTGCCTTCATTAAGTAAGAGATTTGGCATTACCTCGCCCTCATAATTCTTAAGAGTTGATGTCTTAAATTAAGCCGTTGAATTCTTGTCACAAGGGCATCAGATAGAGCTAGTTCAAGTTTGTTTAAAAAATTATCTATCATTTTTTATCCTATTTTTTAACCGTCACTGCCATACTTAAACCCCAAAAAAATACCAGCCCGGAGTACACACAGGCTGGCGAATTTGCTGGTGGCTGCCAGCACGAGGATAAAAAAACCAAGAGCGGTTAAGCTCCTGGAAAAACTGAGACCATTATCGACAATCTCAGCTATACAGACGTTGTAAATCAAGACCATCGGACTACACAGGATGATTTCTTCGCTGGCCTTGTGCCGTGAGCTCCACACAGGGTAGGGAAGGTGGATTCTTTTATTCATTTCTTGACCGAACGAAGTAATCTTTTTTCTTCAGTGACGGCCATGTAGCATTCGAGACGACACATTATTTCTGCCGCAGCGACCGCAAACTCGTTGTATCCGCTCTTTATCTCTTCTAATTCATCCCAACTTATAGAGCCATTTTCAATGGCGCTACTGACAGATCTAGCCCACAACCCTTGTTTTTCAGATAATTTCAGGTGAAGACTCAGTATTGCCGTGTCGGACAAACCTTCGTAATTGGGTTTTTTGATGCACATTAATCCGCGTTCTTCAGCGAAATACTGCGCAATTTCATCCGTATCCGCGATGGTTGCTATCAGATCAAGTTCATGCGCATAGACATGGTGCGTGTCTATATTTGGATTTACTTTATTCTTGAATGTATTTGTATTGATTCCAAGACTTTCACCAAGCGCCGTGACTCCATATTTCTTGGCTATTCTGAACACCAAATTATTAATACTCACTCGGTCAATCTCCCTTCTGATGGTCGTGGTATTTATTAACTACAGCACTCATAATGTTGTTATGGAAAATCATGCTGCTTTTTCCGAATCGGTTTGTTCTTTTTGGGCAAGCTCTGGCCATAACTTGTGCCAAGTATCCGGACATAAATCTTTCCGTGTTACTAAACCACCTGTGACTAATTCAATTTGTGGGCAGCGCTCGAATGGGACTGGTCTTGTTCCATTCCTCCACTGACTTACAAGGGATGGAGCAACATCAAGTTTTCTGGCTAATCCAGCATTCGTATCAATTTCTAATAAATAGGCCTGTAGGTTCATGCAAAATACGATAGCAAATGCTGTTTATCAAGTCAACAGCATTTGCGATTTTACTTATCATAAGACTCAGAACAGAATTCATCCCATGGATGAAAAGGAAGAAATAGCAGAAAGAGTTAGGTTATTAATGGAACTTATAGATTCCAGTGGTGGTATTGCACCATTTTGCAGAAAATATTCTAAAGAGGATGCAGAAACCCCTATTTCACCAACTTATGTTTCTCAGCTAAAAAACGGGAGTAGATCATTCGGGTTTAAGGCAGCAAGAAAAATGGAGGATAACTCAACTCTACCTAAATATTATTTTGATCCTTGGAGAAAACAATCAAAGACAAACGAAATTTTTTTCGGTGACGAGAGTGATCTATTGGAATTCCTCGGACTTAATAATGGAAAGCTTGATTTCGAACAATTAAAACGGATCAAGAGATTCGTGAATGCCTCACTTGAAAAACAAGAAGCTGCACTTGAAACCATCAAGAGTCTTGGATCAGGAGGAAGCAAGGAAGCAAGAGAGGGGCCAAAAGGTAAGTAGCTTAAGGTATTGGTGTGAAGACGATGGTTGTATGTGCAAAATGGGGTGAATGTTGAACAGTGACTGCTTGAAATATTGATAATGAATAATTCAGAAAATCTTAACTCAGTGATGTATCTCAACGAAGATGCCGGGAATGTAGGCGTGCCGGTTATTTTCCATGATGACACTGTCTGGATCACTCAGGAAAATATGTCAAAGCTTTTTAATGTTGATGATTCAGGAATATCAAAACATCTAAAGAACATATTCGAAACTGGAGAATTACAAAGAGAAGCAACTGTTGCAAAAATTGCAACAGTTCAAACAGAAGGCGGTAGGAAAGTCAATCGAAATTTAGAGCATTACAATCTTGACGCCATAATCTCTGTGGGTTATCGAGTAAATTCGCAGAAAGCCACTCAATTCAGAATCTGGGCAACCGGAATAATCAAGCAATACATAAGAGATGGCTATGTAATAAACGAGGCTCTGCTAAGGCAAGACCCCGCAAAGTTAAATAAATTAGCCGCCAAAATATGGTAATTTCGGGCTGGAGAAAAAAATGTATTCGAACAAGTTAGAGATTGTTTTAAATTATCCGCCTCAGATTATGAGCCAACTTCCGATGAAATACGTTCCTTTTATTCCTTTGCAAAATAAATTTCATCACGCAATAACTAAAATGACTGCATCGCAATTACTTTTGGATAGAGCAAATGCAGAGATAGAAAATATGGATCTGATTAGCTTAAAAAATTTAATCCCCACAAAAAGTGAAGCTCAAACAGGGAAAAACTATCTTACAGAAGATGAAATATACAGAATGTACTTATTATCTGAGCAATTTTTATTGTTCGCAGAGTCTTCTGCGCTTATGGGCAAACATCTCACTATGAAACAATTACATAACCAGTTAGACATCCTTCTGGAACTAAATGGTTATCCTGTGTTTGTTGGCTACAGAGACTATATTAAAGATGAAGCAATGAAACATGCTGAATCCGAATACAAAACTTTTATTGAATTAAAGAAGCTAGAGATGCTGGGATTAGATGTTAATTAAAATCAAGTGCAGACCAACGCGCACAACAAAAAAGCCCGGCCCTAAAACAGTCTTCATAAGAGGAATTATTCGGACTAAACCAGAGGTTTCGCCGCAGAATAAATAGGTTTAAGTAAAGTTAGATAGGTACCTTTTTATATAATTTATCACACAATTGCTTATTTGTTTCTTTCATAAGAAAACGGCGCAGATAATAAAATTAAATGCGCCGTTTAGGTGAAGTGCAGTATTACTTGGAAGATCCGGTAATTTAAGGGGGGGGAAAACCGAATCTATATTAATTATGCCTCGGATAAATATAAAAGTTTGTGCGTTCGCTAACATTTATGAATAATTATTTTATTATAACGGTGGGTTGCATATAACTAGTCTTTCTAACAGCGCGGCCATTTGATCGCTCGTATATACAATAACACAGACCGGCTAGGTTTTATTATCTTGTATTGTTAGTGTTCGCACATATTATTTTATTTTCAAATTTTAGAATGCTCCATCTGGGACTTTCCCCAGTTAATTAATCAATGGAGATCTACACATGAATACAAAAACTTCTAAAAATAATGAAAATGATCAATCTGACAATACCTCTAATCGCGGCTTCGCTTCAATGGATCCGGAAAAACAACGTGAAATAGCCAGTGAAGGTGGCAGAGCAGCGCATGAAAAAGGAACTGCTCATGAGTTTGATTCGGAAGAAGCGAGAGAAGCAGGTCATAAAGGCGGAAAAGTAGCGCATGAAAGGGGAACTGCTCATGAATTTGATTCAGAAGAAGCTGCTGAGGCAGGTAGAAAAGGTGGTCAAGCGCAAGGGAAGAATCAATCAAAAGATCAGCACTCATCAACTTCCGCTCGTGGACAAAGCAATAAAGGAGACGGAAATGATAATGAGAACAACTCATCATCTACTCGTGGAGGTACATCTCAACAGCATGCTAAAGCAGGGAGCCAGAGCCACAAGAATAAATAACTGTTAAGTTTTTAAATATACTAACTAGATGGCAAAAAGTAAGTATTTTTATTTACAAACACATCTAAAATTCTAGTGGAGAGTGATATGAATGATATACATAGACGAGCCAATCATAATAGCGATATTTCATCTGAAAAAATGAAGAATCCAAGAGTATGGATATATATATTTCTGGCCGTATTATTTATTGTAGGGGTCGGCACTTGGTTATGGAGTGATTATAAGGAAGACAATACATCCAATTCTTTATCTTCTAGCTCTAATACTAGCCCTTTGGTTCAACAAAAACGTAACGCAAATCCTGGTTCAGATGGTTCTGTCTCTTCAGATTCCGGAGCAGTTCAAAAATGAACAATATTTTTTTAAATTTATGGAAGACAATTATTATGGATAACGAAACGAAAGAAAATAGTAATTTAGAAGATAATACGATTACACAAGGTTCTCAAGAAGATGTAGAAGTTGATTTCACATTGGACAATGAGAATAAAGAAGATCAAAAGAAAATGACCGATGAATCTGAAACAAAGTAATGAGGAATATTTAAACCCGCTTCGGCGGGTTTCTTATTGCCAGCAACAACCAACCCCTAAGTAGTTTTGTACTGACTTTGTATGGAGTTTAATTTTTTATATGATAGTCTTATGAATTAAACTCTAACATGAAAGCTATGAAACGTGACCTTAACCTTGTTAGAAATATATTATTATGTGCAATAGAACAGGAATGTGAATTTTTCGGTAACCCAGAGATTGAAGATTATTCTTCAGACCAGATTTCATACCATATTAATTTAATGGACCAGGCCGGACTTGTTTTGGCTCGAAATTATCGTAAGCATATTCCACATCTGACCAATAGATACACCTTGCCGACTTAATTACGGTTACTTGGGATGGGCATGATTTCATTGATGCTGCGAAGAATAATGCTTTATGGAAGAGAGTGCCATGAATAATGTTTTAAAAGAGGGATCTTCATTTACTTTTAAATATGTTAAGGATTGGCTTCGAGAAAATATCCCATCTATTCCTCATATCCCTCCAATCTCCTAATTTCTCTTTCAAGATCCCACGCGCAATTTCTATAACACGTTGCGCCATGCTCAACAAATTTCCGGCCGAAGCGTTCTTTAGGATAATGTTTTGCTGATTTAAACTTGCACTCTGCCCAATTGTGCCATTGCGCGGCCATTCGTTTCAACGTTTCAATTTCTTCCTGTTTCATTTCCTTCTTTTTTAGCACCGCATCAGATTTATCCATTTAAACCTCCGTCTCGTTAGTAGTTTTGCACTGAATTTGTCCTGAATTCTTATTTCGATTAACCCTACGCAATATAGATAGCATTTGCTATTGACTTAATGAACAGCATTTGCTATTGTTTTATCTTATCAAACACCATAAATCGTAAGCGTAGGTGCTTGAGAAAACTTCATCAAAACTCACCAGATCTGAACAAGTTGATGAATAAACTTAATAAAACATTGGAGATTTAAAATGAAACCAGCAACTTTATTGCTGATGATTATTCTGTCCTCTACTTTCGTGAATGCGGCAAATGCAGCAGGAAACATCACAGTTGAGACTTATACCCTAGCCGGGGTTGCCAGCATTGCTCATCAAAATACAAGCGGCGTGGATCATGTGGCTATAAACATTCCAGGCTTTGGAGAAGAACAGGACTGCACTGACGCAAAACAAGTAATTGAAGAATCAGTGATACCAATGGAATCCACAACCAAAAGTGGAACTGTTCAGGCTGGCTTGATTCGATTCACAGGACTGTGCGTCAAGGTTAAGCAGTTCGTTTTTGCACCTAACTTGTTCTAGCAAGCAATTCTTACCTCCGGAGCGTAAAGCTCCGGTTAGAAGGAGAGTAGATCATGGATTACAAACACTATAAAGCACAAGATGGCGCAATGACTGCAAAAACATTAACGATTCTATTAGTCGCAGTGATATTCGCGGCAATCGCCTACACAAGCAATTCTGACTACGAGCAGTGCCTGGAAGAGAAGAAAAGTGTAGCTCTGTGCGGCGGGGGTGTAAATCGATGAGATACCGAATAACAATTCAAGGCAGTTGCAGCTTTGTACCAAGACAGAATTTTCTTAATTATTGGGCTGCATTTAACTACGCGCAAGCTCTGCTGCGTGAAAACTTCCAGGGCGATGTAAGAATAAAAAGGGTGACTAAATGAACGCACAACTAAATGCGAGACCTTCTAATTTAATCGGTGCCCTCTGGTTAATATACAAAAAAATAGCGACTCCTGTAGGGGTTGTTAATAGCGCTAACAATCGGTGCATGCGTGAAGAGATACCAGAAGTTTTTACTGATTTTGGTGGCAATTCATGGGATTCAGACAAACCCAAAACCAAAGCAGATAAATCACCGGTCGAAAAATTTGTGGCCGAGGCGATAGCTGCAGTCGAACAAATGCAAGAGTTAAGGTTGGAGTTAGATGGCTATGAGTATTGCGATACGCAGCACTACAAGAACACGCAGCACGCTATCGAGTTACTTTCGATATTCAATCGATCATTTGAACTTAATCTTGAAACAGATCAGCAATCTGATCGGCTGGAAACGCTAAATAAACTGGTCCGAAACCTGACGGCATACAGAAACCAAGAATTCTTGTTCCGCGAACTGGCAACCGCGGATAACGAAAAAGAAAAGGTACAGCGAGTGATAAATCTGATTCGTGATTGGGTATTCGCTCGCAAGGGAAAATTGTTCCAGATTCAAGAAATTTACCTGGACCCTAATTTATCTGAGCACTTGCCGGTCAACCTGGAAACGATAGTTATGTTGCGCAAAGCGTTGCTAGTTCTCAGGTGTGTTGCTGCGCCAGATTCTTTAGTGACGTACATCCCGCCAATGATTAACAGAGTTAATCGTGACGATTTTTATTCTTAATTGAGGTGATCAAATGTCGGAAGCATCATTAAAGGTTCGCGCTAGTTCATGGGCTGGATTGTTTGATTGTGCCTACAGATGGGAAGGAATCCATTTGTTGAACATGAAAAACACTGTCGGGTTGCGTGCTGCGCTTGGTACCGCAATACATGCCGGTTCAGCGGCGTTTGATCAAGCAAAATTAAGCGGTGAAACGGTAACAGCAAACGATGCTGCGGGTGTTCTGGTTGATAAGTTGCGCGATCCAGAGAATGAGTTTGATCCAATGAAAGACGACATAACCATGCAGGAAGCGGAAAACGTTGGAATAACTCTGCTTACAAAATACTGCAATGAGTTCTCACCACAGCATGACTTTATCGCCGTGGAAATGGAAACAAAGCCAATGGATATCGATTGTGGCGGCGGGATTGTGATAAGGCTCACCGGAACCATGGACCGGGCAAGAATCAACAAATCATCCAATGGAATCGGTATTTCTGATTTAAAAAGCGGAGCAAGCTCGGTCCAGAAAGGGATTGCTGTAACAAAGGGGCACGGTGCCCAAATCGGAACGTATGAACTTTTATACGAACACACAACGGGAGAACAAATCACGGCAGACGCTGAGATTATTGGCCTAAAAACAAAAGGAAAGCCTGAGATAGCCACGGGAACCATAAGCAATGCAAAGCGAATCATGGTTGGTGATAACGACAATCCGGGATTGATCGAGTTTGCTGCAGATATGTTTCGCACCGGAAGGTTTTATCCAAATCCAAAATCAATGTTATGTGGGGAAAAATACTGCCCACGCTACAAGTCATGCACATTTAAGGGAGATTAATAAAAATGAGTGAAACATCATCATTGAAAGACTTGAAAAACCATCAGCCCACTGAACTAAGGCTACCAGAAATCACGCCAGGATTCGGATCGCTTCAGGCTTTCGAGTTAATGCAAAGAACGGCCAAACTTTTAATGACTAGCACACTAGTACCTGTTCAGTATCGCGCTCACGACGAAAAGAAAGGGCCTAATCCTAACGCTCTAGCCAATTGCGTTGTAGCTCTGAATATGTCGCAAAGAATGGGGGCTGATGTATTGATGGTAATGCAGAATCTCTATGTTGTAGAGGGTAGACCGAGTTGGTCGTCGCAATGGATTATCGCCGCCGTCAATGGCTGCGGAAGGTTCTCTCCGCTACGTTTTGAGATAAAAGATTTGGGTGAAAAGAGCGTTGAATATAACGCTACGTATTGGGAAAGCAGGGAAAAGAAAACAAAAATCCTGACTGAAAAAATTAGAGACAAGGTTTGTGTTGCCTGGGCAAAAGAGAAGGAAACCGGAGAAAGAATTGAATCTCCGCCGGTATCCATTGAAATGGCCGTGAAAGAAGGCTGGTACAGCAAAAACGGTAGCAAATGGAAAACAATGGACGAAGTTATGCTCAGATACCGAACAGCCAGCTTCTTCGGAAAACTGTACGCGCCAGAATTACTTATGGGATTGCAATCCGTGGAAGAAATGCAGGACTCAAGGGTAATAGATGCGTCACCAGACGGATATGGGGGTTATTCGGTAGATATTGATGCGTTAAAAACATCCAGCAAGGATTCGCAAGAGAAAGAAATCAATGCTGATATAGACAATGAAACCGGCGAAATATTGGACAAAGAATCAGAATCAGAACCTGAACCAGAAAAAGAACCTGAGCCAGAAGCAAAGAGCGAAGATCCTACACCCGAAGAACAGGCTCGCATCAAGCAGCAATTAATTGACGAGGCTAATCATGAAAAGCAACCTCGTCAGCCAGCCAAAAGAGCAAGTTTCAATTTGGAATAGGTAATGGGGAAGTGTCGATCATGAGCCAAATACAAGACATTTACGAAGATGACGAGTTTGAAGGTTTGCTCGAAGACGCCCGTATGAATGCAGCAAACGATTGGGAAGAAAATTTCGTATCAGATTTAAGCAGCAAATACGCAGAATTCGGTAGACGCATGTTTCTTTCCGATGCACAACGAGAGCATCTTGAGCGAATAGCCAGTGATGAGTAAACCACCTCAGATCAACTCTTAAGAATCAACATGGAGAATTAATATGACACAAAAATCAAATGATTTCAGACAAATGACAGCGGATACAGTGGGCAAAGATTTGCTTGGTGCTCTTGTAACGGAAATCAAGTTGCTTCCTGACGTATGGCCCAAAATGTCGAAGAAAAAGCAGGATGATGTTATCGACCGACTGCGCAGCCGTGTTGAGGATAACGTGCGCATGGCTGTTTACACCATAGCCTCAAGAGACCGCACGGTAGTCGCCGGGAACCTCGATCAAATAACGATCAAAGACGGCGTGAAAGCGGTTATCAAGTTCGGAGTGCACTCACAAAATCTGGAAGGACTATATGAAGCGGCCAGCGATAGCAAGTCTGTTTTAGTCGTTGTTGCAGATGCGGGTGAGTTTACCCAGGGAATAAATCAAGTGGCCGGCGAGGATGATCAGCGTGCCATGGACCTTGGCCATGAATATAACGACAACGATGGCGGTGGCATGGGTGATGCGTCAGCGGTTAATCCTGAAACGGGGGAAATTATTGGCTTGCCTGAAAGTGTTATTACTCAGGCAGACCTGGATGCGGCCTACCTGCAGGGGTATGAAGCCGCCAAGGAAGGTAAGACACAAGCAGATTGCCCAATTATTGCAGCAGAACTTGTTATTGAATGGGTAAATGGCTTCAAAGACTGGCACGAAGAGCAAAACGATGATAACGATGACAAAGAGGTTGCGTAATCATGTCCAGGGCTATTATTTTTGACACTGAAACAACTGGGATTGATGAGCCGGAAATTATTGAGGCGGCCTGGATTGAGCCAGACTCAGTACATTCTTTGTCTGAAGATAAAATTAAAGAAATATTTCATCGCAGGTTCGAGCCGAACAAGACAATTTCATTAAGCGCGATGGCTGTTCATCACATTATGGATGAAGATTTGATCGGCTA
>NZ_PXXU01000034.1 GCF_003011925.2 Nitrosomonas supralitoralis
GCGCCACCCTGTATACGCGCCATCGGTTACCGCGAACATAGTTTTATCAGTTGCATAATTGGGTGATGCAGCAAATGCACTGATCATATCGTGAGGAGTATGCGCTTGTGCATGCATACCGAATATGCCAAATGACATGACAAATGTCACAATCACAGCAAATTGGCGAATGCTGTAGATTTGAATTTTATTTATATTGATTAACATGTTTCTATCCTTCAAGTTTTAGTTGAGCTTTTGCTGCGAGTTGATTGATAAATCTTCAATCTTCTTGCCGTGAATTGGTTTTACAGACTTGCGGTTGAGGTTATAAAAATACATTTACATACAATAAGTTGTTTTTGTTTTTCTGTTATCAAATATACACATAATATGACCTCTGAACAAGCCAAAAAGTTTTACTGTGATCAAGGAGAAAAACTTCCAGAGGACACTGCTTAAGTGTTTTCTGGACAAAATTGAGCGACCTCAAGCAATTCTGTGTCCTCATGGAAAGTGATTTTTTCCATTATTAGAAAGAACCCAGATTGTCATCTGCCCGAAGTATTTTGATGATCTACCGTACTAGGTCATTAGCCAATTATTTAGTATGTGGAAAAAAAACAACAGTTAACGAAATCTATTCAACCAATTTACAGAACAATTCAGAGATCTACTGATATATAAAGTAAAATCGTCCCCGCTGTGAATTATAGGCATATGCAACTTAAATAAGATAATGACAAAAAAACTATAACTACTTGAGGGAAATTTAGAAATGGATCTTAAATCTCGCGCGGATTTTTCTGCGTGTGACAAAAATTGGTTGTGCGTTCGACGAAAAAATCAATCAAGTCATTGCTCTGCAGAATGGATAATTCTCCCTGTTCTAATATTTTTGATATCAATTTTTCCATATGCTGGTGATGTTGTTGCAGAACAACCTGCAACTGGAAATCATCATCATATCGAAATGTTTGCCGACAAGCCTCATCCAGACTACGAATATCTTGCATACAGAATGGTACGACACGAGGTTACGGATAGAAACGGTCTTACAACTGACATTACATCCCGTTACAGTGCAGCGGCCATAATTCCCGGTCCGACTATCATTATGGATGAAGGTGATGTCGCTGATATTACGCTATATAACCAAATTCCAAATCCAGAACGCATTGAGTTGCATGAAAATGTCAGTCTTCACGTACATGGCGTACATTACGATATTATAAGTGACGGTACGCTCAAATACATCAATTTAGTTCAAGATGAAGGTGCCACGCTTGTTCAATCATACACCTATCGCTGGAATGCTGCGCCGGGCACTGCGGGCACCTGGCCATACCACGACCATAATATGAATACCCATAACGGGGCTGAAGATAAAGGCTTGTTCGGTGCACTTATTGTGAATCCAGCATCAAATATCGCAGCTATTAATCAAGGTGGCAGCAGTCAAGCGATATCACTTTCCAGCATTGAGAAAGATTATATCTTGTACATATTGGACGATACTTTTGTTGGGACTGAAATTAACAGACAGACGGGCCAACAGATTCCAATATGGACTAATCCAACACTTTCTGCACAATCAGGAAGCAATATTAGGCTTCATTTAATTGCACTAGGTACTAACTTGCATCAGTTCAAATTACCCGGTTATAGCTGGCCTGAACCAGGCACTCCCAATATTATTGAGGAAAAAGCGATAGGACCACTTGAGAAGCACGTGGTGGTTATTCAGGCTGGATCAAACTCAAGCTATATGGATACAACTTTTGCAGGTAAAGCGCAAAACATGATCGGTAGCTTAAACGTTAATCCCTAAACTGTACATATCTCAAAAAAGGATAAAAATGAAACCTGGTGTTCCTAGATCGCATATAAAAATTATAATGGGATTCACGCTGTTTAATGTCTTGTTATGGATTTCCAGTATTGTACTGGCAGCTACGCATAATATTCACTTATCTGCCGAAACACTACCTAATGGTCAGCATGGTTATAAAATGCTCAGCCACACAAGTAGCGATGGCTCAACTCCAACATATCCAAATGAAGCAACCATCCCCGGCCCAACAGTGTTTGTAAAACAAGGTGATGTCCTTAATGTAACATTGACCAACAACACTCCTCTCAATGTAGGCTTATCTCCCGGAAGTATTGAAGCAACTCCCGGTGAGACACAAAGTTTCACTTATACTGCCAATGATGTGGGTACTCTTGCTTACTATGATAAAGATTCGCATCTTGTTGGGTTGTTTGGTGCACTTGTTGTTGATAATGCAGACGGATCTGTTGATAATTTTATTGATGAAAATGGAACTATCGTCGCATCCAAACGGGCAGACCTGGACAAAGAGTTTGTAATGTTCATGATTGGTTCTACATTCTGGGGAGCTGAGATTGTTAATGGAACTCAAATGCCCTTATGGACTAATCCTACGCTTGGTGCCGTAAAGGATGATGTTGTCAGATTTCATATATTATCATTAGGTCCTGGTCACACCTGGCATTTACACGCACACCGCTGGCCCGATAAAGCCAGCACCTCAATTATTGATGTTAAGTTACTGAATGATATTTCAGACAGCCACTCATTTACTATTAAAGCAGGAGCCGGTGTAGGTACGGGTTATTGGCAATACCACTGCCATTTATTTTCCCATATGGAAGCAGGTATGGCCGGTAAATTTCATGTTGTTGCTAAGGGTGAAGCAGGTAATAGTATTGCAGGAGCTTCTCCAAGCGGCTCTATTTTTCTTAATTCATCTGACGCGCCTGGGCTTGTAACTTTTGAGATCTCTGACGAACCAGGTCAGTGGTTTAGAAGTATTCGTGGCGACGCACTAAGTCCAATTACCAAAACTAAATCTCTGGAGATCATTCCTCCAGGTAGCAGCGTTCACTTCATCATGTCAGATACCAATGCTGTGCATACGATAACATCGCTGCTGTGGCCAAGTGATGCTGATGATCCAGATCATGGCGATCACCGTGCTATTCCATTTAATCAGACTAAAGCGTATAAAGGGGGTGGAATTTTAAAACTGGATGTGCCTGGCTTATATGTGTTTACCTGCAAAATACACCCGTACATGTTTGGTGCAGTAATCGTTGATGATCCTGCAACCAGTGGACTGGACTTAGGAGAATCGATTGATATCATAACCGGTATTAATGATTTGCCTACCAGTAGCGATTTAGCCACACGTTTACTAAGAACTTTCTTTGTGGCGACTGTTCAAGAAAACTGGCAGGACTATACATCTTCCAAACCTTGGCATCCTAACTATCCAAGCGTTGACGTTCGTATATCGGGTGGTGCAGTTGCTAATTTAAAAACAGTATTGGAAAGTAGGTATGGTCAAGACATAAAACTGGCTAGTTTGTTTAACCCAACCACACCTGGTGTTGGTGAGGTATGGATAAATACACAGTTTGAAAAAACTGCAGGCAAAACAAAACCGGGCACAATTACTGTGCTGGATGCTGCAACCTGGAAAATTAAAGGTAAAATTGCTTTACCTGAAATTAATATGAATAATCCACATAATATGTGGAGCAATAGAGATCAATCCATTATCTTTCAAACACAATGGTTTGATAATAAGCTAACATTTATTAACCGGAAAGATGGAAGATTAATCAATAACATCCAGATTGGAAATACACCATCGCATGTCGTAACGCTACCCACCAATGATGATCTTACGGTAGCTATTAATGGTGAGAATGGGGTCCGAATCATTCCAGCAGGAACAATGGTGCCCGAACCCATGATAATGACGCAACTTCCTGGCCAAACGGCGGCAGGTCCACATGGTCATTGGGTTACGCCGGATGGTAAGTTAATTGTTACACCCAATGTGAATACTTCCGATATTGGCCTCTACGATACAACTACCGGCGGTATTGTTGCGAGAACACCGGCAGGTGGTGTTTTCCCCGCAGCGCCTCATCCGCTTGCTGTTGGAGTCAGCGTGGATAAAGTCTACACGACTAATCTTCTAGATCACTCCATGAATGTTAGCGGGCTTGATGGCACGCTGATAAAAACCATCAACCTCATTGCTGATTATGATCCCGTCAGTCCAACGGGGCCTGATACAATTAAAGATCGTGATGGAGATGGTTTGGTTACTGTGGGCGTCCTTCCCATCCAAACACCGGTCGATCCGACAGGTCGTGTGGTAGTCACTGCAAATACCGGTGGTTCAATCACAATTATTGATACTACTTTGGATAAGGTCGTAGCAATGCTACCTTGTGATCCTGGCTGTCATGGGGTCAATTTTGGCGCTAAACTGGGCGGTGGCTATTATGCCTATGTGACGAGCAAATTCTCTAACGAACTGATCGTTGTTGATGTTGATCTGAATAATCCCGCTAATTCCAGTATAGCTGGCCGAATTTCTCTGGTCGCCGATAAGAGCGTTCCTGCAGATGATCAAATTATTAAACTGGCTGGAACCGGTGGACAAGGTGTTTATGCTATTCCTAATGTTTATAATGGTTGGGTTCAGAATCTTCCAGATCAATGGAAAGCCAATTTAACAGCAGCTCAGCTTGAGCCTGTTCAATAAGCAACATAGCATAGAAGGAAATATCAGCTGAGTCATTTCACTGAATAAACTATTTTCATACATGTAAAAGAAGAAAAAAGCCACCAACTAGAGATTCATTTGGTGGCTTTCGTTATTTTGATATTGTCAAGCAAATGTTGATACCGGTTTAAAATTGACCAAAGGAAAACAGTGCGCAGGATATTACGCATCTGTGGATAAGTCGATCAGACTGAGTTGGTTTTTTACCTCCAGTTGATGTTTTAGTCATAATGAAATGCGCTACAAATTGGTCAGACATTCTTCTGAAGAATTTTTCTTTTTCTTTTTCCTGTATTTTCATTTTTGCATTAGCGGCGCTTTGTTTGTAACGGAAAGAGTCATTACCGGTTTCGATAATATGGCAGTGATGAGTTATTCCAATTCTCGATATTCCTGTAAATATATATAACACTTAACTAACTGTAGTTAATGTATTATTACAATATAATTATTGCTGTTTCTATCTATGATTGGAATTATTTGATCCAAATGCGCGGCGGTCATCTTGGCGTCGATGAAAACGCTGCTTCACACAGCAAACGCCATGTTGGTGGTACTGATGACGCTTATGCGTCCATAAATCCTGGAGAGTAGGTGAAACAATAAAGCGCCGCCTGTTTGAGAGAAAAGCAGATAGCCCAATCCATCGAGGATAACTAGGTCGATCTGTAATAGTCTTAGCACCAATCTGCTTTGTTTTTCTGCGGTTTTTTCCTGTTCCATACTATTGGCCAGATCAATAGCACTGTAAAAGTGCACTTTTTTATTATGATGCTGTATGCCTGAGGTACCGATGGCAACGGCTAAGTGATTTTGCCAGTTTTGGTGCCACCGACCAGCACCAGGTTCTGTGCTGCGGTTGCAAATTCCATCGTGGACAGTTAATGAATTAATTGTTGATCGACTTTGGATTGACTGAAGTCAAAATCCTGTAAATGGCGCTGTATCTGGAATCTGGCGACCTGGGTCTGATAGCGGATGGAGCGGATGCTGCGCTCAGTTGATTCGGCCTGGAGCAGTTGATACAGCAAACTGGTCGACATGTTGCAAAAACCTCATCGTTGAAAATAAAAGATAATTTCAACCTTTGATACACTTTCTTTCAGTATGCCTTTCTGACTACCAGGTACGCACTTGCTGGATGAGCCAGAAACATTATCTATTTAATTGCGCGCGATCTGGGTGTTCACGTTTTATAACTGATCGTTTCGATCTTCCTACGATGGAAGAAATTAGACATGCAATCCTTCATTATGCTAGCGACATTATGTGTATACCGCGTGAGCGTGGCCAGGATCGTCGTGACAAGATCTAGTATGCCTTTCAGCTGGAGCCGTACTTCTTAGACCTGTTGATTCCCAATGCCCCGAGTGAACGACCGAACGCATTCATCATGAATGCTGAAAGTCAAGCATAACGGAAGAATTTATATCGAGCGATGCAATAATGAATTCCACTATGCAATCAAATGGTTTGTTTCGAATGTCTATGTTTTTTGCTATTGTGGATCTGACAATGCTTATTATTATGATGATGCATGAAATGGTATGCCATTATAAAAAGTATGAGGGTGTCATGGATGATGCAGTGTTGGACATGACTATTGAAATAATAATCACGGTAATTTGTTAGCCTGCACCATTTGTTCAAAAGCGAAACTGGTGTGTTTCTGAAGAAACTGAAGCGTATTAGTACTGGCAAAATGGGATGTAAGAGACTGTAGAGCATGATAACCCATTATAATTGATTCATATTATTCAATTCCTCGTGATTCAAGATAATCTTCATAATTACCTTTGAAGTCATTCATACCATCCGGTTTCATTTCAATAATTCGTGTAGCCAGTGAAGAAACGAATTCCCGGTCATGTGAAATAAAGATCAAGGTGCCTTTGAATTTCTCAAGTGCGCTATTCAACGATTCGATAGATTCCATGTCCAGATGATTGGTAGGTTCATCCAGCAGCATGATATTCGGTTTTTGAAGAATCAATTTTCCAAAGAGCATGCGGCCCTGCTCTCCACCAGAAATTACATGGGTAGATTTCTTGATGTCGTCGCCTGAGAACAATAATCGACCCAGGGTACCTCGTATCGTTTGATCATCATCACTACCTTGCCGCCACTGATCCATCCATTCTGTTAATGACATCGCCTCTTCAAAATCAGCTGCATGATCTTGTGGGTAATAACCGGGACGCGCTTTCTCGGCCCATTTTATCTCTCCGGAGTCCGGTGCCAGATCGCCTGCAAGACAACGCATGAGCGTGGTTTTTCCGATTCCGTTCGGGCCAATGATGGCGACTTTCTCACCGGCTTCTATGTCGATGCTTAAATGCTCAAACAATGATTTGTCCAATCCAGGAAAACTTTTACTGATTGCTTTGATGGAAACAGCCAGGCGATGCAGCTTATCCCTGTCATTCACTTCAAACTGGATAAAAGGATACTGGCGACTGGATGGCTTGATATCTTCCAGTTTTATTTTCTCAATTTGTCGCGCACGGCTGGTTGCCTGTCTGGCTTTTGACGCATTGGCAGAGAAACGACTGACAAAAGATTGCAAATCTGCAATCTGTGTTTTCTTCTTGGCATTATTTGTTAACATTCGCTCGCGAACCTGAGTCGAAGCGATCATATATTCATCATAATTACCGGGATAGATTCGCAGTTCGCCGTAATCCAGGTCAGCCATATGCGTGCAAACACTGTTCAGAAAATGTCGGTCATGAGAGATAATGATAATGGTATTTTTGCTGGCATTGATGACATCTTCCAGCCAGCGGATCGTGTTGATATCGAGGTTATTGGTCGGTTCATCCAGTAATAAAATATCTGGATTGGAAAATAATGCCTGCGCCAATAGTACGCGCAACTTAAATCCTGGTGCAATCGCGCTCATCAGTCCTTGATGCTGGTATGATGGAATTCCTACGCCAAGGAGGAGTTCTCCGACGCGCGCTTCCGCAGAATAACCATCTAGTTCAGCAAACTGAGACTCCAGTTCGGCAGCATGCAGATATTCTTCTTCAGTGGCATCCGGGTTGGCATAAATTGCGTCACGCTCCTGTTTGACATGCCATAGTTCTGCATGTCCCATCATTACCGTATCAATGACGAAACATTCTTCAAATGCGAATTGATCCTGCCGCAGCTTTCCCACACGTTCGCCACTGTCAACAGCGACATTACCTGAAGTGGGTTCAAGATCCTTGCCAAGAATCTTCATGAATGTTGACTTGCCGCAACCATTAGCGCCAATTAAACCATAGCGATTGCCACCGCCAAATTTTACGGATACATTTTCAAAGAGTGGTTTGACACCAAATTGCATAGTGATATTGGCTGTTGTAATCAAAGTGTGTACCTAAGGTTTATTATTTCAAGAAAAGGGCCGACATTCTAAATGTTTTTTAGTGTTACGTAGAGTGTAAATCTCCTCCAATATGAAATGAGCCTGAAGGGCTTACGTATTCCAGACGGAAAAATAATTCAATACTAATAAATTCTGAAAACTGGTCGTTGAGTGGTTATCCGACATTAATGATGCGAAACAATTCCAGATGTTAATGGCTAACAACGGATTTGCTATTGTTTGATAGAGATAAAGAGCATTTAGGTTTTAGAAGACGATGTGAAACCTAAAGTGCATTTCAGCATTTATTCAATCATTCTCGTCGAATCCGAGGAGGCTCGCGTTTCGTTAGGAGCCAATAGATTTGGGTAGGGGAGAGCAATCCGAAGCTTAAAGAACGTAGAACAGTTTGAGAGAAGTATATGAGTTCTTCGGCTGTTTCTATAAGCACTGAGAATCAATCGGATGCTAGGCGATTAAGCCCTATAACGTCAGTCAAATACCGCCGGCTTGATTAGAAGTATTTGACTTAAAGTTGGATGAACAAATTAAAGCCTCCAGCGCTAATTCCATGACTGGAACCTGTTTACTTACAAGGCGAATTTCCAGAGAATCTGACAGTGCATTAAGAGGAGCGCCGCCCAGATAACTAAAACGTATAGAAATCTGGTCGCCCTGGGAAACTGAAAGAGGTGTGGATAGGGGAAGAATGATGTATTGAGTATGCCAATCTATGGTGTTGTACGTAAGCATATTGATGGCCAATATATTTTTGGTAATGAGCCGTAATGCATTAAGTTGGCCGCTCTCAGTAATGGTGATTTCTCCATCCCATTGACAGGTTTGGTTAAATGGTTCTGCATATGATAACAATTGAAATACTTCAGGATCTCCAAGACTTTTGCTTCTTTCCTGAATTGAGCAGGGATCCTGAAATAAGATCGTGGGTGCGTAGAAGCCTTCAAAATAGAAATTTTGTTCGATTGGCTGAATCGCCTGGATACTGGCTTCTGGCACAAAGACGGGCAGTGTGCCACCAAATTTCTCCAGGTAACGTTTTTTAAATGAATCAATAACTTGCATCTGTTTTTCTCGTAACAAACCCGTGTGCAGCATCTCACAGATAACCACATCAACGGGTTCCGGTGGCAAGTAATGAAGCGCATCAGCCTGAATAACTTCAACTTTCTCTCCGTTGGGGTTTTGTGCAAGAAAGCTGCGCGCAGCGCTCACTAGCTCCGGGTTGCGCTCTACACAAAATACCTTGTGCGCTTTCTGAGCGGCAAAAAATGATTGCACCCCAGTACCCCCCCCCAGCTCCAGAACTTTAGCGCCAGGTTTGACCACCAAATTAATTGCCTCTTTAAAGCCCTTCATTCGTATCTGGTCATTCAACATGTTGTGATGGTAATGCAATGGAATGAATTGGCCGAGTTCCAAACTCTCGAATTTATTTTGCATATGGGCTCCTGAATGTTTAGCGCTACCGATTTATAATGGGTTGTTATGAATCTTGAATATAGATAGCAATGATCATGCCAGTCTTTGGGAGGGCATATGCTGATCGCGTTGGCGCATTATTACCTGTTTTTTCGAGTGGATAGACGGCAAGACCGGCAAATATTGCCGTGTTAGCGAGTAAAAGTAATTAAGCATTTGCCTGCAAGTTCGGAAAGTAAGAAGCAAAAAGCCAGCAATGATTCAGCAGCAAGCCAGAGCTGCTTCGATAACCTATAAGCATTCAGCAAAAATACAGCGTACTATCTCGAAACTTGATTCTCTTTTCTGCGCTGACATACAGCCATTGATATCACAGGAAAAATATTGTTATGACAGAACCAACGATTACCTGTCCGAACTGCAAAACGGAAATTAAACTCACCGAATCATTGGCGGCTCCGCTGATCGAATCGACGCGCAAGCAATTTGAGCAGCGATTGGCGCAAAAAGACAGTGAAATCATCCGGCGTGAGCAAGCGATGCGTGATAAGGAAAAGCAGTTGACCGAAGCTAAACGCAAGCTGGAAGATGAGATAGCCAGCCAAGTGGCGGTGCAGTTGAAAACGGAACGAGCGCGCGTGATTGAGGAAGAATCCCGCAAAGCGAAACTGGCCAGCTCCGCCGAACTGGAAAGTAAGGCGCGTGAACTAACCGAATTACAAGAAGTGCTGAAAGTTCGCGACGAAAAACTAGCGCAAGCGCAACAGGCGCAAGCTGAATTGATCAAGAAACAGCGCGAACTCGACGATGCCAGGCGTGAGCTGGAACTCACTGTTGCTAAGCGGGTACAGGATGGTCTGGTGGAAGTGCGCACGCTCGCCAGGAAAGAAGCCGAGGACGAGCAAAAACTCAAAGTAATGGAGAAAGAGCAGACTATTGCTGCGATGCAAAAACAGATTGAAGACCTCAAACGCAGGGCCGAGCAAGGATCGCAGCAATTGCAAGGAGAAGTGCAGGAACTGGAGTTGGAAAACCTGCTGCGCATGAAATTTCCTTATGATGCAATTGAACCGGTTCCGAAAGGTGAATATGGCGGAGATGTGTTGCATCGCATTGTCGGAACAGGTGGTCAACCATGCGGTGTGATTTTGTGGGAATTTAAACGTACCAAGAATTGGAGTGATGCCTGGTTGGTGAAGCTGCGTAATGATCAACGTACCGCGAAGGCAGAAATTGCCGTGATTGTAAGCCAGATATTGCCGAGAGGCGTAGAAATGTTTGAATTGATTGAAGGTGTCTGGGTCACTCACCCGCGTGCCGCACTGCCGGTAGCGATGATTCTGCGTCAATCTTTGTTGGAAGTTACATTAGCGCGCCAATCATCCGAGGGTCAGCAAACAAAAACCGAAATGGTCTATCAATACCTTACTGGTCCGCGCTTTCGCCAGCGTGTGGAAGCGATTGTCGAAGCATTTTCCACCATGCAGGAAGACCTCGATAGGGAACGCAAAGTGATTATGAAACAATGGGCCAAACGCGAAGAGCAGATTGAACGCGTGATGACGGCGACAGTGGGTATGTATGGGGATTTGCAAGGAATTGCGGGCAAATCATTACAGGAGATCGAGGGCCTGGAGCTAGCTGCGCTAGAAGTCAAAGATTCCGATTGACAGGTAAGGCATGCAGAACTCTTCAGATTAATTAGGCCTTGAGCAATTATCAAGCCTGGAGAAAAAGCAAAGTTTTTTTCATAATCAGAGGAAGACTTTTAATTTTGTCTGCATAAAGGCAATAATTCGAGTATGTAAAACAGGAGATCTCATGATCATGGTTACATTGGTCATCTGGAAGGATTATTACTGGATAACATTGAAAGATATCAAATGATTATGGACAAGCACCCCATAGAGTTTCGATTAGGTATATACTAAGTATAGCTGGTGGCTTTAAGAAAATACTATATTTATCTTGAAGTTGAATCCAGTCGCTGGGTAATCTCCAGAAATATTCATACTATCAATGTATCGCTATAAAAAAGGAGAAATTATTATGAGAACTCTATCAACAGTAATCGTAGCAGGAACATTTGCACTTTTTATTGGTACCCAGGCTTGGGCATCAGATGCGGGACATACTTCAGATGCGATGGAGCATGCTGGAGAATCGAAAGCGCATGGTGAAATGGGTCACGCCAAAGAGGCACTTTCGCATGCCAAGGAAAGCCTTGCACATGCTAAAGAGGCAAGAGATGATCACGCAGCATCCCATAAACATATGGATGAAGCTATTAAACACTTGGACGAGGCAATCAAACATGCTGAAATGGGTCATGGTCAGGAGTCTGCCAAGCATACTCAGGAAGCAATAAAACATATGCGCGAATCAGGTCATTGATGAGCCAGTACAGCTAAGCCATTTCCCCTCAATTCCTTGAGGGGAACGTCGGAGGGAATAACAAAGACTAGCTTTTCGCTCCCATTTCCAAAGCCAGTTTTCTGGATAACTGAGCTGTTTCTTCGGAAACTTCATTATCCAACCATCCTTGCAGGTGAGTGCAGGTAATATCCGCCAATGCTTGAATCCAATCGTTTCGCTCATTCAGGCAAGGGATATAATGAAATTCCTTGCCACCCGCTTGAATAAATGTGTTTTTCGCTTCAATCGCAATTTCTTCCAGTGTTTCCAGACAGTCGGAAACAAATCCGGGACATATCACATCAACACGTTGAATTTGTGCCTTCCCCAATTGTTCCAGGATGGCAGCGGTGTATGGTGTCAGCCATTTTGCCTTGCCAAACCGAGATTGAAAGCAAACAGCATATTGGCTTGCGTCTAAAGCCAATGCCTCAGCCAACAGCCGTCCGGTTTTCTGACACGCACAATGATAAGGATCACCTTTATCCAGACTTGATCGCGGCGTGCCGTGGAAACTGATAATTAATTTATCTGGACGTCCATTTGCGCTCCAGTAATCGCGCACATTGTGCGCCAGTGCCGCGATATAAGCCGGATCATCGTGGTATTGTTTGACGGTACGAATAGCTGGTTGATTACGCATCCGCTTTAACACCGCGAAGACATTATCCATCGCCGCTGCGGTACTGCTGGCGGCATACTGTGGAAACAGCGGAAGGATCAGAATGCGTTCGCAACCCTTGTCTTGCATGTTGTTCAGAATGGTGGCCACCGAGGGTGTGCCGATATTCATCGCATATTCGACCATGGGCGGATTCTTAAACCGAGTTTGTAACACTTCACGCAATAGTTTTGTTTGCCGCTCGGTGTGAACTTTAAGCGGTGAGCCTTCCGGCATCCAGATTTTCGCGTATTTTTCTGCAGATACTTTAGGTCTGAAAGGCAGGATGAAACCATGCAGAATTGGTACCCAAATCAGTCGAGGCACTTCAATGACACGAGGATTGCTGAGAAATTCCTTTAGGTAGGGGCGTAGCGCCTGAGCCGTTGGCGCGACAGGTGTTCCTAAATTAACTAACAATACGCCAGTTCGATTCCGCGAGCCATGTTGATAGTGAAATTTTGAAGTCATAAGTATTAAAGTTTACCTTCATAAGAGAAAATAAATTAATGGTTTTGGCTGGACTTACCAATTATGAGAAAGAATTAATCTTATTGCGAATGTGCTGGTTATTAATACCAGTAATGGATTCGCTTCATAATGATTCAATGCTGCGACAGACTGTTGGAAAGCATTTTGGCAGTAATGTCGACAATCGGGATAATCCGTTCATAAGCCATACGTCTGGGGCCGATCACGCCGACTGTGCCTACAATTTCTCCTTCCATTTCATAGGGTGCGGTCACCACGCTGAATTCTTGCAGTGATGCCACATCGGATTCGCCGCCAATAAAGATTTTTACGCCATGTGCTTGTCGACTTAATTCGAGTAATTGCAGTAGCTTGGTTTTGCGTTCAAATAATTCGAATAAATTTTTCAAGCTATTAAGATTATCCGAGATATCATTAATCTGCAGCAGATTATGCTCACCAGTCAGCACCACAGTCTCGCTGCTTTCGTTAACGGCATTGCCACCAGCTTCAATTGCTGCGCTCATGAGACTAATCATTTCACTGCGCAATTGTTTTAGTTCGTCTCCAAGACGGCTGCGAATCTGATCCAATGTACAGCCTGCATAATGTTTATTGATAAAATTGCCGGCTTCGATCAGATCAGACTGACTATAAGGAGTATTGGTAAAAAGGATGCGGTTTTGCACATCACCTTCAGGTGTTACGATAATCAGTAAAATACGCTTCTCGGATAGCGCCATAAACTCCACATAGCGGAATACTGCGCCTTTACGTTTAGGCGTGATCACGACACCGGCAAAGCGGGTTAATTCCGACAATAGCTGTGAAGCGGCATTGATCAGACGCGAAGGATTATCGGGGTGCAGCTGATTTTCCAGATGAATCAATTCCATTTTATCCAGTGTTTTCACAACCAACAGCGTGTCCACAAAAAGGCGGTATCCCTTTGGAGTTGGAATTCTTCCCGCTGAAGTATGAGGGCTGGCAACGAGCCCCATTTCTTCCAGATCCGCCATCACATTACGAATAGTTGCTGGACTGAGATCAAGACCGGAAAACTTTGACAGTGCACGTGAACCTACCGGTTGACCTTCGTGGATGTATCGCTCCACCAGTGTTTTCAATAATATCTGTGCACGTTCATTTAACATGGCGTAATTCTACACGATTCAACGCGATTCATAGTTTGGTTGTAAGAGTAATTTGTTGAGCCTCATCTATGCTAAACTCCTTTGATCATGGTATTTCCCTAATGGGTTTGAATTTGCGTTGCATAGCAGCATAGATATCTTTCCAAGAATTGGTATTGTGGATTAACTATGTTCAACTTGGCTATTTTCAACTTTGCTTCAATTGCCATGATACTAACTCACTATATTTTAAAGATAACCCTTGGTATTTATATTTTCTGCATTACAATTCAAGTAGGCCGATTTCTTAAGTCATGAATTCACCATTTTCAACCATTGCACTAATTGGTAAGCATAAAAACCCTGAAATTGCGGTACCACTGCTTAATTTGGCTGAATATTTAACGGCGAAAAATTATATCGTTCTGTTGGATCATCTCACAGCCTCGCAGATTGATAGTCATAAATATCCAGTGCTTACCTTAGAAGATATCGGTGCTCAAGCCGACTTGGCGGTAGTCATGGGGGGCGATGGCACCATGCTTAATATCGCAAGAATGCTGGTTCCCTACGATGTGCCTTTAATCGGGATCAATCAAGGAAGACTTGGCTTTCTCACCGATTTATCGGTAGACACAATGTTTGAATCTCTCGATGAAATACTTGCGGAGAAGTACATTACCGAGCGACGCATGCTGCTATATGCGGAAATTATTCGTGATGGTGTCAGTGTTTTCGGCAGTTTGGCTTTCAACGATGTGGTGCTCTATCGTGGCATGAGCAGTGGCATGATTGAATTTGAAGTAAGGGTTAACAATGAGTATGTGAATACATTGCGATCAGATGGATTGGTTGTAGCTACACCAACTGGATCTACCGCCTACGCTCTGTCATCTGGCGGACCGATTTTGCATCCCAGCCTGGATCTAATAGCGCTGGTGCCGGTCTGTCCACATACACTCAGCAATCGTCCGATTGTGATCGGACCTGAATCCGTGGTTGAAATCAAGATGCAAAGTTGCGCGAATGTGCGCATCAATTGTGACAGCCATTCCTGCTTTGATTTGGAACTGACGGATAACATCATCGTACGGCGCTTTCCCAAAACAGTGCGGTTGTTACATTCGGTTAATCACAGTTATTACCGCATGCTCAGGGAAAAGCTGGGTTGGAGTGAATTTCCCTGATGTCTGTATTGAATGCGCTTCCATGTTAAGGCACCTAAGTATTAAAGATTTTGTCATCGTTGATCGAATTGAGCTTGATGTTCTGCCCGGTTTTACAGTTCTGACCGGAGAAACCGGTGCGGGAAAATCAATTTTGATTGACGCGTTGGCTCTGGCTTTGGGAGAGCGCGGTGATGCCAGTCAGATAAGATTAGGATGTGAGCGAGCTGAAATCAATGTGATATTTGATGCCAGTCATTTGTCAGAGTTATTGCATTGGTTGAATGACAATGACTTGCAAGGTGATTCCGATAGTTGTCTGATGCGCCGCATTATTGATACCAATGGTCGTTCGCGTAGCTATATCAACGGACATGCGGTTACACTTCAGCAATTACGTGCTGCGGGAGAGTATCTGGTGGCTATTCACAGTCAGCATGCGCATCAATCCTTGCTGCAAAAGGACGTGCAACGAGAATTGCTTGATGCTTTTGCAGACAGCAGCGAGTTGGCACGAACGGTCAGGAGAGCCTATCAACATTGGCAAGATTGTTATCAGAATAGAATAGCCATGCAACAACGTGCAGCGGAATCACATGGCAGGCGCGAACAACTCGAGTGGCAATTACAAGAATTAGCGACGTTAAATTTTACGCTGGAAGAATGGCAAACGATACAAACGGATCATACCCGCTTATCGCACGTAGCTACTTTGCTGGGAGCGGCGGGAACGAGCATTGATACCTTATCTGAAAGTGAATTTGCTGTTCTGACTCAAATAAATGCGGTAAAAAGCCAACTGCAGGATTTATTGGAGTTTGATCAGCAGCTCAGACCCATTACCGATTTACTCGACTCCGCGGAAATTCAGTTGCAGGAGGGTATTTACGAGCTGAAACACTATCGCCAGAGTCTGGATCTAGACCCTCAGTTGCTGCAGGAGATTGAACTGCGAATGTCAGAAATTCATGCGACGGCGCGAAAGTTTCGTGTAACGCCGGAAGAGTTGCCGCAATTGCTCGAGACAATCATTCATCAACTGGAATCCATGGGTTCGGATTCAGATATCAGTCAATTGCAAACACTGGAGGCTGCAGCGTTGACTGATTATCTCCAGCAAGCAAAGACATTAAGCCGGGCGCGGAAAAAAGCCAGTAAGGATTTATCACTGCAGGTGAGTGCGGCGATGCAAACGATGGCGATGATTGGAGGTGAGTTTTCAGTGACATTGATACCGTTGGAAACAGGCAATGCCAGTGGTTTGGAGCAGATTGAATTTCAGGTGTCAGCGCACCAGGGCCTGCCGCTGCGGCCTTTGGTCAAAGTAGCTTCGGGTGGTGAGCTATCACGCATCAGTTTGGCGATTCAAGTGATTACCAGTAAAGTGGACGCTGTACCCACGCTCATTTTTGATGAGGTTGATGTCGGGATAGGCGGACAAGTCGCAGAGATTGTTGGTCACTTATTGAAGAGGCTTGGAAAAGATCGACAAGTCCTGTGTATTACTCATTTGCCTCAGGTTGCTGCGACCGGTGATCAACACTGGCGGGTGGTAAAGTCTGCCGGTAAAAAAGCGGAAAATGCACAAGTCGTGAGTAAAATTATGCTGCTAGATTCGCAGGAACGCATTGAAGAAATTGCCCGTATGCTGGGTGGTGTCAACATCACGGAAACCACACGACAGCATGCCGCAGAAATGTTGCAAAGTATCGTTGATGATTAGCTATTTTACTTTTCAACAAACACCAGTAGCAATGCCAAGGACACTTAGTTGAAGTTTTTGAATTGCTCGAATGAAGCATGCATAGGATATTCTTTTCAAGAAATGAAACTGATCAGATAAAGTGCAGAAAGACGTAACTTAGTGACGATTTAATGCCGCTTCGAGTATCAGCAAAGCAATACCCTGCTGTATGGCAATTTGTTTTGGATCTTTTTCTTTTAGCACGCCTTTCTGGATCTGTTCTTTGGTTATGTCGTAGTAAATTTTCTTTCCGTTTCTCGAGAGTAGTACCTTGTGCCGAACTCCGCAATCAGTTAGCAATTTCAAGGCATGGTTGCGACTTATGCCGCCAAGTGCTTCCGATATTTCTTTTAAACTAAGCATTTGTTATTTTCCTTTTTTCATAGGTTGATTTTGTTATCTAGTGCATGTGAAGTTCTCACTGATAGAATTAAATGCGCTTAACGAATAAAATGATTGACGCCGATTGAATCAACGATCATTCGTCGATAGTGTTCGGATTTGCGGATTTGTAACAATTCGAGATTACTGAGATTATCGGTCAGAATCGCTCCATATGTTGTATCGATATCTAACAGTCGCTGTTTTAGCCAAGTGTGATTGGAGAAAGGTATTGAATCATCATTCAAATTGATAACGTGATTTGTTGCGAGAAAAATAAAATCATTGAAATTTTCACCCGGATCGGAAATGAATACTTGTTGATACGGGAAGACCTGTGCCAATGTTTTCGAAACAGAGGCCAACGCCGCATTCTGACCATTGTCCAGGAACGAAACAAAATTCAGTGTGAGGATCCCGTGATCTGCAAGCAGGCCGTGCAATTGGGCTAATGCTTCAATCGTCAATAGGTGCGTGGGTTCGGTGCCACCAGTGAAGACATCCAAAATGATTAAATCATAGGAGCCTTTGAGCTGGCGAATCTCATAACGCGCATCTCCGATGATTCTTTGTCCCGTCGGTATATAGCGGAAGTACTGATTGGCCGCCTCGGCAATAGCTGGATCAATTTTCAGCGTATCCGTGACAATGCCGGCCTTATTCAAAGTCATGACCATGTGTCCAGCACCTTGGCCAATTAATAAGGCCTTCTCTATGTTCGGCGCGAGGAAAGGAATTTGCGCCACGATTTTCTGGTAGATGAGGAGATTTTCTCCATGACTGATACTGGCGGCACCAATGGTTGAAGCATCTGCGGTAAGCAAACGAATATTTTCCTTGGGTTTGTCGATTACGCGTACCCAGCCGTACAAGCTTTCACGTTCGAATCGAGTTTGAAAGATGTCACTGAATTCTGTTTGCACGGAATTGGCGATTTGCGGATATAAACCAAAACCCATCAGCATTAATATGGTTGTCGGTACCATGACCGTAGTGGATTTTAAATATTTGCGCTCAATCCCGGCCACCACCATCGCCAGTATCAACAGCGCAATCCCCAGGCCCATGAAGATTTCACGAGATCCGATCAGTGGAAATAGATAAAAACCGAGAAACAGCGTGCCGATCACGCTGCCAACCGTGCTGACCGCATAAATAGAACCCGTACTGGCGCCCACGTTAGCCAGTGCAGAGGTGGATAATTTAACTGCAAAAGGCCCGACCATGCCCAGCATCATCAAACTGGGTGAGAATAGGATCAGTGTGCTGATAAAGCTGCCCAGGCGCAAACCAAACGGATCTGTGGCCAGTAAAACCGGCCCTGCCAGCCAGGGAATGATAAGTGTTAATAGTCCTGCTGTTGCGATGATGAGGGATAATCCAGACCGTGCTCGGTCAGCCCATATTCCGCCCAGATAATAGCCAAGAGCCAGTGCGATCAGTGTGACTGCAATGAGTGAAGTCCAGACGTAAAGGCTGGCGCCGTAAAAAGGCGCGATCAGCCGTGTGCCCAGCAACTCAATAACCATGACTGCCGCACCGGTCAGAAATACAGTGCAGTACAACCAGGCTTTGCCAAAAATAGTTGAAGGTGAAGGATTCATAGTTTTAGTTTAGTGTTTTATCTTGCTTTTTATGAATTCGTTGATGATGATGCGACCACCGGACATGACCAGGTCGGGATATTACAGCAATTTGAATCGTTCGAACGGATTGCCGCGAACGGCGATAATGTCTGCCGGGGCATTTTTCAGCAATGTACCAAGCAACGGGTTATCCAAATGTTTTCCCGCTTCAGAAGTTACTGACTTGAATACCCTCAGCACATCACCAAAGTCAATTCCATCGGGACTGGTCAGATTCAATATTAGAACCATCTCTTCTCCGTTGATACCCCAAGGCACATTGTCGTGGCCAATTTCTGATCCATAGATAAATTTTGATTTCGAATCTGTACTGTGAGACATGATGTGCGCAAGCTTATGTGTATTGGCGTGAATGCCGGTGCAACCGGACAGGGAATCCACCGTAGTTACAAAGGTTACGTTTTGCTCAACCGCACGTTGTAACAAGTCGTCGCTAATTTCTGCGCAAGGTATATGCGACCATTCATCGACACCGCCATCCAGAGCTAGTTCTACTCCAGTGTTTTCACCGACATGTGCGGCTACCTTCCGGTTTAATGAATGCGCCTTGGTTACTATCGCCTTGACGATATCCAAAGAAAGTAACGGCCATGGTGTTTGCGGGGGTGCCGCATGACCGTGACTTGACATCCAAGGTGCACCGGTTTCACCACCGGGTTCCAAAGCAATTTTGATTAACATTGAACCACCTGCTACCAAATCTATTACGGCCTTTTCTGCTTCCTCAATGGTGGCAACTGCAACACCAATGGTGCCGTATTTATCACTACTTGGCGTCTCATTTCCATGGTTGCCGAAAAGATTCAATGGATATCCATCCACTGCCTGGATGATGGGGCCGGCACTCAGTATGCGTAACGTACCGTTGCCTCCCATGGGTTTTAGCAACGGTCCGCCGGTATCCCGAACAGTTGTTATGCCATGCTTTAATACTTTATCGCCGGGAATATTCTGAAATGTAATGTGCGCATGGGATTCAATAAAACCAGGCAGAATGGTCGCATTACCCAATTTCATTTTCCTACTGCAGGATCTATTCAATTGGCTTGGGTCGCCAACTTGAACAATTTTATTGCCATTAACCAAGACAGCTGCATTCTTATGTAAATCGAAGCCGTCAAATACACGCTTGGCAGAAAGCACATAACAATTTTTGCTTGCGGAAGATGTTTTCGTATCATTTTCTGCAAAAATATTCAAACTAAATGAGAATACCAAAGCCAGTATGGTTAGTTGCATCGCAGCTCTTAGTCGATTAATTTTAATTCTCATATTCTTGTAATTATTTTTATAAATTCTTCAGTGGGTTTGTTATAGAACGCGCTAGTTGATAATAATGCGGCTCCAATTAATCTTTTCAGAATATTGGTGATATCTATTAGCCTGCATTAATCATTTGGAATTGTAAGTAAAAAATCTGATACTGGTAATGTGGCAAATTGTCGCAGCCATGATAAAACTAACCTTAAATGATTCCGGTTAAGTTTCGCTAACTGATTGTTGAGTAACAATTCATATGCGTATCTGAGATGTATCATATTTCGTAAATGATGGACTGCGGCAATTTGTCACATTGTTTTTCAGTTGCTTAATCAATACTATCCATTCCTGAAGAAGTTGCTATCTACCTCCTGGCGATTTTTTTAAATGATGTCTCGTTGAATAGTCTCTTGTGGTGCGAACGCTTTTATCTCTGGAGGTTTATCTTCTTTCCTTGAGGGTATAGACAATAAACAGTCAGTGGATAATAAAGCGCAGTAAAACCCCGCAGCGTGCTGCGGGGTTTTTTTATTTTAGTGACAGGCAATTAGGCTGCGACAATTTGCCACATTGCATTTACGTGATAAGAAAAATAATATCGCGCACTGAAATAAGTTCTTTTCTTCAGGGAGTAAAGGTTTCCAGGGATGAGAGAAAAGAATGGCTTTCAGTTGCCCTTTGAGATCCACCTCAAAAGGCAACTTTAGTGAGAAAAATATAAATCATTCTATTAATAAGTTAAAAAGGGGTCTTTGTAACATGTTAACAAAACAATTCAAGTGTTTTACCCATACCGCCCTAGCGGCAGCTCTGCTGCTGGGCTTCTCACAAAATGTATTGTCGCATACTCGTCTGGAAATTCCTGTGGGGATTGAAGGAGTCAGAATTACTAACAATGTAGTTATTTCTCATGGTTGCGGAGATAATACTTTCGTAACTAAAAGCTCAGTGGTTTTTCCTGATGGTGTTGATTCAATTGTCAAAGTTAATGGCACGGTTTCATCCGACACGATCGATGTGCACGTTGCAAACTGGGGAAATTTGTTTCAGAAAGTATTGGATCCAAGTGTTTTTAAAGCGGAAGATGAAAAGACTAACGCAGACGGTAATGTAGTAGGATTTTATGTGAATAATGGCAAAATGCCAGACCATTATGCAAGCTATCTTAAATTCAGAGCGGGTGCGGTTTTGTTTGAACCGACTTCTTGTGCTTCGAGCATTAAAATAGTTATACCAGTTGCGGATATTTGTAAACCAACACCGATATCAGGTTTTGCCGAAGGCAAGCTAAATCTATGGACACCTGCGGTAGGCTCTGATTATGACGGCCCCGGATTGCATGGTTTTGATTCTCCTGCCTCTTATACGGTAACTCGTGATCTCGTTAAAAATCCACTTCCTGGCAGTTGTTCAGTTGCAGGCGACGCAGTTGACTTAGTCCCATCCGCCGCGCAGATTAATCGTGATATGCCAATCAAAAACAAGAAAGGTGTACAAGTTTGGCCAAAGCCCTAAGTGCAGTGGCAATGTATTAACTTTTATTTGCAAGAGGAGATGGACAGTGTGGGAGTTCTTGTTCATCTCCTAATTTTTGAGGAGCAATGATGTTGAAATTACCAAACTATAAGAGCGAGATAATCATACAGTTCGTTATATTTTTTATGAGCGTGGCTGGATTTACAAATCATGTGTTTGCCGATAGTGCGAAAGTGAATTTAGGTTCCAGCATGGATTCCATCCAAATTTATTGCATGGCGGTGCATGGTGATGCGTTGGAACCGGATGCTGGTTTTACTAAATCGATCGTTAAGCTTTCGCAATCAAATGACCCCGCGAGAAGAGTAAGTGCATTGTCGCAATTGGCCGTGAAAGGCTTGATTGACGCGGAAGTCGTGCAAAAAATTCTACAAGCCGCGATTCAAGATTCCGATCCAAATGTCAGAGGCCAAGCAGTTTATGCGTTTGCGCAACAAGGCTGCGGCGATCTATTTGTTGTACTTGAGCAAGCTTTGCAAGATACTGAACTTTCAGTGCGTTTAATGGCATTGGATAGCCTGGGAGTCGACGAAAGGAGCGCGGCATTGCTGAAGCAAGTGATTGAAGACGAAGATGAAGCTCAAGCTATTAAGGATCTAGCTGCCATGAAGCTCGAATTTTTAGCTGCACATAATCAGGTTCAGGATAACGGTATTTAATAAGCCGTTTACGTTGTAGCGAGATTATAAGACGATATCTGATGTTCGCTTTAATTAAAGCGAATGGCAAAAAAAAATTTTAGGAGATTTATGATGCAATTCTCAAATTTAAAGGAGATGCTTGTTTCAATTTTTGGATTCATGGCGATATATGTGGGCACAGTTTCGGCGGATAACCAAGCAGGAAGTTTTTCGACGGGTTTGGCTGCGGCGGTTGATTTTTACCAAGTTACTTGCTTTGATGATGGGAACGGTGTGCCATCCTATCTTGAAGCGCAAGTCAAGGATATGACGGCCAGTACCTCTAAAGTGAGCATACTCGCGTATAAAGGGACTAGTTGCACGACCAACAAGTGCGCACAATTTAGTGTTGACACTACGGATAGCGACACAACATACAGTCCTTTAGTAAAGGTTATACAAGGTTCTGGCGTATACAACCTGTTCGTTATGCATACGGCAGCAGGCGCGGATAGTTATGATGTGGCGTTCCACTGTAAAACTTCCGGTGGTGTGCATACTGGCACCAGTGTCACGTCAAAACAGCAGCAATAATCAATATCCTTATCAATCGAATCGCTGTTGATGCTTAAAAGTGAGAGCGTTACCGGATTTGTGTTGCGAGTGTCGAATCCCAACCACAAACAATACAGACGGTAACGCGCGAGATTTATTATTTTTATAGCAGCCATAACTTATGATTTTTTTGCTCAAAAAAGAAGGGCAAATTCGACTTCCGATCTGGTGACAGATCGAGTCATTTGCATAATTGAGAATGATGATGCTGCGAGCAGATGTTAACTTAGCGAAACAATGCTTAATCTCCAGATATTAAAGGATTTAATGCAAAAAATGGGCATAAAATAAATTGTTTAAGATTTTGGCGGAATTGTAAAGTTAAATTTGATGATCACTCGGGTTAAGTTGAGTGGTAGAAAGTTTCTTTAAGGGAATAAACGGTGAATTTATCAACTTTAAAAGGAATACTTATTCCATTTTTTGGCTTGATGGTGGCTCATGTCGGCACGACTTCAGCGCATAATCAAGCGGGTGGTTGTTCAACAGGCTTGGCTGCAGCGATTGATTTTTATCAAATCGCTTGTTTTGACGCTGCGATGGCAATGGCGCGCCATTCTATCTCGAAGCGCAAGTCAGAGATATGAAAACCAGTTCATCCAAAATAAGCATAATCGTTTATAAAGGTACCAGTTGTACTACCAATAAGTACTCGCAATCAAGTGTCGACCCACAAAGATAGCACACAACATACAGTTCTTTAGCGAAGTTTATACAAGGTTCTGGGGTATATAACCATTCGTTATGCATATCGCAGCAGGTACAGATGGTTATGATGTGACGCTCTACTGTAAAACCTTAGTCGGTGCGCATGCGGGAACCATTGTCGTATCAAGACAACATCAATAATGAGCATCCGCTTTTATAGAAATGTTGTAAGTATTTGAAAGTAATGGTATTAGTATATTTTTTGTCTTTGGGGCTTTGGGATTCTGTTTTTTGGTCGCAATCAAAACAAGAAACAAGACTAGGATTTTATTTACATGCGCTAAATTTAAATTGATTTAAACTCTATTATTACAGACTGGCCATTCATCTGATTAAGCGAATAGCGAAGGGTACATAAAAAATTAAAATTTATATCCCCGGTGGAGCGCCACGATGCCTACAGTCAGGTTAAAATATTCTACGCGTTCAAAGCCAACCTGTTCCATGAGTTCTTTTAACTCATCTTGTGAAGGATGCATGCGTATGGATTCCGCTAAGTATTGATAGCTTTCCGCGTCATTAGCTATTGCTTTTCCCATGGCCGGTAGTAATTTGAATGAATAGGTATCATAGACTGGTTGCAGTGGCTTCCAAATTTTGGAGAATTCCAGCACAAGAACTGTTCCGCCTGGTTTTATGACACGCAGCATTTCTTTCATTGCGATATCCTTATGGGTCATATTCCGTAACCCAAAAGCCACACTGACACAATTAAAATAATTGTCTGGGAAAGGTAATTTTTCGGCGTCACACTGCGCAACCGGAATTGGTGTGCCTGCATCAATCAGGCGGTCACGCCCGATGGAAAGCATGGAGTTGTTAATGTCTGTTAGCCAGACTTGTCCAGATTTCCCGACTTTTTGCAAAAATAATACGCTTAAATCTCCCGTACCTCCGGCAATATCCAATACCTTGTCACCAGGTTTTATGCCGCTGGTTTCAATGACAAAGCGTTTCCATAATCGATGCAGTCCAACTGACATGAGATCGTTCATTAAATTGTAGCGTTCTGCGACAGAATGAAAAACCTCAGCAACTTTGCCTGCCTTTTCATCTTCTGCAACAGTATTAAAACCAAAGTGAGTAGTTTTAGTCATGAGAATAATTTCAATTGAGTTTGATAAAGCGTGTAGAAGATTGTATAAAACTTGTTATTCGCAAGAGTGTTTCATACTTTGAGGTTTAATTTCGTGTTCGCGACTAGCGCCGGCTTCTTCCATGCGCTGCAGATAGCTTTGCCACATTGTATCTTGATTAAGGCCAAAGTTATACAACAGATCCCATGAATAAAGTCCGGTATTATGGCCGTCGGTGAAATTGAGTTGTATGGCATAATTACCAATAGGTTCGATTTTGCTGATACTGATCATTTTCTTGCCAGTTTGCAGCACTTCTTGCCCCGGACCATGGCCACTCACTTCGGCTGAAGGTGAATGAACACGCAAAAATTCACATGAAAATTGGAAAGTTTTGCCATCAGAGAAAGCAATATCCAACATTCTTGATTTCTGGTGAAACTTGATTTCAGTCGGACGAGGTGTTTTTTTAGTCAAGCCAGCCATGATCTGTATTTAATTTGATGAGTTAAAGATATTTGATGGCTCCATTGTAGCAAACTGTGCAAAAAATTAATTGATACAGGGTACACTCATGAGCGCAAAAATACTAATCGTGGAAGATGAGGCGGCAATCCGGGAGTTGATTGTTTATAATTTGCAACAAGCGGGATACGAAGGTATTTGTGCCGAAAATGCAGAGAAAGCAATGGCGATCATCCATGAAGTATTGCCTGATTTGATTTTGCTGGATTGGATGCTGCCGAATATGACCGGAATAGAATTTGCACGAGTGCTTCGGTGTAATGAACGCACTCGCCTTATTCCGATTATTATGCTGACAGCACGAACTCAAGAAGCGGATAAGGTAACCGGCTTGGAAATAGGTGCGGACGACTACGTGACAAAGCCTTTCTCGCCGCGTGAATTGATTGCACGAATAAATGCGGTCTTGCGTCGATTAGTCCCAGAGGCTTCAGCGCAAGTGGTTGAAATTGATGGATTGAGGCTGGATCCGGTCAATCATCGCGTCACGGACGGGAATAAACAAATTGAACTGGGTCCTACGGAGTATCGCTTGTTACATTTTATGATGTCACATACGGAACGTGTGTATTCGCGTAGTCAATTATTAGATCGAGTATGGGGCGATCATGTTTTTGTCGAAGAGCGTACTGTTGATGTGCATATCCGCCGGTTACGGAAAGCTTTGCAATGGACCGGTAAAGACAACTGGATACAAACCGTCAGAGGAGCAGGATATCGGTTCTCTGCAGTTACCGAAGTGCCCATTAAAGACTCAAATACAGAAATATGATTATATCCGTGCCGCATGGTGATAAGAATATAAAAGTGATTGACTTAACTGGTGATGTATATTGTTATGATTCTGCAGATTGAGTCAGTAAATTTTTAAAGTATCAATTCAAACAGAATGTTCTCAGAAAATCGGTTTAATGTAGGATTTTATTTAAGTGTCTGATATCTGGCGACGTTCATCAAACATTCTTTTTCTTGTTTTTATTGCAGCGTTACTATGGATGATTTTTGGTGCTGTGAAGGCACTGATTTTTTTCAGCGTGGCTATGTTATGGATCGCCTTTCATCATATTCGTCATTTGGTTCTACTAGAACGCTGGTTACAGCTTTCTGACCATTCTTCTAAAAGCATCCCAGCTGGTTCTGGCGCTTGGGATGAAGTATTTGCGCATTTGGCGCGTTACGTGCGTCAGCATAGTCAGAGCCAGGAAATTCTGAGCCTTGCCTTAGAGCGGATGCAAAGTGTCACTTCTGCCATGCCCGATGGTATTGTCATTCTCGATAAGAGTGATCGCATCGAATGGTGTAATCCCGTTGCGGAACAGCACTTAGGCATCAGTCTAGGTTTGGATATCGGTCAGCAAATTACCTATCTTGTTAGGCAAATACCTTTTGTCGAGTATCTGGCAGCACGTCAATATAGTAAGCCATTGGTGATAAAGCAAACTAGGTTGTATGGTCAGATTATTTCGTTGCAGTTGGTGCCTTACGGTTATAACCAGAAACTTTTGATCAGTCGAGATATTACACGTTTTGAAAAAATAGAAACGATGCGTCGTGATTTTATTGCTAATGTCTCGCATGAATTACGCACACCGCTAACTGTTATCGGTGGGTTTCTTGAGACGCTATCCGCTGATGATAATGTTAATGCCGGTTTCAATAAGCGTGCCTTGGTGTTAATGACTGAACAAACAACTCGCATGCAGCGGTTGATTGAGGATTTATTGATTTTGTCACGTCTTGAGAATCAGCAGAATATAGTAGCCGATAAAACAGTGAATGTGGTTAGGTTGGCGCAAGATCTTTTGCAAGACGCGGAATCCCTCAGTGCAGGTCGGCATCAAATCAAATTAACCATTGCCTCGCAAGATCAACTCCTGGGGAGCGAGGAGGAATTGCGCAGTGCTTTTGGAAATTTGATCAGTAATGCGATTCGTTATACTCCCGACGGTGGCGAAATAAAGATTAGTTGGGAAAAGTACAATGATCGAGGGTTGTTTTTTGTGCAAGATAGCGGAATCGGGATTGAGTCGGAGCATATTCCGCGCTTGACAGAGCGTTTCTATCGTATTGATAACAGCCGATCAAGAGAAACGGGCGGCACAGGACTGGGATTGGCAATTGTTAAGCATGTTTTGAACAGACATGAAGCGCGTCTCGAAATTATCAGTACGGTGGGTAAAGGCAGTCGGTTTAATATCTGGTTTCCAGCTAAGCGCTTAGTCCTTGGAAATACGTGAACGTGATGAAAAAATATTCATGAAGGGATCATGGTGCTGAGTATATTAAAATAATAATCAACTAAATGAAAAATCGATAGTTGAATAAAAAACAGCCGTCTAATTTCTGACGGCTGTGAGCTCTCTATTGGATCCTTGCAGATCCTACCGCGTGGTTTCTGAAATCATCTGATTACTGATGTATCTTGATCTAGATTAATTCTGGCCTTGTTTATGGCTGAATTATCATGCCCCATTAGCATTTCTCTATGCAGTTCTGCATTATTCATGCTTTCTTCCAACACTGCCTCGTATTCGCGAATATTCGCGACTGTATGCGACCTGAAATCTTGACCTTGTCTACCATAGTAATATGGATGCATTTCATACTCTTCGAGTGCTGCTTTATTTTGTTGTAATTTTGCTTCGGTTTCCTTAGCAATAATTTCATAATATTCTGCCAATGCAGTATGATTGCTGTCATCAATACCTTCCACTGCGAATACTGACGAAGCAGTAAAACTTAACGCCAAAGTTAATATTAATCGTAGGGATTTTTGCGTTTTCATGGTCAGTTCCTCCAGCGAGTATGATTGACATCATAATAGCCGCACTTCGTGTAAGAAGTATATTGGGGAAACCCTGTTTTTCAACTAATGGAAACCATTAGATGTCAAACATCTAATTCTTCTTGCGTTTTCGTGAGTTGATACCTGGCTCAGCATGACTGGTATGGTGTTTTGACCACATAATTGCTGTTATTCCCGCCAGAATCATTGGAATCGAAAGCCATTGCCCCATTGTAATCCCTAAAGTCAGTACGCCCATGAAGCCGTCTTCCGGCTCACGGAAAAATTCCGCGAATGAACGTAAAACTCCATAGCCAATCATAAAAGCGCCAGTAATTGCGCCGGTTGCGCGTGGTTTGGCTGAATAAATCCAGACGAAAATGAACAATACAACGCCTTCAAGCGCAAATTGATACAACTGAGAAGGATGCCTGGGGAGTTCGTCAACATATGGGAAAACCATGCCCCACGGAACGTCGGTGGGTCGCCCCCATAACTCACCATTGATGAAATTTCCAATGCGCCCTGCGGCTAATCCAGGCGGAATCAAAGGAACTACAAAATCAGTTACTGCAAGCCATGGTAATTTATATTTGCGGGAGAGCAATATCATCGCAACGAAGACACCTAGAAAACCACCATGAAATGACATGCCGCCTTCCCAGATAGCGAAAATATGTAGTGGATGATCCAGATAATAACCGAATTGATAGAATAGTACATGCCCCAATCTTCCGCCTAGAACAACACCAAGCATGCCGTAAAATAGCGCATCGTCAAGCATTTCATAGGTAAATGCGGTACGAGGATTGTGCTTGATGCGATATCGCCCGAGCAAAATGAATAACATAAAACCAAGCAAGTACATCAATCCATACCAATGCACGGAAAGTGGTCCTATTGAGACGGCAACTGGATCAATTTGCGGGTGAACGAGCATAGTTTCGGCCTTATTTGCGGTAAAATATCGGGCATTATACCAATTGCATTGGTATACACCGTGCCATAAATTATATTTTTATCTCATTCAGGAGCAAGCATGCCAGATAATAAACGTAGTCGGGCTATTACCCAAGGTACGCAACACGCGCCCAGTCGTGCTATGTTGCGTGCAGTCGGTTTTGACGATGGGGATTTTAATAAGCCTATTGTGGGAGTTGCCAATGGTTATTCCACGATTACGCCTTGTAATAAAGGATTGAACGAACTGTCGTTAAAAGCCGAATCGGCATTAAAACATGCAGGTGCCATGCCACAGATGTTCGGTACCATTACGGTCTCGGACGGGATTTCGATGGGAACAGAGGGCATGAAGTATTCTCTGGTTTCGCGCGAAGTTATTGCCGATTCGATTGAAACCTGTGTGCAGGCGGAGAGTATGGATGGCGTGATTGCTATCGGCGGTTGCGATAAAAATATGCCAGGCGCGATGATCGCAATTGCACGCATGAATGTGCCGGCTATTTTTGTCTATGGTGGCACGATTAAGCCAGGGCATTATAAAAATCAGGATCTGACCATCGTCAGCGTATTTGAAGCGGTAGGGCAGCACAGCGCGCATAAAATCGATGACGAAGAATTGCTGCAGATTGAGCGTCATGCTTGCCCAGGTGCCGGTTCTTGCGGTGGCATGTTTACTGCCAATACAATGTCGTCCGCTTTTGAAGCGATGGGGATGAGCTTGCCATATTCTTCCACCATGTCGGCTGAAGACGATGATAAATTGATCAGTGCCGGGCAATCTGCTGAGGTATTGGTTAATGCCATCAAAAAACAAATTCTGCCGCGCGATATTATCACGCGTAAATCGATCGAAAATGCTGTTGCGGTGATTATGGCAGTGGGCGGGTCTACTAATGCCATACTGCATTTCTTAGCGATTGCACATGCTGCCGAAGTTAAGTGGAGCATTGATGATTTCGAGCGGATACGTGGCAAAGTGCCGGTATTGTGTGATTTGAAGCCTTCTGGACGCTATGTGACTGCTGATCTGCATCAAGCGGGCGGTATTCCACAAGTGATGAAAATGTTGCTGAATCATGGATTGTTACACGAGGATTGCATCACGATCAGTGGGCAAACCATTGCAGAAGTGTTGGAAGCCATCCCGGATTTGCCACGTAACGATCAGAATGTGATTCGCCAATGGGACAATCCGATGTATACGCAAGGGCATCTCGCTATTTTAAAAGGTAACTTATCAACTGAAGGGTGTGTGGCAAAAATTTCCGGTATTAAGAATCCACAGATTACCGGCCCCGCGCGTGTATTTGAATCGGAAGAGACTTGTATGGCAGCGATTTTGGCGCGTGAAATTCAAGCCGGCGATGTAGTGGTGATTCGTTATGAGGGCCCTAGAGGTGGTCCGGGTATGCGCGAAATGCTTTCGCCGACTTCCGCCTTAATTGGCGAAGGTTTGGGAGATTCCGTCGGATTGATAACTGATGGTCGTTTTTCCGGAGGTACTTACGGTATGGTGGTCGGACACGTGGCGCCGGAAGCTTTTGTCGGCGGAACCATTGCGTTAGTGCAGGAGGGGGACTCAATTACCATTGATGCTGAACAGCGATTGTTGCAATTGAATGTCCCTGATGATGTGCTTGCGCAGCGGCGTGCATCATGGCAACCACCACAGCCACGTTATTCGCGCGGGGTACTTGCTAAATATGCGAAACTGGTATCAAGTGCTAGCGCAGGAGCAATAACGGATTAATCCTTTGCATTATTGCGAATTTTGTCGAAGCTTTTTATAACTGAGCTGGAACTAAATAATTTATCCTAAAGTCTTAGCAAGGCAGTATTATCAGAATTTGTAGTTGGAATGATAAGTATGTGAGGATATAGAGCAACAGATGGGATATTGAAGATCACTTACTTAAAGGAATTGCTGCAAGTCTGTAAAGTTCGAGTTAGAATAACAGCTCATTTATAATTTTAATAAGGAAGAGATATGAAAAATGTATTAATTGGAGCAGTAGTTGTGTCTGCCTTTTTCTTAGCGGGTGTTGCGCAAGCAGACGCCGATTTGGCAAAAAACAGCGGTTGTTTGAATTGCCATAATGTTGATACAAAGTTGGTTGGTCCAGCTCTGAAAGATGTTGCTGCTAAGTATGCAGATCAAGCCGATGCATCTGCATATCTAGCAGAAAAGATTTTAAAAGGAAGTAATGGTGTCTGGGGCCCGATCCCAATGCCGCCAAATGCTAATGTTAGCCCAGAAAATGCTAAAGTGTTAGCTGATTTTATCCTGACACTGAAGTAATAAGCATTCAGAATTCAGAAAAGCCGACGCCTAACAGCGTCGGCTTTTTGTTTGCAGAAAATTTTTATTATTGCAGTGGAGTAACGATGGAGTCTCGTATTAAATGGAAAGGTAATGTCAGTTTCCTGGCCGAGTCCGGCAGTGGTCATTCTATATTGATGGACGGCGCACCTGAAGCAGGTGGTCAGAATCAGGGGCCACGTCCAATGGAAATGCTGTTGATGGGGCTAGGCGGTTGCACTACATTCGATGTGGTGCTGATTCTGAAAAAAAGTCGACAGGAGATTACTGATTGTGTAGTGGAAATTGCGGCCGAGCGTGCGCTTGTTGATCCTAAGGTATTTACCCATATTCATTTGCATTTTATTATCACGGGTAATAATTTGAAGCAACTCCAGGTCGAGCGTGCGATTAATTTATCATCTGAGAAATATTGCTCTGCTTCAATTATGCTTAAGCAGACTGTTAAGATAACGCATGATTTCGAGATTATTAATACCTAGCTCCAGCTATAAAATAATCGTATAAAAACTTATACGGCTAAAGTAACCCAGATTCATGCGCTTGCTGATCGGCGTGATAACTGGAGCGCACCATTGGGCCACAGGCGGCATGACTAAATCCCATTGCAAATGCTGCTTGCTCGAATGCTTTGAATCCTTCGGGCGTGACATAACGCATTACTGGCAAATGACCGATACTGGGCTGTAAATATTGACCGATGGTTAACATCTCCACATTATGTGCGCGCAAATCGTACAATACTTCCATGATTTCGTCATCTGTTTCTCCTAGACCTAACATCAGACCTGATTTTGTCGGGATATGAGGAAAATCTGTTTTAAAGTCTTTTAGCAATTTCAATGAGTTTGCATAATCTGCGCCGGGCCGACACTGCTTATATAATCTTGGTACGGTTTCGAGGTTATGGTTTAAAACATCCGGTGGGCAAGCCGTGAGTTTCTCCAGCGCAATTTCCAAACGACCTCTAAAATCAGGGACCAGGGTTTCGATCTTGGTATTTGGTGAATGAGTACGTATTTCGCGAATACAATCGACGAAGTGCTGCGCGCCGCCGTCGCGTAAATCGTCACGATCCACACTGGTAATCACTACATATTTCAATCGCATTGCAGCAATTGATTGCGCCAGATGTAACGGTTCATCGGCATCGGGAGGCTTGGGTCTGCCGTGCGCGACATCACAGAAAGGACAGCGTCGTGTACATAAGTCGCCTAAAATCATAAAAGTTGCCGTTCCTTTTCCAAAGCATTCGCCAATATTGGGGCATGACGCTTCTTCACAGACCGTATGAAGCTTATGTTCGCGCAATAGTCGCTTAACTTCGTAATAGCTTTCACTATTGGATGAGCGAACTCGAATCCAGGAAGGTTTGCGCAGTAGATCATTGCGTGATTGCGGTGCTATTTTGACGGGATTACGTGCGGTTTTGTCAGCGCCTTTTTGCCGAGTATCAGTGGTCATAATGATAAGTTGATTATCCTTTAAGAAGTTTTACTTGTAATTGATCTGCTAGCTTGTTGCTTAAAATTTCTAATCCATCGGAAATACCCAGATCTTTAGTTTGTGTAACTTGCATCCCACTATAACCACACGGATTAATGTAGGAAAATGGAGTCAGATCCATATTCACATTCAAAGCGATGCCGTGATAACAGAAATTTTTCTTGATTTTGAGCCCTAATGATGCAATTTTAGCATTGCCAACGTAAACACCTGGCGCTTCAACTCGCCCCGTCGCATTAATGTGATAATACCTCAATAAATCGATCACAGCGCTTTCCATGTTTCTGACCAATTCGCGTACACCGAGTTTTAATCGGCGTATATCCAGCAACAGATATGCAATAATCTGTCCCGGTCCATGATAGGTGATCTGACCGCCACGATCTGTTTTTATTACACCAATGCCGTGACTGTTTAATAAATGTTCGTCCTTTCCTGCAATGCCCTGAGTAAATACGGGCGAATGCTGTAATAACCAGATTTCGTCGTGAGTTAAAGCAGTTCTGGTCTGAGTGAAATCCCTCATAGCTTGCCAGATTGGTAGATAATCCGATAGTCCGATAGTTCTGATATTAAAGTGCCGCTGTTCATGCATGGATAGTAAGTGATGGTGGTGCATAAAGAGTCACAGCACTATCGCGACCATGGGATGATCGGATAATGCCTGATATAAAGAATCCAGTTGAGTTCTGGAGGTGGCTCGAATGGTGCAGGTGAGACTTAAGTAAGTACCATTCTTGCTAGTTTTGATTGCCGTAGTGGTAACATCGAAATCTGGGGCATGGTATTTAACAATCGCCAGTGTTGCTTGAGTAAAATTCTGTTGAGCTTTACCCATAATCTTAATTGGAAAATCACAAGGATACTCGATTAATGAGGCTTGTTCTGTCATAACTGAAAATTAAATATAACTTGAATTTAAATCAATTTGTTAATCGATTTGTGACTTGCTCACGCATGCGAGTCGCTTTATATTCTTGATAAAGTGCATGCAAACGTTTGAATAATTCTCCCGGTTTCCCATCTCCCACGGGTTTGTTGCCTAATAACGTGATCGGCATGATTTCTTTGGTCGACGATGTCAGCAGAATTTCGTCAGCTATACTTACCTCTGTTTCAGTAATTTCTCTGATTTCATAGGGAATTTGATTGTCTTCTGCTAATTCAAGCACCACATCATATGTGATTCCAGGCAGCATCAGATTGCTTTTGGGGGGTGCTAATAGAATCTCTTCCTTAACTATGAAAATGTTACTTGCGGCACCCTCAGTCAGAAATCCATTTCTGAACAAGATAGTTTCGACTGCATGCACATCCACCGCCAGTTGACGCAACAATACGTTGGGTAGCAAAGAAATAGCTTTGACATCACAGCGGATCCAGCGGTTATCGACAGCTGTAATAGCTGACGCACCACTTTTAAGTAATTCTTGAGATGGCTGCAGCAGCGGATTGCTCATAATAAAAATAGTGGGGAGAACATTCTCAGGAAAAGCATGATCACGCTTAGCGACCCCGCGCGTGATGTGCAGATATAGATATTGGTCTTCCCCCTCATTATTGATAATGACCTGTTCTAAAATCTTTTTCCATACATCATTACTGAATGGATTATTCAAGCGAATGCCATCCAGACTGTGTTGTAGTCGTTTAAGATGCGCAGTAAGTCGGAAAGGTTGGCGTGAATACACCGGTATAACCTCATACACGCCATCACCAAAAATAAAACCACGATCCAGCACAGGAACAAATGCTTCTTCGATGGGCATAAACTTGCCGTTCAGATATATCATGAGAGATTCTTTTGTCGATTTAAGTTGGGATTAATTGAACAACAATTTTACACTATCCCATGCACGGCCCAGAAAACTGGCTGAATCAACTTTTTCCAAGGCTACTAATGGATAAATTTCAACAGTCTTGTCATCAATTGTAAATTTAACCGTACCGACCTCTTGTCCGAGTTGAACAGGTGCAATCAGAGGTTGTTTATACTCCATGGTGGCTTTTAACTTGTCAGCCTGACCTTTGGGCAGCGTAAAAAGAACATCGCGGTCAAATCCGGCTTTCAACTCGTTCTGTGTGCCTTTCCACAAATGAATGGTGGCAAGTGAATCATTTTTTTTGTATAAATGCAGCGTATCGTAAAACTGGAAGCCATAGTTGAGTATGCGTTGACTTTCCATACTGCGTGCATTGGCCGATTTGGCGCCGATGACTACTGAGATCAGGCGTCGTTTGTCTCGTATCGCCGATGTTATCAGACAATAACCGGCCGTTTTAGTCCAACCTGTTTTCATACCATCAACATGTGGATCAATCCATAGCAACCTATTCCGATTAGGTTGGGTGATGTTGTTATAGGTATATTCTTTTAATGAATAAAGCGGGTAGAAATCCGGAAAATCACGAATGATAGCAGCTGCCAGTAAAGTTAAATCATGTGCGGTTGTATAGTGATCGGGGTCAGGCAGGCCGGTGGTGTTGGTGAAATGCGTGTTTTGCATTCCTAAACGCTTAGCTTCATTATTCATAATAATCACGAAGCTTGCTTCCGAGCCTGCAACGGCTTCGGCCAAGGCAATACAGGCATCATTGCCGGATTGAACGATCACTCCTCGGATTAATTCATCCACAGTAACTTGTTTATTAGGCTCGATAAACATGCGCGAACCAATCATGCGCCAAGCACTTTCGGATACCGGAACAGTTTGATCCAGCGTAAGCTGTTTCTGCTTTAGCGCAGAAAACACTACATATGCAGTCATCAGTTTGGTAAGAGATGCGGGTTCTATGCGTTCGTCCACATTTTGTCCGGCCAATACTTGTCCCGTTTGAAAATCTGAGAGCATAAAAGCTTTAGCAGCTACGGAAATATTTTGCTGCTGTGCAGATACTGACGAAACTGCAAGGCATGCTAGCAATAATACAAAAAAAAGCTTCATATGAATCCGCAAAAAATAAATATTATATCTTGCCATCTGAGAATCTAAAACCTTCCTGTTTTAAACACGACAGATGCAAGACAAAAGACAGTTTCTAGAAATTATCATGAGGTGCGCTACATCAGCAATCTGGTTTATTGAGTGATTAGCATTAAGATGAAACATCTACCACTTATCATGAGCAAAGATAGCAGATTTCACAATTATTGGAAGCGAATTTTAAGATATGCAAGTTCAAGTTGAGAGTGCTTCTAAAGTTTAATCATTTTCAAGTTTGATTTTAACCGCCAGGGGCTAGGCTCACCTGCAAATTAATGGCTCTACGAGCGTATACAAGATACCTTGCCGATAATGATGTGATGCTTTATTGCAACTCAGTAAGTGAGTTTTATAATGGATATTCCAGATTAGTAAAAACCCCTTTTTTACTGTACCAGAACCATTATTCTCATGATACTTGCTTTGCAGTGTTTGAGTTGTCAAAATGACCGATAAAAACCGGTTGGCGAGAGCAATGCTCCACCTGGTTTTTAAGGAGTTTGTTCACATTTTCTACAATTTTTGATAAAAATGCATTTTACTTATTTTTATTAGCGATGATGACCTCCTCTTCGGTGATGTTCTCCTTCTCGGTGATGCCCTCTGATATTATGTCCGCCATTCATGTGCCTATGCCCGCCAATGGAGTGTTTATATCTTCTGTCCATATGTCTATTCCCACCGATAAAGTGTCTTTGCATCCTGATGTAGCCTGAATTTATGTAATTAGGCGATTGGTACCCGTAACCGTAGACGGTATTTCGATAATATCCCGAGCCACCATAATAAGGTGTCGCCATACATCCACTGAAAAAAATATTCCGGTTATTGCCAGCAGGATAAGTGTTTTTTTGCATTCATGATGTATCTCTTGGTTAAACCAAAGCACAGATTGTTCGTAAAAATATTTTTCATTTAAACTCACTACTGTCCCGTTAACATCTAATTGAGGCGGCCTGATTTGCCCTGAATTGGTATAATAAGTTTGCTCATAACTTGTTGAACCAACATAGAAAACAAGGCCATGTCACATTATAATACGATATTTTCACAAATACTAAAATTTGTACCGA
>NZ_PXXU01000035.1 GCF_003011925.2 Nitrosomonas supralitoralis
ATCCAATTTAAAGAAAGAATGCCTCGGCACTATTAACCGCCGTTTACACAAAATTTAGGACACCCTCCAGTTCCAACGAAAAACTGCTGTACTTGAAAAACTATCACTGGAAATCACACTGTCATGGACTATCAATTTACCCGTTGTTGCTCAAATATAGCGTTTCGTACAGGACAGGCTCACTGCCATCCTCCACCAAGTGATCTATAAAGATCCACCATTGCGTCAATTTGCTTTTGTTTCATTTCAATTAGATCCGCTTTGGCATCCAAGGTCTCCCTTTGTGCCAACAGCACGTCCAGGTAGTCCGTACGAGCAGATTTGAATAGATTGTTAGCGATATCAATTGATTTGCTGAGCGCTTCAACTTGCTCTGACTTAAGCTGATAGCTTTTGTCGAGGTTATTGATATTTGAAACTTGATTCGCTACTTCAGTATAAGCTCTGATAATTCTTTGCTCATACTCATAAGCTGCCTGAATCTGCCTGGAATTGGCATTTTTATATTCCGCCTCGATGGCATTCCTATTGACCAATGGAGCCACTAAGTCTCCCGCGATCATGGCCGCCAATGACTCTGGAGTATTGATCAGATACCTAACTGCAAAAGCTTCAAATCCTATTCCAGCCCTTATGCCAAAGGAGGGATAGAAGTTAGCCCTGGCCACCTCTATATTTAATGCCGCCGCCGATAGCTCAAGCTCTGCTTGCCTAATATCAGGCCTATTTTGCAGCAATTCTGACGGAATGCCTGTCTTAAGCATGAAGGGTTTGAACTCCATAAAACTACCAGATGCACGCTGGATGGGTTGCGGCGTCCTCCCTAACAAAAAATTTATCCGATTTTCAACAACAGTAATGCTCTGATTAATTTGGTATAGTTTACTTTTGTTTTTTGCCACTTCTGCTTCATAGCGTTTGATGGGAAGTGTACTTGCTCTTGCGTACTCTTGCAGACGCCTGACCATCTTCAGAGCATTTTGCTGAATACTAATATTTAACTCTAAATTGTTAAGCTGGTTGTCCAAGGAAAGCAGTTCATAATACGAATGGGCAATTTCAGCGACTAGGTTAGTCACTAAAAAATTTTTACCTTCTTCTGAAGCCATATACTCAAAAACAGCGGCCTGCTTAGCATTCCTCAACTTTTTCCATATATCTATCTCCCAGGTTGAAAACAGCCCAAAGTGATAATCCCCCACGTACCTAGGAAAATGCCGGCCTTCCCTTACTGGCAGATTTTTTTCAACAGCGCCAAAGCGTGTAAACTCGCCGACTCTTTCCTTGCCTGCACCACCACCAATATTTACAAATGGCAAGTATTGGCCTCGGCGTGCTTGAATTTCATTCCGTGCAATATTGATACGCTGCATCATGATATTAATTTCTTTATTATTTTCAACAGCTATATCCAGCAAACTTACTAAATTAGGGTCACTAAAAAAATCTTCCCATTTAATATTTGCCGCATTGTCCTCATCCGAAACACCTTCTTTAAAAACAGTAGGAAGATGTGTGTCCTCTTTTTTGATGAGTGAATCAGGTATGCAGGCTTGCAGCGTAAGTACCAACGCGCTTGAAGCAATAATCTGAAATATTTTAGTCTTTGATCTCATTTTTTGGAGGGACATAGTCATAAGTCTCGGTTAAGGGGCCAATGTCTTCATCTTTAATCTCATCTGAAGGGCCATATTTATAATTCTCGGTTAAGGGTTCAAGGTCTTCATCCTTAATTAATTTTCTACCTTCGGCTATTTTTGCAAATATATAATAAAGCCCTGGAATAATGATGACACCAAACACGGTACCGAAAATCATCCCACCCAGCGCTGAGGTACCAATTGTCCTGTTGCCGATTGCCCCCGCTCCCGTGGCCATCGCCAAGGGTACCAACCCAGCTATGAAAGCAAATGACGTCATCAAAATCGGCCGGAAACGCGTTTGTGCACCCGCAATCGCTGCCTGCATAACCGTCATGCCTTGGGCTTGCTTCTGGGACGCAAATTCGACAATCAATACTGCATTTTTCCCGAGTAAACCAACTAACATCACCATCCCCAGTTGTGAATACACATCATTGGCGAGCCCTAATTCATTTAATAAAAGGAAAGCACCAAAAATACCGGGAGGCAGAGAAAGTATTACGACCAAGGGTAAAAGAAAACTTTCGTATTGCGCGGCCAGCACCAAGTAGACAAACAAGATAACGACAAAGAAAATTGCCACTGCTTCGTTGCCCCGGCGGGCTTCGTCATATGATAAGCCCTCCCAGGCAATGTCAAAACCTTTTGGCAGGATCTCTTCTGCGACTTCCAGGACTGTATTGATGGCGTCGCCGGTGGTGTAACCTTTTGCGGGTTCAGCGCGAATTGCTGCCGAGTTATAGAGGTTAAAACGCATGAGCTCATTGGGTCCCTGCTTTTTCACCATGGTCGTGAAGGCGGATAACGGTACCATTTCACCTTTATCATTTTTCACAAATAATTTCAGCACTTCCTCGGGGCTACGCCGAAATTCCGGCAATGTTTGAAGATATACTTTAAAAAAGTTATTGAAACGGATAAAGCCGTATTCATAGGTACTGGCGATCATGATGCTCAGCTGATCCATCACATCTTTGACTGTAACCCCTTTTTGCATGGCAAGCACATTGTCGATGACCAGTTCGTATTGTGGATAATTGGCCGCATAAAAAGTAAACAAACCGGTCAGCTCTTTACGTTCGCGCAATGCTTTCATGTACTTTTTGGTAAGTTCATCGAATTGATAGTAGTCTGTATCTAGTGTCTTATCTACCAAGCGAAATGACAAACCCGATGCCGCGCCGTACCCCGGCACCGCCGGAGGTTGAAAATACTCGATGACCGCACCCATGTCATGACTTTTTTCTTCCAACTCTTCAATAATCTCCGTTACAGAATGTTCACGCTCTGACCAATCTTTCAAATTGATAATAACGGTCCCTGCATTTGACCCGCGACCTTCAGTGAGTACTTCATACCCAGCCAGAGAAGAAATTGATTGAACACCGTCGATTTTTTCAGCTAGCATTTCCAGTTCTCGTGCCACTTTGTTGGTTACTTCGATGGTTGAGCCGGGCGGCGTTTGGATAATCGCATAAATCATGCCTTGGTCTTCGCCGGGAATAAAGCCGGAAGGTAAGATTCTACTGACCACGAAAATACCGAAGGAAAACACGGCCAATATCAAAAGCGTGACAATGCGCCGGGTGACCATGATGTTCATCAATCGGGTGTAACGCTCGGTGACTTTTTCAAAAACAAAATTAAAACCATTGATAAAAAGGCTGATGGGATCTTTTCGTTTCGGCTGACCATGAGTATTTTTAAGAATCATGGCACACAATACCGGAGCAAGCGATAGCGCCACAATTGCTGAAATAATGATCGACGATGCCATAGTGATAGAGAATTCTCGATAGAACACCCCAACCGGTCCTGGCATAAATGCAATAGGAATGAACACCGATACCATGACCAGCGTAATCGCTACAATGGCGCCGCCGATTTCTCCCAATACTTTTCGAGAAGCTTCATAAGCGCCGCAATGCAAATCGGCCATTTTTGCATGCACAGCTTCCACTACCACAATGGCATCATCGACCACAATACCAATAGCCAGCACTAAAGCAAACAAGGTGATAAGGTTGATAGAAAGCCCGAACGCAGACATAGCGGCGAATGCTCCAACCAGAGAAACCGGTACCGCGAGGATGGGGATCAAAGTAGAACGCCAGTCGCCAAGAAAAATAAAAACTACCAGAGAAACCAGTATGAAGGCTTCTACCAAGGTGTGTAACACTTGTTCGATGGACGCCTCGACGAAACGCGACACATCATAGTTGATTGCGTAGTCCATACCCTCCGGGAAGGATTTTTTCAATTCTTCCAGTTTTGCCTTCGTTTCCGCTATAACTTCTTGCGCGTTAGTATTGTAATTTTGCTTAAGCACGATAGACGCCGAAGGGTATCCGTCTTTATCAGAGTAAATATTGAAAGACGAAACACCCAGTTCGACCTCAGCTATATCCTTTAGGCGCAAAATCTCGCCTTCCGGAGAAGCCCGGATAACAATGTCTTCGTATTCTTCCGGTTTATTGAAACGCCCTTTATAGACCAGCACATACTCCTTGGACTCGGCGGCTTTGCCTGTGCTTTGCCCGAGACGACCGGGACGTCCGATAACGCTTTGTTCTCCTATGGCATTCATCACATCTTCTGCCGAGACATGATAGACTCGCATCCGCTCCGGGTTCAGCCAAATGCGCATCGCATATTGGCGAGCACCCAGTATGTTCGCTTGGGCGATTCCACTAATGCGCTGAATCTCTGGAATGACATTGACCCAAGCGTAATTATATAAAAGTTTCTGATCAGCGTTTTTGTCCGTGCTGAAGAGATTGACATACATAAGCATGCTGGGCTGGACGAAGTTCACGAACACGCCTTCCAAGTTCATCAGTGCTGGCAGCCTGCTCGTCATCCGATCCACACGCGTCTTCACGTTGACCATCGCAATATTGGGATCAACGCCTTGATCGAAATACACTTGAATGGTCGCTTCGCCGGCGCTGGTTGCATCCGAAGTGATGTACCTCATGCCGGGCACGCCATTGATAGCACGCTCTAAGATGATCAAAGACGATTTGACCAATACTTCGGCACTGGAACCGGGAAATGATAGCGAAACCGTGACCCGAGGCGGTGCAATATCCGGAAACTGGGCAACTGGCAATGATTTCATCGCCAATAAACCCATAAATAAGAACATCAGTGATAACACAATCGCCATCACTGGCCTTTTAAGAAAGATACTAAACATGGTTTAATCCTTAAACTAAACAGTTATTCGGTATACAACTCTAACTCCGGGACAATCTCTTCGTGCGGTCTTAAATTGATACTGACCTTGTCTCCAGGACTAACTCTTCGTATACCTTCAAGCAACACCCTGTCGCTTTCATCAAGGCCTTCTTTAATAAGAAACAGTTTTGTCATCTCGGCCTCTATATGGATAAGCCTTTGCTCCAGCTTTTCTTCTTCATTGATGACGTAGACGTAGTTTTTATCCATGATTTCGAACACCGCTTTTTGCGGAATAATTAGGGCATTTGGGTAATGCTTGGTCAAAAGGATGGTTCCTGTCTCATCATGTCTGAGAATTTTGTCCGGGTTAGGAAATAAGGCACGAAATTGAATAGTGCCGAAACTGTTATCAAAATCACCTACAATCCTCTCAATGACACCCGTGTGTTCATAAATCTCGCCGTTTGCCATTTTTAGTTGTACGGCTTCGCCAAGTTTGTCGCCTTCTTCCATTTTAAAATTCAGGTAGTCTGCCTCCGGAACGTTGAAATAGACCCACAATTGTCTGATATCAGATAGTTCCGTCAGCAAATCGCCTTCATTGAGAAGACTGCCGATCCTGGCATGAAAACGACCCATAATTCCGTCAAAAGGTGCTCTGATATCGGTAAAACCCAAGCGGGTTTGCATTAACATCACCTTTGCATTAGCCTTATCTAGTTTTGCTTTTGCCAAAGCAAGCTCATTGGGCGATACGATATTCTCATCAGCCAAACCTTTGGTATTAAGGTATTCGATCTTTGCAAATTGCGCTTCAGCTTTCGCTGTTTCGAATTCTGCCTGATAAACTTTGGCCATAAGTTCAAACATGGGCTGTCCTTTTTTTATCCACTGCCCTTCATCCACAAAAATACGCTCTAAGTAGCCCTTTTCCAAAGCGCGGATTTCAATATGCATAATGGCTTCAATCAGACCGACATATTGCCTAGGTAAAGAAACGTCTTTACGGAACGGTGTTGTTGCCTCAAGTTTTGGCAACTCATGATGCGTTTCATGTTCTGCATGATTACACCCATTCAAAAACAGAGCGGCGATTAAGCTTAGAACTACGGATAATTTAGTAATCATTTTTCTATCATTTAGGTTGTCAGGGGGTAAAGCATTTTGTTGAGCATAGGAAAAATAAACGCACTTTCTTAGACCAGCTACCCAGGAGTCTTCCAATAAATTGGCAGGCAATTCATAATGCAGCCGATCTATTGCAATACTCTTCGCGTGAGTGACGAAACCAAGATCGTGCTGATAAATAGAAAGTGTTTTTATAGTATTTTTAATTGCTGAAAAACGGCTGCGAATAAACTCTTCATAAATATATAAAAATTCATTTAACTCAGTATTAGCGAGTGAATGTTTACAAGCCTGGTTCGGAACATCAGTACTGGGTGGGTCAACAAACAATTCGGCTGCAACAGATGAGTTTTCAGTCTTATTCATATTAGCCATTTGCCTTTGTGCGGTTTGCGTACGTTCATCTAATTATTTTTCCCGTTTACGTGCACCACCTGAAACAGGAATGACATTTTTACTTTTACTGCCTGCTGGCCCGTTAATATGATTCTCTGGTACAGGAGGTCGCTCCATTTCGCGCAGAGTAAAAAGTTGCTCATTTATCACTTGTAAAGATTTTAATCCAGCAGGCATGAAAATTTTCTGCTAAATAGGTTAATTATTTGTTAATATGCCTATGCAGTTTGGATCGAGATCCCTTCCACCATCGAGGTCAACATGCGTTCGAAGTAAAAAGTGATACGACCAGACACATCCAGCGGCAACATGCCGGCGTAGGCCCAGACGACAGAGATCACAGGAATTTTGATAGCGGGAAAAACGTCTGTCGGTGCGTGCCGTATCGCTCTGATTCCAAAAATAACGATCAGAATTGAAAGAACCACGAAGGTATAAGGTCTCCGTAACGCAATAAGTACTATCTGGTTCATACTATGTTTCCTCTTATATCTTCGGTAAAAAATTAATTTACCTGTAATACTGCACGTAAGGAGGAGGCAATTCTGTTGCAAATCTTTACAATACAAAACAGTTGCCTAAGCCGCATAAACTACTTTACTTCTGCCTTGATAGTCGCTTCTTCGAAGCTGAATGTTAAACTTGAGTTAAGTGTTTTTGGACATTTTAAGCCGTGAGTATCAATAAGAAGTTAAACATTTGTTAACAGAATGTTAAGCTGTCAATCAGCATTGAAAGCTTTCCAGGTGTCAGCGCCGAAAAGTTTCCGCCTAGATTAGTTGGCGAATTGGTTTTTATACATTTTTTTCGGTGATTGAATCGGTAAGAATCATTGCCTGTTTCTAGGATGTCACAATGATGAGTGATACGATCAAAAAGGATTCTGTTGCAAAAAAATAGCGGTGATCAGAGTAAATGTCTGATATATTGGATTGTGTAATGTAAATATCGAATTGTCTCTCAATAAGACGGATTTCTTCTATGAAACCCTGATCTTATTTCCATGCATCCGTCTGTCTTTTTTGAACATGCACATAAGTTCGAGAATCCTTTGATCGTCTGCGGATGTACCTAAGGCTTCATGGATTTGAGCACTTTTCCTAGAAACCCCTTGGCTGCTTTCATATTACGGGTGGAGAGGGATAAAAATCAATCGTGTAGGCGCGCTTATCAAGGGTCCGGACAAATACTTCCACTTCTCTTAGGCTCTCACATAAGATTCATCTACACGCCAGCTGTAGCTCATCATCGGCTTCCAGAGCCACCGCAACCGTTTTTCCATTTACGGCGCATTAATGCTGAACCCAACGATAGGGCGTCGTGAGGTCCACTTCAAATCTTCGCTCCAGCATCATTTCATCCAGTTCACGATAACTGATCTCGTATTTGCAGTACCCCGGATACAGCCTTAAATTATATCGTCCTGATAACGGCGTCGATTTGAAATCGGTCAGTGAGAAGTACTCTGAGAAAATAAATAATGCACTAATTTGATTATTTTTTGCAGCAGAGACGTGAAGACTATGGTTATTGATTCCTCAGAATATCCGGATTTACTGCGGTGTGCAAAAGTATTTCTTGATAACTATCTAATTTTCCAGGTTAAATTCTCTCCGGCAAAAAGAGGAATCAATTTTTCATTTGCAAATTCAAATTCCTCTGGAACAATCCAGTGTTCTTTTTTTAGTGTGATATAGCTGTTGTTACGAGGCAATTGATAGAAATCCGCACCGTAAAAACTAGCAAAAGCTTCCAGTTTATCAAGCGCATCGGCTTGCTCAAATACTGTTGCGTATAACTCAATAGCGGCATGAGCTGTAAAAATACCAGCGCAACCACAGTTGCTTTCTTTATTTCCTTGCGCGTGCGGAGCGCTGTCAGTGCCAAGAAAAAATTTCGGATTACCGCTGATCGCAGCGTTCAGCACTGCTTGACGATGAATTTCGCGCTTCAATACGGGTAAGCAGAAGTGGTGTGGCCGGATGCCCCCTTGAAAAAGCGCATTACGATTCAGCAATAAGTGATGTGCCGTAATCGTGGCTGCAATATATTTGGAGGCTTCTTTTACAAACGTTACCGCGTCACTTGTAGTGATATGCTCCAATATGATGCGTAAGTTTGGGAAACGTTGTATTAAAGGTGCAAGAATCTTATCGATAAAAATTTTTTCCTTGTCAAATACATCTACATTGGCATCCGTTACTTCGCCGTGCACTAGCAATGGCATATTAATTTGTTCCATTGTTTCCAATGCAGCATAGCATTTGGTGATATCGGTTACTCCGCCATCCGAATTCGTGGTTGCACCGGCCGGATACAGTTTTATTCCCTGTACCGCTTCACTTTCTTTTGCTCGAATGATTTCTGAGGGCAATGTATTGTCAGTCAAATACAGTGTCATTAATGGTTTGAAGCCGCTATGCAAGGTTCCAGATAATGCAGCCTGTATTCGGGCGCGATAAGTCAAGGCCATGTCAGTTGTTACAATCGGTGGCCTAAGGTTAGGCATAATAATTGCACGTGCAAACTGTTTTGCAGTATGCGGCAATACACTGCGTAATTGCTCGTTGTCACGCAAATGCAAGTGCCAATCATCTGGACGGGTAATAGTTATGCTGGTCAAGGTTTATCAGCCATCAATATAAGAACGGAATTATAGCGTAAGCGCTATAAACTACTTAAATTATCATGTGGTTTTTAACTGAAGTGCCAGTTGATAGAGCGAATTTTTGTTTTCGCCAGTGATTTCTGTCGCTAGCTTAACTGCCTGTTTTAACGGGAGTTCAATCAGTAAGCATTTTAATGTATGCTTTGCCTGTTCGCTGATTACGTATTTATCCATAGTTTCTGCTCCGGACAACAATAAAACAAACTCGCCTTTTTGCTGATGAGTATCCGCTTGTAACCAGGAAAAAACTTCTTCCAAAGTGCCTGCATGAATAGTTTCAAATAATTTAGTTAATTCACGGGCAATGGTTAGCTCACGCTGAGGACCGAAAACCTCCACCATATCAGCTATGGATTCTAAAATTCGATGAGGTGCTTCATAAAATATTAATGTACACAGTTGTGGTTTTAATTCGATAAGTGCACGCTTGCGCAATCCAGTTTTAGTTGGTAAGAAGCCATAAAATAGAAAATGTGGATTTATAATGCCGCTGGCTGATAAGGCGCAAATCGCTGCATTTGCGCCGGGAATGGGGTTAATTGCGTATCCTTGTGCACGAACGCGTTGAACAAGAATTGCACCTGGATCAGAAATGCCTGGAGTGCCTGCATCAGTTACTAAAGCAACATTTTTTCCGCTATCCAATAGTGCTAAAACCTTGTTAGCAACAATCGTTTCATTGTGTTGATGTAGACTAATTAGTTTTGTAGATATTGAGTGTGTTGTTAATAAATGTCGAGAGACTTGTGGATGTTCAGCTGCGACCACATCCACTTTAGCCAGAATATCTAGGGCTCGTAAGCTGATATCGTTTATATTTCCTATTGGTGTGGCAACCACATATAATGTACTTTTACCCAGCATAATCCTCACTATGCAACGTTTCTTTACCATTACCCTAGGGGTAATCCTGTTGTTCAGCATTAGCTTCTCATCAATGGCGCTGGATCTCAATGAGCAAGATCAAGTGGGAAGTTTACCTGAATCTACCCCAGTACCCCATATTGCGCTATTACTACCTTTTGAATCAGCTTCATTTGGTGAAGCTGCTAATATTGTGAAAGAGGGTTTTGTGGCTGCCACACAACGTGGAGAACCACTTCCAGCGATCATTCGATTATATTCCACAACAGACGACCCTCTCGATATTTTGATTACTTATTATCAGGCACTGAGTGCTGGTGCAATATTCATCGTCGGTCCCCTCACGCGTGATGGTGTATCAGCTGTGGCTTCTAGTCATTTTTCCAGTGTTCCCACTTTAGCATTGAATACAGCGGACAGTAATACGTCTTTGCCGCCTAAACTGTATTTTTTTGGTTTGCAAATGGAATCTGAGGCGAATCAACTCGCTGAGTTAGCGCTATCAAGTGGCAGAAATCATGCCATTATCATCGGTGATGACAGTCCCTTATCCAAGCGACTTCAGAATGCTTTTACGTTGCGATGGCAAAACGAAATTGATAAAACATCCGAATTATTTCTGTATGCGGATAATCCAGCTATGCTACAACAATTTCGTAATTTGACTGCGGGTAGTAATCACCTGGTTTTTCTTGCTCTAGACGCAGTAAAATCGCGCTTGCTACGCTCCTATCTTGATCCAGAAGTACCTGTGTATGCCACATCTCAGATCTTTTCTGGGACTGACAATTTCTTGCTCAATAACGATCTCAATGGCATTCAATTTCTTGATATGCCTTGGATATTGCAACCCGATCATCCCGCTGTTATGGCTTATCGTCATACCAGTGCAGCTAAGAGTATTGATATGGAGCGTCTATATGCGTTAGGTATTGACGCTTTCCGATTATTGGCAAATTTGATGTTGCCTCAGCCAATTGCTGCAATTTCTATTGATGGTGTTACCGGGCAAATTCGTTTCGAGCCACCTAATCAATTTGTACGTGAACTTGTTGCAGCTCAATTTGTGAATGGCAAAGTTCAACTCATAACGACGTTGAAGAATATTACGGAAGATGAAGGGCAGTGAAGCTGAACAAATAGCCGTATCGTATCTGCAACAGCAACATTTGGTTTTGGTTGCGCAAAACTATCGTTGCCGTTTTGGAGAAATCGACCTGATTATGCGCGATGGAGTAACGCTGGTTTTCGTTGAAGTGCGTATGCGCACAAACGATAGATATGGCGGTGCTGCTGCAAGTATTACCGCTACGAAACAAGCAAAAATAGTACGTACTGCACGACATTATCTGACTGTATTTAACAACTTCGAATCACCTTGCCGATTTGATGCGTTGCTGTTGTCCGGTAGTAGTGGACAGAAAATCGAGTGGCTCAGAGATGTGTTTGGCGAATAAATAGAGCAGAAAACGATTTTTGTTAACAAGAAAAACATCAAGCAATCTTTCAAGAAAGATTGCTTGATGCAGAGTTTATTATGGGATTACTTTGATAGTAGTCCGGTTTTGCTAGCCAATAGACTATTGAAAAAAGATTTGCACTGTTACTGCGGCGTTATACAGACTCAAAGTGCTTTCACTCATCATACTTATAGCTGGTACTTTTTCACAATGAAGTGGTTTCACCTGATTGGGCAGTTTTTCCCATATCTTAAGTGAGAATCTTGAGATTAATGCCTGCACTGAAGTTTGCATTGTAGGCGGGGTGTCGAAGTAAGAACTCATTTGGCGTTTTGTCCTCCTGCCGAACGATTCATCAGTGGCTTAAAGGTGAGTGGCTGACGGGTATTTTCTCAAGCTAGAGAATCTGCATATGCATGTATCGATTCCTACAATGCTCAACGCACTACTATAACCATGGGTGATATGTCGCAATTGAATTTGAAAATGAACTAAGCAAAGTGTTCAGTTCTATTTGAACATAACAATAGTTGCAGTCAGCAGTCTGTTCATCTCCGTGCATTATTTCAATTAGCGGATTTTCATAGCTTGATAGGTTGCTATCACCACATTACACGGCTGTCTACTTAGTCGTACATCAAAAATGGGTATCTCCCGAACTCAAGAAGTCGGCTTGTTAAGCCGTAATGTTCAATGCCGACAAACTCTCTAAAGCAATTTTGAGAAAAATATAAGACTGGTGTTGGAGTAAATATATGTGCTAGCCACGAGTATTTGCAAAATAGTTTTCAGAAAAATCTTGTTATCGATCTAAAGGGAGTTCTTTCTTGTGAGTTCACGCGCTTCTTTCAATTTACTTTCAGATATATGCGATTTTGCCGTGTGCATTAATGTGCAAGGAATTATTCAGCAAGCGTCTAAATCGTCACAGTCATTTTTGCAAGTATCCGCAGATTTGCACCAAGAGTCTATTGAAACCTATATTCAATCTGAAGATATGATCGCCTTCTCGGATGCTCAGGAAAAAGCAAAGCAAAGTGGTGAGAAACAGACTCTTATCTGTCGCCTGTTACGCCAACGCGTATTACCCGTGTGGGTTGATTGCTACATTCATCGATGGCTGGACGATGAGTATATTGTTGTTGCGTTTGATGCGACACACTGGAAGGAAAATGAAACTCAACTGGTTTATTTCTCTACACATGACACATTGACAGGACTGCCTGGGAAGGTATTGCTTGATGATCGTATCAGCATGAATATTCAAACTGCACAACGAGAGAAGAGTATTTTTTCATTGATGGACATAAGTTTGGATGGATATAGAAAGATTAATGACTTGCTGGGACACAGCATTGGTGATGAATTAATCAAAGACGTAGCGAATCGATTGCAAAATAGTGTACGGCGGAGCGATACGGTTGCACGGGTTGGTGACGATGAGTTTTTCATAATAATAATGGGAGTAGGGCAGAATAATATCGAATTGATTGCAAGAAAAGTATTGGCAGCATTACAACAGCCCTTTCGGGTCTCTGAGCATACACTGCACATTAATGCAAGTCTGGGTATATCCATGTACCCGGAGCATGGAGACAGTGCTTCACATTTGTATCGATATGCCGAAATAGCGATGTACAGAGCGAAAACACAAGGTAAGAATTACTGGAAAATTTTCAGCAATCAGGTTGATGATGGCGAGAGAAGCAATTTGTCATTGGAATCAGCAATGTATCAGGGAATTGAGAATAATGAATTTATGTTACATTATCAACCAATTTTTTGTACACAAACCGGTCAGCTAAGAGGGGCAGAAGCTCTGATGCGTTGGCAAATTCCAAATCAGGGCTTTATTCCACCGATTAAATTTATTCCTTTAGCGGAAAATAGCGGCTTAATCAAGACGCTTGGAGCATGGGCCTTGCGGAGTGCATGCAATCAAGCAAAACAATGGCAAGAAGCTGGCCTTAAAGATTTTTATATTTCGGTAAATGTATCACCACGTCAATTTGTTCAGGAAGATTTTCTAGAAATGATTAATATAGTGCTCAGTGAATCTGGATTGCTGCCGCACAACCTGATGTTGGAGATCACGGAGGGCGTCTTGATGGATAACCCACAGCGATCGGGGGAAATTCTTACTCAATTGCATACAGCAGGTGTAAAAATTGCTATTGATGATTTTGGGACTGGTTATTCATCATTAGCCTATTTGAAAAAATTTCCTTTATCAGTATTGAAAATCGACAAATCTTTCGTGGATGATGTGATTAATAGTGCCGAAGATATGGCAATTATTGGTACCATTCTGAGTTTGGCGGAAGGGCTGAATTTGCTGGTAGTAGCTGAAGGTGTAGAAAATGATGCGCAATTAGGATTCCTGAAACAGGAAGGTTGTAATTTGGTTCAAGGATACCTCACCGGCAAGCCTGTACATTCAGAGGATTTCAAAGAGAAATATCTGGCATGATTTAAAAGTCAAAAAAATAATCTGCAATTGTTTTTCATATCAAACCATATCAGTCACTTAATTTTACTATTATCAAGTGCGCAGAAGCTCGTCAGTAGATTATATAATTCAGTCCGCAGGAAAGTTAGTTATAGTTCGCTAGTGTGAGAGGAATAAATGCGAATGTGATTGGTGGTTCTCGTTCTTGTTAAGAGCGCTTATTTGGATTTTTATATGCTTGCATACCAAAGAGATTCTGCAGCATTCAGCTTTATCCATTATCAAAAGAATAAATAGGAATATTCAATGAATAAGATTTGGTTTAAAGAGTACACTATTGAGTACCTTGAAGGTTTGCGGAATGCCAATATGGGAGAACATATTGGCATTCAGTTTATTGAATTAGGTTCGGATTTCTTGAAAGCGCGTATGCCGGTCGATAAACGTACGACACAGCCATTCGGTATATTGCATGGTGGTGCGAGTTGTGTGCTATCTGAGACTTTGGGTAGTGTATCCGGCTGGATGACAATAAATCCCGAGCAATACCGTGCAGTCGGACTGGAACTAAATATCAACCATATCCGGGCAGTTACCAAAGGTCATGTTGTCGGTATTTGCACCCCGTTACATACCGGTAGGCGTACTCAAGTTTGGCAAACTGATATTGTTGAAGAAGATACTGGCAAGCGTGTGGCAATCTCACGATTGACATTGGCAATTATCGAGCAAGGTACACTGAGTGCACAAAAAGAGCACATAACTGTTGACAGACCATCATAAATCGTAAATTCAGAAAATATCAGTCTCTCAGCCTTAGACTGTGAGACTATGTATTTTTACACGAGAGTTTTTATGATGTCACAAACTAACTTTTTTGATTGCTATTGCTGGTGTGTTCTACATCTTTGTCGGTAGCTTTTTCTTCTGCAATTGAGTTAACTTCAGATTGCGTTTCTGTAGATTGATCGGAAGGTTCATCGCTATGAATTTCTGAAGGTTTGCTTGCATTATCTAACCCATTCTCATCCGATTCTCCATCTTGTTTAACTTTACTATTCCACATGAAATACACTGCACCCAATGTCACTACAACAACTGGTAAAGTGATGAACACGAGCAATGCATACTCGACAGTCATATCCGCTCCTTGAGGAAGTGGACTGCTGACGATTACATAAGCGTGCGTAAATGCAACGCCGTATACAGGCAATAACGCCGCTATATAGCGGTTTGTAATAATCGGTCGAACCGTTAACATATTCAAGACATTAGAGCCGTAATATCCCACAAAATAAATAAAAATATAAAAGAAAATAGCACCCATAATTTTTCCTGTATTGATCTGGTTTGTTAGTAATAAAAATTGGTTTCCAAAAGAAATCTAAAATACTGCAGCTTATGATACACAGATCATCACTAAAAATGTACTCATTGGTTTTTATGCATATTAACGATAGTAATAGTCGTTGATACGTGATCTTTAATCGCTTATTTGTTATTACAAATACTTCACACCTCCTGTGCTAGACTGCGTTTTGCCTAACTGAGAATTAATCGATCAACGTTCATTGAACGTTGATTTTTTTTATCAAAAATTTATTATGATAAGATTTTCGCTATTGACCTGCAGAAATATGCTGCAGCGGCTTAGGTTACGTTGAGAAACATATTTGTTCATAAAATATTTTTTCTTCGTAAGATAAGTTAGGTATGCTGCAAGCTGGTGAATCTAATCAAATCAATTATGAATCAATTTACTTCACAATTATCATGCGTTGAATCCAATGTGTGTGCAATAGAACAGCCACTGAATTTTCCCGAATACCCTGAAAGGCAAGAACTTCATGCCGAATTGAATGCGGTGGCGTATGAGTTCTTGGCGCCTCCTTTTGAGCTCTCTCATCTGGTTCTGCTGTCTGAGCGTGGGTGGATTGAGCAGGAACGTAAATTGATCAGCGAGTTATGTGTTCGTTATGGCATAAATCCGCCTAATACACATGAAAATGATTTTAGCGCGAATTTTGGAGAATTTCGACTTAGATGGGAACGGCATACTGAATACTCGACGTATACCGTTTATCGGGCTAAACCATTTAGTATTCCGTTCGAGTCTCCCGCGATTTCATATGTGCCGCAGGAGTGGTTGATCAGTTTGCCCGGTGAGTTGCTGGTGGCAACACATATTGCCTTAGAGGACCGTTCACGACCCAAGCGCAGCTTACATGAATTATCAACGCTATTTGCTTCCGGAGCCGTGATCGGCTCCAATGTGGCCGGAGGTGCTGCAAGTGTATGGAGTGATAATCAGATCCACTATGATAATTTCGGACGTATCTTAATTCATGATGAAAATCTACGAAGTCGTCAAGTTGGGCGTTTGGTGCAGCGACTTCTTGAAATCGAAACTTATCGCATGTTGGCGATGCTGCCTTTGCCCATCACGCGTAGAATTATTCCACAATTGGCTCGTGCGGATCAACGCTTAGCCGGATTGACTGCTAACAATGTAAATTTGTCCAGTATTGAAGATGAGCAACGTTTGCTAAATGAATTAACACTATTGGCAGCAGAGACAGAACGTTTATCCGCACAAACCAGTCATCGTTTTAATGCATCTCGGGCTTATTATAATATTGTGAAGTTACGCATTGCCGAGTTGCGAGAAGAACGGATTGAAGGACTGCAAATGCTACAAGAATTTATGATTCAGCGTTTGTCGTCGGCAATGGGAACGTGTGAGTTGGTTCATACCAAATTGGAAACACTTTCGATGCGCCTGGGGCGGGCATCAGCATTATTACGCACACGAGTTGACTTATCCATGGAAGCGCAGATTCATGATTTGCTTAAATCCATGGATAATCGGGCGCGAATACAGCTGCGTATGCAAGAAACGGTTGAAGGTTTGTCTGTTGTTGTATTGAGTTATTATCTACTGGGGATCATTGGTTATGGATTAAAAGCCGTTAAGTCAGCGGGGCATGATATCAATGTAGAGCTGGTGACCGGTATTGCGATTCCAATTGTGGTGCTTGGGGTTTTCTTAGTAGTTAGAGGAATTCGTAATATGGTCAGCAGGTTGCAAAGGGATTGATGATGATTGATTAACATTCCGTGATGCTGACCGCTAAACCGCCCAGTGAAGTTTCCTTATGTTTTACTGACATCTCAAGTCCGGTTTGTTTCATTGCGCTGATGCAATTGTCTAATGACATAAAGTGCTGTCCATCGCCACGAATTGCCAACGATGCTGCGGTATATGCCTTAATGGCACCAAACCCGTTACGTTCTATGCATGGCACTTGAACCAGGCTACCCACTGGATCGCAAGTCATGCCTAAGTGATGTTCCAGTGCGATTTCTGCAGCATTTTCAATTTGCTGAGTAGTGCCACCTTTTATAGCGCATAAGGCTGCCGCTGCCATGGCTGAAGCTGATCCTACTTCGCCCTGGCATCCAACTTCCGCACCGGAAATCGAACTATTGTGCTTGATTAGTCCGCCAATCGCACCAGCCACCAACAGGAAATCCCGTACTTGTTCCAGAGTTGCGCCTTCATGTTTTACTGCATAGTAAATGACGGCCGGTATCACGCCAGCCGCGCCATTAGTAGGAGCGGTAACTACCATATGTCCGGCCGCATTCTCCTCATTGACTGCCATGGCATATGCGCACAGCCAGTCATTTAAGTTGCCTTTCTTCGGATTGTCTTGTAATTGTTGATGCAGCGCATGAGCACGTCGTTTAATATTTAGGCCGCCAGGCAGTCGACCTTCGGCGATAAGGCCATTTTCGAGGCAAGTTCGCATTGCATTCCAGATTGCGTCCAACCCTTCATTGAGTTTGGTTTCATCGAGACGCTCCAACTCATTGATGCGTTTCATGGCGGCTATCGATAATTTGCTATCGGCCGACATTTTCATCATTTGATTGGCTGAATCGAAAGGAAAGCCACAAGTGTTGGTTGTTTCTATTTTAATCGGCGCTACCAGGTTACCGATTTCCGGCAATGTAGTGATAAAGCCACCACCAATCGAGAAATAGGTTTCAGTTAACAGAGTCTTGCCGGTTTCATCCAGCAACTGAAAAATCATGCCGTTCGGATGTTCTGGAAGAGGTTCTCCACGATCGAAAATAATATCTTCTGCCGGGTTGAAGTGAATTTTTATAGATTCGCTGATCTGAATCGTTGTTTGTTGCCAAAGTTGTTCAAATAATTCGTTGACATTCAGTTCAGCCAAACCTTTTGGAGTGTATTCATGCATGCCTAAAGTTACTGCCCGATCAGTTGCATGACCCTTACCAGTGAAGGCTAAAGATCCACGTAAAGTGCAGCGGACTTGCGTGAAGGTTGGCATGGTATGGTCGGAAATATAAGCCTGTATACGATCACGAAAATCCTTAGCTGCAACCATGGGACCCATCGTATGTGAGCTGGATGGCCCAATACCTATTTTGAAAAGATCAAGAACACTAATGAACATTACCTTACCTGTGAAAATTAGGGTTATTTACTATAGAAGATTCAGGTGTTGATTAGTAGAATTTTATGCGCTTAAAATCAACATCCAGCTAGTATCCTATATGTCTTGCGCTGACTCAACAAATATTTATTGACGGCAGAAGTTGAACAAGGAATGTTCAACTATTTATTGCTCGGTGCGCGCCGAAATAAGTTGCTTTTTATGATTAATTAAGTATAATTAAGAATCATTCTCATTATTAATAATTCTTTGATCTCTGTTTTTGTTTGACAAAAAATTTAACCTAATCTTAGATCGCAGGGTATTCGATATGTATGTATGTATTTGCAAAGGAATAACAGAAAGAGCATTGCAGGAAGCAATATACCATGGTGCTGATCGGATGCGGGATTTAAAATCTTGCCTTGGTGTTACGGAGCAGTGTGGCTTGTGCGCCTGCCATGTTAAACAAGTGCTGGACCAAACGCTGGAACAGAAATCCCAGATGCAAGATTTAGTTCCTCAGTCTTTTGCAAGTCAATCCGTCTGCATGTGTACAAATGCTGCTTAGAGTGTGCAGAATGATTGGTATTTACAGGATTAATGTGTGCTGAAAGATGAGGCATTTTTGCGCTGTTGTCCTAGAGGATTCTTTGTGATGAATGTTCAATCCTTTCTATTTTATGGATGTCCTGATTAGTCTCGCTCAAATCCAAATTAAATTAATGAAGAGCCTATATTAGCTTTTTATTTTCCTTGCGTGATACTTATTCATTATTTTGTGGCAATATTTATGTTATAAAAATGCCACAGAACTCTTGCTTAAAACAACAAAAATATTTGTGCCTTAATTTATTATGATTATCCGCGGGATTGCTAGGTCTGCTTGTTTTTATGCAATATTGTTTTATTTCGGTTTGACGCTAATTTTCCTTCCATCAATTTGTCTCGCAGAATCGATAAATACCCCTTCAACTGTACGCACCTTCAGTATTCCGGCCGGCACTTTGCAAGATGCTATTAATCAGTTTGTGAAGCAGTCGGATATCAAGTTGACTGCTGATCCTGCTTTGCTACAGGGAAAAGTCACTTTTGGCCTTAATGGTGATTATGAAATTCAAGCGGCTCTGGATCAATTGCTCGAAAATTCTGGCTTGCGAGTCGTTGAGCAAGCTGACGGCTATGCCATTGCTGTGCAGCCAATTACATCAGGCGCTGAAGCGGTAGTTACTTTGCCCTCAATTCAAGTTACTGCCAACAATGCTGGCCGTTATGCCGCGACAAGTACCAATACAGCAACAAAAACCAATACATTGCTGCGCGATGTTCCACAAGCCATCTCTGTGATAACGAATGAATTGATTAAAGATCAATCAATCCGTAGCTTGGGTGATGCAGTTCGTTATGTGCCAGGTGTCGGCGTATCGCAAGGAGAGGGCAATCGTGATGCATTGGTGTTTCGTGGCAATCGTTCGACAGGGGATTTTTTTATTGATGGCATACGCGATGATGCCGAGTTCTTCCGCGATTTATATAATATTGAGCGCGTTGAGGTGCTCAAAGGTGCTAACGGTATGATTTTTGGGCGTGGCGGATCTGGTGGTGTGGTCAACCGTGTTTCGAAGCAGGCCAACTGGGATTCTGCCCGGGAATTCACTTTTCAGGGTGGTTCATTTAATCAGAAAAGAATGACGGCTGATGTTGGTTATGTCATTAATGATGTGGCTGCCGTTCGTTTGAATGCCTTGTTCGAAGACGCCGGCAGTTTTCGCGACGGTGTCAGTATGGAACGTCTTGGAATATCTCCGACTATTACGATCAAACCAACACACCGTACTAAGATAGTAGCAGGAATGGAGCGCTTTCACGATGACCGCACCGCTGATCGAGGCATTCCTTCTTTTTTAGGGCGCCCAGTGAATGTACATGAATCACAATTTTTTGGCGATCCGAAGCGTAGCAATGCAAAGATTGATGTATTGTCATTCAATTCTTTCATCGAACATAAATTTGATTCCGGAGTTACGCTGCAAAACCGGACGAACTATACGACATATGATAAGTTTTATCAGAATATCTTCGCCAACAGTCAGGTTTTTGCCGGGCTAATATCGCTCGGTGCATATAACAACGTAACATCGCGTGAAAATGTTTTTAATCAGACCAATCTGCTCTATTCACTCAGCACTGGTCCAATCTCACATACATTGATGGCAGGTGTCGAGGTGGGGCGTCAGGAAACCCATAATCAACGAAGAAACGGTTTTTTTAACAATGATCAGTCGCAAGTCAATTTGCGTGTGCCTTTAAGTAACCCGACTACAAATGCACCTGTGGGTTTTTTGACGAGAGATACCGACGCGCATAATCGTAGTGTGGTCAACGTCACATCGTTGTATGTTCAGGATCAGATAGAGTTACTGCCTCAGTTGCAAATGATTGCAGGGGTCCGTTACGATATGTTTCAGGTAGATTTTCAGCAAAGAAATGCAGATAAAACGCACCTGAAAACGAATGACGGATTGCTTGCGCCGCGTTTCGGAATTATTTATAAACCTATTGAGCCGGTTTCATTTTATGCCAGTTATAGTCAGGCTTATGTTCCGCGTGCGGGTGATCAACTGACATCTTTAAATGTGACAGTCGATACGCTTAAGCCGGAAAAATTTACAACGCTGGAGACTGGAATTAAGTGGGATATTCGCCCTGATCTGGCACTAACCGCCGCTGTCTACCAACTTGATCGGACCAATGTGATTACGGCTGATCCAAACGATTCGACCCGAACTTTTCTAGCCAAGGGGCAACGCACAGAGGGGGTTGAAGTCAGTCTCAATGGTCAGTTGACTTCAAATTGGAGCGTAATGGGTGGATATGCATTTCAAACGGGTCAATTTACCAGTGAAATACCGGGAGTGGCAAAAAAGGGAGCGACGGTAGGGGAGCTTCCTCGACATACTTTTTCTGCTTGGAACCGATACGATATTACCCCTAAAATAGGAGCCGCGTTTGGAGTAATTTATCGCGGAGAAATGTTTGCTTCGGCCGATAACGCGGTGAGAATTCCTGATTTTACAAGGGTCGATGCGGCATTATTCGCGCAATTCACCAAACGGTTTCGGGGACAGTTGAATATTGAAAACTTATTTGATACCAAGTACTTTTCTTCTGTACATAACAATAACAATATCACACCCGGTTCTCCGATTGCTATCCGCGCCAGCTTAATTGCTAATTTCTAAAAATAAAGTTTTAATGTCATTTTAATTGATTAAGTAAATAATAATGATTATCATTGCTGTTCGTATTGTGTTGATTAATTTAATAAGGAACCCTTAATGATGTATTTATCAAAAAAAATCATGATCGTAATGGAAAGATCATTGATGATGAGTTTGATAGTAATAGCCTTGTCTATAAGCAATATGAGTGCAATCGCAGCGACCACCTCGAATGCTGCGACAATTCAGTCAGGTGTAACTGCTTTCCAGGCAATAAAAGCCTTGCGCGGAGAAACGCCAATGAATGGCGATGCTATCGCTGCTACTTATGTAGGGGATTTGCAAGCACTTGTGCAGGAAATTGATGAGACTAATTTTCTGGAACTGAACAATGATATCCAAGGGGCTATTAACGACATCAAAGATGGCAAGGAACCCACCTTAGCAGGACAGGTTATCGATAAAACCTTGCAACGAGTTTTTTACCAAATTATTTGGAATCGAATTTCCACGATTCGCGATCAATTTGATGCTGGAACAACTGAAGCGCTTACCCAAATGCTCAATGAGGCAGAAGCTTCATTTCAAGCAATTACAGGAACAGTTGCCAGAGAGAATCAGATCCTGACTGCTGATCGACAAGCGATCGAGGCAGGAAGCAATCCGGGATTGGACGTTGAGATTACAAATTCTTTCTCGAGTGTGCGAACAGCCTTGAATAAAAGCAACCCGGACGAGGATTTGATTGCTGTGCAAGTCGCGCGTTATGCGATTCGGATGTCGCTTGCCCGGGCTTATTACATAGCAGTATTGCGTGAAGTAGCGGGCGTGATTGAACATCGAAGCACAGACTTGGATGAAACCCGTAAAGAGCAAAAAGAAGGAGAGATTTTCTATCGTATTATTGAGCCTCTGGTAGCAAGAGGAAATCCCGCTGGTAATTTGTCTATTAAAGCTCAGTTGACCGGAAATCCATCGCGCATTGTGGCCGATGAAATTGTAAGCGAGTTAAGTGTTGGCATTATAGCCCGAGTGTTGGGCGAGATGAGCGGTCAAGAAAAAGCGATTGCTGGTCAGAACCGCGCCAGCGCGATGGCTGAAGCTGCCGGTGCGAAATATTTTGCAAGAATCTTGTTGCCCGATCTGGAGTTACGATTAGGTGGCGCAGATCGCAGTAATCTGGAAAGTGGACTGGAGAATTTGCTGACCGCAAGTAATGAGCTGAGTGCATCAAAATCAACGGCAGCTCGCGATGCAATTTCAGCGATTCTGGAGAAGTATGAAGGTGAATTATATCGTGCCAAATATGAGATAACCAATCACACTGCCATTGTAGAAAATGCTGTAACAAACTATCAGGCTATCGGAGATTTGCGAAACCAGATTCCTATTGACGCTGCTGCAATTGCTTCGAAGTATGCGGGAGATTTGCAACAACTTACACAGATTGTTGATCAGGTATATGGATTGTCGATTGATCAAGACGTTTCGGGAGCAATTGATCAAGTAAAGAATGGCGATCAAGTGGCTTTGGCTCTGCAAGTTATGGATAAATCATTGCAGAAAATGTTTGCGCTAGTTGTCTACAACCGCGTAACGTTAACGGCGGATCAATTTAGTAATCTATCCACTGATGAATTAACCCTGGAATGGGATAGAGCTTATGCTGCCTACTCGGCCATTGCACAAACAACAGACAAAGAGGACAAAATTCTCTCGCTGGATTTGCAAACCATTACAACCGGTAGAGATCCCGATCTGGACTACCAGATAATGCTGGCATTTGTTCAAGGTAAACAAGCTATTAATAAAGCGAATGCAGATGATGGCGTGGTTCTGGCTTTGGCGCGTGAAAATATTGTCATTCCTCTGGTAAGAAGCTTTCTGATCGGAGTATTGCGCGAACTAGAAGGCATAATTTCTCATAGAAATGATGACATTGATGAAGCCAGGGAAGAGCAGATTGAAGCGGAATATTTTTACCGTACCGTAGAAGGATTTGTCGCTCAGGACAATCCAGTTGGTAGTAGTCGCATCAAAGCTCAATTGACAGGCGAGTTAGCCAATATAGTTGCTAATGACATCGTCAGCGACATCAATAAAGGCATTGTGGGTCAATTGAAAAGAAGCATCGGTCAAATTGAAGCAAACTTTGTTGCCAATAAAAATCAAGCCTTATTAGCAGCAGAAAGACTTTCATTATATGCCAATATCTTTCTTCCTGACCTCGAGTTACGGCTAGATACATTGCATCGTGTAAAGCTTGAGAATGGAATCAGAGATTTGAAACTGGCGATTCAAACGGATGATATAAATCGAGCAATTGCTGTTCGTTCAATCATCAATGAAGTGGTCGCAGATTATGAGAATGAGCTAATCTAGCAGTAAAAGAGCCTTATCGCAGAAGTGTCCGCGGTAAGGCTTATTTTGTTCTGTTTGCAGCAAGTATTGTATTAGAATTAAAACTATTCAAAGCACATCATATCTGGCAGAGTTAACGGTGATACTAAATTCGCATTCTGCTCAGGTAATCTGAGTTTGTACGGATGAATTGCATTGGGATGGCGGGGCTTTTAATCTATCGGTAAACTAAGGATGAAGGGGTTGTGCTGGCATCGAAAAAAAGCCGCATCACCAATTGGTGATGCGGCTTTTTTATTTTTATGGCTATAGTGTAAAGACAACCATATCTGCAGTAATTGAATGGAAATTGACGCCAACCAGTTCAATATATGCTGCACCACCAACAAATTCAGCTGTAAAGCCGCTATCCCCGTTGTCTTCGATGTTAGTGATATATGAAACCAATTCGGGAACTGAATTGATTCCTAGTTTCTCGGAATCAAAGAACAGGCGGTCTTCGCCTATTTTGAAATCAGCAATCTGAAAATTTCCAACCCCATAAAAACCAAAGGTGTCATTGCCAGCACCACCGTTGAGTCTGTCAAAGTCTCCGTGCTGTTTATCTTTACCTACAGAGATGCTACCTCCTGCAAGTAATATATCGTTACCATTGCCACCAAATAATAGTTCGGTGCCTTCCTGTCCATCCAGGATATCGTCACCGTCACCACCCCTTAATATGCCATTACCAGGACCTTCTTTAATGGTATCGTTGCCTGCACCGCCCTCAATTTCATCATTGCCTGAACCACCTGTCAAAATATTATCCTGTTCATCACCGATAATCAGCAAATCATTCTCGTCAAACCCAGAAGATCCAATGCCTTCAAATGGAACGCCATCAATAAACTTGACTGATCCAGAGCCCAGATTGGGGCGAGCGGTTGTAGTTACTGACATAATATTATCTCCTAATAGCTTGCAGCGAGTTGATGTGGTTTATAATTAATGTCTCATTAATCAAACAATAATGAGAATGATTCCTATTATAGTGAATATTGGTTAAAATGCAATCATTGATACGCTTCATTCAATTGATGGAATAGTGTAAGTAAGGTGATTGCAATTAAAATCAAATCCCGAATCTCGGGTGGCTTGTTATGATCCCAAAGCTGGATGAGTCACTGAAAAAAGCGAGAGATCTGATCGCAGCAGGGAAATTCAATGCTGCGGATGAGATATTGGGTCCGTTGAAAGATGAAAATCCTCTGTCGCAGGATATTGCCCGGTTGTGGTGTTCGTTGGCGATGCGCACCGACCGAACGGCAAGTGTACCTGCTTACGCAGCAACTATTTATGCTCATGTGCAAGGTGATTTTTATAAAGCGCATTGGGCGCACGTACTAGGCACCGCAAATTTTATTTTATTGAATTTGCCAGCGGCCAAAGTGTATTTTGCAGATGCTTTAAATCATTTGATGGCATTGGCTAAATCCGGGAAAATCCCGCCGCAAAAGGAACCGAAAAAGCAATTGCGAACCGAAGCCAATCTTTTTGCTTCGGGAGAGGCGGAAAAATTATTGTGGAGCACCTGCGCGCAATTGGCCCAACGCGATATTCCGGCATTTCCGTTTGCCGGTACTTTATTGGGTTTAGTGCGTAACGGTTGTTTATTGGATTTTGACAAGGATATCGATATTGCGGTGCGAATGGAGTCCTGGGAAGCATGTTGCATTGCATTGGAGGAAGCAGGGTGGGCGAAGGTGCCGATGCGCATCGAATATGCCAATTATCGTGATTATGTGCATCCGGAGTTGGGCATCACTCTTGATGTCTGTGGTTTACAAGTCAGAGGCAAGCAGATCGTAAGTGGTTTTGCATTGCCTGGGTATCCGGATGACTATCAACGGGTATCTGTTTTTCCCAAGTTTGATTTGATTCAACGCAATACGGACCATGGCACTGCCTGGTTTCCGCGTCAACCGGAAAAGATTCTGTCAGCATTTTATGGCGACTGGCGTACGCCTAATCCTAACTGGGATACCGTCGTATCTGCGCTTAATCTGGAAAATTTTACTTTGCTGGTGCGTTGCTATGCATATCATCGACTAATCCAACATTGGCTACTGGGAAACTTGTCCAAAGCATGGTGTTATGCGCACCAGATTGCACTGAAAGATCCCGATGATGTACTGGCATTGCGCAGCCGTCAATGGATGGAACGAGCGATCGTTCGTTTGAACCGTGAAATGCCGGCGTGGCCGAGAAATCAATCTAAGAAACGGGTATATACCCGCATGGTGGCTGATTTGTTTCATGAGGGCCATATCAATTTTTTGCGGTCGGCACGTGCATTGGGGACGCATTTGACAGTCTGCGTAGTATCCGATGAGCGCGTGCTGGAAAACAAGGGAAAACTACCCGTCATGAAACAGGCCGAACGCGCCGCGGTTGTAGCCGCCTGCAAATATGTCGATGCCGTGATGACGGAAACGCCGGCGAGGGTTACTTCAGAATTTATGCAGCAGAATGGTTTTGAAATTTATACTTTCGCTTGTGCTTCTGAACAAGAGCGCAAGGACAAATACAAACTATGCGATACGCTGTCGGCTGAAATGATTCATGAATTGACGTACACCTCTGGTATTTCGACTTCTGAATTGATCCTGCGTATTCAGGAAGGCGCGGGAAGCAAGCAGACAGATGTGGAGAATCAATAGCATTTATCGGGAATTTGGTGAGTATTCGAATGCTGGTATACTATATCCCTTTTTGAATAAGGGTAATGACATTGCAATATTTAATCATGGAGGTTATTGGAAGATGAGCAGATTTGACATTAAGGACATTAATCGTCGCAAGCTTTTGCAATACGGTTTTATGGGATTGGGTGCATTTTTTGGTAATATTTTGTTGCCAATGCCTGTCAGAGCTGCAACATCTTCGTTGTTATCCTTGGGTGATCTAGGGCCAGCAGATGCTAATGGCATACGTTTACCGCCAGGTTTTACTTCTCGCGTTGTGGCCCACTCAGGACAAAAACTTTTTGATTATGTCTGGCATGCCGCTCCGGACGGGGGGGCTGTTTTTCGTGTTGCGAATGGTGACTGGATTTATGTTTCCAACAGTGAGATTGACGATGGAGGCGGCGGCGTGGGCGCTTTACGCTTTAATCCGATGGGAGAGATTATTGATGCGTATTCCATCTTGAATCAGACTCATCGCAACTGTTCAGGTGGAAAAACTCCGTGGCGGACTTGGTTATCTTGCGAGGAAGTTGATAGAGGGCAGGTATGGGAATGCTATCCAGGAGGGAGAAAATCTGCACAACCTAGAAGCGCTTTAGGCTTATTCCGGCATGAAGCGGTGGCTGTCGATTTCGTACGAAAGCAAATTTATCTTACCGAAGATGAGAGGGATGGGTGTCTATATCGTTACACAGCTGCTTCAATTGATGCGGAAGGGAAGCCTGATCTTGATAATGGTGTTCTGGAGGTTGCCGAAGTCGTTGATAAAAGTACCGGGATAGTACACTGGAATGCTGTGCCCGATCCCTTGGCGACTTCTAAACCTACCCGCAAACAAATTCCTAACTGTACCCAGTTTAATGGTGGGGAGGGTATCTGGTATCGGCACGGTATCGTCTATTTCTCAACCAAGGGTGATGACCGCATTTGGGCGTATGATGTTCTAAAACAGTCCCTGAGTATTATCTATGACGCAGCCTTATATGCAGTGCCTGTACTAACTGGAGTGGACAGTATTACGAGTAATGCTGCAGGGGAATTATTGATTGCTGAAGATGGGGGGAATATGCAGCTTGTTGCTTTAGCAGGAGGTAAAGTCAAGCCTATATTGCAAGTCGTAGATCAAGCTGAGTCGGAGATAACCGGGCCTGCTTTCAGTCCAGATGGGTCGCGCTTATATTTTAGTTCATTACGCGGTAAAACAGGATTGCTGGAGGATGGCGTGACTTATGAGATTACGGGGCCATTCTAGAGCGATTGTCACTTTGCTAAATGCCCTCGATCTGGGAAAACGATACATTAGCAATATCGGTTTTGGCTGCTAGTGTACCAGATTCGTGAAACTGCCGACGGATGGGGGCCATGCCAAGTCGGTTCTTTTGAATGTAAATAAGAACAGTAGCGTATGCTTATTAAAATGCGTGTCGGCCATAAACGGCACTGTACCTACGAAACGACCTGATGGTATCTCGAAAATATCGACATGAAATCGGGAATATCCTGTCTGATAATCAGCTTCATAGAGTGATAGCTTGGGTAAAGAAATGGGAACTAAGGCTGCCGTAATCGGAGGAATCCCAACGAAGGTGTTACCATATTCCGTTCCTAAAGAATCAACGACAACATTCATGCGATAGGTAGCAGATTGGTCTTGTGCGACGTAACCCAGTTGTCCCAGCCAGCCCGCTATAATTCCTTTCACTAGATCCTTGTCCTTGCTGATCCCGAACATATCAAGCTTAATCACAGAGCCTTTAGGAATAGGCAAAGAAAAATCTGATGATTTGGCAAGACTACGCGTCACCGCTTCACTGATTAGTAACTGTTCAGTGGGTGTTCTGGCTGAATTGGTCAATTTCTGGGTTGTTGTGCAACTTGCTAAAAATCCTGTTAAAACTATGCTGAGGCACAGCTTCTTAATTATTTTATTTAGCATGAATTTGACTCCCTTTATTTTTTCATACTTCTTCTAATCTGAGTTTATAAAAAACGTAATAAGCTGTGTGAATAATGGTATTTTAATGAACGGTAAATGCGACAGATCGGATATAGAATGATCAGCACCGCCAGTGTGATCCAGTAGGTTTGTTCCAGGCTGCCGCGCTCAAATAGAGATTTCAATACTGCCAGCACGCAGAAGTGGGCCAGATAAAAGAATAATGCGGTTTGTCCGAATACCAGCACAGGGCCGTTGGGATTGATAATTTTTTTAATAGACTCCAGTCGCATCAACAGCGCAAGAATAATCGCTATCAAACCCAGTTCCAGTAAAGTGTAGGCGAGACTGGGGGGATATTTGCTGACATGTAGCCATTGCGTTAGTGTATTTCCTTCCAGGTACATAAACATGTTGCCATAACCATCAAGTCCACGAATTACCACAAACAAAGTCAACAAAAAACAGCCGATGGTCATCAGCAGGCGATCAGCCGCCCATGAAACGGATTGTGTCGAGATAAGTCGTTGACCAAAAACCCAGCCCAGCAGCATGATACCCAGCCACGGCAATGCAGGATATAGCACGGTGTAGACTTCATCGAATACCGGTGCAAAAGTGATTGCCAGCCAGAAGGGAACCTCACCGTCCGGTTGCCATAGCACCAAAAGCAATAATTCGCTGCCAGCAATGAGCAATAGCGCTAGAAAAAAAACTGTACGAATTCCTAGTCGTTGCAGATAAACCATCAGCATCATGCTGATACCGATGGCATAGAGCACTTGGAAAATAGGTTTGCCAGAAACCAGTGAAATTATGCATAAATCAATCATGGCAATAAAAGCGCCTCGAAGCAGTAGTTCGCGGTCTATGATCGCATTGCTGATACCTTGTTGCCGTTGCTGGAAATTACTGATAGCAATGGATGTGCCGGCTAAGAAAATAAAAGTGGGTGCGCAGATGTGAGTGATCCAGCGAGTAAAAAATTGATCGGCCGCAAATTGCACACCAGGTTCATACAGGAGTACGGAGTCTGCAAAAATCCGATTGGTATTAAAGAACAATGAGGTATGGTCCAGCGCCATCAGAATCATGACAATTCCGCGCAGCCAATCAATAGCGGCGATACGTTGTGCGTTCCTATCGAATGGAATGGCCATTGACTCTTGCAGATAAAATAACTAGAAGAAAAACTCAATGAATGGCTTTAACTACAAATACAAATTAAAGCAGCACCAGATTATTTCTGTGTATGAGTTCTGGTTCATCCACGTACCCTAATATTACTTCTATTTCACTACTGGCCTGCTTTAGAATTTTTTGTGTTTCAAGTGCGCTATAATTAATCAAGCCGCGAGCTATCTCTCTGCCTTCCTGATTGAGACAGGATACAGTTTCTCCACGTTCAAATTCACCATTTACGCTAGTGACCCCGATGGGTAGTAAGCTCTTTCCATCTACACAAAGCGCTTTCACAGCACCTTGATCCAAAGTGACGTAACCGCGCACTTGCAAGTAATCAGCCAGCCATTGCTTACGCGCGGCTAACACAGGTACTCTGGCCAAGAAGCGCGTGCCGATAGACTCGCCTTGATTCAATCGTACTAGTACGTTGTTTTCGCGGCCGGATGCTACGATGGTATCTGCACCGCTGCGTGCAGCGCGTTTGGCGGCAACTACTTTGGTTTGCATGCCGCCACGACTGATACTGCTGCCCACACCTCCGGCCATTTTTTCCAACATGGGATCGCCTGCGTTGACTTCATTTAACAGCTTTGCATCCGGACTTTTGCGCGGGTCACTCGTGTACAAGCCAGCCTGATCCGTCAGTATTATCAATGCATCCGCTTCAACCAGATTGGTCACCAATGCAGCGAGCGTATCATTGTCGCCAAAACGAATTTCATCGGTTGCCACCGTATCATTTTCATTAATGATGGGAATGATGTTAAGTTTTAACAGTGTTGTCAAGGTTGAGCGAGCATTAAGATAACGTTTCCGGTTGGATAAATCTTCATGAGTCAAAAGCACTTGTGCAGTTTGCAAATTGTATTGTGAAAAATTAGAGGCATAGGCTTGTGCCAATCCCATTTGTCCAACAGCAGCCGCAGCTTGCAGTTCGTACAATGCAGTAGGACGAATTTCCCAGTTTAGCCGTTGCATACCTTCAGCTATTGCGCCAGAAGAAACCAGAATAATATCCTTACCCATTTGTTTCAGCATGGCAATTTGTGCTGCCCAATCGGCCAGTGCGGAATGGTCGAGGCCTTTACCCTGATTGGTTACCAGACTGCTTCCCACTTTGATGACAATGCGACGTGCTTGCTTTAACATTGATTCAGTAGCTCACTTTCTGCATTTGGATCGTCAGATTGTGGTGGCAAGTTCTGTTCCAGATATTCCATGATGGCATAGGTTAGATGTTTGCAGCCGTCACCTGTCAATGCGGAGATAATAAAGTATTTTTCTTCCCATTCAAGGTTGTCGACAAATTGGCGGCATAGCTCGTCGCGTTTTTCTTCCGGCATCATATCGGTCTTATTCAATACCAGCCAGCGCGGCTTCTGATATAAGGACGCGTCATATTTTTGCAGTTCCTTGACCAGCGCTTGGGCTTCGTGAACAAGGTCTGTTTCTGCATTGAGCGGTGTCATATCGATTACATGTAACAATAGCCGAGTGCGAGTCAGATGCTTCAAAAAGCGATGCCCTAACCCAATGCCTTCGGCAGCACCTTCGATTAATCCAGGTATATCTGCCATGACAAAGCTGCGATTATGATCGACTCTAACCACTCCAAGATTTGGCTGCAAGGTTGTAAATGGGTAATCTGCAACTTTTGGACGAGCGGCAGAGACTGCGCGGATGAGCGTGGATTTTCCGGCGTTTGGCATGCCGAGTAATCCTACATCAGCAAGAACCTTGAGCTCTAACTTTAGTTCGAATTCCTGTCCTGGTTCACCATGGGTAAACTGACGTGGTGCACGATTGGTGCTGGATTTGAAGTGCAAATTGCCAATTCCGCCAACTCCGCCTTTTGCCAAAAGAATTTTTTGTTGATCATGAACCAAGTCTGCAATGATTTCGCCGGTATTGATATCTTTGATGACCGTACCTACTGGCAAGCGTAGCATGATATCCTCGGCACTTTTGCCATAGCGGTCCGAACCTTGCCCATTTTGGCCATTTTTGGCCTTATGGATGCGGGCATAGCGATAATCGATTAGAGTATTAATATTGCGATCCGCTACGGCAAATATACTGCCGCCCCGCCCGCCGTCGCCGCCATCAGGGCCTCCCTTCGGAATATATTTCTCCCGCCGGAAACTTGCAGCGCCATCGCCGCCTTTACCAGCATGAACTTGAATAACAGCTTCATCAATAAACTTCATAAGTTACGGAGTATTAATTCCCTGATGTGACTATAAACAAAAAAGCCCCATCACATCTGACAGGGCTTTTGAACAAAGCAAGTGAGCTATTTCTATTCTTTATGCAGGTATCACGCTTGCTATTTTACGCTTTAATGCGCCTTTGATACTGAAATTCACTTTTCCTGTCACTTTGGCAAATAAAGTATGATCCTTGCCCATGCCTACATTTTCTCCCGGATGAAACTGCGTGCCGCGCTGTCTGATGATGATCGATCCCGCTGAAATTAATTCGCCGCCATAGCGCTTCACTCCAAGCCGTTTTGAATGTGAATCACGCCCATTTCTTGAGCTTCCGCCTGCTTTTTTATGTGCCATTTATCAACTCCTTAAGCTGAAATACCCGTAATTTCTATTTCAGTGTAATTCTGCCGGTGACCTTGATGCTTTTGATAGTGTTTGCGACGTCGCATTTTGAAGATGCGAATCTTGTCGTGTCGTCCCTGGCCGAGCACTGTTGCGCTTACTTTTGCGCCATTAACAAGAGGTGTTCCGACCGATACTTTGTCGCCATCGGCGACCATTAATACTTGATCGATAATAAGCTCGCTGCCATTTTCCACTTTCAGCTGCTCTACCTTCAGTTTCTCACCCACTTGAATTTTATATTGCTTACCGCCGGTTTTTATGACCGCATACATATTTTAAACTCCATACATCTCTTTTACAGAACGGCGAATTATACATAAATAACCCTTGATTGTGGTGGAAAATTTCTAGCAATTTATCATTCTGCTTGACACTTTGGCACTGTCATTCCTAACATAGCGTTTTCTACAAGGTAATATTGTGTCAATCGAATATATTAGAAGTTTTATTGCTCAAGATATGAGCATTGTCGACAATGTCATTCGGGAAAAATTACATTCCCATGTCCTGCTGATTCGTCAAGTTAGTGAGTATATTATTAATAGTGGTGGCAAACGCTTGCGTCCCGCCTTGGTAATATTATCTGCGGGTGCTTTTGGTTACACAGGAAAATTTCATTATAACCTGGCAGCCGTTATCGAATTTATTCATACGGCAACGCTATTGCACGATGATGTGGTGGATGAATCAGAGTTACGACGAAATCGAGAGACCGCCAACGCATTGTATGGTAACGCAGCGAGTGTTTTAGTAGGGGATTTTCTTTATTCTCGCGCTTTCCAGATGATGGTGGAAATCGACAATATGTATGTGATGCAAGTGCTTGCTGATGCCACCAATACGATTGCTGAGGGTGAAGTTCTACAGCTACTCAATTGCCGTGATCCGCAAGTCTCCGAAGAAAACTATCTGCAGGTTATTCGATTTAAAACAGCCAAATTGTTCGAAGCGGCGAGTCGTCTGGGTGCGATACTTGGCAATGCTACACCCGAAGAAGAAAAAGCGATGGCAATTTACGGTATGCATTTAGGTACCGCATTTCAGCTTGTAGATGACATGCTCGATTATTCGGGGAATAATCAGGATATTGGTAAGAATTTAGGCGACGATCTGACCGAAGGAAAGCCTACATTGCCTCTAATATATGCCATGCGCATGGGGACTCAGGAGCAAGCCAATGTCATTCGCAAAGCGATTGAAGATGGCGGAAAAGATGGTTTCCAACCCGTCCTGAATGTGATTCGCCAAACTGCTGCTTTAGAATATGCAAAAAAATGTGCTGAAGACGAAGTCGCAACTGCAATGGCTGCAATTTCCTCTTTGCCAGATTCAGAAAATAAAAAGTGTCTTTTGCAATTAGCAAGCTTCGCAGTTACACGCAATCATTAAGATAGCTAAGAGCTTGTGCCGAACGCATCCATTTAGGCCGAGAAACTCTCTAGTCTGAAATATTCAGTTTATTTTTAATATATTGACTAGCCAATAATTGATTGAAATTTGTATCCAAACCGAGGCATGAATGCGACAGTTGTCGCAGGATTTGAATGCGCCACTGCGTGGGGTTGAAGGGTACAGCCGGTTGCTGGAAGATGAGTACTCTGATCGGTTCGATAATGATGGGCGCTTATCCATCCGCAATATACGTACTGGAGTAACGCGCATGAATGTGTTGATCAATGATTTGCTCGCTTCTTCACGGATGGAAAGACGTAAGCTGAAATCTAATGTGGTGGATTTACCACTATTAATTCTTCAGGTGCTGACCGAGCCCAATGAAGTAATTACCACGCGTCGTATTGAAGTTATTGCGGATTTATCGCCATTTAAAGTTTATGCTGATCGCGATGGTTTGGCGCTGCGATTTGCTTGCGAATCCGATCAAATTCAGCCAGCATTTGTCTTGCCCACGTATAGAATTTAAGGCTCGGCGAGATAAAAACCATGTGATTTTAAGGATTCCAGACAATGGGACTGGTTTCGATATGAAGTATAATCAACGCATATTTGAGCGCTTCGAGCGCTTAAATCGATCAGAAGATTATGCGGGCACCGGTTTGGTTTGACATGGTGAAGAAAGCCATGCAGCGTATGAGAGGCCGGGTTTGGGCGCAGAGCACTCCGGATGAAGGTGCTACTTTCTACCTTGAATTACCGCTCGTTAAGACAAAACCGGAAAGATAGAGTTGGAAGATTTTTTATTTTGAGTGCCTACCCACCGATCTTACTTGTTGAAGATAATCCGCTTGACGTCGATCTGCCGCACGTAGATGGAGTGACGGTGCTGCAGACATTAAAATCACTTATACTATTGCGCCATATCCCAGTAGTTGTTCTCACTGCCTCCAAAGAAGATCGTAATATAAAGGCGGCATACGACTTGGGCGTTAATTCAAATATTGTCAAGCCGGTAGGTTTTGATGATTTTATGGACGTGGCGCAACAAATAGAGCTGTATTGATGTGTTATCAATGAATCACTTAAATAGTTGCGATGCGCGTTCTGTATATTGAAGATTCCACCAGTGATGCTGATTTGGCGCGTCGTGTCCTGGCACAGACTGCGCCTGATGTTGAACTGGAAGTAGTTACAACACTGACCGAAGGATTAACAAGACTTACCTCAACGGATAAGTTCGATGTGTTGTTAACCGATCTTTCTTTACCCGATGGTTCTGGCTTGGAAGCACTGGCGGGTGTGCGGGAGCAGCGATTACCCATAGCAGTCGTAATTCTCACCGGCTCAGATGATCAAGATTCAGCGATTGCGGCTCTGAAAGCCAGTGCGGATGATTATCTGATTAAGCGGGATGATTATCTGCAGCGCTTACCACATATATTGCGAAGTGCACTTGAGCATTTTCACAACAATGCTGAACGTAATCAGCGAGTGCTACGGGTATTGTATATCGAACATAATATGTTTGATATTGACCTTATGCATCGTCATTTAGCCATGCATGCACCACATATGCAATTAACTGCAGTGACCAATGTATCAGAGGCCTTCACACTACTTCCGGTGGATGCGATTGAACAATTTACAGTGTTCGATGTATTGCTGATCAATTATCATATGTCAAGCATGAATGGCTTGGATATCATTAAATTGCTGCGCAATGAACGCAAGCTGGATATTCCCATCGTAGTAGTCGCGGATCAAGGAAGCGAGATTGCCGTCGCACGCGCATTGTACCTAGGTGTGGACGATTATTTGTTCAAGCACGAAGGATATCTCTATGAGATTACGGCGATACTTGAAAAGGTACAACAGCAAGCAGAGTTGGCCCGTGAACGAGTTCGCTTGAAGCAAACCAGTTTGCGTCTTTCTCATTTGCTGGCCGCGAGCCCAACGATTCTTTATAACCTCCGCGTTGTGGAAGAAACATTCCAATCCGTCTGGGTCAGCGAGAACATTGAACGCTTGCTTGGATATACCCAAAAAGAAGCCCTGGCCGAAGGTTGGTGGAGTTCACATGTGCACCCTGATGATCTTGAGGCGACCTTGGCTCGTCAATCTGTGTTGCTCGCAGAAGGTCAACTGACCCATGAATACCGGTTTCTGCACCGTAATGGTCAAAGTGTCTGGATTCACGACGAAATACGGTTGGTGCGAAGCACGGATGGAAGTCCTCTTGAGGTTGTTGGCGCCTGGCTGGATATCAGTGAACATAAGCGAACTGAGTTAATTCGCCAAGCGCATCAGTCTGCGTTGGATTTGATTGTAGCTAATCAACCACTTCAGGTCATTTTAAAAGACATTGCGCAGCGGCTTGAGACAATTAGCCCTGATATGCTGGTCTCTATCCTGCTGCTGGATAAACTCAGTGGACGACTAAAACATGGCGAAGCACCCAGTCTGCCGAGTGATTACAACGCGGCTATTGATCAGTTGATGATTGGTGAAGGAGTAGGTTCCTGTGGCACCTCTGCTTGGCGAGGTGAACCCGTTATAGTGTCTGATATCGATCATCATCCATTTTGGCAATCCTATCTTGAATTAACGCGCAAAGCCAATCTTCATGCCTGTTGGACAATACCTTTCAAGGATGAGGCAGACAAGGTTCTAGGCACCTTTGCAATTTATCATCGTACTCCTCGTGAACCTGCTCCTGCTGATCTGACACTGATTAATGAATTTGCTTTGATCACTGCTCTAGCCGTACAAAAGGTGTATGCAGTTGAATCTTTGAAACAGGCGGCCGCGGTATTCGAGTCTACTCAGGAAGGTATTGTTATTACCGATATGGAGCCACGAATCGTTGCTATCAATCGTGCCTATGCAGAAATTACTGGTTACAACGAAGAACAAGTACTCGGCAAGAATCCTAGAATTATTCAATCGGGACGTCATGACCAATTCTTT
>NZ_PXXU01000036.1 GCF_003011925.2 Nitrosomonas supralitoralis
AAAATCTGGGATAAACTCTCGCGTAACAGTAACAGTTCATTGATATGGCTATTAACAGGATATTTATACTCGTTTTCTAGGCAGCTGATACAAGGCAAGAACAGACGAAAAAGCGCAGTTTATGTTTAATAAACGAGCATTCGGAGCCTGTTCTAACACCGTAGCAGCAACGCAGATAGTTTTTCAACGAACTGTTGGCAATCTTCACTTGATTTAATCCGTGGTTATTGTTCGCCAATAGCGCCGATTTAATTTTCTCCAGCTAATAGCAGACCAATCGTTATTTTCAAACCGAATCAAGATAGCGCCATCCTTGTCGCTGCGCATCAACCGACTACTTGAATTTTGATAACGTGAGATTACAGTTTCGCGCGGATGATTATAGCGGTTGAGATAACCAACTGTGAAAATTGTCAGGGAAGGATTTACCTTTTGTACAAAAGCATCGGTCGATGAAGTATTGCTGCCATGATGCGGCGCAATCAATACTGTCGCACGAAGCTTATGACTGTCTCGATCTAGCAATGCCTGCTCATCTTTTTCTTCAATATCAGCCGGCAATAATACGCTGCCATGCAATGAAGTAATTTTTAACACGCAACTCTTGGCATTGGTCTTGCGTTTTGAATTCAAATAATCCTGCGCTAATGGATGTAGCAGCTCAAAATGCACATCATCCCATTGCCATACCTGTCCCGCGCGGCATTGTTCATTAGAGAATGCCAACTGCGATATGGGGTGTTGGTCGTCTAGTGAAGACCACAACTGCATAACCGGCAGCATATTCAACACTGATAATGCGCCCCCGCTATGGTCCGAATCTGCATGCGATACAATCATAGCGTCAAGTCTTTTAATTCCTTCTCCACGTAAAAAGGGAACAATAATGCGACTCCCGCTATCGGTTTCACCGAATCCAGGGCCTGTGTCAAATAATAACGTATGATGCGCGGTACGAGCCACGACTGCAAGCCCTTGTCCTACGTCGAGTACAGTAAGCCACAATTCTCCGGTTTTTGGTTGAGCAGGTTTAACCAGAAACATGGGCAATACTGCAACCACGCCCAACCAACGTGCCGGAAAACCAGAAAAAAAACCCATCCCTAAGCTTCCTGGCAACAGCATCCAGACAATTCCAATTGTCGCCACGCCTATTGTCCATATTGGTGGAGAATGCTGTTGCCATACAGCATCCGACAAGTTGCTTAGAGACTGAAGTATTGCCATGATGATACTTAAAACTTCATGAGCCAATGGCAACATAAAACCAAATACAGGTATGGTTGCTAACAATGTTAGTGGGATTACTATAAGGCTTATTAAAGGAATGGCAATGGCATTAGCAATTGGCGACACTAAGGATATCTGTTGAAATAATGCCAGCAATAAAGGAATTAAACCCAGCGTAATAGCCCACTGAATGCGCAACCAACTACTAAGCCAATGTATTTTTCCGATCCGACCTGCTGTTAATAGAATTATGACAGCAATCGCGCCAAAGGATAGCCAGAATCCCGGCGCTAGAATTGCCCATGGATCTAAAAATATCACTCCAAACAGCGCCCATGCTAATATTGTGGTGACTGGCGTTTGACGCCCCATCCATAATACAATCGCCACCACCGCCAGCATATAAAATGCTCGCTGCGCCGGGACGGCAAAACCTGAAAGTACAGCATATCCAAAAGCCGCTAACAATCCAGCAATTACAGCAGCACGACGTGCCGGCAAACGTAATACCAGGTATGTATTCCAGCGCCATAACCAAAATACTACTGTAAATACCGCACCAGAAATCATTGTGATATGCAAACCGGAAATTGCCATCAAATGGTTGGTTCCGGTACGTGTGAATACTTGCCATTGATCGCGAGGAATTGCGTTTTGATCACCTGTTGCCAACGTTTGTAATACTCCCACATATGCAGGATCGGCCAGGATTGTAGCAAAACGATGTTGAATTCCTTCGCGAATATGCTCTATCCAATAAGCAGGCCTTTGAACCTTCGGATGCAAACGTTGATTATCTGGAGCCATATGCACATATCCAATCGCACGGATATTTCTCTCCAATGCCCATCCCTCAAAATCGAATCCATGCGGATTTTGATTACCATGCGGACGTTTAAGCCGCACCGTCAGTTGCCAACGCTCACCTGCCCTGACAACTGGTAATGACATTTGATCAGTTGCCAGTTTGCCGCACTTTATACCATGTCAGCGCAATATGCTTAGGTACGATCGCATCTTCAGTTTTTATATGCTCAACATCAAATTGAAAGCGTACTCCTCTATCATTTTCTTGCGGCACATTAGCTATTACACCAACTATCTGTATGTCTCTGCGTTCCCAGATGCTAGGCAGTGAATCGCTCAAACGCCAGTGTGCTAAAATTGCTGCCCAACAAAACCCGAACACAAGAAAGACAAATCCAAGCAAAACTCTGCTTTTTACACCATGAACTGCAGTTCGAAAGAATCCAACGAGTCCAATTGCAACCGCTATTGACAGCAGCAGCCAAATCCATGCTAGTTCTGGCAATACGGCTTGGTGTTGCAACCAACCAACGCCCAAGGCAAATGCCAGGATATTTAACCTCACACACATTGTTAAAATTTTTTTATCTGAGATTAAGCTATTTCATTACTTTATTACACAGCATATTGGTCTTCTTAGAGCATTCCTTCAGGATTTCTATCAGCGGATTAGCAGGTTACTAAGCTATAATATTCTTGTTCTATGGTTTAGTAGTACTCCCCTTAATGCAATGCTTGATACATTCCATATTCTAAAATAAGCTCGGACAAGTAAAATTCCATGAAATATGATAACAATAAGTGTAAAGCGAAAAAACGACAGAATGAAACGAATCAAGCGACTGTAAATATTCAATAAATCGCCATTACTAGGCATTAATTCTGTTGATCATGTAAGGTTATTGAGCAATAAAAACAAAGTGTTTTTGTGAAATCTTCAGGTGCTGTATCATCAAGGATGCTTGTCTGACAAAGGCTTTAATCTTTACTGCCTGCGAATCAAGAGGTAGAACCGCAGTACGCGTATTATTTGTACCTAATCTAATGTTTCCTGACTCCGAACATATCGTTGAACTCGCAATTGAAGATAGCTTCAATACAGCAAATTCGACAAAACCTAACTTAAAATACACAGTGATCAAAAAACGAATCATCCAATTGATCTCACACGCCATCAAGTCGCAAATTATTACATGGAATGTATCGGCATGATCAATTCGAGTGGCGAATCAGGCAGTAATGATATGCACCCAGCCGTTCGAACTACTGTAAATTAACAAACGTGTCGGAAGACCGGAACTCATTCCAGAACGCAGGTTATTCCCAAAATCCTTCACTGAAGGCATAAAGCTGATCGATTCAATCCAAGACGTATATTAACGCTTGAAGAACTATGCTTAAAAGATGTATCGGGCCTGAACTACTATAAACAATCACTTGCCGGATGATTTTATAGCGTCCAAGTTGATTCGCGCATCTTCGCTTCCTTGTGCGGCTGCCTTCTCAAACCATTCAATAGCTTGCTTTTCATCTCTCACCACGCCCTCTCCTGTAAAGTACATGGCACCCAAATTATTTTGTGCATCCACATGTCCTTGTACTGCTGCTTTCTTAAATAGCTCTACGGCTTGTTCCATGTCTTGCGTTACACCTTCTCCATTTGCATACATGAGACCTAAATTGAATTGTGCATCAGCGTAACCCTGCTCTGCCGCACGGTAAAACCAGCCAGCTGCGAGTTCCGGGTCGGTATTTAATACTTGGCCGGAAGTAGTCTTGGAAACAGCATCGCCCGTATAATACATCACGCCTAATCCATTCTGAGCAACCGGATCTCCAGCTCTAGCAGCTTCCATGAGCTCTTTAAATTTTTCCTCGGCAATATTTTCATCACCCACACCCGGCGGCATGATTTGCTCCTTCAATTCCGCCTTTTCTTCTTCCGTCAAACCTTCACTCATAAATGATGGAATCTCACCTATTTTAGTGATTTCACCTGAGGGTATTGGTATAGCGCCCGCTTCTGATTTATCACTTTTCGTTTCTTCACCGCAACCATGAAGCATTACAACCGTTGCAGCCAGTAATAAAACAGCAAAAACTCTCATTTATAATTTCCTTTCTTTATCAAATTAAACGGTACAAACAATTGCACTATAGCAATTCGATTAAAAGTTGTGTATTGATATTTAGTATTTGGCACCGGCCTGCTTTAACAGTTCAGTAATTTCCCGGTAGTTATAGCGACTAGCAAGCATCAATACAGTCATCCCATTACTGGCTTTAAGTTCCAGGTTGGCATTTGCTGCAATCAGTGAATAGACCGCTCTCAGATTACCATGCTGGACTGCGAGCATTAATGCAGTGGCTCCGTTTTCCAATTGATAATTTACATCGGCCTTTGCATTAACCAAAATTTGAATGGTCTGCTGATGCCCTTCTTGTGCAGCCAGCATGAGAGCTGTCATACCATCTTTTCTTTTAGCATTTACGTCAGCCTGAGCAGCTAACAGCAAAGTAATTACCTGTCTTCTATCCTTTTCAGCAGCCAGAATCAAAGCTGTGCCATCTTCTTCAGAAGCTGCATTTACATCAGCACCTGCTTTGAGTAAGATTTCAACAACCCGCTCGCGACCATCCCGAGAAGCTCGCATCAATGGCGAAAAATTATCATCTGCTCTTAAATTCACATCCACACCGGCTTGCAGGAATCGCTCAACGATAGCAGGATTTTCTTTTTTAACTGCTACCAGAAAAGCAGCATTCAATTCTTCTAGGTCTATTTGTTGATTATCAAGAATCTGCTTCACCAAAGCAAGATTCCCTTTCTCTGCAGCAGCAATCAATTCATTATCATTATTCACTGACCAAACATCGCAGGCTTGAGAAGCAAATAAAAATAGAATACCTGTTACAAATTCTTTTTTTAAAAACATTGTCATACAAATTTCCCTCTGGTAATTCAATCACATTTACACAAATAATTCTAGAATGACCACTTGCATTTAATCAACTTATGGTAGTTATATTCATTAATCTAATAGCTGAAATATACAATTTAAAATTTATTACCGCTGCATCACCAAGAATGCGAATGCTTTTACCTGTAACATTTCATGACTATGTGCAGTATGCTATTCTTACATAACTGTGCTGTCCCACTGCTCAATACTAAAAAGCCTGATTCAAGCTGTTATTTTTAATGATATCAAATCAATTGAAATGTTTTAATTGCGCATCCTAACTGGCTATAGTTACTATGATTTATAAGCTAAAGTTCTTTCTTTAAAAACAATTCAAAAATTAATCTTATGATGATCAATCATTATGACATCGTTATTGTTGGTGGCGGCCCGGTAGGGATGGCATTAGCTCTTGGCTTACACAATAGCGGAGTATCGTGTCTGCTTCTTGAAGCTCGCGGGCTACCTGAAAAAGACGAAGATCCACGTCCATTGGCATTGTCACATGGCAGTTATTTGTTATTGCAGCGACTAGGTGTATGGAGCAAGCTAACGCAAAACACTCCGATTAAAACGATTCATATATCTAATCGCGGTAGTTTCGGTCGCGCTATTTTAGAGCCTCAGGATGCCGGCGTTCCTGCATTGGGTTATGTTGTGAATTATCATGATCTTTTTTGTGCCATGCATAAGCAGTTAACTGCCGACCAATCGAAATATATTGGGGGTGCATTAGTTACCCGTATCAATACTACTGAAAACTCAGGCGAAGTATATTTTGACTTCCAGGGCAGATTAGAGCAAGTAACCGCTCAACTTATTGTTTTGGCTGATGGCGGTCAACTGGTCAAGCAAATACCCGACATCAATTATCAATCGCATGACTATCAGCAGTGGGCTGTGGTAGCAAATGTCAGAGCTGAAAAAAAACAAACGGGCATTGCTTATGAACGTTTCACTCCGGATGGACCTGTTGCACTACTTCCTAATGATCAGGATTTTGCTCTCGTGTGGACTGTAGCTCCAGAAACTGTAAAAGAAATTACCGAACTGAATAACGATTCTTTTCTACTCCGATTGCATCAACATTTTGGCGATAGACTCGGAAGATTTATTGCTGCGGGAAAAAGATCAGCATTTCCATTATCGCTTAAATATGCCACATCCACCGTGTCTCAAAGAATTGCTCTAATCGGAAATGCTGCCCAAACTTTACATCCAGTAGCAGGGCAAGGGTTTAATCTGGGTTTGAGAGATGCCTATGAATTGGCATGTGAAATCATTAACGCAAAAAATGTATCGCAAGAACTCGGCACACCCGCTATGTTATCCAAATACCTTCAAAGAAGACAAATGGATAGTAACGCCGTTAGAACCTTTACCGATACTCTGATCAAGCTATTTTCTAATGATAGTAAAATACTAAATCAAGCTTGCGGATTCGGCTTAAGTGCATTAGATTGCATGCCATCCCTTAAACGTTTTATAGCTCGCCGCATGATATTTGGTGCTAAAGGATAATTCTCGATCTTCGCGCCACGATCAATTTCACAACAGTTATAATTAAACCTGCGATGAGAGATATAATTCTATATTTTCCATCGACTAACAGTTATTTTTTCTACATATTATTAATAATAGCCATACTCAATATCAGCTTCAAATTATTATTTACAACCTCCTAAATATTTTTCCATGCAAATTGGTACTCACATTTTAAAAAACAAATTGATTGTTGCTCCAATGGCTGGTGTTACCGATCGGCCATTTAGGCAATTATGCAAATCAATGGGTGCGGGCATGGCTGTATCTGAAATGGTGTCAAGCAACTCGCTGTTATGGGGTTCTAAAAAAACAGAGCGACGGGCGAATCATGAAGGAGAGGTTTCTCCAATCTCTGTCCAGATTGCTGGCGCCGACCCTCAGATGCTTGCGGCGGCAGCAAAGTACAATGCAGAAAATGGTGCTCAGATTATCGATATCAATATGGGATGTCCGGCAAAGAAAATATGCAATGTCATGGCTGGATCAGCTTTACTACAAGATGAAAAATTAGTAGAAAGAATTCTAATTGCTGTAGTTAGAGCTGTAGATATTCCGATAACACTTAAAATTCGCACCGGCTGGGATAAACAACATAAGAATGCCCTTTCTATTGCTCATATTGCTGAGAACTCAGGGATCCAAGCACTTGCAATTCATGGTCGCACTCGAGCATGCGCGTATACTGGCACTGCGGAATACGACACCATAGCGGCTGTTAAGGCAGCAGTTAAAATTCCTGTTATTGCAAATGGCGATATCACAACCCCAGAAAAAGCAAAACAAATCTTGGCTTATACTAAAGCGGATGCAATTATGATAGGTCGAGCCGCACAAGGAAGACCTTGGATTTTCCGCGAAATAAATCACTTTCTTACAACGGGCCAATATCTGCAATCACCTGAAGTATCTGAAATACATCGAGTACTCCTCAACCATCTTTATGATTTGTATGATTTTTATGGCGAATACTCAGGTGTTCGCATCGCACGTAAACATATATCTTGGTATACCAAAGGTTTAATAGGATCTGCCGGCTTTCGTCAAGCCATGAACCAATTACAAACCAGTGACCAGCAAGTTTCTGAAACCGATAAATTTTTTTCCCAGTTATCTAAGCAAGGCCAAAGATTGAGTTACATCAAAGAGGGGAGTAATTAGTTTATGAGCGCAATAAAGGAGAATGAAATTGCATCGTGCATACGTAAAGCCATAGGTGGATATCTTAATGATCTGGACGGAGAAAAACCGGGAAATATTTATAGCATGGTGATTCAAAGTGTTGAAAAGCCTTTGATAGAAGTTGCCATCCAGCATACCAAAGGCAACCAAACACAAGCGGCTGAATTACTTGGAATTAACCGCAATACACTACGTCAAAAAATGAAACAGTATCAGATAAAATGATCATTAAACAAGCACTCATCAGTGTCTCAGATAAAACCGGAATCATCGATCTAGCCCAGAGATTGATCGATTGCGGCATTAGAATCATCTCAACAGGTGGTACTGCAAAATTATTAAGTGAAGCTGGAATATCTGTACTTGAAGTCAGCAATTACACCGATTTTCCAGAAATGCTGGATGGTCGAATTAAAACACTTCATCCTAAAATTCATGCTGGCATTCTCGCCCGTAACGATTTACCAGATCATCAGCAAGCACTTGATCATGCATCGATACTGAATATCGAACTGGTAATTGTCAATCTATATCCGTTCAGACAAACGATCGCAGAAAAGAACTCCACTCTCATGGATGCGATTGAAAATATTGATATTGGCGGTCCCACGATGATCCGAGCAGCCGCCAAAAATTATCAGAAGGTCACCGTAATCACCGATCCACTGGATTATTCTTCACTCTGCTCTGAACTGGAAGCTAATAATGGATCTATCAGTTTGACTACTCGCTTTAAATTGGCACAAAAAGCTTTTGCACATACAGCTTCCTATGACAGTGCTATCAGTAATTATCTGACTGCACTGGATGAAAATTTTCATCAAAAAGATTTCCCAGAATCACTCAATCTGAATTTCACTATTGCACAGAATCTACGCTATGGGGAAAACCCGCATCAGAAAGCAGCATTCTATCGAGATTCAATCATACCCCTCGGTAGCTTGGCAAACTATCAACAACTGCAAGGTAAAGAATTATCCTACAATAACATTGCAGATACCGACGCAGCGTGGGAATGTGTCAAAACATTTGACAAGCCGGCATGCGTAATCGTCAAACATGCCAATCCCTGCGGAATAGCCATTTCAGAATCAATACTTCATGCTTACCAGCTTGCATTCGCAACCGATCCGATTTCTGCTTTTGGTGGAATCATCGCTTTCAATCGAGCTCTTGATAAAGACACTACAGAAAAAATCCTGAAGCAATTTGTTGAAGTGATTATTGCACCGGAAATCACACCCGAAGCGCAACAACTCCTGTTACAAAAAAATAATATTCGAGTATTGGTTGTACCGTTACAGACTGGAAACTCTATCTACGATTTGAAAAGGATTGGCGGTGGCCTGCTTGTCCAAACACCAGATAGTTACAATATCGAAGAATCCGATCTAACAGTTGTTACCCAAGCAAAACCTACTCCGCAGCAATTGGATGACTTACTGTTCGCATGGCGAGCAGCAAAATTTGTTAAATCTAATGCGATTATATATTGTCGCAATGGACAAACAATCGGTATTGGCGCCGGTCAAATGAGCCGGATTGATAGTGCGCGAATTGCATCTATTAAAGCCCAACAAGCGGGCTTTACACTAACCAACGCTGTTGTCGCATCGGATGCGTTTTTCCCCTTCCGTGATGGCTTAGACGTCGTTGTGCAAGCAGGTGCGACCGCGGTTATCCAACCAGGTGGCAGTATCCGTGACGACGAAGTCATTGCCGCTGCGGATGAGCAAGGAATCTCGATGATATTCACAGGTATTCGTCATTTTCGACATTAAACAATCTTTAGATCATGAAACTATTAGTTATTGGCGGAGGAGGCAGAGAACACGCGCTAGCGTGGAAATTAAGCCTTTCACCACGCGTACATAAAGTGTTTGTGGCACCTGGTAATGCAGGTACTGCACTTGAGCATGGTTTAGAAAACATTTCAATTTCCTCAATCCCTGAACTAATAAAATTTGTACAGATAGAAAATATTGCAATTACGGTAGTGGGACCAGAACTACCGCTTGCTGCAGGTATTGTTGATGCGTTTCAGGCCAGCGGCTTAAAAATCTTTGGGCCAACCCAGAAAGCAGCTCAGCTTGAGACTTCAAAGATTTTTGCCAAGGAATTCATGCAGCGGCACCAAATTCCTACCGCATCGTATACAAGATTTACTGACCCTGAGCTGGCACACCAATATATTGATCAGCATTCCACTCCTTTAGTAATAAAAGCAGATGGCCTCGCAGCGGGGAAAGGTGTCATTGTCGCGCAAACTCGCGAGCAAGCTCACTCAGCTGTTAATGCCATACTGGTTGAGAAGAATCTTGGCACTGCAGGATGTGAAATTATTATTGAAGAATTTCTCCAAGGCATAGAAGTCAGCTTCATCGTCATGACTGATAGTAGAAATATCCTTCCTTTGGCGACTAGCCAAGATCATAAACGTCTTTACGATGGAGAAATGGGTCCAAATACTGGTGGAATGGGTGCATATTCACCGGCACCTTTCATATCGCACAGCCTGCATACACACATTATGCACAACATCATTGTTCCCGTTATCGACGGCTTAAAGCAAGAAGGCATTAACTATACCGGTTTTCTTTATGCTGGTTTAATGATTACACCAGACAGCCGTGCAAAAGTACTCGAATTTAATTGTCGATTAGGAGACCCGGAAACTCAGCCCATTATGCTGCGCTTAAAAAGCGACCTCCTGACACTCATTGAGCATGCTATCAATGGAACATTAGATAAAGCAGATATTGATTGGGATCAACGTGCTGCACTCGGTGTTGTAATGGCGGCACACGGTTATCCGGATAACCCAAGAAAAAATGATGCAATTTATGGCCTGCATGATCTGATCGACGAACTGAAAGGCAATGATGATTTCCATATTTTTCATGCCGGAACGCATATGAATGGAAAGAATAAAAATGAAATTATGACAGCTGGAGGACGCGTATTATGCGCAACAGCGCTTGGAGAAAACATTAAGATTGCCCAGCAGAATGCTTATAAGCTTATTGAAAAGATTCACTTTGACGGATATCAGATCCGCCGCGACATCGGCTATCAAGGCATAAGCTATCAAGGAAAATCGCGCTGACTAAATAAGCCTACATATAGTTAAACAAGGATAATCCAGAAATTTTAATGTAAGATTGCTGTGCAGCCTGAAGATACAGTTGCTGTCTTTGGAAATCAGAAATTGCTGCTGATAAATCAACATCCTGCAAATGAGAAAGCAATGTCTCGAATTGAAGATTTTGATCAGCACCAACACTCTCCAAGCTATCGATTTCATTCATTCGGGCTCCAATTGAGGACTGTTTTGTAATCACATGCTCGAGGCTATTGTTAATGTTTTGTAGCGCTGTATTTAAACTATTTGACAATCGCGTACTTCCAGGTTGACCGCTGGATGATGTTTCAAGCGCTGTAATCAGGTCGCTCACAGTTTTAAAAATACTTTGATTGCTACTTGGAGAAACTGTAAATTTATCCCCATTTGCCGGACTACCATTCATACTCAACTGTATACCGTCAAAACTAATTGCACTATCACTTGTATAAGGATTGGCTGATGAAACTGGCACTCCTGTCGTTGTATTAACTACATCATAAGTTGTTATTCCAGCGGTAACTGTAAAATTAATTTCATAGTCGGCGCCAGTAAGACTGGCTGGTGTAATCACTGAGCCCTTGTCAATGATGCCTGTACCAATGTTTAATGAATCAGCTGCTGTTGTGAAAATGCCGTTTCCACTCTTTATACGCTCAAAAACATCGGTACCTGAATCACTGACAGCGAGTTGGCGTGCCGGACCAACTTGATTCATTCTCTGTCCTTGATCACCTGCATATTGCACGATCAGTCCCGTTTGCACGAAAGGTTTTGTATTAGCCTGATATCCTGCAAATAAAAATTGCCCCTTCTCATCTGTAGTATTGGCCAGACCAACTAATGTATCAAATTTACTACGTAATTCTGTAGCAAGAATTCTTTTATCAGCATCTGAGAGTGTCGAATTCCCAGCATAGACTGTTGAGCTATGGATATCTTGAAGAACTGAAGTGACTTGCTTTAATACATTCTCTTCCAAACCCAATGAAGAACTAGCACTGGCACGATTAACTGAGAATTGCTTATTAAGTGATGCCGCTTGTGTCACATTTAATGCTTGTGCGGCAGCAATTGGATCATCAGAAGGTGTAAGGATACGTTTACCAGTAGATAACTGCTGTTGAGTCTTTACTAATGTATCCTGGTGCTGAAGCAATAGATTTGTTCCGGTTTCATAAATTGTATTTGTACTAACACGCATGATATCGCCTCTAATTTAGATATATCTAACGAATACGAAGAATTGCATCAAATAGTGTATTGCTCATTTCAATGATCTTACTTGAAGCCTGGTAGGCTTGCTGGAAGCGCATTAAATTGGCTGCTTCTTCATCCAAATTAACACCCGATGAAGATTGTATAGTGTTCTCAATCTGTGTCAGAAAATTAGCTTGTGACTTACTGGTTACCTCCAACTCTCGCGTCTTATTACCAATTTGACTAACAAGCTGTCCATAGGTAGACTGGTATGTTGCCGTGCCATTTTCCAAAGTATTTCTGGTTTGCAGGGCACCCAGCAACAATGCGTTCCGATTATCAGCAGATCCATTAAAGTTAGGTGCGATTCCAAAGATGTCACCTGCAGCAGGACTACCACTAATTTGAAAAGTATAGCCATTGAAGCTAATATCTGCTCCGTCAGTATATGCTTGATTAGTGGCCGGTAACCCGGTACCGATGCCAGCCACATCATATTGACCATCGTAAGGTGTATGAAACGTTATGCTCAATGGCTGCTGAAGATTTGGGTCTAGCGGCAATGGATTTACAGTGCCCGCACTGATCTTGCCACTACCCGTATTCGTTATTGCGGCATTGGTACGATTTGCTCCCGCTGCTGCAATTTTTGTTGTGTCGGCAATATTTACCGCGATATCTTTCGCGCCATTAATGGTAGGTTGTATCCGGAATCTCTCGTTAGTAAGAATAGTTGCTCCAGTGACTGAAATACCATCCAGCGTTAATGGCGCGCCTCCTGATGGAGCAACCAAGGTGCTTATCGAAGTATTATCGGATAATCTTGTAAGTGTATAGTTTGCACCATCATATGAGAACTGGTAGTCACTCGCTGTTAAGGCACTGTAATCACTTATGCTTGCAGCGATATTAGAAGCCGAATCATTGGTTAACGCTGAAATTATTCTGGGCGAAGGCACAGTGAAGAAATTCACACCCATATCGCCATTTAGATCCACACCTAATTGATGTTGCGCATTGAAACTTTGAGCTAACGTAATCGCAACTCTTCCTAATGCATTTTGTGCACTACCCAGCGTGTCACTTCGGAAAGATAAAAGTCCTCCTAAAGCTCCACCTGTAATCTGATTTTCAGGAATTTGAATAGTGCTATTTCTAGAAACAAGACCTATAGTCAGGTTAGTCGGACTATCCGGTGATGGGATCGCTTTTAACGATAGCGTATTACTTCCTACAACTAATGCCTGACCATTACCAACAAAAACATTAATGACGCCATTACTTTCCCGAACGGTGTCAGTATTGATTAATTTACTTAATTGATTTATGAGCTCGTCACGCCGATCTAACATATCATTAGCTGGCTGCCCGCTGGCCGCGCCTTCCGCCAAGGTAATTTTCTGATTCATCTCCGCTAATTGGCCTGCTAAAGAATTTACTTCAACTACCATACTGGTAACTTGAGAATTTATACCTTCTCTCATTTGTAACATGCGTTGATCCATACTTTGGAAACGCGCCACAAGTGCTTCACCATTACTTATCATAGCCTGGCGTGATGGAACTACCGATGGATTTGTTGCCACATCTTGTACAGCGCTAAAAAAATTTTGAAGTGCAGGAGAGAGTCCAGAAGTGGCGTCTCCCAGCATATTATCTAATTGCTGTATTTGTGCATAATGACTGTCGAGTGATTTACTTTGTGTCTGAATCTGTAAGGATTGACTAGCAAGAAATTGATTGTATATGCGTTGAACTGTCGTTGAATGAACACCGCGCCCCACAAATCCGGCCCCTGATGCTTGTGGCATATTGGCATTAAGTATAACCTGCTGACGATTATACCCAGGCGTAGCCACATTACTAATGTTGTGACTTGTTGTAAGTAGCTGGTTTTGTGCAGTTAATAAACCAGAAACACCAATGTCAAGAATACTGCTTCCCATAGCTTATCTGATCCCAAATATTAAAAATACTTTGATTGGTTATATCGGTAAAATGATAAAAGGATTAAGAAATTTTATACATCAAATGAATTCACGGTTCTGCAATGCTTCACTATTAAGTATTCGAATCAATTTCTCAGCATATTTTGGATCGGTCGCATAGCCAGCACGCTGAAGACCATTTGCAAACGTCACAGAATCTGTAGATTCCAGGATTTTTGCATAGCGCGGATTATCCAGTAACAATCTGGCATAATCGCTAAATCCTTCCGCATAGGAACTATAAGCACGAAATTTCTCGACCATCTTTTGCGGTGCGCCATTAATATATTCTGTAGTTACTGTCTCGACAGTGTCGCCTTTCCAGCTTGCGCCGGCTTTAATGCCAAACAAATTGTAACTTGGGCTACTATCAGCACGACGAATCTCATGTTTACCCCATCCACTTTCTAATGCAGCTTGAGCCAGCATAAAATGAGAAGGAATACCCGTCGATTGTGAGGCAGTCTTTGCATGTGGCAAAAGCATATTGATAAAATCTGTTGATCGATTGAATGCTTTCGTCTGTTGTGATTCAATTTGGATAGGAGCAACAAATGCTTGCTCCGATGATTTCATTGCGTCTACTGCGATCATCGCTTGCTTTGAACTATTCATGACAGGCCATAATTGTTCTGATATATCATTGGGGTGTCCATTTTTTTTGACTGACGGCTGATTGATGGCGTTAATAGAAGACAAAATGGCGTCGGCTTGACTTATCGAAGTCTGTGGTTCCAACGAACTCTCAACTCTACTTAATTGCTTTACTAAAATGTCAGCAATACCAATCCCTTTGGTTGATAAGTGCTGGGCAAGCTGTTGGTCATACATTTGCGTAAAAAACTGCGTTTGCTGGCTATCAAATATTCCATCTTTAGGAGTCGCTTCCCGCATGCTTTTAAGCAACATGTTCATAAACAGCGCCTCAAATTGTTGTGCTGCCTTGTGTAAAGCCTGCTCCGGATTCCTCTTAGCCATCAGGTGCAAATCATCAATGCTTTTGGCATCAACCGCCAACTTGCTTGAAATATCCGGTGATATCATCATGTTTATGTTCTCAGGGTCAAATAATTTCCAAATCCGCACGCAATGAACCTGCAGCTTTGAGTGCTTGCAGAATGGACAACAAATCTTGTGTTGTTGCACCAATCGCTGTTAACGCCTTAACAACTTCCCCCAGATCAGCTCCATTTGGCAATAGCATTAAATTTCCTTCGTCAGTACGTATTTCAACTTGAGATCGCTGCGTGACAACGGTCTCACCACGTTGTGCGAGTGGTCCTGGTTGGCTAATGACAGGCTCAGTATTGATAATGATTGATAAATTGCCATGCGCAATTGCACTTGTTTCAAGCGTCACCGATTGATTCATTACGACGGATCCAGTACGGGAATTAACGATAACTTTTGCTGATGCTTTGGCGGGGACAATATCCATGCTCTCAATCCGAGAAATAAACATAATTCGCTGACTAATATCTGCAGGCGCTTTAACTTGCACGACACGTCCATCAACTGCAACTGCAGAGGATGGATAAAGTGAATTGATGGCATCCACGATTCGGTTCACCGTTGAGAAATCAGTTGAATTCAACTCAAGATTAATATAATCCCCCTGCCCGACTACTGTTGGAATCTCACGTTCAACTATACCTCCTCCGCTGATTCTCCCCACACTAAGGTGATTAATCTGCACACTGCTTCCTCCAGCAGCCGCTCCAATGCCGCCTACCAGAATACTTCCCTGTGCCATTGCATAAACTTGATTATCAGCTCCTTTTAGCGGGGTCATTAGCAACGTCCCACCGCGCAAGCTTTTTGCATTACCCATGGATGATATCGTCACATCAATATGCTGCCCAGGTTTGGCAAACGCAGGTAGTGTTGCCGTCACCATTACAGCAGCAACATTCCGTAACTGTAAGTTGGTTCCGGGCGGCAAGTTAACACCTAATTGACCCAACATGCTAATAACGCTTTGTACCGTAAATGGCGTTTGCGTAGTCATATCGCCGCTGCCATCCAAACCGACTACTAAACCATAACCTATTAACTGATTGTTTCGCACCCCCTGAATCGATGCCAAGTCCTTTATTCGGTCCGCCATACTTATGCCAGGAAAAAACAGGCATATCGTCAGCAAGCTATGAATAATCATGTTCGGAATTTTCATAATGTCATGCGCTTCTCTAAGAAATCAAATACTCGTATCAAAACAGTCAAAAAGGGGTTGCATTCAGAAAAAATCGTGACAGCCATCCCATTGTTTGTGCTTCATCAATATAACCATTGGCGCGGTATTCAATGCGTGCATCAGCAATCTGTGTTGATGAGATGGTGTTTGCCAGGACATGTATTGGATTGACTATGCCGGAAAGCCTTATGAACTCTTGCCCTTGATTTATTCCAATTTGTTTCTCACCACTGACAACCAGATTGCCATTTGGCAGCGCTTCTATCACCGTTACCGTAATTGTCCCTACAAAATTATTCTTACTGGAGCTTTCACCGCTGCCATCAAAATTATTGTTGGATTTAGCTTCAACAGTGGCATGTTTTTTCAACAATCCCACGGGTATCCCTAGAAGACTTGGAACCGAAAAATCAATACTTCCAGTACGACCCACATTACTGCCTGAGCTCTTACTCGCATTTGTTCGCTCATTCAAGGTAACAATGATCGTATCGCCAACACTTCTTGCGCGCCGATCTTCAAATAAAGGGGTATAGCGAACACCATTCGTTGTACTATTTAGACCTTGCAAGATGGATCCATTTGGCTGGATGACTGCCTGGCTTTGATGAAATGGACGCATGGAGTTGGGTTGATGCGTAACTGTTGCTGGAATGGCTGTACAGCCCGACGCAAATATAAAGAATATCAATACGTATAGATATCTGTATTGATTGTTTACCAACAGTCGACAGTTAATCATCTTCCGATTCCCGTTAATTTACCAATTATAGTTGCGCCAGTCTTTGCAACATTTGGTCTGATGTTTCAATCGACTTGGAATTCATTTCGTAAGCACGCTGCGTCTGAATCATATTAACCAATTCCTCCACCACGCTTACATTCGAAGTTTCAACAAACCCTTGATCCAGAATCCCCAGGCCATTTGTGCCCGGCGCATTCTGATTGGGCGTTCCGCTGGATGCCGTTTCCATATAGAGATTTTCACCCATTTTTTGCAATCCAGATGGATTAATAAAACTTGCCAATTGAATATTGCCAAGCTGTATCGGTGCAGTAGCACCGGGTACTGTTGCAGATACCGTACCATCTCGCCCAATAGTGACAGTCTGTGTATTTGGTGGAACAACAATTGCCGGTTGTAACATATACCCACTGGATGTTACAACTTGGCCATTAAGGTCCAATTGAAATGCCCCATCACGAGTATAGGCTGTGGTACCATCAGGCATCAAAACTTGAAAGAAACCCAATCCTCGGATTGCGACATCGCGTGAATTATCAGTTGGTTGTATTATTCCTTGACTGAATATACTTTCAGTAGCAACCGGTTTTACGCCTGTACCGAGCTGTAAACCGGAAGGTAATTGAGTTTGTTGCGAAGACTGAGCACCTGGCTGACGCAATGTCTGATACATTAAATCTTCAAATACTGCACGAGATCGCTTAAAACCATTAGTATTGACGTTCGCCAGGTTATTGGCGATAACATCCAATTTGGTTTGCTGCGCTTCTAAACCCGTTTTGGAAATCCATAATGAACGTATCATTTGATTGCTCTCTTTAGTTTATTGTTTTCATGCTCTTACAACCATAATCTGACTTGCCTGTTGTGCATTGCGATCCGCATTTTCCAACATCTTCATTTGCATATCGAACTGACGAGCCAGAGCGATCATACTGACCATCTCATGTACAACATTCACATTACTACCCTCCAGTGCGCCATCAATAAGCCGAACTCTGGCATCTGCAAGCGCTTCTTTACCATCTTTCTGACGAAACAGACCATCCGCACCTTTTACAAGATTTTCCTCTGAGGGATTTACTAATTTAATTCGCCCAACTATAGCCACAGTATTTGGCAATGCATTGAGCGGAACCGTCGATACAGTTCCATCCACACCGATAGTAACGCGCGTGTCCGGCGGAACAGAAATAACCCCCGCATCACCTTTAACTTTCAATCCATTTTGGGTTAACAGTAAACCGTTTGGACTGACTTGCAAGCTGCCATTACGGGTATACGCCTCTTCACCATTATCAAGTTGCACGGTAATCCATCCAGGGCCACGAACAGCAACGTCAAGATCACGTCCAGTTGTCTCTATCGGGCCAGTAGTGAAATCGGAGCCTGTCGTTGAATCCACAACAAAAGCTCGTGTCGGTAATCCATCGCCATATAATGGAACAGCGCGAAATGCATTGGTTTCAGAACGATAACCCGTTGTCGATGCATTCGCGAGATTGTGCGCAACGGTCGCCTGTTGATTCAGCGTATGGTTTGCGCCAGTCATCGACGTGTAAATAAGTCGGTCCATGAATTCTTACTCAGCTCGGGAGAGAAAATTAAAGATTAACCAAGGTTTGTAAAACTGCATCCTGAGTTTCAATTGTCTTGGCATTCGCTTGATACATCCGCTGCGCAGTAATCATTTTTACCAATTCAGCGGTTAAATCCACATTGGCAGCTTCAATTGCAGATGGCTGAAGCGCTCCTAATGTTCCCGAGTTTGGCTGGCCAACCAGGGGCTGACCTGAACTGGGAGTTTCTATCCAACGACCATCGCCAATAGGATTTAAACCCTGTGGATTAACAAAATTTGCCAAGACAATTTGTCCCAGCGATCTATTCTGTCCATTGCTATAATTTCCTTGAATCACGCCATCGGCACCTGTTGTAAAACCAGCCAGCCGACCAGATGCATATCCATCACTCTGTGATAAATTAACGCCAAAATTAGATCCAAATTGGGTGGCTGTAGTTAGATCCAAAGCGAAAACCAAGGGGGAACCTGCTCCCAGTGTCGGATCAATGGTTGCCAAATCAACCGACACGTTAAAAGGTGCAGCAGGCGCAGTCAAAGCTCCATTGCTATCAAACGTTAATGTTACTGAAGCAGCGCCGTTTAGAGTAACTCCAACAGGAACGCCCGTTGTTGGATCAACTGCACCATCGACACTCGCATACATATTCCATGTATTGGCAGTTGTATCCGATTTCTGAAAATAATAAGAAAAAACATGATCATTCCCCAGACTATCGAAGAACGTTCCAGATCTTGTTTGGTTAAAGCTCCTGATATTATTTGCATCAAAAGTAGCCACTTCAGGTGCTGTTGCATTTGATGGCAAATTGAAACCCAAGTTGAAAGATGATGTGATTTTGGGAGGAATATCAGATGTAATAAATTTCAGATTAGTGGGTTGAGCGGAGTTTATATTTCCATCTATATCTGCCGCATATCCGGTTACATTTGTCCCACGAGCATCCGTTAAAAATCCATTGCCATCAAGACGGAATTGACCATTTCGAGTATAACTAATTTCACCGTGATCACTCATGCGGAAAAAGCCTGGTCCATTTATCGCCATATCCAATGGATTATTGGTTGCTGCTATATCTCCCTGGTTAAATGATTGGGCGACTGTGGCTACTCGCGTGCCCGCACCTATCTGAGTACGGGAAGATCCAGCACCATCCATAGAATTGGCAAATATATCGGTAAATTGAGCTTGAGCTTGTTTGTACCCAACAGTATTCGAATTGGCAATATTGTTACCAACAACATCCAGATTTGTCGATGCCACATTTAAACCGCTTAATCCTTGTTGAAAACTCATCATCTTCTCCTAATCAAAATACCTGCTTAACGTCAGCTAAACTAACCAATCCCAACTCATTACCCATATCTAGAAGCGTTCCCAATTCTCCATGGGAAACGCTATTTACTTTACCAAATGAAAGTGTATTGATTTTTACGTCCTTATCACCCTGTTTTGCAGTTACTGCAAAGGTATAATCACCGGCAGCAGCTTTAGCGCCACTATCTGTCACGCCATCCCAAGCAAGGGTGCTAATGCCTTGCGGTTGCACACCAAGATCCATTTTGCGAATGGCAATTCCAGAACTATCAAGTATCGTTACACTGACTTGATCAACCGATTGAGCTAATTCAATCCCAGCTATGGCACCATCCTCATCTAAAGCTATTGACTTACCGGGAACAAAAGCACTATGTCCAATCATTCCCAACGCCTCTAATGATCGACTATCATCACTGCTGGAAACCAATTGCTGCAATGTTGAATTTAATTTATCGATACCTGTCACTGTGCTAATTTGCGCCAATTGACTGGTGACTTCAGCGTTATCCAGCGGTTTCAATGGATCCTGATTTTTCATTTGAGTAACTAGAAGCTTCAAAAAGCGATCTTGTGGATTTTCAGCTACTTTTTTAGTATTCGTGCCTGCTGTGGCTCCCGATGAGATTGCTTGTGAACTGGCTTGTTGAACTGTATTCATTGAAGCTCCTTTATTGACCTATGGTCAGAGTTTTTTGTAGCAGTGATTTAGTCGTGTTCATCATATCGGCACTATTTTGATATGAACGTGAAGCTGACATCATATTAACCATTTCATCGACGACATTGACATTCGGCATCGTTACATAACCATCTTTGTTCGCAAATGGATGATTAGGCTCAAATACTTGCCGCATCGGTGAAGGATCGTGGATCACTCCTGCAACCTTAACTCCACTCGCCCCATTGGCTTCCGCGCGTAATGTACTAAAAACTACTTGACGCCCACGATAAGGCTCACCGGTTGAACTTGTTACACTATCCGCATTTGAAAGATTACTCGCTACCACATTCAATCGTTGCGACTGCGCAGACATAGCCGAACTCGCAATACCAAACACATTAAATAACGACATTTTTTATCTCTCCTGCATGGCTAATGATAATTGTCTAAATTCAGCATTAAGAAATGTAATGCTCGCATCGTATTTAATTGCGTTGTCAGCAAATCGAGTACGTTCCATATCCATATCAACTGTGTTTCCATCTGCGCTGGGTTGTAAAGGAACACGATATAAAATGTTGTCACCAAATAACCCAGCTGCAGAGGAATTAATGTGCATTGACGATGTCGTATTAAGGTTTACTTTTTTCAGGTCTGCAGTTGAGGAAAGCTTTGCTTGAAGCATACTGGCAAAGTCAATATCTTTTGCCTTAAAATTAGGGGTATCGGCATTGGCAACATTGCCTGAAAGTAATTCTTGCCTTGCAACCCTTAAACTTAAAGCGTTATGGTGATAATTTAATTCTTTATCAAGTTTGTTAATCATCTTTTAAATCGCCTTAATCAAATAACTTTCTATTCATCAATTAGCATTTAACATGCCAACTATAGTAAATGTTCTGAACGATAGACAAATCAACAATAAAGACAAGAAACAGACGTTATCTTTAAGCATGGTTACTATTGCCCAAGTTTAACATGTAGGTATAGCGGCAATATTTGCCGTAAACGGCAAAAACGAAAGGACGAGTGGACAAATAAATTTATGATACGTTACCTAATGCTAAATCTTTGCCTGCCCATGATAGTGCTTATATTCTTTTCTTCCCATGTATTGGCATCTCGACACAGTACGGCTCCTCCTAATCAAGAGCTTTCTCAAATAAGAAATGCAATTGAGAATTTCATCTACAGCAATACAGCAACACTACCCGGCCAAGTAATTGTGAATGTCGGTCAAATTGACAAACATTTAACGCTTCCAATATGTCCGCAATTAGAGCCTTTTATTCCGGCAGGCAATCGCTTATGGGGAAAAACTTCTATTGGCGTTCGTTGTAATAGCGAGTTTGCAACTTGGATCATATACGTGCAAAGTGAGATAAATGTAATGTCGAATGTATTACATACCGCACGGCCTATCTCTATTGGACAAATCATGACTTATGAGGATATAGCGCCTCAGAATGTCAATTTGGCACAACTGCCCGAAGGCATACTCACTGATGCCTCACAAATAGTCGGTAAAGTTGCCGCAACCAATCTACCTGCCGGTCAACCGCTGCGTCCACAAATGCTTCGCGCTCCTTTTGTAATCCTGCGTGGGCAAACCGTCAATCTAGTTGTACAAGGTCGCGGATTTAATATCCAATCGGAAGGACAAGCATTAGCTGATGCAACAGATGGTCAGGTAGTTCAAGTCCGTAATAAATCAGGGCGAATCATCAGTGGACTGGCACGCCCCAATTCGATTGTCGAAATAAGGCCATAATGAATAGTCAATAGAATTATTTCGCATAAAAACAACCAGACGCTAAAAACTTTCATATATATCAGTGATAATGAATCGAATCAGATTTATAATTATGAATTGCACTGAAATACCTAATAACAAATAATTTTTTACTGTGATTAAATTAAACCATACCCTTGAAGTTAAAAAAATTCTGACTGACACATTGGGATTAGGCAAACGGCTTGATGCAATGGAACCAGATGCGAGATTGCTCGGCAGTATCCCTGAGCTTGATTCAGTTGCAGTCGTTACGATTATCCTGGCTTTAGAAAAGGAATTTTCCATTTCAATCAAAGATGACGAGATCAGTACCAAAACTTTTGAAAAACTTAGTTCATTGGTTAACTTAGTAGAAGTAAAGCTGGCTGAGAAAAGTAAGCAGCCAGCTTAGATCTGCTTCAAAAACGCATACACGATGTTGGTTGTAATCTAGTTTAATTCATGCATAATCGTTATCGATACGATTAAATTATTATGGAGCGCAACGTTGAAATTACACCTTGCTAATTTCTCTCATCAGTATATTTTCACAGGATATGGTGACGGGTATGTAGTAATCAATCAAATAAGATATGAAAAGAATTTGATTGTATTGCCGGATAAGCTGATTGAAAACTGGCCGGTTATTTCAGTTTCTGAACTTGAAATTCAGCATTTCGAACATTTGTTGCCTCAGGCACCTGAAATCATTGTTCTAGGAACAGGTATCTCACATAAATTTCCACATCATTCTTTGTTGAGCCAAGTAGCCAAAATGGGTGTTGGAATTGAAGTTATGGATACAAAAGCTTGCTGCCGCACTTATAATATATTGGTTGAAGAGGGGCGACGTGTCGCAGCGGCTCTACTTATATAACAAAATAATCAGTTTAATTAATTCTGTAATCACTATAAGTCGGTTTTAACTTCACCAATCACAAAAGAGTGTTCATTCACCATTTCTTTATTATAAGTTTTAAAAAGAAATGGCCATTACAGTCATGATTGTGATAAATTCATGGTTGGTAAGTCAGGTATATAAAATTGGCTTCCTTCATAACATTAATATAGGAGTTGAAAATGAGCAAGTTTTTGGTCGCTGCAATCGGTTTAGTTTTTTTACTGGGATCTTCTGTCACTATGGCAAGCGGAAACAAAGAATCTTCCATGCCACCGATGGCTGCCCAGGACATCTTGAATAAAATGGCATGTGCAGACAAAAAAGACGGTGAAAAAATCAGAGATCGCACTGATGGTGAAATGGTTACCTGCCCAGCTAAAATAAAACAACCAAATTTTGGTAAATAATAATAAGCTAGTTGCAAATCGTTAATAAATAGGTCAAGCTAGGATAGAAAAGCTTTTTTCTGCTTCATCTACATAAATCGAGTAGATTGAATAGAGAATAAAAAAATTAAGCAACTGTCAGCTTGGCCTATGTTTTGTTATACCAAACGAAAGAAATAAGTCTCGTAGTACACTGATAATCAATTAGCAAACCGAATGCTATTCCTATGGATTGTATCATTGAGATCATCCGACACAACTACCTAAGATAATTTATCAAGACAATCATTTAATTACATAACAAATCATTATCTAAATCAATAGAATTTCTACTAGAAATTAGCACACCATAAAAATATTTTGATAATAAAACTTTTAAATGATAATTTTCTCGCTCATAAAATGTGTGAATTGATATTAACTTAATTTGCAATTTTTATTCAATGAGAGGGAGAAGAGTGAAACAAATATTTATTTTATCTTGCATCTTATTTTTTTATGCGGGTAATTTACTGGCACAAAAAAACAGTCTGGATATCAAGTCTCATGCTGCGCTTGTTTTTAACGCAAAGAATGAGCATGTCATTTACGACAAGAACGCCGATAAGGTTATGCCCATTGCTTCGATCACCAAGCTGATGACTGCCATAGTCACACTTGATGCACGTTTATCGCCGAATGAAATCCTCTCGATAGAAAATGCTGATGTCGATAAGTTAAAGTACACGACTTCTCGACTACCTGTAGGCAGCAAGCTTTCTCGGCATGAATTGTTGAAACTGTCGCTCATGTCCTCAGAAAACAGGGCTGCGGCGGCACTAGGTCGCACCTATCCCGGAGGCACCAAGGCATTTGTGAATGCCATGAACATTAAAGCCAAACAACTTGGTATGTTTAACAGCCAATTTGTTGAACCTACCGGATTAAGCAGTAATAATGTAGCAACCGCGCGCGATTTAGCAAAGCTGGTCGCGGCTTCCAACAGCTATGCAATTATCCGTGAATTTTCCACCACATCGCAACATTCCGTATCGCCAGGAAACAGGCGCGGCCCGTTGCAATATGTCAATTCCAATAGTTTGGTACGTAGCCAAAACTGGACTATCGACGTTTCCAAAACAGGCTATCTGAATGAAGCCGGGCGCTGTTTAGTCATGCACACCAAAATTTCTGGACAGCCCGTTGTCATTGTGCTTCTCAATTCGTGGGGTAAAAATACGCGGATCGGAGACGCAAATCGTGTCAAAAAATGGATTGAAAGCAATCAGGTAGCAAGCAAGAATAACAAAAATGAATCAGACCAGAAACTTTTGCTTACTGCAAAACCGACCCTCAGTAAAAACCATTAACCCAGCTGATAAATTTCACCGTATTTAGTTTTTAAGTAACCAATAAAATGATCCGGATTCAAAGCTTCACCTGTCACACGCTGCACGAGTTCTTGCGGCGTGTAAAGTCTGCCTTGACGATGAATTTTTTCGTTTAACCAGACTTTAATCGGTGCAAAATTACCTGAAGCAATGTTTTTTTTCGTATCAGGCTGCTCCCGAAGTAATGTGTTATAAAATTGGCATGCATACATCGCGCCCAATGTATACGAAGGAAAATACCCAAATGCCCCTCCGCTCCAATGCGAATCCTGCAATACACCCAACGTATCAGAGGGCGGCTTAATTCCAAGATATTTCTGCATCGATTCATTCCAAATCTCCGGAAGATCATCAACTCGCATCGAACCTTCAAACAGGCCCTTCTCGATTTCATAGCGCAATATGACATGCAAAGGGTAAGTCACTTCATCTGCTTCCACGCGAATCAAATCCGGCTTACAAGTATTAATCGCGCGATAAAACGAATCCACGTCAGCAGATTTTAGATTTTCTGGAAATGCTGCGCGGATCGTATCGAAATAATGCGAGCAAAACGGCTTGCTTTGCGCAACCATGCGCTCCCAGAACAATGACTGGGACTCATGAATTCCCATCGTCAAGGATTCCGAAGCGGGCACATCTCCCAACTCATGTGGACGCCCCTGTTCGTACAATGCATGACCGGTTTCATGAATCACAGAATACAATGATTCGATAAAATCACTATCCTTATAACGTGTCGTAATCCGCACATCAGTCGGATGACTGCCGCCGCAAAAAGGGTGCACCGACACATCAATACGCCCTTGAGCAATATTAAAACCAATGTCCTGGCTGATTGCACGTGCCAGTGCTTCCTGCTTATCCAGTGCAAACCTACCCTGCAAGAATGATGTATCTGGCTGCAGAGGTTGACTCTGAATGGCTTCAATCAACGGGATCAATTCCTGTTTCAGACACTCAAAGATGGGTGTGATCATATCCATTGTTGTACCGCGCTCGAACAGATCAATATTGGCATCATATGGCTTCAACTCCGGCGATATGCGCTGCGCCCATTCTGTCTTTAATTCCAGAAAACGCTTCAACACCGGCGCAAAATCGGAAAACTTATTCTCTTGCCGCGCTATCACCCAAATCCCCTGCCCACGCGAACCCAGTTCTGCCAACTCCTGCACCAACCGCTTCGGCACCTTGGTTTCCAATTCATAACTATGCAGTGCTTCGCGGATATTGCAGCGCTCCACCTCATTCAAATGATCAAAATTCTTTTCTTTCAGTTCATTCAGACAATCCCCCAACGCAGGATCGGTCATGCGCTCATGAATCACCCCTGCCAGCGCTGCAATCTGCTTCGCGCGGGCTTCACTGGCACCTGCAGGCATCATCACTTCCTGATCCCACCCCAGCGTGCTCATCACACCATTCAAATGAGTAATCTCTTCCAGTTTCTGAACTAAATTTTGATAATGTCGATCCATAGTCATTCCACTCTTTAATCAAAATACTAACAATTACACATAATCCCCTAATCTCAGGGAATAGCGCTAAAATCACAATCTCCATTTCGTACAACTTTAACACTAATCATTCACACAAACATGCTCTGGATAAAATCACTGCACATCATTTTCATGGTCACCTGGTTCGCAGGATTATTCTACCTGCCACGCTTATTCGTCTATCACGCCCAATGCGAAGATCAGCCCGGCAATGAGCGCTTCAAGATCATGGAACGCAAACTCTATTATGGCATTATGACCCCCGGTGCGGTTCTCACCGTGGTGTTCGGCGTGTGGCTGTGGCTGGGTTACGGTTTCTCCGGCAGTTGGTTATATGCCAAACTGGCATTGGTATTGATATTGATTGTTTATCACTATTACTGCGGGAAATTTGTCACGGCGTTTAAAAACGACGCCAATCGGCATGGTCATGTGTTTTACCGCTGGTTTAATGAATTTCCGGTGCTGATTTTGTTTGCGGTGGTGATATTGGTTGTTGTCAAACCGGATTGAGCGCAGGTGATTTCTAATATTTAGCTTGATCATAATGTCACAATTCAGTAGCTAATATTAAGATATTTTCTAAATTTCTGTTTCGCTGGCTCGAATTGTTGTGTTAGCCAATTAAGCTCAGCATGCATTCCGTCACAAACTTTTTGATGATCATATCCATCTGGCTTAGCCTGTGTGGAATCGCGGTATTCCTCAGTCCAATAGCAAAGCTTCACACCATGTTGATATATTTCCTCGATATATTTTGAGATCTCTGATTCAAATAGAAAATCTGCTTCAGAAACAGCTTTACGAAATTTCAAGAGATCGTCATAACTCGCTCTTGCATCTCGAGCAACTATGCCAAGAATCTGTCGGACTTCCTCATATACTTTTAGTCGCCGATCATAAAGATCAAGAAATAGTTTCTGTCGATTTAACTTCCATTGCTGATATGCAATGTATGTTGTAACCACGGCAATTAATGGTGTCAATAACGCCTTCGAGATTTCGACAAGCTGCTCAGTGCACATATAAACCAACAAATATTAGATATATCGTATAAACCTACTCATCCACAACCATCTGCCCCGGAAACAACACATCCGTAAACCCAAATAAACGAAAATCCTTGATCCGCATCGGATACAAAATCCCCTGCAAGTGATCGCATTCATGTTGCACCACGCGTGCATGAAACTCGCTGACCGTGCGGTCGATTGCTTTACCATATTGATCGAAACCTTGATAACGCAGATGCGCATAGCGTGGCACCACGCCGCGCAGGCCCGGTACGCTCAGACAACCTTCCCAGCCATCTTCTTTTTCATCGGATAACGGTGTCAATTGTGGATTTAATAAAACCGTAAAAGGCACTTCATCGGCATCGGGATAGCGCTGATTCTTTTTAAATCCGAAAATAACTACTTGCAAGCTTACGCCAATCTGGGGTGCCGCCAGACCTGCACCGTGCAAATACTCCATGGTTTCCTGCATATCCTGAATCAGTGCGTGCAGTTCCGGGGTATCGAATTGTTCGACAGGTTTGGCTACTTGCAGCAGCAAGGGCTCACCCATTTTGAGTACTGGTTTAATGGCCATCGCAACTCACCACATGTTCTAGAATGTTTCTGACTCCGACCATCGCCTGTTCCAGCACTGCATAAATCTCCTTCAATGGAATGCTGCTCACGTTCGTGCCTCGTCCAGCAGCATAATTGGCCACCACGGCAATGCTGGCGTAATTTAAGTCCAGTTCCCTGGCCAGCGCGGCTTCCGGCATGCCGGTCATGCCCACGATATTCGCGCCATCGCGTTCCAACCGATTGATTTCGGCAGCCGTTTCAAGTCTGGGGCCCTGCGTCGCGGCATAAACCCCGCCATCGAGAACAGCTTCCCTGGCATTTTTCGCCGCTTGCAGCAGCAATGCGCGAGTCCGTTGGCTATACGGCAAAGTCATATCAATATGCGTGACCGGTTTCTCTTTGCCTTCAAAAAAAGTGAAACTGCGCCCATAAGTATAATCAATAATCTGGTCCGGAATCATCAACCGACCTGGTGTCAGGTCGGCGCGAATACCACCTACCGACGCCACGGCGATGACATGCGACGGTTTCAATGAATGTAGCGCCCATAAATTCGCGCGATAATTGATCGCATGCGGCGGAATCGTGTGCCCGTGTCCGTGCCGAGCCAAGAAAACGATGTTTTCATTTTTCATTTTGCCAAACGTCAACGGACCGGAAGGTTCGCCATAAGGTGTGCGTATGATTTGTCGGTGTGATATTTCCAAACAGGATAATTGCGTCATTCCACTACCGCCAATAATTGCAAACATAGCTCTCCCAGTTCCAGTTTCAATTCTTTACTGCATAAATGGCAGGTAAATTCCGCCACGCGCCGTGTATATCCATGCCAAACCCAAAAACATAGCGATCCGGGACGACCAGTCCAACAAAATCAGCTTGAAGTGATTTCGGCTTGCTCGTTTCTTTTTCAGCAAATACCGCACTATAAAATGCTTTAGCGCCATTTTCCAATACTTTGTCACGAATAGCAGCAAGCGTAATGCCTTCATCCAGAATATCATCCAGTACCAAAATAACCCGATTTTTGACACTTTCTCCGGGCTCCACCCGCCATTGAATTTTTCCACCTTGCAACTGATTGTTATAACGTGATAAATGTAAATAATCAAAGTCCAGCGGAAACGAGAGTTGTGGTAACAGTTGCCCTGTGAATACCACCGCACCGCCCATCACGCATAGAACCAGTGGCTGCTGCCGCGATAACAATTGCGTGATATCCAGCGCCATGCGATGTACCGTTCGCGCGATAGTTTGCTTGGAATAAATTAATTCAGCATTATCCATAACTTGTTGCGCTTGTTGATAAGTCAGCATGGTAATTTCAACATTATTTCAGTAATTCGAGCAGTCCCGTTTCATCAAGCACAGAAATGCCTAAACTCAGCGCCTTGTCGTATTTGCTGCCCGGATCCGTACCCACGACAACATAATCTGTTTTCTTCGAAACACTGTTACTGACTTTGCCACCCAGCGCTTCAATTTTTTCTTTTGCTTCTTCGCGGCTCATGGTGGGTAGTGCTCCGGTCAACACAAACGTCTTGCCATGTAATGGTTGCATTCCAACGACTAAAGTGGATATTCCTTCATGCTCATCCCAGCGCACTCCACAGGCACGAAGTTGCTCAATCACTTCGCGGTTATGTGCCTCGGCAAAAAAATCCGCGATACTTTGTGCAACCACCGGACCGATATCAGGAATACATTGCAAACGCTCACTACCGGCTTCGATCAGCCGGTCGAGGCTGCCCAAATGCGCTGCCAATTCCTTTGCAGTTGCTTCTCCAACGTTGCGGATTCCCAATGCGTAGATAAATCTTGATAATGTTGTATGCTTACTTTTTTCTATCGCGCGCAGGATATTACTGGCTGATTTCTCCGCCATTCGTTCCAGATTAGCCAGTGCGCTTAATCCTAATTTATACAAATCCGCAGGAGTGCGCACAATCGCTTGATCAACTACTTGTTCAACCAGTTTATCGCCCAAACCCTCAATATCCATCGCCCGGCGTGAAGCAAAATGCAATATTGCCTGTTTGCGTTGCGCCGCGCAAAATAATCCGCCGGTACAGCGCGATACCGCCTCATCTGCATGCTGCACTGCTTTAGCGCCACACACCGGACAATGCTCCGGCATCGTAAAAATCTGTGTGTCAGCTGAACGTTTTTCCAGTACCACGGATACAATTTCCGGAATCACATCGCCCGCGCGGCGCACGATGACGGTATCACCAATGTGAACATCCTTGCGCTTAATTTCATCCGCATTGTGTAAAGTGGCGTTGGTGACGGTCACGCCACCGACAAACACCGGCTTTAAGCGTGCAACCGGCGTCAAAGCACCGGTTCTGCCAACCTGTACATCAATACCTAGCAACTGCGTCACTGCTTCCTGGGCCGGAAATTTATGCGCTAGCGCAAAGCGTGGCGCTCGCGACACAAATCCCAACTGCACCTGTTGTTTCAAGGAATTGACTTTATACACCACCCCATCAATATCATAGGGCAAGCTCTCACGCCGCATCTCAATCGTTTGATAATACGCCAATAATTCTTGGAATCCTCTAACCACGTTACACTCCTTGGCTACGGGAAAATGCAACAATGTAAGGTAAGCCATTACATGACTGTGCTTATCCAGCGGCATGTGGCTATCTTGATATTCTCCAACACCGTAAGCAAAGAAAGTTAAACGCCGGGTTGCGGTAATTCCAGGGTCCAGTTGACGCAATGACCCTGCTGCTGCATTGCGCGGATTGGCAAACTCTTTTTCACCTTTAGCCAATTGGCGTTGATTCAAATTCAGAAAATCCGCTTTCAGCATTAACACTTCGCCCCTTACTTCCAGCAATGACGGTGGATTTTCGACTGGAAGCGACAAAGGAATCGATTTAATCGTTCTCAGATTCAACGTGATATCTTCACCAGTGTAGCCATCGCCACGTGTTGCTCCGGTTTTAAAAACACCATCCTCATAGCATAAGCTGACAGCCAGCCCGTCAAATTTCGGCTCTACCGCATATTCGACGCTATCTACCGATAATCCTTCACAAACACGGCGATCGAATGCTGCCACTTCCGCATCTTCAAACGCATTACTCAGCGACAACATCGGTATACGATGCACAATTTGCGAAAAAGCCTTGAGCGGCGCAGCACCAACGCGTTGTGTAGGTGAATCCGCCGTTATTAGCTGTGGATAGTCTTGCTCAATTTGCTGTAATTCGCGCAAGCGTTTATCGTATTCGGCATCAGCAATAGTTGGATTATCCAACGAATAATACCGGTAATTGTGCAGTTCGATCTCTGCACGTAAATCTTGAGCATGTTGTTTTATTTTCTCGATTTTTTCATTCATATCGAATAAGTATAACGAATACCAATGCAACGCGGTTTCAGTTCTTGATCAAAAATACTTTATACTGCGCATTGATCGAAAATTAATCCTGCGATTTCATCTTGTCTTTAAAAAGCACATCATGGGCAACAATAACAATACATTAAAAATCCGCATTCAAATTCAGCAAGAACCCCCACAAGCCATCGAGGAAATCTATCCTGAACCTGAAATCATTTATGAAGAATCGCTGGATTGGAAAAAAATTTCCATTGCTGCGCTCGCACTGCTGACTATTATAATCCTGATCGGTTATTTAATTTTTGGTAGCGAAAGCACTGAGAAACCCATAAATGATTCAATTATTTCTGCACCTGAAAACACGCTTCCTCCAGAAAAGCTTGAAATGGAACTCGACACACGCAATGAATCAACTGATGCTCAGCTTAATGCCTCAATCGCCACGCGCCACGACGCTCAATCAATTACGGCACAATCCCACAGCAACGGTATCAAGCCTAGGACAGTGATTGTTCCTGCCAGAAAGCCAGAAGCAAATTCTATTCCTTCTGTTACTAATCAATCCAGCGCATCCGATAGAAACATACCCAAAACCGCATCTAAAACCAAACCGCACCAGGCAGAGGATCACCCCGAGGTTCTCAGGGCATTGTTAACTCATTCGATTAAAGCACGCGAACCCGTTGACTCAATTGACACTATTCAATTACAGCCGGGTGAAAACAGACCTATCCATTTCTATCTGCAGCTCAAAAACCTGCAGGGGGAAAAAATTCGAGTTGATTGGTATTTTAATAACGAGCTGGATTCACAATTGTACTTGCAAGTGCACAATAACAATTGGCGTACTCACGCCACCAAGCAACTTGATCACGAACGGATAGGATCATGGCGTGTGGAATTAATTGATGGATCAGGAAATCAACTGGCAATCAGAGATTTTACTGTCACGCAAAATTAAATCTTTTGATATTACTGAACAAGCAAGTTAGGATTCGCCATGAAATATTGCAGCAACTGTAGTGCTACTGTTGAATTGATAATCCCTGAGGGTGATTCTCTCCCCCGCTATGTGTGTGGCACTTGTAATATCATACATTATCAGAATCCCAAGATGGTTGTTGGATGCATTCCTGAATGGGAAGACAAAATTTTATTGTGCAAACGTGCCATAGAGCCCCGTAAAGGCTGGTGGACTTTGCCAGCTGGCTTTATGGAGAATAATGAAACGCTGGCACAAGCCGCTGCAAGAGAAACTCTGGAAGAAGCTAATGCTCGAGTGGAAATAGGCGATCTATACGCTGTGTATAGCCTTCCCCATATCAGCCAGGTTTATGTTATTTTCAGGGCAAAACTGCTTGATCTCGACTTCAAGCCCGGGATAGAGAGTCTGGAAGTCAAACTTCTAGCCGAGCCAGAAATACCATGGGAAGAAATGGCGTTTAAAGTTATTCATGATCCGCTCAAGCAATACTTCAAGGAGCGTAATCAGGGAGTATTTAGCCTTCATGTCGGTGTAATTGACAAATCTCAGAATCCCGCCTAAATAGTCCTTTCTGAAAATCTCCTGCTCTACAATAATCTCATTTCCAGAATATACGTTTGTAGAGTGCTTCACTTTCTCCATGAACCGCAGCACAAGAAAAAATTTACAGCACATAATCACTTCGCAGGCAATGAATTACAAGAAAACCCAGATACAGTAACAACCTAAAACCTTTGTCTAACTGAGTGGCCGATACGGTCAGGACAATGCCCAAAACAGTCCGTTTGTCTGTAACGCCACAGCTTATCTTCATATCAACATCCATAACCTTGCGCAGACAGGAGAGTCCATGTAGGCTGCTAAGGTTTTTAATTGTCTTAAATCATATAGCTACAGAAAAAGGAAATTATGAATATTTTACATAAATGGCGTTTTTTCCGCTCTGGCGGTTTTGATCAGGTTCACTTAAATTCAAGCGCTGACTTGAAATCACTCAGCGAGCTTGATCCTAAGCTCTGGGCAGCACTGAGTTGCCCTACCGACAATCTGGAATTTGATTCTAAAACACTGGAATTCATTGATACCAATAAAGATGGTCATATACGAGTGCCAGAGATCATTGCAGCCGTGAATTGGACCACTTCACTGTTAAAGAATCCGGAAGATATGATTCGAGGATCAAACTCTCTTCCCTTGAACGCTATTGAAGATGAAACCGAAGAAGGTGCACTTTTACTAGCATCGGCAAAAGAAATATTGCTCAATATTGGCAAAGGCGAAGAACCCGCAATCACCGTTGAAGATACCGCAGACTTAAGTAAGATTTTTGCAAACACGAAATACAATGGAGATGGCATTATTCCTTCGAGTACCGCCCCAGACCCTAATACTCAAGCGGTGATTGAGGAAATCATTGATTGTATCGGCTCGGAGATAGACCGGTCTGGTTTGCCAGGAGTTTCTGAAGAAAAAGTCAAACAATTTTATACCGAAGCGAATGCTTTCTCTGAATGGTGGCGAGAAGCGGAAAAAGATTCAATTAACATACTGCTGCTGGGCGATGAGACGCAAACTGCTAAGACAGCTTTCGATCGGGTTAAGCTCAAAATTGATGATTATTTTACACGTTGCCGATTAGCAGAATTCGATCAACGAGCCAGTGATCCGCTGAATCCTGCGCTCACGGAATATGAGGCGTTGACCAGAAAAAATTTATCCGCTGATTCTGAAGAGGTTGCTGCTTTTCCATTGGCAAAAGTTGAAGCGAAAAAACCACTCCCGCTTGCTTCCGGAATTAATCCTGCCTGGATCGAAGCTCTGGCTGAATTTAAAGAGAAGGTTGTTATGCCGCTGTTAGGAAATAAAGATAATCTAAGTAATGGAGATTGGCTGGAATTATGCGATAAATTTTCTGCTTATCAGACTTGGCTGAAAGCAAAACGGGGCGCTGCTGTCGAGTCTTTAGGTATTAAACGTGTTCGCACCATTCTGTCAGGTGGATATCGCGAAAAAATCATGCTGTTGATTCAGAAGGACAAATCACACTCCGGCACTGCAGATGCCATCAATTCTGTGGAAAAATTAATTCGCTTTCATTGCTATCTTTTTCAGTTATTAGACAATTTTGTATCATTTCATGATTTTTACACCGCGCAGAACAAGGCAATTTTTCAGGCTGGAACGCTCTATTTGGATGGACGCAGCTGTGATTTTTGCTTGCATGTCACAGACATTAACAAGCACAGCAGCATGGCAAACCTAAGCGGAACCTATCTGGCCTATTGCGAATGTCAACGAAGTGACGATGAAAGTAAAAAAATGACCATTGTTGCAGCATTCACGAATGGCGATTCGGATAACCTGATGGTAGGTCGGAACGGCATTTTTTATGATCGCAAAGGTCAAGACTGGAATGCAACTATCGTAAAAATTATCGAACACCCCATCAGTGTCCGCCAAGCCTTGTGGTATCCGTATAAACGGATTGGCAAAATGATTGGTGAGCAGATCGAGAAAATAGTCAGTGCCCGAGAAAAGGCAATACAGAATCAGGCCGCTTCCAGCATAGTAAATACCACACAAACAATGGATACCGGAAAGGCATCACCTGCTCCGTTTGATGTGGGAAAATTTGCCGGTATTTTTGCGGCTATTGGTCTCGCCATTGGAGCTATCGGGACTGCGATTGCATCCGTCGTTACAGGATTTATCAGTTTAGTCTGGTGGAAAATGCCGTTGGTAATTCTTGGATTGTTTCTCTTGATCTCCGGCCCATCGGTTATTCTTGCATATCTCAAGCTGCGCAAGCGTAACCTGGCACCAATGCTGGATGGCAATGGCTGGGCGGTGAATACGCGCGCCATTATTAATATTCCATTCGGCACCTCACTGACAAAGATAGCCAGTTTGCCGCCCGGCGCCCAGCGATCGCTGATCGATCCGTATGCAGAAAAAGAACGTCCTTGGAAACTATATTTGTTTCTCATACTGCTGCTGAGTAGCATCATGTACTTCTGGATTAACGATTACTTTTACCAAAGTACTAGTGAAGACGCACAAAAACAACTCCCAGGCAAAAAAAGTGGGGCCATAGTTGAAAATGAAACCAAACTCGATGACGCCAGATCGAAGAATAAAGCTCCAGATGCACCCCAGTCCATGAACAGTTTAAAATCTGAATCGTCATCGGCGACAATTGTTCCATCACCAAAGCCAATCAATCATTGAAAAACTGATTTACAGAGTTTTAAACCATAAGCCTGAATTGATGCATTTCTTATCTCAAGCAAAATTAATAAAAAGCATCAATCTAATTGACTTAACTGCGAAAACGTGCGGTGGAGTTAATCACCCCTGTTTCATCAATATCTTGATAGTCAATAAAGTCTACTATCAGCAGGCTTTCAGGCTTTATACCATCTGGTTACGGCTCAAATTCATCTCCCGTTGTTGATCATGAAGGAATCATTGCGGTGTTTTCAGGGTTAACTGCAACCACCTACTCGCCCCTGAAGTATATCCAAGCATTGGATAGTAAGAATAAGTATTTTGTTTTCGCCGAGATTATCGGTGGCAATACCTTGGCATGAGTTTAACGAAGCCATCTCGATTCATTACACAAAAGCGCGGAGAACCGAGTGAGCCGTTCCAGTTGATGGCTGGGTTATTGATACTGAAGCAGTTAGAGAACTTGAGTAATGAAGCGGTGATTTTACGGCAGAAACGCATCTTTATTACCAGGTTTTTATTTGCCTGAGAAATCCTACTGCCAAAATAGCATCCTGGTTGACAAAAAAGAGCACGCTCAGACAAATTCCGTTTGCGCATGCCTGCCAATTCATCTCAAACCAGAATTTATACTTGGCAGCGCATAACTGATTGCTGAATTTCTGAGTAAGCTTTATCTACGAGACGACACAATGGGTTTTTCCAGGTATTTCACATTGATGCGCAATGAATTTGAAAATTACACCGTAACATGGCATGACTATTATCGACGTAAACAATGCTGGCCGGAAGCGCTATTCTGCCAGCGAAGACATAAAATGAAGCCGATGCGTGTATGGCATTATGAAAAAACACTGCATTCGTGATTCATAGGTCAATTTATAGAATTGACCTCATTACTCTCTCCCGTTAGCAATTTACAGTAAGACCATCTGAATATTGCTGACCTGTTTATCGTTGGGTAGGCCTTTTCGCGATAAAGCCATGAGATCACTCTTTCAGAAAAACTCGGCTGCATCAATCTCAAAATTAAT
>NZ_PXXU01000037.1 GCF_003011925.2 Nitrosomonas supralitoralis
TTTCATAATAAACCAAGGAATGAACGCCGCATTTCTTCGTAAAACCTTCAACCATATCCTGTTTATGCTGCCAAACCCGCTGAATCAAATAACTGGTTACCCAAATGTACAACGTACCGTTGTACCCACTCGCCAGAATATAAACCGCAGGCTGTTTTTTCATGATGCAATCCTAGACAAGCGCTCACATCCAGACCATCTTTCGCATTATTCACATGACTCCCGCCGACACCATATTATCCATCATAAGTCAATCCTTATCACATCCCCCATCCCTCGTCACATCCGTCATTCCCGCGCAAGCGGGAATGACGTAATAAGCAAGCAAATTACCGTTAACTCCATCTCCCCTTTCGACGGACAACCAAATTATCCTGAGAGGTCATCCGTTCCGCTTGAATGCGCGCCAACAATTTCGATGCAGGCTCATCATTCGGATCTTGTGGCACCAATTGGCCGGAAAAAGCTTTTTCCAGGATCGATTGGCGCAGGACTTCGGCTTGTTGCAGAACGGTGGTGATAGTTTGATCGAGTTGGTCGGCTTCGGAAAGATGAGCGCCTAGCAACTCTGAAATTACAATTTGCTCATCCAGTTGCGCCAAGGGTATAGGTGAAAATGAAACATCGGTTTGGTTTATACTTGCTTGATTTACCGCGTGCTTGGCATTCGCACACAACCTTTCTCGTCCTAAATGGCTGGACAAATATGATGTCACAAAGAATGTGGAAAATAAGTTAAGTTAGCGACAAGTGTTATTTTCATGATGTTGCTTTCAAACACTATCGGTTCTGATAACCCTCTTATTTCGCAACATTTCCCAAGATACTCAATACTGTTAACGCGATTAATAAGAATATCGCCAACATGTGCAGTAAATGTCCTAATTTCATCAGTGGAAAGCTTAATTTTTTTGAAGCCCGAAGTTCTACATAGAACGCCATCGTAAAAATCATCGATTCTAATAATCGAAAATCCCGAGCCATAGTTTTCCGCTGATTTATAGATACCGTTCTTTGGATTGTCTGTAAAAATATCACCCAATCGAATCCATATCCACCCCTCCCGCAATTCAGGTAATTCGGCCAGTTCTTCGGCGGTGAGCGGGGGTAGGGTTTTGGGTGGTTTGGGTTTTGAAATCCCCCCTCGCCCCCCTTTTCCAAAGGGGGGAGATAGGCGCGGTGGTGGTTGGCTTCCCCCTTTGAAAAAGGGGGACCGAGGGGGATTTATTCCACTCGGCGAGTTGTTGCTGGTAGCGTTGCTCACGCACTTGCTGGATACGTTTCAGTAAAGTGTCGGCGGATTCCAATTTGCCTCGATTCTCCGCACGCTACTGAGCAGTGAGTTTACCCTCGAAGGCGTGTTTCAGCAGTGCTTGGCGGTACACTTTGAGCTGCGCCTGAGTGGTTTTAAGATTTTCGATGCCCTTGTCAAGCTCGGAAAACAGTTCTTCGATTTTGGTGACGATGCGATGTTGTTCGTTGAGAGGTGGAATAGGAAAATCATAATTCCAAAGTAACCCTGGATCAACGTGAGGTATGCCGACCCCTTAGCTCTCGTGTTTATTTGTTTAAATTTTGACTGCAAAAAATAGAAAGAATAGAAAGCATAGTTATTGACCATTGATGGAAAATAAATACGAACAAGCGTGCTTCCGAGCGCACCATTTATACCCTTCCCAACTAGACCTGAACGTGAGCCATCCCATACCATACCATCAAAAAATCAGTTTCATAGCAAAGCCGACAACTCACGCCATCAGTCCATGAGCGAATCACATTTTTTTCAAATGCTTGAATATCTATATAGGGTAAAGAATACACAACGGTTTCTATTTGGGATTCATTTTAGGTTTCTTTCCTTTTTCGTTTACAACAAAATCACCGAGTTTTACTACTGGCCACGAATTCGGCAGCTCTAACTTTTCGCTATCTTTCACCCCACCAACACCTCATTCAATTCATCCAACAACGGTTCCATCCTTGCTCCAAACAATTGGTGCATTTTCCCCAATCTGCCTTTGTTGTCGAACGGCGCCATCTCAAGCGCATCACGATCCATATGAATGGATATTGCGACGTGATCGCGAATCATACGCAGCCACTCCATTTGTTCTTCGTTGAATTTCTCGCCGCTACCGGAGTGATGTTGCATGATCCAGTTCTGGAAGTTGCGGCGCACTAAAGCATCATAGTTGGTGAGTTTTTCATCCAAGCCACACACGCGGCGGATCAGGGCGACCAATGCGGTCAGCTCGGTGATCGGCTGGCCTTTATAATCATCCAATTGGGCGTAAGCATGCCAGACGCGAGCAGGGGCAAGTCTGGGTTTGTCGGTCTTCAGTTTATCCATTATCTGTTGAATCATTTCATAGGTGACTTCTCTCCTTCGATAGGGCTGGTCGAAGAAAATGGCGAGTGATTCAATGTTGTCACGGTTGGACTTGAGGTATTCGGCGAATTCATCAACAAAGGCTTGTGCGTTGCTGGCGGCGTCTTTATCCCATTCCGCACGCACCAATTGGTCGAGGTTGTCGTGATCAATGGTTTGCTCCTTGTCGCGGCGGATGCTGTCGATCAGTTCGACCAGATTACCATTCAACACACTCGCAGCCTCGGATACCAGTTGCTGTTGCGCCAGTTCGCGTTGGGCGTCGCCCGGATCGGTGCCGATAGGTTGCCCGGCCAGTTTCAATGCTCTGGCTTCAATGTTGTCAGCGTCAATGGCGGCGAACAACTTGCCCACCAATTGCGTGAGTTCCAAGCCTTTGGCGGCGTCCCGGATGCGTCGCTGGTCGTCGGGGTCGAGTTGCTTGTTGAGCCACGCCAGGCGTGCGGCGAGCGAACTGACCGTATCTTCATCGGTTGCCCCCATCAACACGTTCATCGCCAAATCCTTGAACGACAGGCTGGGTTTAGTGATCAGCGGATGGCTGGCGGTCTTGAGTGATTGGGTGACACCGATGGCATCCACAATCACATAATGCGTTTTGGCGCTGGCTGCGGAGGGGGTGACTTTCTTCAGGTCGTCCATATCCAATGTGCGCGTGCCACGGCCTTTCATTTGCTCGAAGTAGTTGCGGCTTTTGACATCGCGCATGAACAGCAGGCATTCCAAGGGTTTTACGTCCGTGCCGGTGGCGATAATGTCCACGGTGACAGCAATGCGTGGGTAATAGGCATTACGAAAATCTGCCAGCACCGATTTTGGGTCCTCGACAATCTTGTAGGTAAGCTTCTTCCCTCGCTAAATTCCTCGCGCACGGTCTGGATGATATCGTCAGCGTGACTGTCGGTTTTGGCAAAGATTAATGTTTTCGGTACTTCCTTCCGCCCCGGAAACATTTCGGGCAGCTTGTCGCGGAAAGTGCGAATCACGGTGCGGAGCTGATCCGGATTAACTATGCTGCGATCGAGCTGGATAGCAGTATAAGTTTCGTCCTCGTCCTGTTGTTCCCAACGCCGTTTGCGGGTGAGCCTTTCGCGGCGTTCGACATATTGCTGTGCGCAGATTTGCGCGCCTTGCTGGGTGATCTGGGTTTCAATGAGATAGATTTCATTACCGACGTTGACGCCATCGGCCACGGCTTTTTCGTGACTGTAATCGCTCACCACGTTTTTCTTGAAAAAACCATAGGTGCGGTTGTCTGGCGTGGCGGCAAGACCGATCAGACTGGCATCGAAGTAATCAAGCACTTGCAACCACAGATTATAGATGGAACGATGACATTCATTGATGAAGATGAAATCAAAGAATTCCGGCGGGACTTTTTTGTTATACACCACCGGCATCGGTTCCTTAGGTTGCACCCATTCTGCCGGGTTGGTCTCCTCTATGAATTCATCGAATTCTTTATCCTTGAGGATGGAGTAGAGCCGCTGGATGGTACTGATGCAGATCTGGCTGTCCGTGGCCACGAAAGCGGACTTGAGGCGCTGAACGGTATAGAGTTCGGTGAATTTACGGTTATCGTCAAGTGGCACATACGACATCATTTCCTGCTCGGCCTGCTCACCCAGGTTCTTGGTGTCCACCAGAAACAGGATGCGCTTGACATTTGCAAATTTCAGCAGGCGGTACATGGCGGTAATCGCAGTGTAGGTCTTTCCTGCTCCGGTCGCCATCTGGATCAGCGCGCGCGGACGATCGGCCTTGAATGATTGTTCCAGATGGGTAATGGCGATTTCCTGACAGTCACGCAGCTTCAATTCTTTGGCGGCCAAGCGATGCGGATTGAGCAGCGGGATGCGGTGAAGACGCTCGCGCAGGCTGGTGCCTTGTTCGATCCACTTTTTTAAAGTTTCGAGACGGTGGAAATTAAAAATCTCATGTGAACGCGGTTTGGGATCACGCCCATCGGTAAAACGTGTGATGATACCGGTGCTTTCGTACAGGAAAGGAAGTAGCTTGGTGTTGTTGATCCACTTCAACCGGGCACTGGCGTAGCCTTCAGTCTGCCATTCCACTTCGGTGATTTTATGCCCATGGTCTGCCTTTTTGGCTTCGATCACGCCAACGGCTTTTTTCTCAACAAACAGCACGTAATCTGCCGGACCCACATCGGTTCGGTACTCTCGCACTGCTTGGCCTGACCCAGTATTCAGGTCGATATTCCTAGCCGATTGAACAACCCAGCCTGCTTGGTTGAGTAAGCTGTCGATGTTGTCGCGGGCTTTTTGTTCTGGATTCTGGTTGAGCGTCATATGACAACAGCTTAGTGACAAAACAGTGTTTAATCATATCACGCCGCCCTAAGTCAACTATTAGACTCAGCTAAACTTATCGGATCGTTTCAAAACTGAAGCTATTTCCCAATACAAAAATGCGAAAAAATTTCTCCCAGCAGATCATCAGCAGTGAATTGACCTGTAATGGCTGATAATGCGTATTGAGCTAGCTTAAGTTCTTCGGCAAGAAGTTCCAGTTGGTATTCAGTATCAGTATATTCATGTGCATTTACCAGATGTGCTTTTGCTTGTGTCAGTGCTTCCAGATGACGCTGTCTAGCCATAAATATTCCTTCGCCGGCATGATTGAATTGCCAACCGGCCATGTCCAGAATTTTTTGGCGCAGTAACTCGATACCAGCACCGGTTTTGGCCGAAAGATGAATGATGCTATTGTGTCCTTCACCTTCCATTTTTGGATCTTCATTCATTAGGTCAATTTTGTTGCACACGGTGATTCGAGGTTTGTCAGCGGGAATGTATTGTTGTATTGGATCAGGGGCAACTGGTCGATGCTCACTGCTATCCAGCAACCGGAGCACCAGGTTGGCGCGTTTAATCGCAGCCAGCGTTCGTTCAATGCCTTTTTGTTCGACAATATCACTGGTTTCTCGCAGACCTGCGGTATCCACAATGTGAACCGGCATCCCGCCAATGGTGATGGTTCGTTGAATGGTATCCCGAGTGGTTCCGGGTACTTCTGTGACAATGGCGGCATCTTCTTCGACCAATTGATTCAATAAGCTGGATTTTCCTACATTGGGTGCCCCAGCTAACACAATCTGGATGCCTTCTTGTAACAAGTTGCCTTGCCGTGCAGCGGAAAGTGTTTGTTCTAATTGTGTGACAATATGATCCAGTCTTTCGCGAATTTGCAAAGTTTTCAAGTTATCGATTTCGTCTTCAGGGAAATCAAGAGTTGCTTCAATAAGCATCCGCATTGTGATCAATAAGCTTACCAATGCTTCGATCCGGGCGGAAAAATGACCTTGCAAAGAATTGACCGCACAGCGCGCTGCCTCATGCGTGCTGGCTTCGATGATCGCCGCGACGCTTTCAGCCTGGATTAAATCGATTTTATTATTGAGATAAGCACGTAGTGTGAATTCGCCGGGCTGCGCTAAACGGGCACCAGCGCCAAGGCAACTTTTGAGCAATAAATTTATAACCGCCGGGCCACCATGTCCATGTAGCTCGAGCACATCTTCACCGGTGTACGAATGAGGTCCTGGAAAATATAGAACAAGACCTTGATCAATGATTTGTCCCTTGGCATCCAGAAATTGACTAAGGCTAGCATAGCGTGGCTTGGGGAGTTTACCGAGAATTACTTCTGCAAGATTTACCAAGTTCTTGCCAGAAATGCGAATCACACCGATTCCTCCGCGTCCGGGCGGAGTTGCAATTGCTGCAATGATATCAGGGCTTACTATGTATTAACTCCATAATTGCTATATTGATTGCTAAATTACCGATCATCTAGCAGGTCGCTGAAAAACATCTGCATTGCCGCTACGGGGTTAAAAACAGGCTCAGAATGCTCATTTATTATGCACAAACTGCTCTTTTTCACCTGTACTTGCCTTGCATCGGTTGCTTCAAAAATGTTTTTCAATGACTTATTTTTGATAGATAATCGGTAATAATTGTTATCTCTTCCTTGTTTTTTTAGCAACAGGGCTGTTTTTTGGTTTTACGGGAGCTTTATTTTTATTAGAAACTGTTGCTTGCTTTAACGGCGTTTTTTCATTTCTTTCTGAGCTCGCTGCCGACTCTGCTGCCGCTTTGGTAGCGCCTACATCTTCATTTTCAAGAGAAGCAGTCAATTGAAGATTCTCCTTAGCGGGTTCGGGACCATTCTTAATTTTTTTCTTATTTTTATCTTTATTGGCTTCTTCCGCAGCTTTGTTCTCGTACATGCGCGTAATCTGCCATTGCTGCGCAATAGAAAGAATATTATTGCAGAGTGAATAAAGCACAAGGCCTGCCGGGAAAAAGAAGAAGAAAACGCTGAATGCAATCGGCATAATCTGCATTACTTTTGCTTGGATCGGATCTGCAGGCGTGGGGCTTAGTTTTGATTGAATCCACATCGATACGCCCATAATAATTGGCAGCACATAATATGGATCGGGGACCGACATATCCGTTATCCATAAAGCCAATGGTGCGTAACGTAACTCAACGGCAGCCAGCAATGTCCAGAATAATGCAATAAATACAGGAATTTGAACCAGTATTGGCAAACACCCTCCCATTGGATTAATTTTCTCTTCCTTGTAAAACTCCATCATGGCTTGATGCATACGCTGCCGATCACTTGCGTATTGTTCGCGAATACGCTGCAGTTTAGGTGTAACCACACGCAGTTTGGCCATCGAGCGATAGCCCGCAGCGGATAATGGGAAGAAAATAAGCTTGACAGTCAAGGTGAGTAGAATGATTGCAATACCCCAGTTATCTGTCCACGAATGATAGTAAGAAAGTAGCCAGAATAGTGGTTTAGCCAGAACTGTTAGCCACCCATAATCTACTGTCAGATCAAGCCCAGGAGCCAATTCAGCAAGCTTATTTTGCTCTTGTGGACCTGCGTACAAAGGCATTGAGATATTTTTCACTTGATCCGGTTCAATAGCACCCACAGGCGCAATCACACCGGCAGTATATTGGTTGGGAGCCAGATGCTTGGCAAAATATTCTCGGGGCGAACCGGGTTCAGGCAACCAGGCAGTCAGGAAATAATGTTCCAGCATGGCTATCCAGCCATTATCCGCATTGGTTGGATATTCCGCTTTATTCTTGTCCAAATCAGAAAATTTAATTTTCAGAAATTTTTCATCATCCGTGTACATTGCGGCCCCGGTATAAGAATGAACCAAGGCACCAGCTCCGGCAGGTTCATTAGGGTCTCGCAACATCTGAAAATAAGAAAATGGAATAATCGTTGCCTCGCTATGATTAGCGATCTCAAATTCAACATCGATTACATAGCTGCCACGATGAAAGGTATATATTTTTGTAACTTGTATACCATCTACCTCGGGTGCTGCGAGACGCACCACTACCTTTTCCTGACCGGGTTCCAGCTGATAAGAATATTTATTGTCTTCTACGGTAAATTTTGTTTTGTGGTTGGGCAACCCATCACCAATCAGCCCGGATTGAGCAACTTGAAATCGCGCAGTTTTATCCAATAAAAGCTCGTAGGGTTTATTGATATCTTCCCGGGATGGATGTTCGATCAAGCCCAACTGTCGAATATCACCACCCGCTGTATCAATTTCAGCAATAACCATATCCGTTTTCACATGAATCTTTTCGCCTATGGAGAACAGATTAGGTGTTACTGATGGATTGACGCCTTCGATTCCTGGAACAGTACCCGATCCCGATCCAGTTGCGGAAGAAGCCAATTCATCTCCAGGAACTGGCAGTGGATCATGGCGTTGATTGGAAGCATCTGAGGTTGTCCCAGACATTACCTGCGAACTGGGAGGATATAATTCTTTTTGCCAAGCATCCCACAAAAAAAGTAATGAGGTGGAAAAAATGATGATAAGTAGAAGTTTTTTTGTTTCCATTATTTTTCAATCAAGTTGATTTTTTCGATAAAGCTATTCATTCGCATACTACCTGCCTTAGCCAACCGCATAATTACACGTTTTTATAGATATTCACACGGCTGTTTCGCTAAGAAGTCTGGATATATCGGTAAGTGTTGATGTTATGGATGAAAAGATTACGTAACTGGTTCGAACCAATTTTACTCCAGGGAGTGCATCGTAGTATGCGACATATCGTCAAACGTGCTCCATGTATTAACCTGATTTTTCTCATATGCTTCTCGTATGCATATTATGAACACGCTGGGCTAAATCGGTATATAGGTGTCAGAACAGAGCTTCTGCAATATTGATATAAATTTATTAAGCTAATAATTATTAATCGTGACATTTCTGTACTTCGAACATTATTAATTGCATTTCGGTGGCCAATTCTTTGGATTCATCTTTGATCATAGGACGTCTTAGTCGTATTAACCAATCCATTTCTTTTATTTTATCGCCGCCCCGTTTTCTCCGAAATGTTTCTCGCAAAATACGTTTAATCCGGTTACGTCTAGTTGCACGGCGTTCAAATTTTTTTGAAACGATCAATCCTAGACGTGCATAACCAAGCCCATTCGGTTTCGAGTATATTTGAATTAAATCTCCACTGATCTGACACTTAAAATTAATGATTGCAGCAAATTCAGAGGCTTTCTGTAATCTGCAATTTTTTGGCAAAGACTGAATTTCAGCGAATCCTAAAAATAAAAATATAATCCGGGAATATTATTTAAACACTCAATCGTGCTCGCCCTTTTGCACGACGGGCACGGATTACTGCCGCACCTCCACGTGTTTTCATACGCACCAGAAATCCATGTGTACGTTTTCTTTTAGTAACCGAAGGTTGATAAGTCCGTTTCATTTCGCACTCCTTTCATTATTTATTTTGTCAATTGAACCGCGTATTACAACTTGTTATGGGGTCAAATGTCAACATCCTTTTAAAAATAAATTAATCTTGCGCTTTGGAGGGGCAAGATTAACAGATAAGAAAATTGGTTAATAGCCTTATTTTGGTCATGTCGCACATTTAACAATTAAATTGGGTGTCGCAGTATTGGGCATCAAATACATGTCAAGATCCAGTCTATAAATTGTGATATGAGCTCACGTGCGATTGCAATCACTGCCGAATTTGACTCCTTTGCATCTCAAACCATAAATAGTCCTGAAAGTTCGATGCTATCGCATCAAAATCAAGTGATGATGTAGTTCAGCCTCAGCACTCAACAAAGTTACGCCAAGCATTATTCCAACCTATTGCTGGCACATTCAAGCAATCTGGCTGACGTACAGTGATAGAATACAAAAAATTATCTTTAACCGGACCAAATAGAACCAAGCTTGAATACTAAAATCCCTCAATCAGCTTTTAGATCTATATTTGTATTGGAAAATGCTTATCCTTACAGATGCCAGCAAATCTCATTTGAATCTGCTCTTCATAATTTATCTCGTGGATAAAGTACTAACAGTCAGTGAGTTAAATCGCAACACCAAGCAGTTGCTTGAACAGAACATCCCATTACTGTGGATTAAAGGTGAGATCTCTAATTTAAAGCGCTACCAATCGGGTCATTGGTACTTTTCCCTCAAAGATAATCAAGCGCAGGTGCGCTGTGTGTTGTTCAGTCACAGGAATAAGTTTATCGATTGGCAACCTAATGATGGCATGCAGGTAGAAGCGCTTGCATTGGTCACCCTATATGAGCCACGCGGTGATTTTCAGCTCAATGTAGAGACTATGCGACAAGCGGGGCTAGGTGAATTATTTGAGATGTTTGAAAAGCTTAAGAGCAAACTGCAAAAGGCTGGACTATTCAGCCTTACGAAGAAAAAAGCATTACCCAACTTTGCCAGACAAGTCGGCATTATCACTTCCCTAGATACTGCGGCACTTCGAGACATTGTGTCAACATTGCAGCGTCGCATGCCATTTTTGCCAATCATTATCTACCCTACCCCGGTACAGGGAAAAACGGCTGCCAGCAGCATCGCCGATACTATTAAGATAGCTTGCCTACGAGCAGAATCCGATGTATTGATACTCTGTCGCGGTGGTGGCAGTATTGAAGACTTATGGGCATTTAACGAAGAAATAGTTGCGCTGGCTATTAGCGCCAGTTCAATACCCATCATCAGTGGTATCGGCCATGAAACAGACTTTACCATTGCGGATTTTGTTGCAGATATACGCGCTCCTACACCAACCGCAGCTGCAGAACTGGTTAGCAAAGACCGGATAGAATTAAGCCATCGATTGAATACACTGCATCAACGCATGTATCGTGCAACTTTGCACCGTATTGAAAACGCTATGCAGCAGATGGATATTCTGTCACACCGGTTAATTTATCCCGGTGACAAAATCAATCAACAAGCCATTCATCAGCAACACCTTCATGATCGACTCCTTAAAACATGGGTACATCAGCTCGAAAAGAAACATTGGAAATTATTCGATTTCAATCAACGGCTAATAGCAGCAAGTCCGCGCATAGCTCGATTACAAGAACAACAAAATGAACTGGCTTCACGCTTATGCTATGCTTATTCCCGTTATTTTGATACGCTGATCTTCAGATTACAACATTCACAGATGCAGTTATCACACTTAAACCCGCAATCGGTACTGGAGCGCGGGTACAGCATCACTAGCTCCAAGGACGGTGCTATCATTCGCAACAGCAAACAAATTCATTCTGGAGATAGAATTCAGGTAAAATTCGCGCACGGAATGTGTGAAGCAGATGTCTGCATAACCAAAAATCCTGATCAATGCTAGTAAACGATTGTTCATTACTCTATATCAACACAAGGACAAGATTGTCGATGTCAAAAACTTTTCTGATTCTGGGTGCATTGAATACATTATTGTGCATCGCATTAGGCGCCTTCGGTGCGCATGGGTTGAAAAGAATGTTATCAGCCGATATGCTTTCTGTATATCACACTGCCGTGCAATACCATTTTTATCACGCTTTTGGAATCATTATTATTGGCTTACTCCTGCTGCATTTTCCGAAGTCTCGCTTAATGACGATATCCGGTTGGTTAATGATGGTCGGCATTGTTTTGTTCAGTTTCAGTCTTTACGCACTGAGCATAACCGAAATGCGCGGACTCGGCATGATCACGCCGTTTGGCGGTGTTTCATTCCTTACGGCATGGGCTTTACTCGCTTATGCAATCTGGGCAGATAAATAGCGTATGAAATCATACTCTGCATTTTTCGTATTATGAAAAACGCAGAGATTTCAATAATCACTTTTATCATCCCTTAAGAATCATGAATTCTATGATAGTGCTGAAATTCCAGTGACATTTATAATACTAACTATCTGTTTGTTATTACAATATTATGATCACTATTTCTTTAATTATTTTGCCATTTTCCTATGCGCAGCAGCCATTTCAGCATTTCGTTCTGCCGCTTTAGTATATTCTCTTAATAAAGCTTCATGGTGTGAATGAAAATCTTGGCCGGATCGGCCATAGTATTCACTATGATTTTCATACTCCTGCAACATATTTTTTTGTTCTTCAACTTTTTCACTCAATTCCTTAGCTTCTTTTTCGTAATATTCAGCTAATTTAATATGCAGAAAATCGGTTTTAGTATTCGCTACAGTTTCACTGATCTTTTTTGATTCTCCAGCTTGAGATACACTTGAAATCAGCAAAGTAAAGCTAATGAGCATTACAAAAAATAGTTTTGTTTGCATAATGAATCTCCCTGGTTAGATGAATTGTTAGAAATTTTATTGCACCTACAACTAGTTGAGTATGCTTCTAACTCACCACGTGTCTTACTAAGATCTTATTTCAAATTGCCGCTTTTTTCTTATTTTGCTCATCATAACAAATTATATAAAATCCATGAACTATTTGTGGATATACTTTAACATCAACAAAACTCATGTAAAGAACAAATGAGAATATTATTTTTATGCATCTTACTTGGATGCGTCGGTTTTCTGGGTTATGCGCAGTATCTACAACATGTAGAGGGCTTGCTACCTTGTCCTCTTTGTGTGGCACAACGTCTGGCGTATTTTTCGTTGGGATTAACAGCATTTATTGCGTTTCTTCATAATCCCGAACCTTTCGGACGTCGTCTTTATGGCTTATTGATGGTAATACTTGCTTCCATAGGAACGGTTATTGCAGCACGACACGCTTGGTTAATTCGATACCCTGAATCATTTGAATGCGGTATCAGTCCTGAGGAAGCCTTGTTGAACTCCTTCCCCATTGCCGATTGGTGGCCTGGAATGTTTGAAGCCAATGGCGATTGCGCTAATGTCGATTGGACATTCTTATCGTTAACGATACCGGACTGGTCATTTGTTGCGTTTGTTGGTCTTGGAATCTTGGCGCTTTATCCATTAATAGCCAGGAGATAATTCAGCGTTTCGAATTACCCGCGTGGATGGTGCTTGGAGTGAAGCTGTTTCAAGCGTTCGCGTGCAATATGCGTGTAAATCTGTGTAGTCGATATATCAGCATGTCCCAATAGCAGTTGCACAACACGCAAATCAGCGCCGTGATTCAGCAGATGAGTAGCAAATGCATGGCGCAACGTGTGCGGCGACAGCTGCTTTGTAATTCCCATTAATTGCGCATACCGTTTAATGAGATACCAGAAAGCTTGACGTGTCATGGCGGCTCCACGTGCTGTCACAAATATTGTATCCGTAACAATGCCATTTAAAAGCGAAGGTCTTGCTTCTTTAGTGTAACGATTCAGCCAATCCAGGGATTCTTCTCCGAGCGGCGCAAGACGTTCCTTTCTGCCCTTACCCATGACTCGCAATACTCCCATGTCCATACTGAGTTGCGAATACTTAAGGTTGATTAACTCCGATACTCGTAATCCACTGGCATATAAAACTTCGAGCATAGCACGATCACGTAAACCAAGTGGCTGTATTAGATCGGGCGCGCTTAACAACAGCTCAACTTCTTTTTCTGAGAGACTCTCTGGCAGATGACGTTGCAGTTTAGGCGCTTCAATATTAAGACTTGGATCAGTTGCAATTTTTCCTTGACGTAATAAAAAGCGATAAAAGCGCTTTAAACTGGATAATTCTCGACTCGTAGTACTGGCCTTCATCTTAGCTGAAACTCTGGACGCTAGAAATTCAAGCAAATCTGAATGCGTTGCCTCTGTTAACTTACTATTGTCTGGATCACATTTATTCAGCCATTCACTGAAAAGCTGAAGATCATTTCGGTAGCTATCCAGCGTATTACGCGAAAGCCCATCTTCAAGCCATAAAGCATCAGAAAACTCATCCAGCAGTCCTGCATTTAATTCAGGTGCTCTCATGCTGCAGCAACCAACGCTTTATCTTTAAAGGATTACCTTCACTTGCGTTCATAAAACCTCCTATACCACCACTCTTGGAAATAACTCGGTGACATGGTATGACAATCGGAAGACGATTGGCACCACATGCCCGACCTACCGCTCTCGGTGCTGAATGCAGTCGCGTCGCTATTTCTGCATAGCTACTTGTTTTCCCGAATGGAATCTCTTGAATAGCCTGCCAGACGCGCTGCTGATGAGTCGTACCACTGATATGTAAGCACAAGTCAAACGTAAAGCCGGGTTCACGTAGGTAAGCTAATAATTGCCTGCATACTTCTTTTGCCAGCTCAGTTTGCGGTGCCAGGATTGTTGTATTAGTTGGCAGATAATCAATATCAGTCAGCCAGTCCTCTACTGTTTTAATACCTAAAACAGCAAAGGGTGCGAGAAGCTTTGCCTGGTAGGTATTGACTGGATCAATTGCCCGACTCGTGTTCGCTCTCACCATGATTCGCCTGATTGTTACTTACAAAATTAACGCAGCACGTTTTACACTGTTCCGAAGATTGACATTTAATATAATTAGAAGTTTCATGTGCTAGCCTCAATCTCCCAGTATCCATAGGATTTCAAACTGGAAGCCAACCACGCAACAATGCTTAAGATTTTAACAATAATAATTCATTGAGTCTTTTGACAAATGCAGCCGGATCTTCTAATTGGCCGCCTTCAGCCAATAAAGCCTGGTCAAACAATATGTGACTCCAATCCTCGAAATTTTCCATTTCATTATTTAACCGTTGCACCATTGGATGATGAGGATTGATTTCCAGTATTGGTTTGGTATGTTGTATTTTTTGCCCTGCCGATTTCAATAATCTTTCCAAATTACCGCCCATATCGTAAGTGTCTGCAACAAGGCAAGCGGGAGATTCAGTCAAGCGAAACGTAACACGAACATCTTTTACCTGTTCACTCAATGTTTCTTTCATTTTTTCAGTCAAATTTTGCAAAGCATTAGTTTCTTTTTCGCGCTCCTCTTTTTCAGCTTCATCCTCTAAATTTCCTAAATCTAATCCGCCCTTAGCTACTGACTGCAGAGGCTTTCCTTCAAACTCAGTTAAATTACTTACAAGCCATTCATCAACGCGATCGGAGAGCAGCAACACTTCGATGCCTTTCTTGCGAAAAACCTCCAGATGTGGGCTGTTTTTAGCCGCCTTAAGATTGTCTGCAGTCACATAATAAATTTTCTCCTGTCCGTCTTTCATGCGCTGCAAGTAAGTATCCAAAGAAACCAACGGCTCATCGGAATCGCTATCTGTTGTGACAAAACGTAATAACTTCGCAATTCGCTCACGATTAGCAAAATCTTCCCCTACACCTTCCTTGAGAACTTGTCCAAATTCACGGTAAAAGGTTTTGTATTTCTCTTTTCCTTCTTCATCTTCATTTTTGGATAAGTCTTCAATTAATCCCAGAATCTTTTTGATTACACCCGCTCTGATTGAATCAATATCCTTAGATTCTTGTAAGATTTCCCGTGACACATTTAAAGGTAAATTATTCGAATCAATTACACCCCTGACAAAACGCAAATAATTAGGCAACAGCTTATCAGCATCATCCATAATGAAAACCCGTTGCACGTATAACTTAATTCCATGACGACGTTCACGATCAAATAAGTCAAACGGCGCGCGTGCCGGAATATAAAGTAATTGTGTATAGTCTTGTTTACCTTCTACTCGTGCATGCACATAAGCAAGCGGCGGTTCGAAATCATGCCCTACATGTTTATAAAATTCATTATATTGCTCTACAGTAATTTCGCTCTTAGGTCTCGCCCATAACGCATTTGCTTGATTAATGGTTTCGTCTTCGTCAGAGATCTTATTTTGCTTTTCTTCTTGCGACCACTCTTCCTTCTTCATCACAATAGGTAAGGTAATGTGATCCGAATATTTCCGAATCACATTACGGATCCTCATGCCACTAAGAAATTCATCTTCATCCTTGCGCAAATGCAGAATTATTTCGGTACCACGATTAGGTTTCTCAACTGTTTCCAAAGTGTAATCACCTTCTCCGCTAGATTCCCACCTCACGCCATGTTCAGCAGTCAATCCGGCGCGTCTGGTAGTCAATGTCACCTTCTCAGCGATAATAAAAGCAGAATAAAACCCTACACCAAATTGACCAATCAAATTCGCATCTTTGACTTGATCACCCGTTAATGAATTAAAAAATTCACGCGTGCCTGATTTAGCAATAGTTCCAATATGATCAATAACTTCTTGTCGTGACATACCGATACCGTTGTCAGAAATAGTGATAGTCCGCTCATTAGTGTCATAACTGATGCGAATTTTTAGATCTGAATCCGATTCATAAAGTGCGGCGTCAGTGAGGCCCTCAAAACGTAATTTATCTGCGGCATCTGATGCATTTGAAATTAGTTCGCGCAAGAATATTTCCTTATTACTGTATAAGGAATGAATCATTAACTTCAGTAATTGCTTTGCCTCTGCCTGAAAACTTAACTGTTCTTTGATTGTTTCACCTTGCATGCTAGCCTCCTTAAATAATTTGCTGAAATATGTGATTCAAACTTAAGAATTCAAGTACCCGATCAATTAATTGATTGATTGATCGGGTATATTCTTTATATTCGTGATGCCATCTAAATAAATCCAATTTCATAATTCGACAATATAAGGCACAGCGTCAAGATACCCGAGCAATAAACTACTCTACAAGATCAGAAATTCACTTCGATTTTATTACGGAATGCAGTTGCACCAGGGCGGTGTACCTCTTGAAGAAGTCCCGCCTATATCGCTAACTACATAGAATTTTGGATTGCATAAAGACTTAATCCCATTAACGACTGAGGGAATATTCCTAATGCTAAAACTGCAAAGCCATTTGCACTTAATAAAATTCTAACATCACTATTAGAAACAATGGGCTCAATAGTTTCTGGCTCATCAAAATACATTAATTTGATGATCCGCAGATAATAGAAAGCGCCGATCAGCGAAAAGAGCACCCCCACCACAGCAAGCCAGACATAGCCAGCATTGACAACCGCTTGCAATACAGCGAATTTTGCATAGAATCCAATCATTGGTGGAATGCCTGTTAATGAAAGCATCAAAAGCAGTGTAATAAATGCATATAAGGAACTTCTTTTGTTAAGCCCTTTAAAATCATCAATATTTTCTGCCTCGAATCCATATCTGCACAACAGCATAACCATGGCAAAAGTGCCAAGAGTCATCAGTACATAAGCGATCACATAAAACAAAGATGAGCTATAACCATTTGTATCTGCACTGATAAATCCAAGAAGTAAAAATCCCATGTGCGAAATAGTTGAATAAGCTAGCATGCGTTTGATATTCGTTTGTGCTATCGCAGCAATATTACCAACTGCCATAGATAAAACAGCAAGAATTACTAACATGCCTTGCCAGTCAGTAACCATCTCTCCCATTCCTTCAACTAATAACCGCATCACGAAACCAAATGCCGCCAATTTAGGCGCGGAACCGACAAATAGTGTTACTGCAGTTGGCGCACCTTGATAAACATCTGGCGCCCACATATGAAAAGGTGCAGCACTGAGCTTAAAAGCGATGCCTGCTACAATAAAGACTAAACCAACGACAAGCACCTCTTTACTACTGGCACCACTCTGAATGATCTGCGCAAGCATCGACACATGTAGTGTTCCTGTAGCCCCGTAAACCAATGACATGCCATATAGCAAAAATCCTGATGCCAAGGCACCTAATACGAAGAACTTCATAGCTGCTTCTGTTGCCATCAATGATTCGCGTCTTAAAGCTACTAGCGCATAGAGTGACAGTGAAAGCAACTCCAAACCGATATATAACGTCAGGAAATGGCTGGCAGAAATCATGACCATCATGCCTAAAGTGGCAAATAGTATCAAACTAAAAAATTCTCCCTTCAACATTCCACGATCAGCCATATAGGAATGCGAATACACGAGAACAGCTGATACCGTACCATAAACCATCAATTTTAAAGTATCGGCCATGGAATCATCGATAAACATGCCGTGAAAGGTTAGCGTCGATTCAGTGGAGAATGTTACGAATGTAAGTATCGCGCAGCCTAATAACGTAATTTGTGTTATCAAATATGCAACATATCGCCTACCCTCACCCGCGGCAAGATCTGCTAGCATTACCACGCACACCATTATAAGCATAAAAATCTCGGATGAAGCTGGTGCAAAATCAGGTGGTATAAAATTCATTAACTCAATATCCTTATAACAGGAACGATCACCGTTCTCTAATCCCTATATTACAGTTTACTATTACTAACATGAGTTAGAAGTTGATCAACTGTTGCATGCATTACTTCAGTTAATGGAAAAGGGTAAATACCAATCCACAAAACTGAAATTGCCAAAATCGCCAACAAACCGAACTCTCGTTTGGAAATGTCTTGCAAGCTTTCAACTCCGGGGCTTGCCACTGCCCCAAATATCACCCGCTTATACATCCATAAAGTATAAGCAGCTCCAGTTATCAATGTCGTTGCAGCAAAAAATGCATACCAGAAATTTACTTTGATTGCGCTCATGATCACCATAAACTCACCTACAAAACCGCTCGTTCCTGGCAAGCCGGCATTCGCCATCGCAAATAGCATGAAAAAGGCAGCAAAAACTGGCATTTTATTTACAACGCCTCCGTAATCAGCTATCTGACGGGAATGCAATCGGTCATAAAGCACACCAACACAAAGAAACATGGCGCCAGATATAAAACCATGTGAAATCATCTGTACCATTGCACCCTCAATACCATAGGCGTTCAGAAGAAAAAAACCTAACGTGACAAAACCCATATGCGCTACAGATGAATAGGCTATGAGTTTCTTCATATCAGCTTGCATGAGTGCAATCAGTCCTATGTAGACTACAGCAATCAACGACAACACTATCATCATCTCTGCTAAGTAATGGCTTGCATCCGGTGCGATTGGCAATGAAAAACGCAAGAAACCATAGCCTCCCAGCTTAAGCAGAATTGCAGCTAGTACAACCGAGCCTCCCGTTGGTGCTTCTACATGCGCATCAGGCAGCCAAGTATGTACTGGCCACATAGGCACTTTAACCGCGAATGCCAGAAGAAATGCGATAAATATTAAAATCTGCGGTGTCATAGGGATCGCTAAATTGTGATAATCCTCTATTGAGAAACTTCCTTCTGACGCATGATACAAATAAATAAATGCAATCAACATCAACAAGGAGCCAAGTAGCGTATAAAGAAAAAATTTAATTGCTGCATAAACACGATTGGGCCCGCCCCAAATGCCTATAATTAAAAACATAGGTATTAACGATGCTTCCCAGAACACATAAAATAAAATCGCATCCAATGAGGAAAATACGCCGTTAACGATTCCGGACATAATTAGGAATGCTCCCATATACTGGGAAACTCGTTCTTTAATTACCTCCCACCCAGCCACCACTACAATTGGAGTAATAAAGCAATTCAGTAAGATTAATGGCATAGAAATTCCATCTACACCGATATGGTAATTAACATTAAAACGTTCAAACCATTGGTAATTCTCCAAGAATTGCATTGCTCCTGTCGCAGAATCAAAATTGGTATAAAGTGGAATTGCCACTAAAAATCCCAAAATTGAACCAATTAAAGAGATCCAGCGAGCGATTTGAGCGTTGCGATCATCTCCAGTTGCAAAAACGGCTACACCAAACACAATGGGCAGCCAAATAATTAAACTTAATAGTGGGAATTCAAACGACATGCTTATTCCGTTTTATTTGTTAGAGGACTTATTACTTTTAAGTATTTGATTGATCGATACCTACAAACAACAGCATATTTGATTACTTTTGCATGCAGGCTAATAAAGCCATAACGTCAATAGAAAAAATACGCCAACAATCATTGTAAACGCGTAATGATAGATATAACCTGTCTGGTAACGACGCACGATTGTAGAAGTCAACGCAACCATTCGTGCTGTCCCATTGACAAAGAATCCATCAATAATCTTGATATCGCCATATTTCCAAAGAATCGTACCAATAGCACGTGTTCCACCAGCAAATAGCCATGAATATAGCTCATCTACATAATATTTGCGATCAAGAAGGTTGTACACTGAGCCAAAGCTTGATTTTATTTTTTCTGGAATATCGGTTCTAACACAATATAAATACCAAGCACTAAAAATACCTACCATCGAAAGCCAAAATGGCGCAGTATACAAAGCATGCATCATCATTGCGCCAATACCAGAAAATTCGGCTCCTAACTTTTCTATCGCATCATGGTGTGGCAGAACATGAATTGCGCTGCTGAAGTAGTCACCAAAAACCATTGGGCCTATAAACCAACCGGCCGCTATAGTCGGTATGGCTAGCACCACTAACGGCACGGTCACAACCCACGGTGATTCATGCAAATGTTCCTTGGTGTGTTTATCCATCCGTGATTGCCCATGGAATGTCAAGAAGATCAAGCGAAATGTATAAAAGGCTGTTACAAATACCGTTGTCAAAACACAAAAATATGCAAATCCGGCACCTGGTATATCAGCAAAGTGAACAGCCTCAATGATGGCATCTTTAGAGAAAAAACCAGAAAATCCGGGAACACCTGCACTAGCCAGTGCAGCAATAAACATGGTCCAATAAGTGATAGGCATATAGCTTTTAAGTCCGCCCATTTTTTGCATGTTTTGCTCATGATGCATGGCAATAATGACAGAGCCAGCGCCTAAGAATAAAACAGCCTTAAAGAATGCATGTGTCATCAAATGGAAAATTGCAGCGGAATAGGCCGAGGCTCCCAGCGCTACCGTCATGTAACCGAGTTGCGATAGTGTGGAATAGGCTACGACACGTTTTATATCGTTCTGAACTAGAGCAATAAGTGCCATAAACAATGTGGTAATTCCACCAATCACCAAAATAATCGATAAAGCTGTATCGGATAACTCAAAAAGTGGCGACATGCGCGCCACCATGAATATGCCCGCGGTTACCATTGTGGCAGCATGAATCAATGCCGAAATAGGGGTTGGCCCCTCCATTGAATCAGGCAACCATACATGCAAAGGAAACTGCGCGGATTTGCCCATTGCGCCTATAAATAACAAAATGCAAATTACCGTGATAACCAGCCAGGATACACCGGATATTAATTCAATTTTTTCATCGACGATGTCAGGAGCTTGCGCAAAAACTGATACATAATCAAGGGTACCAAAATGGACCAGTATCATACCAATACCTAAGAGAAAGCCAAAATCTCCGACACGATTTACTAAAAATGCCTTCATATTGGCATAAATGGCAGTAGGGCGCGTGTACCAAAAACCGATTAACAAATATGAGACAAGTCCAACTGCTTCCCAACCAAAAAACAATTGCAAAAAATTATTTGACATCACCAGCATCATCATCGAGAAGGTGAACAATGAGATATAACTAAAGAAACGCTGGTAACCTGGATCATCATGCATATAACCAATAGTATAGATATGCACCATAAGTGAGACTAAACTGACAACAACCATCATGGTTGCCGATAATTGATCAATCAAAAACCCAATCTCAAATCGAGTATCACCTGTTATCATCCAAGTATAAACGCTACCGTTATAGCTATTTCCTTCCAATACATCCAAAAAAATAATGATGGAGGCTAGTAAGGAAGCAAATACTAATGCGATCGTGACACGATGACTCCACGTAGGTCCAATAAAACGTCCTAATAATCCTGCGATAATTGATCCTAAAAGCGGAGCCAACGGTACCAGTAAATAAAGTTTCTGCATCTTGATTAATAATTCTTATTTTATTAATTATAAAACACTTATAGCATTGATTCTCTTAGCTAACCTTTAAGTTTATCTAAATCGTCTACATTGATTGTATGCATATTGCGAAATACCGCCACTAGTATTGCTAAACCTATAGCCGATTCGGCCGCCGCAACTGTTAAGATAAAGAATACAAAAATTTGTCCAGAGATATCTTGCAAGTAGTGTGAAAAAGCAACAAAGTTCATATTTACCGCCAGTAGCATTAATTCTATTGACATCAATAAGATAATGACATTCTTTCTATTAAGAAAAATACCAACCACCCCTATTGCAAACAAAACCGCGCCAAGTATCAGATAGTGAGACAATGAAATCAAATGGGTTACCTCTTAATATATTTTATGATCATCAAACCGAGACAAGTTCACTAGCTCATTCCTTTTTTTCTGACGGCATGGTCACTATGCGAATTCTATCTTCCTTTCTTACCTTAACTTGTTTAGATGGATTCGGCGATTTCTTATCTTCGCGATGGCGCAGTGTTAATGCTATTGCCGCAATCATTGCAACCAATAAAAGCACAGCTGCCAATTCAAAAGCATACACATACTCGGTATATATTAAGCGTCCCAGTTCTTTGGTGTTACTGTAATCAACGCCTTTTGGTTCGGGTATAGGCATTTCTTCACGCCCAAAGTATTTACCCATTAGAACCATTGAAATTTCTACTACCATGACCAGAGCGATCATTGCACCAAATGGAAACCACTTCCAGAATCCTTCTCTTAACTGGTTCAGATTGATATCCAGCATCATCACCACAAATAAGAACAAAACCATGACAGCGCCGACATAGACCAACACAAGAGTAATCGCCAGAAATTCTGCTTCTAGCAGTAACCATAAGCCAGCGCATGTTATAAACGACAACACCAGTAATAAAGCAGCGTTCACTGGATTACGTACAGTAATTACACCGAGTGCGGATGCAATGAGTATTACGGAAAAAAAATAAAATAAAATATCTTGGAAAATCATTTGTATTTACCAGCAAGATTCACCGATAGGGTGCATCGGCTTCACGGTCCTTAGCAATTTGTTCTTCATATCGATCTCCCACTGCTAATAGCATTTCTTTTGTATATATAAAGTCCTCTCTCTTTTCACAGTGATACTCTAGTATACGCGTTTCAACAATTGAATCGACGGGACAGGATTCTTCACAAAAACCACAAAAAATGCATTTACTCAAATCGATATCATAGCGTGTCGTCCGCCGCGTTCCATCTGCACGCTGTTCTGATTCGATAGTTATTGCCAACGCCGGACAAACAGCCTCACATAATTTGCAAGCTATACATCGCTCTTCTCCGTTTGGATAACGACGTAGCGCATGTAAACCTCGAAAACGTGGTGATTGAGGAGTTTTTTCTTCTGGATAATGAACGGTTATCTTTGGTTTAAAAAGATATTTCCCAGTAACTTTCATACCTTTCAATAATTCAAATAATAAAAAGGTACTAAAAAAATTTTTGATACGATTCATTTTATTTCCCTATTTAAAACCAGATATTTAGCGGAAACACATTTCGAACTGATTCTGGCAATTGCATTATTGAGCCTAATAAAACGATCCACACAAGGGTTATAGGAATAAATACTTTCCAACCCAATCTCATAATCTGATCATAGCGATAGCGTGGAAATGTCGCACGAAACCAAAGAAAAAAGAACAAAATAAATGCAATCTTTAACAACAACCAGATAAAGCCAGGTATCAGCGTAAATGGCGCAATATCAATCGGTGGCAACCAACCACCCAAAAACATGATAGCAGTTAGAGTTGCAACCAAAATCATATTGGAATATTCAGCCAGAAAAAACACGGTAAATGCCATGCCTGAATAATCCACATGAAAACCTGCAACAATTTCTGACTCACCTTCAGCGACATCAAAAGGTGCACGATTTGTTTCGGCTACACCTGAAATCAAATATACCAGGAACATCGGAAAAAGCGGGATCAAATACCAGTTTAAGAAACTGTTTCCTTGCTGACCACTTACAATATCACCTAGGTTTAGACTTTGTGACATCATCAGGACACATACTAATGCAAACCCCATTGCCAGCTCATACGAAACTACTTGAGCTGCTGAACGCATGGCTCCAATGAAAGCGTATTTTGAATTCGATGCCCATCCCGCGATAATGATGCCGTATATGCCCATGGATGTCATTGCCAGAATATAAAGTAATCCGGCGTTGATATCCGCAAGCACGAGTTCTGGTGAAAAAGGAATTACAGCCCAAGCAGCTAATGCCGGCATTATTGTTAGTATCGGCGCCAGAATAAAAAGAAATTTATTTGCACTAGTTGGAATTATAATTTCCTTCATGATTGCTTTTACAGCATCAGCAATCGGTTGTCCCCAACCGCGTAACCAAGGTATACCAAAGAAAGTCACTCTATTGGGCCCCACGCGAATTTGCATATACGCAATTATCTTACGCTCGGCAAAGGTAAGATAAGCTACGCCTAATAGTAATGGAACAACAATGGCAAAGATAAATGTCAAATTTGTGGCTAACGAGAACATCATGACTCCCCACTCCGCACCCAATATTTCCACAAACTGTTGTTGAATATTCTCCATTAATAAACTCCAACCTTTGCCATCACAATTTCTCTATTTTTACTTCACCAAACAAAGCGCCTAGCGCTGCTGTTTTGGGGTGCGCGCATGCAATGCGAACACAATTAGGAGGCAATTTTTCATCTAGGGCTGCTTCAAGTTGCACGAGTCCTTCCCCCTGTCTAACTTTTATTTTATCGCCTGGAACAATACCTAAATTCTCCAATATTCCAGCCGACATCCAAGCCTTCGGGAGTTCAGCATCATGTGTAGCTTGTAAAGATTCGGCTCTACGAACAATCGGGTCTGCTTGATAAATCGGCACTTCCCCAATACGCTCAATACCTTCTTTCTCTACTATCGAAATGGCAGTTTCAAAATTTTCTAAATTATTATTCAGATATCGACAAATCTCAAATTCATCAGGAAAAATTTCCGCACGTATCTGCTCTGTCGTTTCATAATCGAATTTTTCCAGCGACAATAAATTTGCCAGCACACGCAATACCTTCCATGCAGGCCTAGCTTCACCTAATGGTGAAACCACTCCATTAAAACTCTGCACTCTTCCTTCTGTATTAACATAAGTGCCAGATGTTTCAGTAAATGGCGTAATTGGTAGTATTACATCGGCATAATTTTTAGCATTTCCTTGGTAGGCACTTAATGACACAACAAATTCACTTGCTTTAATCGTTTCTAGTGCTTGTTGAGAATTGTAGGAATCATATTCCGGTTCCACGTTCATTAATATAAATGCCTTGCTTTTTTCATCTGTAAGTTCATTTTCAAATCCCAATAGTTGCGCAGCGTTCAATCCGAATTCCAATTGATTCGATCTTTCCGTGATTGATAACCCCGAAGTTGCAGCACTCACTCTCGGTATCGCACCGGCAAGAAAGGCGCCTACGCTATTGGAAGCTTCACCCAGTACACCATAACTTGCGCCACTCATTTTAGCAATCAACCCTGTAAGCCAGTTTAACTTAGCATAATCAGGGTGATGCTGCGCAATATTTCCTAAATAAATTGCAGCCGGTGTGTTTTCAATCAAGCTAGACGCAATAGCGAAGGCACTGGTCGTGTTCGAAGCACCTAATGAATTAATGGCTCGTTGTAACTCTTCCGTCTGTTCAATTCCCTTTATTTCAACTACAGCTTTTAGAATCTCAGCCAAGGCTTTGATCATTAAGCTCGGCACAACAATTATTTTGCTTGCAACATTAACTAACAGATCATCATCTACTGGGTTTACGATATTTAATTGCATCCCATTCTTTGCAGCCTGTCGCAAACGTTGCGCTATAAGAGGATGATCTTTACGTAGCGTACTGCCGATAATTAAAGCTGACTTTAATTGCGAAATATCTGCAATACTAGTTCCCAGCCAAGGTACACCCTGCATTTTCATGTCTGCACTAAAATCGGATTGACGTAGGCGATGATCAATATTATTACTACCAAAACCTCGTAACAATTTTTGCAATAAATAAAGCTCTTCCGTGGTGCTATGCGCAGACCCTAATGCGGCAACTTTATTAGCTCCATATTGATTCTTTATTGCTTGAAGAGCGTTGGCTGTAATTTCTAGCGCTTCCTGCCAATCACATTCAAACCACTCACCATTACGCTTGATCATGGGGTGGATCAATCTGTCTTCAGAATTCAATCCTTCATATGAGAATCGATCTTTATCAGACAACCAGCACTCATTAATTTCCTCATTCTCTCGAGGAAGTACACGCATCACACGATTTTGTTTAACTTGCACGACAAGATTCGATCCTAGACCACAGTGCGGACTAACTGATTTCCTTCGTGATAATTCCCAAGTACGAGCCGAATATCGAAATGGCTTACTGACCAATGCACCAACCGGACAAAGATCAATTACATTGCCCGATAATTCAGAATCCACTGTTTTACCGACAAAAGCAAGTATTTCTGCATGCTCACCACGCCCAGCCATACCAAGCTCCATAATCCCGGCAATTTCCTGACCAAAGCGAACACAACGTGTACAGTGTATACATCGCGTCATATCTGTTGATATTAATGGCCCCAAATTCTTGTTAACAACGACCCGTTTTGCTTCCGAATACCTTGATCCACTCGAACCGTATCCTACAGCAAGATCTTGTAATTGGCATTCACCGCCTTGATCACAAATAGGACAATCCAGTGGATGATTAATTAACAGAAACTCCATCACTCCTTTTTGTGCAGCTACAGCTTGCTGTGAATGAGTGTATACCTTCATTCCATCCATTACTGGTGTTGCGCAAGCTGGCAACGGTTTGGGCGCTTTTTCTACTTGCACCAGACACATACGGCAATTGGCAGCAATGGATAATTTCTTGTGATAACAGAAATGTGGAATATAAATACCAATTTGTTTTGCACCATCCATGATGGTGCTTCCCTTGGATACAGATACTTGCTTACCGTCGATTTCTATATTGACCATCGGTTATAATTCTTGAGTTAATCACGGATAATTGAATTGACGTGGTCTGATTATTACTCTTTTAATAATCAGACCATACATTTTTTATGTTGTATATGGTGAACAAACTCGTCCCGGAAATGTTGAATCATTGCACGCACAGGCATGGCTGCTGCATCACCCAGAGCGCAAATGGTTCGCCCTTGTATGTTATCAGCGATATTATCAAGCAGATCAAGATCTTCAGGTCTGCCCTTACCATGCTCAATGCGATTGATAATACGATAAAGCCATCCGGTTCCTTCCCGGCACGGTGTACATTGCCCGCAGGATTCCTCATAGTAAAAATAGGACAGGCGCTCCAGTGCTCTTACCATACATGTTGTCTCATCCATGATGATAACAGCACCTGAACCAAGCATTGATCCAGCTTTAGCAATAGAATCGTAGTCCATATCGGTTTGCATCATGATCTCACCAGGCAATACAGGCATTGATGATCCACCGGGGATACATCCTTTCAGCTTTCGCCCTCCACGCATGCCTCCAGCTAATTCCAATAACTTTGCAAAAGATGTGCCAAGCGGTATTTCATAATTCCCTGGCTTGTTTACATGGCCTGATACTGAAAATATTTTTGTGCCACCATTATTAGGCTTGCCAAGTTGCAAATATTTCTCTCCGCCGTTACGAATTATCCAAGGAACTGAAGCAAATGTTTCTGTATTGTTAATTGTGGTTGGCTTACCATAAAGCCCATAATTAGCTGGGAAAGGGGGTTTAAAACGTGGCTGACCTTTCTTGCCTTCTAGGGATTCGAGCAATGCCGTCTCCTCTCCGCAGATATAAGCACCAAATCCATGATGATTATACAGTTGAAAGTTAACCGATGAACCTAGAATATTATCTCCAAGATAACCTGCTGCGCGCGCTTCCTCAACAGCTTCTTCCATACGTTCATAAGTTTCCCATATCTCTCCGTGGATATAGTTATATCCCGCTTTCACTCCCATCGCGTATGCCGCTATTATCATACCTTCAATCAGAATATGCGGGTTATAGCGCATAATATCCCGATCTTTAAAAGTTCCTGGTTCGCCTTCGTCTGAATTGCAAACGATATATTTATCACCCTCATATCCTTTAGGCATGAAACTCCATTTCAAACCTGTAGGAAAGCCCGCTCCCCCGCGTCCACGAAGCGCTGATTTCTTTACTTCTTCTATGACTTCTTCAGGAGTTATTTTATTTTTTAGTATTTTTCTTAGAGCCGCATATCCTTCGCGTTGTTCATAACTCTTGATACGCCAATTTTCAGGATCAGATGGCTCTACTCCATTCATTAACGTCTGCGGGTACCGATTCATTCGCTCAGTTCCTCCAGCAATTTATCGATCATTTCTTTAGACATAAAACTACACATGCGTTTATTATTCACTAATAAAACTGGTGCATCTCCACAGGCGCCGAAACACTCGCCCTCCTTTAGGGTATATTTCCCATCTGGTGTTGTTTGATTGAATTCAATACCTAATTTTTCTTTTAGATATGTTGCACTATCATTACTTCCTGATAAAGCACAAGGCAAATTAGTACATATCGTAATTTTGTACTTACCTATCTGCTCTAGATTATACATATTATAAAAAGTAGCTACCTCATAAACCGCGATTGGTGGCATACCCAAATATTCAGCAACAAAATTCATTGTTTCATTGGCCAACCAGCCTTTTTCCTCTTGCGCAATTGCAAGCGCTGACATGACAGCTGATTGTTTCCTGTCAGTCGGATATTTAGCGATCTCACGATCTATTCTTTTAAGAGATTCAGCACTTAACATCGTTATCTATCTATCTCACCAAATACTATATCTTGCGTACCAATAATAGCAACCACATCAGAAATCATGTGTCCTCTGGACATTTCATCCAAAGCAGCCAGATGTGCAAAACCAGGAGCACGAATCTTCAGTCGATATGGTTTATTGGCTCCATTAGATACCAGATAAATACCAAACTCTCCTTTAGGATGCTCGACTGCAACATAAGCCTCACCCGGCGGCACATGAAAACCCTCTGAAAACAACTTGAAATGATGAATCATTTCTTCCATGTTTTGTTTCATTTCTACACGAGACGGCGGTGCAACTTTATGGTTGTCAGTAATAACCGGCCCCGGATTATTACGCAACCAATCGATACATTGCTTTATTATGTGATTTGACTGACGAAATTCTTCCATCCGCACCAAATATCGATCGTAACAATCTCCATTAACGCCGATTGGTATGTCAAAATCAAGACGATCGTAGACCTCATAGGGTTGTTTCTTCCTTAAATCCCATTCCACGCCTGATCCACGCAACATTGGCCCAGTAAATCCCAACGCCTTGGCACGTTCAGGAGAAACAACACCAATATCAACCAAACGTTGCTTCCAAATCCTATTATCCGTTAGCAAAGTCTCATATTCATCAACATAGGTTGGAAAACGATTGGTAAAATCTTCAATAAAATCTAATAAAGAACCTTCCCTATTTTCATTCCGTACGCGAGTTTGCTTTTCGCTGTGGATTTGTGAAGATTGGTACTTAGGCATTGAATCCGGCAAATCGCGATACACCCCACCTGGACGGTAATAAGCAGCATGCATTCTAGCGCCTGATACTGCTTCGTAGCAATCCATCAAATCTTCTCTTTCGCGAAAAGCATATAAAAACATTGTCATAGCACCAACATCAAGTGCATGGGCACCAATCCAGAGCAAGTGATTTAGAATCCGAGTAATTTCATCAAACATTACACGTATATATTGCGCTCTAATGGGCACCTCAATGCGAAGCAGTTTCTCTATAGCCATGACATAAGCATGCTCGTTCACCATCATAGAGACATAATCTAACCGATCCATATAGGGAACTGATTGAAGATATGTTTTATTCTCTGCCAATTTCTCAGTCGCACGATGCAACAAACCGATATGCGGATCTGCACGCCGAACAACTTCCCCATCTAATTCTAGAACCAACCTTAGCACGCCATGAGCTGCCGGGTGTTGCGGTCCAAAATTCATAGTGTAATTACGTATCTCAGCCATAAGTTACTTCTTTTAATTTCTTTTAATAAACACAATCATGCGGCGATCATCAGAATTCACTATCCCCATAGTGTTCTTCACGTATTACGAGCGGCGTTATTTCTCGCGGCTCGATACTAACAGGTTGATAAATCACCCGCCTTTGCTGTTCATCATATCGCATCTCGACATGACCAGTTATCGGGAAATCCTTACGGAACGGATTTCCGATAAACCCATAATCAGTCAAAATACGACGCAAATCAGGATGATCGGCAAAAACTATGCCATAGAGATCAAATGCCTCTCGCTCAAACCAATTAGCAGCAGGCCATATTTCGGTTACCGAATGCACCACAGGAAACTCATTATTTTCAGCTAGGACTCGGACACGTAACCTTTGATTTTTCTCCACCGAGAGCAAATGATAAATTACTGCAAAGCGCTTATTTCTAAGCTCGTATTTAGCTGATAATTGATCGCCATAAGTTGAATAATCTATCCCACACAAATCAATCAATGTATCGAACCTAAGCGCTGAATCATCACGCAATATTTTACTTACAGCTCTGATATCCTCGGCATTCACTACGATGGTCAGCTCATTCTGCTGTACTTGCAAATTGACTAATTTTATCTCTAATGAATTGCGTAATGCTGCAGCAAGACCTTCTTGTTGAATAGTAGACATTCTAATAATTTAGCGTGCGATTGTGTTAGTGCGATTAATTTTATTCTGTAGCTGAATGATGCCATACAATAAAGCCTCTGCTGTTGGCGGACAACCTGGCACATAAATATCAACTGGAACTATACGGTCACACCCACGAACTACCGAGTAAGAATAATGATAATAGCCACCGCCATTCGCACATGACCCCATCGATATTACCCACCGGGGTTCAGCCATTTGATCATAAACTTTACGTAAGGCAGGTGCCATTTTGTTACACAACGTTCCAGCAACAATCATGACGTCTGATTGGCGTGGGCTTGGTCTAAATACTATTCCAAAACGGTCAAGATCATAACGAGAAGCTCCTGTTTCCATCATTTCAACCGCACAACATGCCAATCCAAATGTCATTGGCCACATTGACCCAGTCCGCCCCCAGTTAATAATCGAATCCAAGCTAGTGGTAACAAATCCCTTTTCAAGTGTTCCTTCTATACTCATAGCATTAATCCCACTCTAAAGCACCTTTCATCCATTCGTAAATAAACCCCACCACCAAGATGCTTAGAAAAATCATCATAGCAACAAATCCAAACAACCCAATTTCATCCAACACGATTGCCCATGGAAAAAGAAAAGCAATTTCCAAATCAAACAAAATAAACAATATCGCTACCAAATAGTATCGCACATCAAACTTCATCCGCGCATCTTCAAACGCCTCAAATCCACACTCATAAGGTGAAAGTTTTTCACTATCAGGATTGTTTGGTGCTAGCAACCAACCACAAAGCATTGGCACAACCCCAACTAGAAAGCCAACAATTAGAAATAATAGAATTGAAAAATAGTTTTCAAGCATCTTAAATTAATACGCCAGAATTTATAGAGAATAAAATATTAAAATCACATATGGTGCCGACGGCGAGACTCGAACTCGCACAGCTTTCGCCACCGCCCCCTCAAGACGGCGTGTCTACCAATTCCACCACGTCGGCAGCAAAACCATGCACACTATCTCATTTTAGATTTCTACGCCAATTTTATCGCAGAAACTACTCAGGTATTTTGTTAACTATCGAGTTGTTTTCTACCTCAGGTATGTTATTTGCACGTTCTGAAGCAGATGTTTCATCCAAGCCTGCCGCTGCAGCATTTTCAGATTCCACAGTATCATCCATGACACTCATTACACTTTCACTCGCAGTTTGATTCATGGAGAAATAGGTTAAGCTTAATGTCGTGACAAAAAACATCGCAGCAACAAAACTTGTAGCGCGGCTTAAAAAAGTAGCTGAGCCGCTAGCCCCAAACAAACTGCCTGCTGACCCACCACCAAATGCAGCCCCCATATCTGCGCCTTTACCATGCTGTAATAATACCAAAACTATTAATAGAATCGCTAACGAAACATGTGCGGTCCAAACCAATATTTCCAACGTTATACTCCAAAAATTTTAATGACGAGACGCGCGACAAATTGTTATAAATTCGCTCGCTATCAGTGAAGCACCTCCAATTAAGCCTCCATCAATATCAGGCATGGCAAATAGCTGTGGAGCATTATTTGCTTTAACACTACCGCCGTAAAGAATAATCAACTGATTAGCCACTCCTAAATTCTGTTTAGCCACACCTGCTCTTATAAATGCATGAACCTCTTGCGCCTGTTCTGGCGACGCTGTCTTACCTGTACCAATGGCCCACACCGGTTCATAAGCAATGACTGCTTTACTTAGCGACTCAATCCCTGCCACATTAATCACCGACATTAACTGCTGCTCAATGACTTGCTCAGTTATCTTCGCTTCGCGCTGTTCCAGAGTCTCTCCAACACATAAAATTGGCGTTATGCCGGCACGTTGGGCTGCTACATATTTTTCCGCAACAACATCATTGTCTTCACCAAACAGCATTCTTCTCTCTGAATGCCCTACAATAACATATTTGCACTGAAAATCACTCAACATAGATGCTGAGATTTCGCCAGTATACGCCCCCTTCTCATATTGACTTACGTTCTGAGCGCCCCAAGCTATTGTCGTATTCTGTAATTCGTTTTGTGTTGACGGGAGGTAGACATAAGGCACACAAACAACAATGACATCTTCACGCACCCCATTTAGCTCAGCAACTAATGCAGCGAGTAGCTGTTTATTTTCTAGTAAATTACCGTACATCTTCCAGTTACCAGCAACCATCTTTTTACGCATTTTACTTCTAGCTCCAACTTCCCAAAATGGTCGATGCTACCCTTGATTCTGTACCAAGTCAATTGCACTTCATCAGTGATATCTGATTAAGCTTTCCATGGCAAAAAGCTAGAGCGTTTCTCCTTGATCTCAACTTCCACTAAGACCGAAGTTTTCTCTCGCCACTTCGCCCGCTCGCTTTCCCTTGTATGCGCCCTCCAATCAGCTCAACATCAATTTCATCAATTCATATGTTGCGTTCTACACTAATCCGATGCCTCATCGCAACACGGAGTTTGCGTAGCAAGCTCTTACTAGCTGTAACACATGATACCTTGTTGCTTTGTTTGGACAAACGCAATGTCAGGTAGCCTACTTATCCGATGCAATCAGGTAAATCGCTCAGAACCACTTGATCAGTGGCCAACTGCCCGAGAGAGAAATAATGTGCCTCTCGTCAGTGAAGTCTTGCTATGGCATTGATTGAATTCCGTGGATATTCGAGTGGTAATGGCATAATAATGGTCATATCCGCAGCACGTGCATCGAACATATTCACGTCAGCGCTGACAACAACGTTAAAGCAGAGGCAACTTTTGTTCCATATTGCTTCCGCTAATCCAGCTAATACGTCTCTCTCAATTTCGTAACCAAAATCCTTATCTCATTGGTCTTAATAAATATGAAAGAGAATCAAAAAAGTTTCATAGGCATCTTCTAAGATGCACGAACAGATGCTTCTTGAATTACAGCAATTAACCAAAGCGGCCAGTTATATAATCCTCGGTCTGTTTGTTTTTAGGTTTAATAAATATAGTATCCGTCACATTAAATTCAATTAACTCACCCAAATACATGTAAGCAGTGTAGTCCGATACTCGTGCAGCTTGCTGCATATTATGAGTAACTATAAGTATAGCAACTTTAGTCTTTAAGTCGGTAATCAATTCTTCAATGCTAGCCGTCGCTATTGGATCAAGCGCAGAAGTCGGCTCATCAAATAGCAAAATCTCAGGATCTGTTGCTAGTGCACGAGCTATGCAAAGTCTTTGTTGCTGCCCCCCTGAAAGATTAAAAGCGAGATTATGCAAACGATCTTTCACTTCATCCCACAAAGCCGAATTGCGCAAAGCCACTTCCACTTTCTCATCTAGAAGCGCTCGCTGCTTAATTCCCCTTACACGCAATCCATAAGCCACATTTTCATAAATCGATTTAGGAAAAGGGTTGGGTTTTTGGAACACCATACTTATTCTCATTCGCACTTCGATCGGATCGACATTAGATGCTAAAATATTCACATCATCGGGATGCAAAATTATTTCACCTTCATATCGATTACCCGGATACAAATCATGCATGCGATTAAAGCATCGTAAGAATGTCGATTTACCGCAGCCGGATGGGCCAATTAATGCTGTAATTTTTTTATCGTGCAATACCATGTTAATATTTTTTAGTGCATTAAACTCTCCATAGAAAAAGCTGAGGTTTTTCACTTCAGATTTATATTGAGCAGATTCTGCAATTTGTTTATGATCTATCTGCATTATTCCCTTACCACTTAATATTTTTACGCATTCTATAACGTAAGTAAATTGCCAGACCATTCATAGCTAGAGTCATAACTACTAAGACTAACCCTGCTGCGGCTGCGTTCAACTGAAATGCTTCCTCGGGTCGTGACACCCAATTAAACATTTGAATCGGCATCACGGTAAAAGGGGCTGTGAGCCATTCAAATGATATATAGGGGAATTCATTTTTTACTGGAGAAGGAGGTAAGAAAGCAATAAACGTCAATGCTCCAATAGTTATAATTGGTGCAGTTTCACCAATTGCCCGCGCCAAACCGATAATAATTCCTGTTAGGATCCCCGCTGAAGAGTAAGGCAATATATGATCCGACACCGTCTGCCACTTGGTTGCGCCCAATGCATATGCCCCTTCTCGTATTGTAATAGGAATCGAACGTATCGCCTCACGAGTGGCCACAATTACAACCGGCAGGATTAATAGAGCTAATGCGAGTCCCGCTGCCAAAATACTTTGTCCAAAGCCGAATTGATATACAAACAATCCTAATGCAAGCAAACCATAAATGATTGAAGGAACACCCGCCAAATTGGTGACATTAATCTCAATGATCTCTGTCAGAAAATTTTTAGGCGCGTATTCTTCCAAATATATACCCGATCCTATTCCCAATGGCACCGCGGCAATTGCCGTTACGAGCATAACTAAAGTAGTTCCAACCCAAGCAGACAAAATCCCAGCGGATTCAGGATGCCTTGATGGAAATGATGTAAAAAACTCCCAGGATAAACGGGGCATACCATTGATTAACATATGTGCAAATAATGCCATAAATGTCAATATTGCTATCATTAACGCTATAACACCAGTTATCATAAAAATCATATCCCACCTTTTATGAAGGATAATGATTCTTCTGATCTCTTCGAGGCTTTTTATACTTCTCATTGCATGCTTCCATAAGCAAACATCTTAAAAGACTGTTTTATTATTTTACATCAGCAAAATTGCTTGTATTAAAATCGATTCTGACATCAATAAATTTCCCGATATCGTTTGCGTAACAAATGTCCGATGATATTGAATACAAGCGTTATTAATAACAAAGTCAAACCAGCAGCGAATATGGTCTGATAACCAATACTTCCATGCGGTAAGTCACCCAGACTAACTTGCACAATATAGGCCGTGATAGTTGCCGCTGGTTCCATTGGATTCCATGTTAGATTTGGCTGCATTCCGGCGGCAATGGCTACTACCATTGTTTCTCCAACAGCACGTGATATACCCAAAATATAAGCAGCAGCTATACCAGAAAATGCAGCCGGCATTACTACGCGAATGGCTGTTTGATAACGTGTAGCGCCCATGGCGTATGAACCTTCTCTCAGATTCATTGGAACTGCTCGCATAGCATCTTCGGTCATTGAACTTACATACGGGATAATCATTATTCCCATCACCAATCCAGCAGATAGTAAATTAAAACCTGGCAGTTCAGGAAAAATTGTCTGTAATAATGGAGTTACAAATAATAATGCAAAGTATCCGTACACAACTGTTGGTACACCCCCTAGCAATTCAAGGAATGGTTTAGCAATTTCGCGCACAGTAAATGGCGCAAATTCGGAGAGATATATAGCAATAATGGTGCCCATAGGAAGCGCGACCAATAAAGCAATCATAGAACTTACCATGGTTCCAGAGATCAGTGGCAGTATCCCATAATGAGCATCATCAAATAATGGTGTCCACTGTGTATCGGTTAGAAACTCCCAGATTGATACCTGTCGAAAAAAAACAATAGATTCCTTCAGAAGCATTGCAATGATTGCAAGCATTATTGCAATCGAAAGAATTGCTGATAGGAACAAAAAAATTTCTATAAATCTTTCATGCAAATGCCGACGAAAACTATATCCGAGTTTTCCAGCATAAACTAATTTATTTTGTGACTCTTCTGCCACAGTGAAAGCCCTTCTATAAGTTGAAGCACTATAGTAAGAGAGTTGTTAACTGATGAACAAAATTCAGTCATTAATCAGAGTTATTTTTTGATTAGCGCTGATTTACTTCAGAACAATTTTATTAAAAGCTAATCTTTTCGCAAAAATTTTGCAGTTACTATTGCTTATTAATAAAATTACCAGAATAAAACCCTTTCTTTTTGAGATTCTTTTTTCTAATCTTCAGAAAAAATCTTTGACTCTGGAGATATGATTATCTCCAGAGCTCTGATACTCACAAAGCTAAATTTAAAATACAAAGCTGATTATTCTTCATCATCGTCTTCGTCGTCATCACTCTGAGACTCGCTTTCGGCTTCATCACCACTATCAGCTTCGCCGTCTTCGTCGTCATCGTCGTCGTCCATATCATCAGGCTTTAACACCAGCTTG
>NZ_PXXU01000038.1 GCF_003011925.2 Nitrosomonas supralitoralis
CGCCTTTAAATAATCTGGTATAAGCTTCCAGTCATCATCAAAAGATTTTGTTTGTACTTGAATAACCAGGCGTTTGTTCATGGCAGTCAGTTTGGCAAGATGTTTATCGATAATAGAGAAATCATATACGCCCTGTGATTTCTCTATCCAACCCCATAAGAAGCGCATTTGCATTCCACGCAAAGCAGGTGTTGCTTTTAGTTCTTTGTAAACTTTTGCCATGTAGATCGGATCATCATTAGCCCAATTTTGAATTGTGTAATAGTGCCCTGGATGCCATTTTACTCCTGTGCTTTGAGGCGGTATTGGCGCTGCTTGTCCTACTCCTAACGGAGCAAGCATCGTGCATAGTACAAATAATATTGCGATGGATATGCCATTTATCCGTTGATTCATAGTGGGTAAGATAATTCTCAATTTCATGAAATTCTTACTATTCATGTATATTTCCTTTGATGAGTTCGTGAAAATTGTTGTATTGCTTAATATTTGATACTTGCTTTAAAAGTTTCTCTAATTCGCTTGATACAGCCTGCAAATGAAAACCATTTACGTTTTGATTACATATAATCACCTCCTATGAGTTTTTTCTCATGCAATCTCTGTGATCTGGTAGTTTTTATATCTGACTGGAGAAATTCCTGAGCACCTTACAGCTAAGCATCATTCTGAAAAATAATGCCAGCAATCCCGAATCAGATAATTTTTGAATGCTGCTGAGTAAAAAATGCCGATTCTTCGCAATACCCAGCAGATTGCATTATTTATCAACATCTTGCTGATTTACACGGAAAATGAGATAAGCAAAACTATTTATGTGGATTTTGTTCAAGAATTACTTGCGTGCTGATAGTATCTGAGAGAATATTGCATGAATATCCACAGAAATATCAGGTGTGATTGTCAGATCAAGGGGTGGCTACTACAAATAAAACTGCAGACTCTAGTCTGTGCCAGTACTGCATAAATGAAGAAAACAGCTACCAAGGAAAGTAATGCAAATACCGACGATTCCTTCAACTATAGACTAGCAATGTGCACCAGTTACCAGTCTATAATTTTTTTAAATCCACCTTTTGATAATCAGTCTGGAACTATTTAGATTTAACTTCGTTTAGTAAAACTACTTGGAGCTTTTTTTGGATATAAGCTACTTAATAACAAGTAGGTAATAAATAAAGCCATTCCCATCATAATTTCATCATTCAGTGGAATGTTCATATTAACATTAACAGCAGACTGCTTAACATTGCTATACATTGCAAATAAAGAAAGCACCGTGGTTATTAAAGAAATAATAAAAAATTTTTGTACTGTCATATTAACTCCTACTATGAAATGAAATAAAATATTTTATGTAAAGAAAATGAGTCGTAATTATTTAATTCTTACCAACAGTATTGAACAATCAATTTTCTTAATGAGCTCTTCTGCTACAGAACCAGAAAAGAAACGATCAAGCCCTTTTCGATTAGAAGTACCCACTACCAGCAAATCTGCTTCCCATTCAATGGCCGATTCTGCAATCGCCATACTGATTCCATTTAAACCGTATTGGTCTTCAACGACGATAAGTTTTGTTTCAATCAATAAATCATTTATATGCGCTTTTGCTTTCTCCAAAACTTCAAGGCCTATTTTTTGACTAGGCTGAGTGTCATCAATGATGCAGTGAGCAATACATAGTGACGCTTTGAAAACTTGAGCAATGTTCGTAGCTACTGATAGAGCATGTTTCGAGAATTCACTCTCATCAATTGCAATATAGATTTTTTTGTACATTGTTAAATCTTTATAAGAATAAGTGATTAGTTGTTGTAACAGTGCCTAGAGATTAAGACACTGTTACAGACATACCTTAAATTTCTTTACTGCAAATTCGAGTTGTCGCTCTTAAGGTTGCGGAAATATCGTTTGATGACTTCTTTGCCAGGTGTTTGCTCATGCTTTGTATAAACCATATAATGAATCAAGCCATGGATCGCCATCGCAGCCAGAAGTCCTTCAAAGATACCCACCTTAAATACCAAACCCGCAGTTATAACCGCCAGAGTCAGTGCATATGAGCCATAATGCGTAACATGCACTAATCCCGCTATCATCTTATAGCCAGTAAAAAGCATGATTGCAGCTAAAGCAAATTTAGGAAGATAATCAAGATATTGAACATTAAATGTAAAGAAGCAAACAACGGAACCAACGATCAAAACTGAGAATTTAGTCATAGCACCAGCCAGCTTATTCGTTGTACTTTTAGCAAGCCCATCCAGATTTGTCATACCATGAAAGAAACTTGCTCCAAGATTAGCAATCCAGATTGCCAGCAGACTATTGTTACTATTAGTTTTACGTTTCAGAGGATCAATTTTTTCAATCGCAGCATTACTCATTACTTGTTCAATCACATCAACGATTGCCAGCATCGCGCAGAATAGGATCATATAGCCTAGCATCATTAGGGTTACATCGGCTGCAGGTAATGGTAATTTGAGATGAAGATCAACGTCTTCAACAGAGATCATGGGAACACTTACAAATTGCGCCAGAACCACGCCACCTATGATGAGCATAAAATAAGGAATGGCAGGCTGTTTATCTTTAAATTTTGAAAAAAGAAAGAGAAATAGTGCAACCCCTGTAGCGGATATTGCAACCATTTGTATACGAGCTTCATTCCAGAAATTCTCAGTAACCATTTCTACGGGAATTTCATATGTAAATTCAAAGAACTTCAAGAAAATCTTCAACCCCACACCTGCCAGCAAACCTTCTACAAGATATACTGGAACGGCTACAAGCAAGTATCTTTGCCAATTAAATTTCCATATAACTGCCTGCATTATTGCGGTTAGAAAAATGCAAAAGGCCATATTCTCCCATCCGAAACTAGCCACTCCGAGCGCAAGAACGGGTGCCAAACCGGCAGCAATCCCCGGGGATCCTATATAGTTGCCAGGTCTAAACCAGGCGAATAACCATCCTATTAATGAAGCAAATACCACCGTAGCCAAACCTACTTTAATGGGATAGTCAGACATAATGGCAATCCCTATCGATAAAGGAATTGCCATTGCCCCGGTTATCAAACCTGCGGCAGTATCTCGGAAAAAATATTGAGCCTGAAATGCAGCAGAGCCAGACTCATTCGTATTTATACTTTCTAGTTGCCGATTGTTTGTTGACAATCCTTTATCTATATGCGTTGCCATAAGTTAATTCCTTTTGAAATACAGCGATAACCTGTAAAAATTGTAATGAATAAACTAGGATTATTTTTTAATTGCCAGGGTAAATTTTGTTATTCATGTTGATTGTTTTGTCATTACAGTATTTATAAACAAGCACATAAACATACTGTTAATAACAACAATTATTCTTCTACAACACAAGAGAATAGTAATACCGTGTGCAATCCGCTGTATATTGGGTAAAGTATTAAATTAAGCAGGGGTATTAATTATGCGCACTAAAATTATCACTTAGGATTTCTAAGTATTTCTATTAGATTGGATAATTAAGCAAGAAAAAGTCTATAAATAACAGATCAATGAGCAGACAATGCAAGAAATTTCTCTAAGATTCTTCTGTACTTACTACGTGCATGAAGAAGGTTCTTATTAGATAACTTACATATAAAGTAAGAATAATGTCTGACAACAAGTAACCTGCCATTATGCTAGGTATTTCTGCTATTAGCAGCATGCTGGAGATTATCAGAATGATCAGGTAAATCTGATTTGAGATCATAAAATTATTCCCTTTTAAAAATTAAAGATAACTTTGGAAAAAATTTCAAGTAACAATGTTTCATCATTATATACATTATTCACAAAAAATTCACACTTTATTCACATTAATTTCACATTAATTTCACATAGATTTCACAAGTTATTTAATAACACCTACTTATAGGATAAAACGATAATTTATGACTATCAACAAGCCCGCATCTTTATTAAGTACAATATTTATTTACAATCAGACACTTAATGTCACAACAGATGGCTTGTTATGCTCTGTTATAAACAGATGAAACATAAGCATAAATAAGAAACGTACAAATCAATCAAGTGAATTCAAGGCAAGAATTGCCTCAGCTTTTGGTTGAATGTAACGAAAAATCGGATTGCTCTTACCATCAGCCCAGGATGATTTGATTACCACTGCCACGTGTGGAAACTCGCATCCTCATGGGCTAAGCCAAAAACTGACAGGGAAAATAACGGATTCGGATTAATGGAGAAGGACTACATACCTAGAAAATGATCAATCGATATCAGATAGTGAATACATTGCACCAACTCTTTTTATAGCTAATTGATTCAATCGCACAGCATCCCAGAAATTGCAACTGAAATTTGAGAACTACCTGATAGCTCAGTATCAGCGATAGACAGGCAGTATTTCTTGATCACTCAACAACAGGTCAAACTAACTTTCAATACTCAATACTCAATACTCGACGAATTTCATCGGTTTTAAAACCCAGTGCCATGGGGCGGCGCACCTGAGGCAATGCAACCACGTCGTACAGCTCTTCAACCACGCCTTCCATTCGTAACCAATGCACCACATCCCCGCTGCGCAAATCGATTACCTGGACACCACAACGCGCTTCAGCATTACGTGATTTAAGATTATCATCCAATCCCAAACCGCTGAAGGTCTTGTTCTCTCGCGGTTTGGACAATCCCACCAAAGCAAAATTGCCATGAAAGCTCAAACCGCGCATATAGCCGGGGCAAAAGCACAAGGATTCAAAACGTCCCGACTCAAGATCGACATACCCAAAATTCCCTGTTCCGGAATTAAGCAACCACAACTTGCCATTGTGCCAACGTGGTGAATGCGGCATGGATAATCCGCTGCATACGATCTCATTGCGTTCCACGTCAATGACTATGCCGCCATGGTTGCGATGCTCACGCCAGCCATCGACTACATCAGACTGACTTACTGCGGTGACATAAGCCGGTTGTCCGTCTTTCATCGCCAAACCGTTCAAATGACAACGATCCTCCGCTGCTAGTTTACTGATAAAATGAGGCTGCCACAGTGGTTTGAAGCTATGGGTTTCGCTCAGTGTTGCCAGACAACCGAACAGCGTATTCACAAACACTAATCGACCCTCGCTATCCACTGCCATGTCATGAATATCCAGATCGCCGGTGGTATAACCCATTTGCGGCACATACAACCGATCAAAACCATCCTGCTGCTGCCCGACCTCGAATACATTTTCAAACCGCCACACCTGATACAAACTGCTCATGTACAAACCATTCGGCGTCGCGCACAAACCCATGCAACGGTTAAAACTACGTTCAAATACCGAAAGCCCATTGTCAGGCTTTAGGCCAATAAAATACAGCTTACCAACCTGATAAGTAGTCAAAGCAATTGATAACTTTTGCTCGGCCAACCAGGACAACATTTGGCGGGAAGTACTGATTTCCAACATTGGAGCGGGTGCGGCAGCAGCCTCGTTAGTATCCATTAACAATCCTGATTCTGATTAAATCCCTCGGCAAGCTTAGCACAACTGACGCAATTTTGATTATGCCCAAAGCGTGGAACCCATCCAGCAGCACAGGTTATTCGCTACCCTCAGAAGACTGACATTTAGCATTAGTTTATGCAAAATCCGTTGTCACATTCACGCCGACCAATACCACCGCATCGCCCTGCGTATAGGTATGAAAATTGCCGTGAATACCGCCATCAATCCAACCGTTGCTTAGCCCAACAACACTATCTCCCGTGTTGCCCTTTATTTTCAGGGTATCCGTCTCATCCGACAGGTTCAATACTTCAGCTGCAGTCAAAGTTAATGTATTGTCCCCGACACCATACAAACTGATGGTCTCGATACCGTGAATCTTGCCCTGCACGGTACTCAAATCCAGATTAAAACCACTGCCGGCCAATCCCAGAATGTCGGTTCCCGAACCGCCATCGACGAACCTGAAACTCGCATCCGATATACGGATATAATCATTGCCAGCGCCACCATCGAATGAATCCGCGCCACCGCGGCCAATCATACGGTCGTTGCCATTACCTACTTCAAAGCTTTCTGCAGCGGAAGTGCCAGTAAACACATCATCCCCCGGCGTACCGGGAAAATCCACTCCACTAGTAAAATCTGTTTTTACAGCATCCGCGATCATCAATACTGCTTTCAGCTGAGTGAATATATGAAAGCCGTCCTTGATACCACCATCTGCCCAACCGCTACTTAATCCATCCACACGATCACCGGTGTCACCTTTAACTACCAAAGTATCAGTACTATTTGATAAATTGAGCACATCCTGTAACGTTAAAGTCAGCGTGTTATCTCCTTCGCTGCCCAGGTCAATGGTTTCGATGCCGGTAATTTTGTCTTGGAAGTTAGCCAAATCCAGATTTATTCCACTGCCATCCAGACCCAGCGTATCGTTCCCACTACCACCTGCGACCAACTGGAAAGTCAGATCGGGTACCCGGATAGTGTCATCATCGAGCCCCCCGTAAATCACATCCGCGCCGCCGCCTCCGATCAACAAATCATTGCCATCACTCGGATCAAAGCGCTCCGACGCAGAAGTGCCTGTAAAAACATCATCCGTTTCAGGCAATCCCACATAAGTTACAATACCGGTAAATTGGCTGGCGCCAAAAATCACATAAACAGAACCGGAGTTCTCGTTGTTCACATCTGTATCAGGAGCAGCGATCATCAAATCATCAAAGCCGTCGCTATTCACATCTCCCGTAGAGCTTACGCGCACACCCGATCGATCACCTGCCACGGCACCATCCAGACGAACACTATTAGTGCTGTCAAAATCGAACAAATTTATCTCGGCATCAAACCCAGATGCCTTGCCGAACATTACGTAGCTGGAACCGGAATAATCGGCTCTGGAGTTGCCGATAATCAAATCATCAAAACCATCGCCGTTAACATCTCCCGCAGAACTCACTGCGATAACCAAGCCCGCTTGACTCAGATGAAAGCCGTTACTGCCGTCAAGATCGGATAAGTCCATCGTCGCATCAAAGCCCGCAGCTTTGCCAAATATCACATAACTACCGGAATCGCGGCCACTGACAAGCATATCGTTCAAACCATCACCATTGACATCTCCCGCAGTGCTGACAAAGCCAGCACGATCAACTCCCGCCACGCCATCCAAACGAAAACCGTTGTTGCCGTCAAGATCGGATAAGTTCATCGTCGCATCAAAGCCTCTAGCTTTACCAAACACAACATAACTGGAGCCGGATAAATAACCATTTGGATCTGCGCCCTCAGCACCAATCATCACGTCATCAAAACCATCCCCGTTGATGTCCCCTGCACCGCTGACTGTACCGCCTGAGAAATCGTACTGAGCCACCCCATCCAGACGAAAACCATTGCTACCGTCCAGACCGGTTATGCTCAACGTCGCATCAAAACCTGAAGATTTGCCAAATACCACATAGCTGGAGCCCGAAGAATTGCCATTCGGATCGGCGGCATAATTACCAATTACAAAATCATCAAAACCGTCACCATTGACATCCCCCGCGCCACTGATTGATACACCCGAAAACTCATGCTCCGTTCCTTCATCCAAACGAAATCCATTACTGCCGTTAAGACCGGATAAATCCAACCTGGAGCTAAAACCAGATGCTTTGCCAAACACTACATAGGCATTGTTAACAACGACGTTGCCATAATAATTGTCTCTTACTTCTTCAATAATAACCACGTCATCAAAACCATCACCGTTGATATCGCCTATACCGTCTACACTAGAGTCATTGGTAGCAACGTTAACCCGGAAACCATTTTTACCGTCCAATTCGTTCAAATCCATGCTGGGATCAAAACCTGATGATTTGCCAAATACCACGTAGCTTCCTTCATAATATTTTTCGAAGGAGGTGCCAATCGCCATATCATCAAAACCATCTCCATTTATGTCACCCGCACTGCTGATTGAAAATCCCCCCAGATAATATCCCGTGCTGTCCAATCGAAAACCATTGCTACCATCCAGACTGGATAAATTGATACTGGTCGTGGTCGGCCTTACCTCAGGCGGGGCCGGGAAATCCACGCCGCCGCCGGTAAATTCGCTGCGGCCGAATATCACGTAACTAGAACCGGAGTCATCACCGTTTGAATTTGCATTAGGCGCACCCACAATCAAATCATCAAACCCATCGCCATTCACATCCCCCGCACCACTAACCGATTGACCTAATACATCTTGGAATGACGCGCCATCGATACGAAAACCATTATTATCGCCATCCAGCCCGGACAGGCTCATTGCCGCGTCAAATCCCGTTGCGCGCCCAAATACCACATAACTCGAGCCGGTCACGGAACCATCCGGATTAGCAGAAGGCACGCCAATAATCAAATCATCAAAACCATCTCCATTGACATCTCCTGCCCTGCCAACCGAACTGCCTGAGCGATCATCCATCGTCGCGCCATCCAGGCGAAAACCATTTTTGCCATCAAGATCGGATAGATTCATCACCGCATCAAATCCATCAGCCTTGCCAAATACCACGTAACTGGAACCGGAATCGCGTCCGTTCAGATCAGCCGTGGCGTTTCCGATAATCAGATCGCCAAAACCATCGCCGTTCACGTCTCCCGCATTGCTGGCAAAAAACTGCTGATAAAGATGATCCGCACCCCCATCCAGGCGAAAACCATTGCTACCATTGAGATCAGACAGATTCATCGCCGCATCAAAACCGGAGGCCTTGCCAAACACAATATGATGTCTTAAACCACTGCTGACCATTACATCATCAAAGCCGTCACCATTCACGTCTCCTGCTCCGCTAACTAACCGCGTCGCTCCATCCAGACGAAAACCATTACTGCCATCAAGAACGGACAAATTCACCGTCGCATCGAATCCCGAGGTTTTGCCAAATACCACGTAGCTGGCGCCGGCGTACGAATTCCCATAAGGAGCGCTGATAATCACATCATCGACCCCATCACCATTAACGTCTCCCGCACCGCTGACTGACCAACCCGCCACATCATAGGTCGACACGCCAGACAAACGAAAACCATTGCTGCCATCCAGATCGGACAGATTCATCGCCGCATTAAATCCCGACTGTTTGCCAAACACCACGTAGCTGGAATTACCGTTAAGGTTACCAACAATCACATCGTCAAACCCATCATCATTGATATCACCGGCATCGCTGATCCAGCTGCCACCATTTCCGCCTGCTGTTCCTCCATCCAGACGAAAACCATTTGCCCCATCCAAACTGGATAAATTCATCGCCGCATCAAATCCCGAAGCCTTGCCAAACACCACGTAACTGGAGCTGGAACTGGATGAATGACCGTACCGGTCACTAATAATCACATCATCAAAACCATCTCCATTGACGTCTCCCGCACTGCTCACAAAGATGCCTGAAAAATCACGCCTCTCCGCACCAATCAGGGCAAAGCCATTCTCTCCATTAAGATCTGCCACATTAATACTTTGCGTAGCCATTATTTCTACCTCCAGAATAAAATGTGATTTGCAGGTCATCCGTCAATGCGGAAGTAATTCACTGCCATCTTGGCCCTGAACCGGCTGACTTTATGATTGTGGACTTCGCCAGCAGAATATTCCTCGAATACCTAATCTCGTTAATTTAATAAGAATTTTCTGACTAAAAATGGTACTGTGGCACAAAAATATCTACCTGTAAATACGGGTTGGTTTTTAATATTTTATATGTTTTTACAGAAACTTAGACAGCACATGCAATATTGACAACAAGCTTTTAAGAAATCATATTGGAGACAGGAAAAAGCTCAGTTTTAGTAGGAAAGAATGCATTATTGCCTGCACGTAAAATCGGCCGGAGCCAGGTTGAGCTGGGGTTCTGGCCGCTAGTGATAACTAAGCAAAATCCATCGCCACATTCACGCCAATCATCAACACTGCTTCATCCTGCGTATAGGTATGAAAGTTGCCATGAATCCCGCCATCGACCCAACCGCTGCTCAGCCCAACACAATATTCATCGAGAAACACTCGCTTCTATCCATCAATAGGGTGCGGGTATCACATTACATTACAGTGTTTTTACGCTACGCCAAATTAAGTTAGAATATACGATTTTTAGAATCTATCTAATTGGGAGTTCCTCAATGTCAATGGCTGACCGTGATGGTGTAATCTGGTATGACGGGAAGATGGTTCCCTGGCGCGATGCCAATACACATGTGTTAACCCATACGCTGCATTATGGCCTGGGTGTTTTTGAAGGATTGCGCGCCTATGAAACTGCGCACGGATCGGCAATTTTTCGCCTGCAGGAGCACACTGACCGCTTGTTCAATTCGGCGCATATTTTCATGATGAAAATACCTTATGACAAGGAAGTGATCATGCAGGCGCAATGCGATGTGGTAAAACAAAACAAATTGACCTCCGGTTATATTCGTCCGATCGCTTTTTATGGCGCTGAAGCAATGGGGCTTTCCGCCAAAACATTGTCCGTGCATGTCGCCATTGCCGCTTGGCCATGGGGCACATATTTAGGTCCCGAGAGCTTGGATAATGGTATTCGCGTTAAGACATCGTCGTTTACCCGGCATCATGTAAACATTAATATGTGTCGCGCAAAATCGGTTACCACCTATGCCAACTCAATCCTGGCCAATCAGGAAGTCGGAATGAACGGATACGATGAAGCATTGTTGCTGGATGTCGAGGGGTACGTCGCTGAAGGATCTGGAGAAAATATTTTTATCGTCAAACAAGGTAAAATTTTTACGCCCGACCTGACTTCCTGTCTGGAAGGCATAACGCGCGCATCCATCATTGAATTGGCTACGGAATTGGGTATACCCGTTATCGAAAAGCGTATTACACGCGATGAAGTTTATTGCGCCGATGAAGCATTTTTTACCGGTACTGCCGCGGAAGTCACTCCGATTCGCGAACTGGATAATCGCATTATCGGATCGGGCAAACGTGGACCAATTACCGCGCAGTTACAAACGCTATTTTTTGATTGTGTTAAAGGTAAAGCCAAAAATCACGACAACTGGCTTACCCTGATTGAATAATGCACCATTGGAGTTACTAGTATGAATCAACAAACCAATAATAAAGACCGTGAAATTGAAGTTACCGCTGACGATCTGCCACTACATTGTCCGATGCCGTCGATGTTGTTGTGGAATTCCCATCCGCGGGTTTTCCTCCCGATAGAAGCCACCGGTGAGGCACTTTGCCCATACTGTGGCACTCATTACACCCTGAAAGGTGGCGCTGCACCAGGCCATCATTGAAATCCGCTGATTTATGAGGAAACTTGCGTTCTGACAAAAAATTGTAACGAGATCAATACCGATTTGCCACGTTGTATTAACCACTCCTTTTTCGGATTTATTAAATGATGCAAACCATTCCTCATGGAATTTTTAAAGCTTATGATATCCGCGGCATTGTTGGCCAAACCATCACCGCAGAGAATGTCGAAAAAATCGGCCATGCCATTGGCTCTGAGGCACGCGCGAGGAATTTGAGCGCGATTGCAATCGGGCGCGATGGCAGATTATCAGGTACCGAACTATCCCAGGCACTTGCGCGCGGCATTCGCAACAGTGGGACCGATGTTGTGGATGTCGGCATGGTTGCGACGCCCATGCTCTATTTTGCGGCACATCAATTATGCCAGTATTCCGGCGTGATGGTGACTGGCAGCCATAACCCGCCTGATTATAATGGCTTCAAAATTGTACTGGGTGGCCAAACGCTGGCAGCAGAAACCATTCAAGCCTTACGTCTACGCATCGAGAATAATGATCTGACTCACGGCACCGGCAACTACTCCGAACAGAATATTGTCAATGCCTATCTAGAGCGCATTACCCAGGATATCAAATTGAGTCGTCCGCTCAAAATCGTTGTGGATTGCGGCAATGGCGTGGCGGGGGCATTTGCACCTGCGTTGTATCGCGGCTTGGGTTGCCAGGTTACTGAATTGTTCTGCGACGTGGATGGTTCTTTCCCCAATCATCATCCTGATCCGTCTGTGCCCGAAAACCTCAAAGACGTTATTCATGCGTTGAAAACCACCGATGCTGAAATCGGATTGGCTTTTGACGGCGATGGCGACCGGCTTGGCATCGTAACAAAGAATGGCAATATCATAAATGCCGATCGCCAGCTGATGCTGTTTGCCGCAGACGTTTTATCAAGAAACCCAGGCGGAAAAATTATTTTTGATGTTAAATGCACCCGGAATCTGGCACCCTGGATTAGCCAGCACGGTGGTACTCCTATCATGTGGAAAACCGGACATTCTTTTATCAAAGCCAAACTGATTGAAGAAAAGGCCCTGCTGGCCGGAGAAATGAGCGGGCATTTGTTTTTCAAGGAGCGCTGGTATGGTTTTGACGACGGTTTATATGCCGGCGCACGGTTGCTGGAGTTGATGAGCCGTGAAACGGATATCAACGCCACGTTGAATAATCTTCCCGACAGCCTGAACACACCGGAAATACAAGTACGTACGGCTGAGGGTGAGAACCATGCATTGATAGCACAGTTGCAGCAACAAGCAACTTTCAACAACCCGCAACAAGTGATTACTATTGATGGATTACGGGTCGAATACAGTGACGGATTTGGCCTGGCTCGCGCTTCCAATACTACGCCTGTTATTGTCCTGCGTTTTGAAGCAGACAATGAAATCGCGCTAAAGCGTATCCAGGATGATTTTCGCCACAATATTCTACAAGTTAAACCGGATGCTCAACTACCCTTCTAGTTTGCAATAATATACCGGCAAAACCATGTACATTGCCATTGCTCAGATTAATTGCACGGTAGGAGATATCACAGGAAATGCAGCAAAAATACTGGCTGCGGTGAAGCAAGCCGAACAAGCGGGTGCAACACTGATCATAACGCCCGAATTGGCTTTATCCGGTTATCCCCCTGCGGATTTGCTGCTGCGTGAAACATTTTGCCAACTGTGCCAGCATGTCCTGACAGAACTGGCAAAAACGATCGGCAACATCACCTTGATCGTAGGTCACCCCAGTTTCGACGAAGACAAGCTTTACAATGCGGCTTCGGTCATTCGCAACGGTGAAATTCTTCATACCTATCACAAAAGGATTCTCAATAAATCACCTTTCTTCAACGAATCTTATTATTTTGATGCCGGCACTCAGCCATACATATTCGAATTGGAAGGCATCAGATTCGGCATTGATATTTGTGCCGATTTCTGGCTCGGGCATCTGCCCGCTGAAGTCGATTACACTCACCTGGATATCGTATTAGTTCTCAATGCTTCGGCTTATCATATCAACAAGCAAGTATCCCGGTATCAAGCCACACACCAATTCATCAAGCATACAGGCATCGCAGTAATTCATACCAACCTGGTCGGTGGACAGGATGAACTGGTTTTTGATGGCGCATCATTTGTCATGAATGGACAAGGCGAACTTACGCACCAACTGGAGGAATTTGCTGAAACTATTGGATTGATTGAAATTCAGAACAAGCAACCCGTAACAGGTAAATTAATGCCGGCACAATCGCCTGTCGCCAGCGTCTATCAAGCCTTATGCTTAGGCGTTCGGGATTATGTGCATAAAAACGGTTTCCCCGGTGTGTTACTGGGGCTTTCCGGAGGCGTAGACTCAGCGCTCGCACTCGCGATTGCGTTCGATGCATTAGGCGCAGACCAGATCAAAACAGTCATGATGCCATCGCAATATACCGCTGGCATAAGTCTGGAAGATGCCAATGAAATGGCTGAATTATTAAAAATTAAACATATTGAATGCAGCATAGAACCGCTATTTGATTTATATCTGAAGAAAATTGCCAAGGATTTTCAGATTTCATTGGACCCGGCTGATTTTAATACCATGCCAGAAAATATTCAGGCACGCATCCGCGGCACGCTATTAATGGCATTATCAAATTATACCGGGGCAATGGTTCTGACTACGGGCAACAAATCGGAACTGGCGGTTGGTTACTGCACTCTGTATGGTGACATGGCGGGCGGCTTTGCAGTATTAAAGGATGTCAGTAAAACTCTGGTTTATCAGTTATGCGAATACCGGAATCAAATCCAGCGTGTAATCCCAGAACGCATCATCCGGCGCGCACCAACTGCCGAATTGCGCCTCAATCAAACAGATCAGGATAACTTGCCCGCGTATGAAATTTTGGATGGTATCATCGAAGCGTATGTCGAGAAGAATCTTACGCCGGCTGAAATCATTGCATTGCATTACGACCAGGCCGATGTCACCAAAGTCATCCAATTAATTCATATGAACGAATACAAACGACGCCAGTCTCCTCCCGGCATTCGCATCACCCGCTGTGATTTTGGCACGGCTTGGCGTTATCCGATTGGGTCGCATTATAAAGCCTGGGCAACTCCGCTGATGAGTGAGCATTAACAGGGATGACAAAACGCGGAGCAATGATGCGGGCATCGTGTTCCTGAGCGCGCAGTACTCGTGCCCAGTGGTGGGCTTGGAAGCCTGTTAACGGAACTCGAAAAACAAATAGATATCCTATTATCATGAAATTAGCTTGTCTGATAATTGCGTTATTGATCTGGTTTCCTGCCCATATTATTGCACATGAATTGCCAGAGTTAGGCGACGTGTCGCAGGCTTCCATCACACCGCTTCAGGAGCGGCAGCTAGGCCTGAGAATCATGCGTCAGATTCGTGCCGATCCGAGTTATATGGATGATCCCGAAATCGCCAGCTATCTTGAGAATCTGGGCCATAAATTAATCGCCAATTCAAATGAAGCCAATGCAAATCAATTGTTTGAGTTTTTTGCGCTTGATAACCCAGCAATTAACGCATTTGCTTTGCCGGGTGGTTTCATGGGATTCAATAGCGGCCTGATTATCGCCGCGCAAAGCGAATCCGAGTTAGCCGCCGTGATGTCGCATGAAATTGCGCATGTCACGCAAAAACATCTGGCGCGTATGATCGCTGCGCAAAAATACGATCTGGTCAAATATCTGGCAGCGCTGGCAGTCGCCATAGTCGCCTCACGTGCTGACGGACAGGCCAGTCAGGCAGTATTGGTTGCCACACAAGCCAGCATGATCCAATCAAAACTGGATTTCACCCGTAACCACGAAAAAGAAGCGGATCGAATTGGTTTAAGCATTTTATTAGATGCAGGATTTGACCCACAAGGGATGGCGGCTTTCTTTGAACGCTTGCAACGAGCCGGACGTTTTCATGAAAATGGTGCGCCTTCATACCTGCGCACACATCCGATCACCTACGAGCGCATCGCGGATATTCAGAATCGAACACGTGAATTGCCCTATCGACAGGTTCCTGACAGTCTCGATTTTTTGCTGGTACGCGCTAAGTTACGTGCATTGCAGGGAAATGCACGCGATGCCGTGCTGCAATTCAAAACGCGCATAGCCGAGAAACGCTATGCCAATGAGGCGGTTGAACGTTATGGTTATATCCATGCATTATTGCGCGCCAAAAAATACAAACAAGCCAACATAGAGTGGGGACTCTTGTATCAAGTCTTGCAGAGCGATTCAATCGCACCCATGCTGACGAATCATCGATTGGGAAAAACTGTGCGTGTGGAATCTAAAGGTATTATCGCCGACGCAATGATAGAAACCCTCTCAGCTCGGGTTAAACTGGCCAACGGGGAAACAACCGAGGCTTTCAATGTCTATAAAACGGCACTAAAAATTTATCCACAATATCGGGCACTGATCCATGGCTATGCACAGGGGTTAATTGAGAACGAACAAATCGAGGCGGCGCTTGAATTCATAACCCGGCAATTACAACTGATACAAAATGATCCGCAATTGTTTAACCTTCAAGCTCAATGTTACGAGCTATTAGGTGATAAAATGCTCAAGCATCGCGCACTCGCTGAGTCTTTTCTGTTAAAAGGACACTACGCGGGCGCTGTCGATCAACTGAAAACCGCGCTACAAAACAGCAATGGCAATTTTTACCAGCTCTCCAGCGTAGAAGCACGTCTGAAACACGTACAGATACTCAGGGAAGAAGCGGATAAAGCGGAGAAATAAAAAGCTCAAAAAGTTTCCAACCCTATATTCGCCGCACATACCCAAGCACCTTGTTTCTTTTAATCGCGCGGCCCAATTGAATTTAATTAAACCTATCAAATGGCTACTGTTAGCACTCCAAAAATTATCATTGTTTTGATACTGATTACAATTGCTGCTGCCTATTGGTATGGTAGCGATACAAAAGAATCCTTAGCGAGCAAATATAAAACCCGCGCTGTTGAGCGCGGCGATATTATGCAAACCATCTCCGCCAATGGCACGCTTACTCCTGTCGTTCTTGTTAATGTGGGTACGCAGGTTTCCGGCACGGTGGCTAAATTGTATGCGGATTTTAATGATCAGGTAGAAACCGGACAAATTCTGGCTGAACTGGATCCCGTCATATTACGCGCTCAGTTGCGGCAGTCCAAAGCAAATCTTCTTAATGCACAGGTCGCGTTAAGAATTACCGAGAACAAATTAAAACGCCAACAAATATTGAAAGAAAAAGAATTTGTTTCAACTGAAGCATTAGAAATCATTGCACAGGAAACCGAAGCCGCACGCGCGCAACTGGCAATCAACCAGGCTCAGGTTGAGCGCGATCAGGCCAATCTCAACTACAGCGTGATTCGCTCACCGATATCAGGCGTCGTTATCGCACGGGATGTCGACATTGGCCAAACTGTAGCCGCCAATTTTCAAACGCCGATTTTATTCCAAATCGCCAAAGACTTGCGGCAAATGCAAATTAACATCAGTGTTGCCGAAGCCGATATCGGGCAGTTGCATATCGGCCAGTTGATAAATTTCACTGTCGATGCCTATCAGCAACGAAAATTTTCCGGTACAGTCAAGCAAGTGCGGCTCAATCCAACCATTCAGGAAAACGTCGTCACTTATAACGTCGTGGCTATGGTTGAAAATGATGATGGCGCGCTGTTACCTGGAATGACTGCCAACATTCATTTTGTCGTAAAACAGCGAAACGACGTGCTGCGCGTCCCCAATGCAGCTTTAAGATTTCAACCCAAAGACACGGAATCCGGTGAAAGCGGAAAAATGACCAAATCGCCGCAACAGCCGACGGTATATCTACTTACGGCAAACCGCCCTGCTCCAGTTACCGTCGCCACTGGAATTACGGATGGCAATTTCACTGAAATTAGCGGCGACGAAATTAAAGCCGGAGATAAGGTGATCCTCAGTGAAGTAGCCGATAAAAAAGAATCTGAAAGCAAGTTCAAATTAAGAGTCTTTTGATGTCTTCGATTCCGACCACGCATTCTGCCCAGTCTCTTATTCATTTAGAACAGCTTTGCAAAAGCTACAGTTTGCAGGATGCCCATGGTCAAATCATCACAACTCATGTTTTATACAATATCAATTTAACCATTCATCAAGGTGAATTTGTCGCCATTATGGGGCATTCGGGGTCGGGTAAATCCACTCTGATGAACATACTCGGCTGTCTGGATACGCCGACCAGCGGCTCATACTGGTTATCCGGCCGGAACGTTGCAGCACTTTCCAGTAATGAATTGGCGCAAATTCGTAATCAAAGTATCGGTTTTGTATTTCAGGGATTCAATTTGCTCAAACGCATGACAGCTCTAGATAATGTGGCGACACCGTTGCTCTACGCCGGCATCAGTCGCTCCAGGAGTCGCCAGCAAGCATTGGAATTCCTGCGCCATACCGGCCTGGAAGATTATGCCATGCATCAACCCAACCAGCTTTCCGGCGGTCAGCAACAACGGGTCGCAATCAGTCGCGCTTTGATCAATCATCCCTCGCTGATTTTAGCTGACGAACCGACCGGCAATCTGGACACACAAACCAGCAATGATATTATGCAGTTATTTGAGCAGCTTAACCGAGATCAGGGGATCACCATCGTGTTGGTCACGCACGAAGATGATGTTGCGGCTTACGCGAGACGTTTAATCCACTTGAAGGATGGGCACGTGACCATTGACAAAAACAATACCGAAGCAACAGCCTTGCATGAGACTTGTTAATTTATGAATCTATCGGCGATATTTGGCGAGGCATTGCGTGCCTTACGGCAAAACCGTCTGCGCACAGGGCTAACCATGCTGGGCATGATCATAGGCGTAGCCGCTGTCGTGCTCATGTTATCGATTGGTCAGGGCGCGCGCACTAAAATCAATGAAACCATCGCCTCGATGGGCAGCAACCTGCTGCTCGTAGTGCCTGGCGCCACGTCTTCCGGCGGCTTCAGTTTTGGCAGCGGCAGCGTCAGAACTTTGACCATCAATGATGCGAATGCCATTGCGGAACTCACATCAGTCCGGTCAACTGCGCCAGTGACGAGCGGAACGGTGCAACTCAATTACGCCGCCAAGAACTGGAGCACCCTCATTACCGGTACCACACCGGAGTATTTTGATGTCGGTAACTGGACCATGGAATCCGGAACCGCATTTACCGAATCCGAGGTGCGGTCGGCTGCGCGGGTCGTTGTTTTGGGATCGATCACGGCAAAAAGCCTGTTCGGTGATGAAGAGCCGGTGGGAAAAACCGTACGCATCACCAACCGCCCGTTTCTGGTTGTCGGTGTGTTAATGGCCAAAGGTCAAAGCCTCACTGGCCGGGATCAGGACGATAACGTTTTCGTACCCATCTCCACCAGTGAACGGCAAATCACCGGCAATCAGTTTCCCGGATCTATCCGTTATATGCTGGTACAAGGCGCATCAGCAGAAGAAATGGATCTCGCCGAAATTGAAATTACACAATTACTGCGTCAGCGCCACCGCATCCCAAATGGCAAGGATAATGACTTCACGGTTCGCAATCTAACCGCCATCGCCGATGTCGCAACCGATGCCGCCAAGATCATGTCCATTGTGCTCGGCGCAATCGCGTCGGTTTCTTTATTGGTCGGCGGAATCGGCATCATGAACATTATGCTGGTATCCGTGACAGAGCGCACCCGCGAAATCGGCATTCGCATGGCGATTGGCGCCAATCAACGCGCAATTCTTACGCAATTTTTATTGGAAGCGATGATGATTTGCATCATGGGCGGTTTAATCGGCTTGCTAATAGGTATTGGCGGCGCCTGGCTGGTCAGTCAGGTTGCCGATATGTTGATTGTTATTACTCTGGGCATGATTGGTTTGGCGTTTCTATTTTCTTCTGCAGTCGGCATCTTCTTCGGCTTTTATCCCGCGCGAAAAGCGGCATCACTTAAACCCGTCGATGCGCTTCGATACGAATAAATTGCTGGTATAACGATTCGCTTCTCACCGATAGGAACATCGGCATGACAGGTAATGTTATGATCCTGATTATCATGATATTTATTTGACATAGACAGATCGAAACCATTATTTAATTCAATTTATTAACAGTTTTCCAGAGTAGAATCGCGCGTATCATGCTATAGTCTTGCTGTGACAAGTTCACAAATCTAGCAATTATTAATTTATTAAGAGAGTATTAACTGAATGAAACTTCTAAAATTTTTTGTAGCAACAATATTTGCATTGGCACTGATAGCTTGCGGTGGTAAACCTACGGTTCCAGAAAGCGCGAAGTCTGAAGGTTACGGCACAACACATGAAGGCAAGCCGGCTGAAGGTCGCAATGAGCTTCCAGCTGATTAAATTAGTCACTTTAAAAAGCATTATCGACATTGATTATTGTTCAATGTGATTTAATTGACTTAAAAACTGTAGGATCAATTCGTTGTTCCTACAGCCTTTAAAAAAACCAGTCGAAAGAATAACGAATCTAGTTTTTCTCAGCGTTAATCCAGCCTTCTCTGGAACACATACCGCCAACTTTCACATCAGGTCATCTTGAGTAGATCCCGGAAGCTTTATCTATTTGCAGATAAGCTAATTTACGCCCTCTTGACTCATTCACCGTTGCCAGCAGCATCAAACCCACGATAAAGAACACCAAGGTACTGAGTAACGCAATGCGGTGATCTCCTTCGAAGATATAGACCATGCCGCCATACGTAAGCGGACCAATGATCGCCGATAATTTTGTTGCCAAGCCCCACAGTCCGAAAAATTCCCCTTGCCGTCCGGCTGGTGTGAACTGTCCAACCAAGGCTCGCCCTGCTGATTGTGCACCGCCGAGCGCAGTACCGATCAAATTGGCCGCGACCCAGAATAACCACTCATCGGTGGCAAAATAAGCGCAGACAATCGCCGCAATCCAGATCAACAATGTGATGGCAATGCATCGACTTGAACCGATGCGATCCTGCAAGTGGCCGAACAAAAAGGCACCGATGGCAGCCGTCACATTGACCACCATAATCAATATAATAGTGTCTTGCGTCTTGAACCCCATCACTTCCTGTGCGTACACCGCCGCTAACACAATAACAATGTATATGCCGGCATAGTAAACCGTCAATGACAGCAAAAAACGGAATAAATCAGTATGTAAGCGTGCGTGGCGCAAGGTATCGCCTAAACGCCTGAATCCTGCACGGATCAAATGTGTGCTATCAAAAGATTCGGATACGTCCACCCGCTCGCGCAACCAGAACAAGGTGGGCAATGCCGCAATGCCAAATAATAGTGCGACAATTAAATTGGTGACCGGAACATATTCCGCAGCTTCCAATCCTTGCTTCTCCGCATACGTCACATAGGCCAAACACAGCGCCAATGACAGCAGGCCGCCGAAATAACCCAACGCCCAGCCATAGCCCGAAAGCCGCCCCATCGTTTGCGGCGTGCTGATTTCCGGTAGAAATGCCGCAATCAGATTTTCACCGCTGGCAAACATGAAAGTCGCCAGAATCACCAGTACCACGGCCAAAGTGACATCACCGGGGCCGGCAAAATACAATAACGCGGTAAACACGACACAACCGATCGTCGTAACCGTCAAAAACCGCTTCTTGGCACCGGAATAATCTGCGATCGCTCCTACGACCGGCGCGCTCAGCAGTACCAGCATATTGGCAGCCGCCATGGTAATCGACCAAAGCAGTGTCGCGTCTCCGCTTCCGCGCTCTGCAGCGATAACGCCGACAAAGTAGGCATTGAAAATGGCAGTCAGAATAACTGTGGTATAGCCTGAATTGGCAAAATCGTACATGCACCACGCAAAAAGCTCACGCCGCGTGGCTGGATCGAAATTATTCGGATTCAAGGCCATAGTAAAAGAGAATCAGTAAAAAGATGCAACTGCCTTATTTGCCTGTCATTGTTTCCGGCACCACCCAAGTATCGAATTGTTCCGCCGTCACATAACCGGTAGCAATCGCAGCAGCCTTCAGGGTGGTACCTTCACGATGTGCTTTTTTTGCAATCTCTGCGGCCTTGTCGTAGCCGATATGCGGATTCAACGCGGTCACCAGCATCAACGAGTTATGCATCAGCATATCGATGCGTTCCAGATTGGCTTCGATACCGACTGCACAATGATCATTGAAGCTGATCATTGCATCCGCCAGTAATCGCACGCTCTGCAGGAAATTATGAATGATCAGCGGCTTCATCACATTCAATTCAAAATTACCCATCGCACCGCCCATGTTGACTGCGACATCATTTCCCATCACCTGGCAGCACACCATCGTCATAGCTTCCGATTGAGTCGGATTGACTTTTCCCGGCATGATGGAACTTCCGGGTTCGTTCTCAGGGATGCGCAATTCGCCGATGCCGCAGCGTGGCCCGGAAGCCAGCCAGCGGATATCATTGGCAATTTTCATCAATGAGGCGGCAAGTGTCTTCAATGCGCCATGTGCATGCACCAATGCATCGTTGCTGGCCAAAGCTTCAAATTTATTGGGCGCGGTAATGAAAGCAAGGCTGGTCAAACGGGATAATTCAGCAGCGACTCGTTCGGCAAATTCCGGATGCGCGTTGAGCCCCGTGCCTACAGCTGTTCCACCCAGCGCCAGTTCACATAAATGCACCAGCGATGCATGCACATGTTTCAAATTATGATCCAATTGCGCAACATAGCCGGAAAATTCCTGCCCCAGTGTCAGCGGCGTCGCATCTTGCAAGTGCGTGCGGCCGACTTTAACAATACAGCTGAAGGCTTGTGCTTTGTTTGCGAGGGTTTTACGCAGCACCTCGATCGCGGGAATCAGATGATGGCGTAATTCCCGCATCGCAGCCACATGCATCGCGGTCGGGAACACATCGTTGGACGATTGGCCTTTATTGACATCATCATTCGGATGCACGATCCGTTTGTCACCGCGCCCGCCGCCGAGAATTTCCGAAGCCCGGTTCGCCAGCACCTCGTTGATGTTCATGTTGGTCTGCGTGCCGGAGCCGGTCTGCCACACCACCAGCGGAAACTGATCGTCGAAATGACCCGCGATTACCTCGTCGGCAGCCTCAATGATCGCCGCAGCGCTGGCGGCATCGAGCAAACCCAGATCGTGATTGACCTTGGCGGCAGCGCGCTTGACCCTGGCTAATGCATGAATCAGCGCCACCGGCATGCGCTCGCCGGAAATCTTGAAATTTTGCAATGAGCGCTGCGTTTGCGCGCCCCACAGCGCTTCTGCGGGCACTTCGACCACGCCCATGGTGTCGCGTTCTTCACGGGTTTTCATGGGTATTCACCTCGCCAAAACTAATTGTGGAATGCGTTGTTAGGCCACATTTTTCAATGATGGAAAAATTAATCTTGCGTTATCGAGTCTAACCGAACTTGATAATACATCTACATCTGTAATTGCACCATTAATGCGTATATGCGTTTTTTCAGGGAGCACGGCGAGTTCGCGATAATCATCAAGCTTGACGCTGCACCACACGTATAATGGAAGCGAATATTCTGCATCTGGCTCCGGCATTGATCTGAGTTGTAGTCGCACTAAGCTGTCTTGTTGCTTGGCACTGGAAAATTCTGTATCCCATTCAATCCGTTGCCCTATATATCGTTGAGCAATAGCCTCTCGCTGAAGCGGCGGTGCTGACTCAATAGAAGTTTGAATCTCATTGTGAGTTACAGGTGAAATTCGCTCCATGGCAATTGGAACACTAACCGGTATTTCCTGAGGTATAACCCTGAAAGAACGAGGTTGTTCAATCTGAGTTAATGGCAAGCCTTGGGACTTTCTCTGACCGAAATTTCGAATCCAAAATATTAATGCTCCCAAGACAGGAACTCCAACTCCCGAGAATATCCACTCTTTATTATTGATCACCAATTCAATCATCTACTTCTCCTCTCAACGTAACGATATGACACCCAACGTAATACATACGACAAAAAATGTCGCATAAACGATTGGATCGGCTGCTGCGCTAATCAATCCCAACTCAACGCACCACCCGTTTGATACTCGGTCACGCGCGTTTCAAAGAAATTCTTTTCTTTTTTCAGATCCATCATTTCCGACATCCATGGGAACGGATTATTGGCATTCGGATACAGCGCGTCCAGACCGATCTGCTGGCAGCGGCGGTTGGCGATGTAGCGCAGATATTCCTTGAACATCGGCGCATTCATGCCCAATACGCCACGCGGCATGGTGTCTTCCGCATAACGGTATTCCAAGGCTACGGCCTTTTGCATTAATGCGGCAATTTCTTCGCGGAATGCTTTGGTCCACAGATGCGGGTTCTCCATTTTGATCTGGTTGATCACATCAATGCCAAAGTTACAGTGCATCGATTCATCGCGCAAAATGTATTGATACTGCTCGGCCGAACCGGTCATTTTATTTTGCCGACCGAGCGCCAGAATCTGCGTAAAGCCCACATAAAAGAACAGACCTTCCATGATGCAGGCAAACACAATCAGGCTTCTGAGCAACTGTTGATCCGTTTCCAACGTGCCGGTCTTAAAGTGTGGATTCGTCAGCGTGTCGATAAACGGAATCAGAAACTCGTCTTTGTCGCGAATCGAGGATACTTCATGATAAGCATTAAAGATTTCACCTTCATCCAAGCCCAGTGATTCAACGATGTATTGATACGCGTGGGTGTGAATGGCTTCTTCGAATGCCTGACGCAGCAAATATTGGCGACACTCGGGATTGGTGATGTGGCGGTACGTCCCCAGCACGATATTGTTCGCCGCCAACGAATCCGCGGTAACAAAGAAACCCAGGTTACGCTTGACCAGGCGGCGTTCGTCTTCGGTCAGGCCGTTGGGATCTCTCCATAACGCAATATCCCGGCTCATATTGATTTCTTGCGGCATCCAGTGATTCGCGCAGGCTCCGAGATATTTATCCCAGGCCCATTTGTATTTGAATGGCACCAGTTGATTCACGTCCGCATTGCAATTAATGATTTGCTTGTCTTCAACCGAGATGCGGCGGTTGGCGCTGCCAGCAATGGCTTGTTCACCCGTGACATCACTTGCTGCCGCAGCGACAGCGCGAGGTTCCTGGAACAGTGCTTGCGGTTGCGCATCCAAGCCTGAGATAGATGGCATTGCAGCTTTAATTGATTCGTCTTCAAATGTCAGCATAATGGGCTCCTTTTTCCTGATGTTTTTCGATTATTGACATGATTCGCAGCTCTCATCATCGATCGCACAGTATTTGACTTCAACTGTGGATACTTCTACCGCTGCTTTGGCCATACCACCATCGGCAGGCACGGCATTCAACGAGCCTGCACGCACGGTCGATTTCTCCGCCGCAGTGGCGCCCATCGAGCGTAAATAATAGGTGGTTTTCAGACCGCGCAGCCACGCCAGTTTATAAGTTTCATCCAGTTTCTTGCCGGACACGCCTCCCATATAAATATTCAGCGATTGCGATTGATCGATCCATTTCTGCCGCCGCGCGCCCGCTTCAATCAGCCACAGCGGGTCCATCTCAAATGCAGTTGCGTAAAGAGTACGAATATTTTGCGGAATGCGGTCGATTTTACTGATCGCGCCGTCAAAATACTTTAAGTCTGAGAGCATGACTTCATCCCATAGATTAAGCTTCTTCAGATCGTTAACCAGCGATCGATTGGCCATCGTGAATTCGCCGGATAGATTCGACTTAACGTACAGATTCTGATAAGTCGGTTCGATGCTGGCAGAAACGCCCACAATGTTGGATATCGTCGCAGTCGGCGCGATCGCCAGGCAATTTGAATTACGCATGCCGTGAAGTTTGATGCGCTGCCGCAGTGCATCCCAATCCAATGTCGCTGAGAGATCCGCTTCGACATAGCCGCCGCGCTCCTGTTGCAACACCGTCAGCGTATCGTGAGGGAGAATGCCGCGATCCCACAGACTGCCTCGATAACTGCTGTAACAACCGCGTTCTTGCGCCAATTCAGTCGACGCCCAGTAAGCCTGGTAAGCCACAGCCTCCATGGAACGATCAGCAAATTCCACCGCCTCTTGCGAACTGTAAGGAATACCCAGTTGATGCAAGCAATCCTGAAACCCCATGATGCCTAACCCAACCGGCCGGTGCTTCAGGTTGGCATTGCGCGCTTTCGCCACGGCGTAAAAATTGATGTCGATAACATTATCCAGCATGCGCATGGCCACATGAATAGTGCGTTTCAGCTTGTCCATGTCCAGCGCACCGTCCTTCAAATGCGCAACCAAATTGACCGAACCAAGATTGCAAACGGCAATCTCCTTATCGTTGGTATTCAGCGTGATTTCCGTACACAGATTAGAGCTGTGCACAACGCCGATATGATTCTGTGGTGAGCGGATATTGCAGGGATCCTTAAAGGTAATCCACGGGTGTCCGGTTTCAAACAACATGCTCAGCATTTTTCGCCACAATTGTACCGCCGGAATTTTTTTGTATAACTCCAGGTCACCACGCTCAGCCTTGATCTCGTAATTTACATACGCCTGCTCAAATTGCTGACCGAATTTCTCGTGCAAATCAGGAGTATCCGAAGGTGAGAACAATGTCCAATCCCCGCCTTCCATGACACGTTTCATAAACAAATCCGGAATCCATGTGGCGGTATTCATGTCGTGCGTGCGGCGACGATCGTCACCGGTATTTTTACGCAGTTCGAGAAATTCCTCGATGTCCAGATGCCAGCATTCCAGATAGGCACAAACCGCGCCTTTGCGTTTGCCTCCCTGATTAACCGCGACAGCGGTATCTGACACCACTTTCAGAAAGGGCACCACACCCTGTGATTTACCATTGGTGCCTTTGATTCGTGCCCCCATTGCACGCACCGATGTCCAGTCATTACCCAACCCACCCGCATACTTGGCTAGCAGCGCATTTTCTTTGATGGATTCATAAATGCCATCCAGATCATCCGGTACCGTAGTCAGGTAGCACGATGACAGTTGCGAACGGCAAGTACCGGAATTAAACAATGTCGGTGTGGAGCTCATGAAGTCAAAACTCGACAATACCTGATAGAACTCGATCGCACGCTCTTCCCGGTCGATTTCATTCAACGCCAATCCCATCGCCACGCGCATAAAAAAAGCTTGCGGCAATTCAATGCGCTGTTCTTTGATATGCAGAAAATAGCGGTCATACAATGTTTGCAATCCCAGGTAATCAAATTTCAGATCACGATCCGCATCCAGCGCTTCGCTTAATCGAGTCAAATCAAATTGCGCCAGGCGTTGGTCCAGCAAATCGGCTTCTATGCCGCGTTTGATGAAAGTCGGGAAATACTCCTTATATTGCGACTTCATCATCTGCTGAGAAACCTCCGCGCCCAGCACTTCATGACGTACATTATTCAATAACAAACGTGCCGTGACATAACTATAAGCAGGGTCTTTCTCAAACAACACGCGCGCCGACAAAATTACAGATTTCCTGACTTCTTCGATAGGTACGCCGTCGTACAAATCCTTTAATGTGGCTTTCAAAATCAATGAAGAATCAACGGCATCTCCCAATCCTGCACAGGAAGACTCAATCAATGCAGATAATTTAGCCACATCCAGTGGCATTCTTTGCCCGTTATCCGTCACATACAGTAGTTCAGTCGCTGTCTCTGCCGTTGATTTTTGCTTCAGCTTAGCTCTTTCCCGCGTACGTTCTTCGCGATACAGCACATAAGCGCGTGCCACATCGTGTTCGCCGGAACGCATTAAAGCCAGTTCAACTTGATCCTGAATATCTTCGATATGAAAAGTACCGCTATCGGGCTGCCGGCGCAGCAAAGCATTCACTACGTCCTGAGTTAAACTGGCCACTACTTCACGCACTCGAACCGATGCAGCACCCTGACCGCCATCGACTGCGATAAAAGCTTTCGTCAAAGCCACCGAGATCTTGCCGGGTTCAAACGCGACCACGGCGCCATTGCGGCGAATAACTCGATGCTGTGGAAAGCGGGAATTTTGTGTCGACATATCGATAGATTTTGAAGTTCCGGATACAGGCTTGAGATTGGTATGTTCTGTCGCAAGTTGCATTGATGATTCCTCCTGGCTGATTTTTCATCAAATAGAATACAAAATTCCATAGATTCAATGAAATAGTGTTATTCTCAAAAAACCACTATATATAGTGGTTAATGTTCATTATTACAGCACCAATGGTACACCACAAATTATTTTATTGCTGCAAATTTTTTAATTTTTTGCCGGAAAGAAAGAAAATTACAGCAACTTTTGGCTAACCTTTAATCCGATCAACGAGTTGGAAAATGTTATTTTATACACAACCAGAAGTGCCTAGTTGATGTGAAGATGTATTATTGAATCCATAAAGAACAAAAATTTATACAGCAGAATCCACAGAGTCAACGGCAAAGTAAAAGAAGCGGCTTTTCGCAACATCAGAGACCGGAATTATGTGCCGATAAAGTGCGGAGCGAAGTTCTCTGCGACTATTAGCCGGGAATTGGGTCGCAACTGTAGTCAACGCGAGTATCGTTCCCAGAAGGCACATCAGCTTGCATTATAGATCCGATCACCTGATGTTTCGTCGGTGAATTTACTCAAACGGAATTAAAATAACGCATCTATAATTCCGCCTTGAGCAATGATTCAAACTTCATGTAATCGATCAAAAGTAAATTTTTCTAATCTCGATATGTAATAGAGTGTTAACAATGAAAAAATATATTGTTTTGGTTTCAGCAATTCTGGGGTCAGCCAGTATCATGGCCGAAGGAATCAATTGTACCGCCTTGCCGGAATGGAGCGATCCGATCGATGACTATCGGTTGAATCAACGCCATGTGTTTTGCGGCGAGGCAGGTAAGAAAGACAGGGCAAAAGGATTTCACGCCATGCCGGATAGTCATGCCCCCTCCCATTACCTCAGCTCGCATCCAGCTGATCCCGCCAATAGGGCCGGTATTTATACATTGAAACAAATCGAACTAACGTTCGCGGGTAAACAGTATGTGAAATCTTTTAGTTCCATGTTTCCAGATCATTGCAGTCAGGCGCAGATCAGCAAGTCGATCGTTTATTCGTTAATTAATAAAACCGGCGTCTGCGCCAGTCCGAACTGGGCATCATGCGGTCCCAATGCGCCGAAGAACGGTGGCAGTGAATACTGCCTGGGAACGAATGGATTCAATTTTGACATTGCCACAGCTGTACTACCCAATGACAAAAGCAGAATTAATACCGGTTTTCCAATATACAGGCCATAAGAGAATATGAATCAGGAGTCTTTTACCTGGCGTGGCTATGATGAGGGCCTACCTGCTCATCGTACCTTGCAGGGATTTCTGGTGATGGATGTGCAGTACTCATCCCGACATGCCGACGAGTTGCTTGCAGGAATCCAAACCTATCTGCAAGGCAAGCGTGAACAGTTCGACGGTAGCGGTAACGGCTATGAATTCGAGTGCCGCCCCGAAGGATTGTATATCGATTGCCTGTACGAAGGGGATCCTGATACGCCAATAACTGTCGAATACAGTACCGTATTACAGGCACTCACTGAGTGGTCGCAAATGTGCAAAAACCTTTAATGATTTATTGACAAAAGGCATGCGGTCTATCGGTTGGTTGGGATTTTTCCAAAAATATCATCCATACACAAAAAGATAAGCGTACTTATGTCGATAAATTGCAGGAATTGCCAGAAAAAATCCACCGTATAAAAAACCCCACTGAGCCTATCACACCAGTAATTTATCCAATTGATTGGCAAACGATTTACGGTCATTTTGACTTAAAGAAGCTTGCCCGCCGGTATCAACACCGCTGTTGCGTAAGGCTTCCATGAAATCGCGCATGCTTAATCGTGCGCCGATGTTTTCCTTGGTATACAGTTCACCCCGAGGGCTCAGCACAAAACCATCTTTTCTGATGACTTCCGCGGCCAGTGGAATATCACTGGTGATCACCAGATCCCCGCTTTCCAGACGTTTGACAATTTCATTGTCCGCCACATCAAACCCGGCTTCCACCTGTTGCATGCGGATGAAGGGTGAAGTGGGTATATATACGGGATGATTGGCAATCAGTATTAAGTGACTACGAGTTCTTGCAGCTGCTCTAAACAAGATTTCTTTGATGACAACAGGACATGCATCCGCATCAACCCATATTTTCATGCATCATCGTCCGAATCAAATTAATGTTCATTGGAATTTCTTTGGTCACTCTTCAACGCTTGCGGCAATGCAGCCTTTAAATAATAAAACATCGACCATAACGTTAACACTGCGGCAATATAAATCAACCATGTGCCAATTAGCTGCGAATCAAAACGTTCACCGATATTTTCATAATATAGCAACAGCGGGATTGCAATCATTTGCGATGTAGTCTTGATTTTACCGAGGAACGATACTGCGACACTTTTGGATTGACCGATCTGCGCCATCCATTCACGCAACGCAGAAACGGTAATTTCTCGCCCGATAATGACTAATGCGATTGGAGCATCCAATCGACCTAAATAAACCAGCACAATCAATGCAGCACAAACCATTAATTTGTCAGCCACTGGATCCAGAAAGGCACCGAATGCTGATGTCTGATTCAACACCCGTGCCAGATAGCCATCCAGCCAATCGGTAATGGCTGCGCCAGCAAAAATTATTGTAGCAACGAGGTTCTGATTAGTCGGCGATAACCACGAATGAGGCAAATAAAAAATGCCCACAAATAACGGAATCGCCAGAATGCGTAACCAGGTTAATAAATTAGGCAGGTTATAGGGCATGAATTGGTACTTGAAAATAAATTGTAATGGAGTTAATGCAATTCTCGATAGATTTTTTCTGCCAGCTTACGGCTGATTCCTTCAGTTTGTTGCAATTCTTCTATGCTTGCAGTCAATACACCCTTCAACCCACCAAATCGCCCTAGCAAACGCTGTCGGCGCTTAGCACCGATACCGTCAATACTTTCCAGGCTGGAGCTGGTTCTGGTTTTGCTGCGCCGACCCCGATGGCCTTGAATCGCAAAACGGTGAGCTTCATCACGGATTTGCTGGATTAAGTGCAATGCTGCATGTTCACTTGGCAATTGTAACGGCTTTTCGAATAACGGAGAAATCAATTGCTCAAGTCCGGGCTTACGGTGTTCACCTTTGGCCACGCCCAGTAATCTGGCATCGTAAATGCCCAATTCCTGCAAAGCTTCCTGTGCTGCACTCACTTGTCCTTTGCCGCCATCAATCAGAATCAGATCGGGTAATTGACCTTCGCCGCTGACCACTTTCTGATAGCGTCGGGATAGCGCCTCACGCATTGCCGCGTAATCATCGCCAGGTGTAATCCCTTCGATGTTATAGCGACGATATTCGTTATTGCGCATGGCATAATTGTCGTATACCACGCACGAGGCCACAGTAGCTTCACCCAAGGTATGGCTGATGTCAAAACACTCAATACGCTGCAAGCCGGGCATCTGCAATTCCTGCTGCAATGCCACTAAGCGCTTTTCCTGGCTGGCGTGACGACTCATCATCTGTTTCAATGCCAAACGAGCATTTTCAGTTGCCATATCAAGCCAGACGCGCTTCTCACCGACTGGATTGAGCTGCAGTGTAATTTTATGTCCGCACTGCTCAGTCAATAAGACTTGCAATGCTTCGCGTTCGATTTTTTCGCCCAGAATAATCAATGGAGGTGCGCTACGATTCAGATAATGCTGCGCCAGAAATGCCTCGACCACGTTCGCTGCGCTGTAGTCATCTGCATTTTGTGGAAAAAAGCTTTTATCCCCCAGATGCCGTCCTCCTCGAATCATTGCCAGGTTGACGCACACTTTCCCAGAACCATCCGATGATAACACGCAAGCTACCACATCAGCATCAAGCGCTTTTCCGCTATCGACAAACTGTTTCTCACGAATACGGCGCAACGCCTGGATCTGATCACGCAGCAATGCCGCCTGTTCATACTCCAATCGTTCGGAAGCCTGTTGCATCTTGACATTGATCACTTCCATCACTTCTGTTTGCTTGCCTTGCAAAAACATCTCGGCATTTTTGATATCGGTTAGATATTCTTGCTGGCTGATCTGACCAATGCACGGACCGCTACAACGCTTGATCTGATACAACAAGCAGGGTCGTGTGCGATTACTGAAAACGCTGTCTTCACAGGTGCGCAGCCGAAAAATTTTTTGCAGCAATTGAATGCTTTCACGCACAATGCCAGCGTTGGGATAGGGTCCAAAATACTGATGCGTTTTATCCAACACGCCGCGATAAAAGCCTAAACGTGGATACTCGTGCCCACTCAATATCACATAGGGATAGGATTTATCGTCGCGAAAGAGGATGTTATAGCGCGGCTTCAGACTTTTGATCAGATTGTTTTCCAGCAGTAACGCCTCGGCCTCCGAGCGCGTTACTGTGGTTTCGATTCCGGTCACCTGCGACACCATCAACTGAGTTCTAGGCGCCAGATTGCTTTTCTGAAAATATGAAGCAACGCGTTTTCTCAGACTGACCGCCTTGCCGACATAGATCACCTCACCTTTGAGGTTGATCATGCGATAAACACCCGGTTGCAGCGGCAAGTTGCTACAAAATTCCTTGGGATCAAAACCGCTATTCGACAAACTGCTTAATCTCCGCTGCCTAATAATTTTCCTGCCACGGCCCAATTTTCGTCAGGCAATTCGTCAAAGCTGATGTAAGTATATGATTTCGGTTTATTCGCAACACGCTCCAGTGTATCGGTTAATTCAGTTGCAATCTGTTGCTTTTGCTCGCGGGTCAATGTGCCAGCGACACGAATATTGACATATGGCATAAAATGCTCCTTGTGGTTGATTGTGTTATTTTTTGATATCGGCAACAATTTTAGCAAACACTTGCGAAAACATTTCTGCAGTCAAGCGTTTGGTCTGCGTATTGTAGCGGCTGCAATGATAGCTGTCATAAAGTCGCAGATCATTGCCTGATGATGACGTTACTGCGTACACCGCACCATGCCCAAACGGATAGTTTTTCGCTTTTAGCTGCAAGCTCATTAAAACAGCTTGATGCGCCACCGTACCCAGTACCAGCACAGCAATGCCGCCATTTTGCACAAATTGATTGATTTCAACCGACAGATATTGGTTACACTGCCTGATTTCCTGGGGGATTGGCTTGTTTTCCGGTGGCAGACACTTCACCGCATTAGTAATGCGGCAATCCACCAATTGCAACCCATCATCCGCTGAAACCGAGTCATTTCGAGTAGCAAAACCGAATCGATGCAAGGTCTGATACAACAAAATTCCAGCAAAATCTCCGGTGAACGGCCGTCCGGTACGATTTGCGCCATGCATACCGGGCGCCAGTCCTACGATTAAAAGCTTGGGTGCGGCATCGCCAAAAGCAATCACCGGACGTGCATGATAATCTGGATATTGAATCTTCACGGTCTGCAGAAAATCGGACAAACGCGAGCATTGTTGACAGTTCAAAATAGCCTGATCAAGTTCGCACGAGAAAACATCAGTCATAATTGAAGACAGCTAAATAGTCAAAAAGGATATTGTATGCGCACCAGCCCAATCGAGGATTAAATTTTTGTTGAACCAATCGTTTTTATCGTTGACTAGAAATTGACGTTTCCAGCCTAAGAAGGTATAGTGTCGCCTTTTCCGGGGTGTAGCGTAGCCTGGTAGCGCGCCTGGTTTGGGACCAGGATGTCGGGAGTTCAAATCTCTCCACCCCGACCAATTTTTAGCCCTGATATTTAGAGCAAACCCGACTTGGTGCCCGTAGCTCAATCGGATAGAGCACCAGCCTTCTAAGCTGGGGGTTACAGGTTCGATTCCTGTCGGGCACGCCATAAATATTTCTTCAACGTGAGGTTACTTGCCTATTCAGTTTGTGCAGAATAACCGCAACATGTATTTCTATGGTGGCTGTAGCTCAGCTGGTAGAGTCCCGGATTGTGATTCCGGTTGTCGTGGGTTCGAGTCCCATCAGCCACCCCAAAAAATCAATAAGTTACAAAATATAAATATAAATTTCCTAAGAAAAAATCATAAATTTCCTAAGATGGAAATTTTGAGGAGGCTTGATACAGAAATTGGATCAACTCACTCTTGGAATTCCAGTAATCAGTACCCTTCTTGTCGCATTTATTGATACTACAAATGCTTAAAATAGATGAGCTGATAAAATGGCAGCTTTTCTTTCGCCCACATCGATCGCAATACCTGCAGCATTGATTGCCGTTAAAGTATATTCAATTGCATTCTGGATCGATGGTAGATTGAGATCCACTTCGGTTGTTCTTGGATCATCAAGGATGGACCAGAAATCATCGATAAGCGCATCTGATGCCCTTAGCTCCTTGGCTTTGACACGTTCTGGCGATGTAAAAAGTAATTTAAACTTTATTACGCCAACTGTTTGAAAAACTTCCGTTTCCGCGCTATTGTTAGATTCACCGGCGGACCATTGGTCATTGGCAAATACCCAACCGGCCTCAACATTATTCGGAACTTCCTCGAATTGTGCAGCAATATCATGATGGAAGTATTCAGCTGGATCACCATCAATAACGTCAACAGCCACATTATTAACCAATCTCGCAAATTTACTCATTATTTGGGCTCACTTTTAGTTTGTATTCACCGCACCACCCGCTATCAAGCATTACCGGAAAGTGCGAATAAACTTGATCTCCAACAGCAACCGGAACGGCTGGATATCTACGACAAACCCCCGCCCCTTCATCTGTTGGCAAGAAAAATCGGCATGATTTGCAGTTTTCTTCCATTGTTACCACTCTACGATAACCATACCTTGACCGCCAGCGGCGCCAGTTGCACCGGAAGAATTTCCGCCGCCACCGCCACCAATTCCACCTTTGCCGCCGCCATTAGCTGATGAACCTCCACCACCTCCGCCGCCAACACCTCCATCGCCTCCTGTTGTGCCTCCAGAATTATAGCCTCCACCTGCACCGGGACCGCCTTTGCCGCCGCCACTAGCCGCCGATCCACCACCGCCAGTAAAACAATCAAAAGGAAATCTAATTGTTGCTCCGATGGGATTTATTCCGCCAGGACCGGATGTTGTGAGCGCTCTTACTCCAGATATATCAGCGCCGCCGTCACCAGTTAATATAAGACTGCTAAATGGACTGGCTCCGCCGGTTGAGGCAGCACCCGTGCTTCCTCCTCCCACTGCTCCGCCGCCCGATCCAGCACCGGCAAATGACGACCCCCCTTTTCCAAGCTGAGATCCAGCGCCACCGCCGCCGCTTCCTGCCTGCGCCCCGGACGATCCGCCGGTAGCCTGGAAATCACCACCAGTGCCTGTTCCACCTGCCGCCGAAACTGTTCCCGCACTTGCCGCCCCACCTGTTGCTGATATCAGAGAACTGAATGAACTGGTTCCCCCAGCCGTGGGTGAGGCTCCGCCAGCACCACCGGCTCCGACAGTAACTGCGTAACTATTTCCAATAGTGAGATCAAATTCTCCATGCGCGTACCCGCCGCCGCCACCTCCAGCGCCAGAGTCTCTACCACCTCCGCCACCACCAACCACACGAACACGAACCCTTGCAGCTGGCGCAACAAAATTACCTGATGCACCAAAAACTTGCCACAATCCATTCCCGAACTCGCCCATGTATCCGGCGCCAACGACTTTAGTCGCACTAATAGGGTTGCTCGCCGCTGCAGGGCTACCGCCACCGCCACCACCCTCACCACTTAGAAATCTCATCTTATGCAACCTCCTCAAAAGCCGTTACTCGCGCAATGCAAGTCGCGGTATCGGCAAACAGAACAATTCTTTCTCCCGGACCTACTATTTCACCAGTTAACTTATAAATTCCATGAGCCGGTATTATCATATTCTCATCTTCTATCAAGTCAGCAGTGGTTGGAGTTGCTGACGTGGAGATAAAAACCTTCAAGTGCGAAGAAACAGCACCATTATTTACAACGTTAATGCTGCAGGTTCGCACCGTTCCCGCTGGCGTCGCGCCGGTATCCCGGTTTGAGCCGTTGGGCAGCGTGCCTGACCATACTTTG
>NZ_PXXU01000039.1 GCF_003011925.2 Nitrosomonas supralitoralis
GATAAGTAGATAGAGAAGATTATAATATATAGCGTCAATCGGCCTAAGTCGAGTGACGCTATATATAGAGTCTGGATTTTTTTAGTTGTTGATTACCTCATATTCTCAGGTCGGAAAACAAAATCATGTATGACGACAAAGAATGTGAACATTCATTCAGTTGACTCCGATCAGGTTAATTAGGACAAATTAATAAGTAGTAACACCAGAAATTGTGCCCCTCTTTTCCAGAATTGTCGTTATGTATTTCATATCATGAGATTAGGATTCAGGGGTTATCCATCAAACATTAACCATTATAAACACGATACAATCCGTCGCAACCGCGCCACCAAATTCATAAGTGCTTTCACAACAACTCAACGATATTATGTGAAAAAATATATTTGGAAACATTAAATGGTGTAGTCTGACATGACTGCACCATGCACTAGGCTCTCTTTTCTGGATTTTCATTGTTGGCCCAACGTCGTTCAGAATAATAGATTTCTATCCCAATATTCTTACTAAACTATTTACAGTAATAAGAACAAGAGGGAGAATTCATTTTCTGGTTAAGAAAACGTAAAGCATCTATGTTGTGAGTGTGAATTGGTACACTATAGCGATTTATACTTGTAATCCAGAAAATTGTTCTCATATATTTAGAATGTTTTCGCAAGTTTCTCAACGCAAATCCAGAATGCACACCTGGAAATAAAAATACCGGCCAAGAACATTTCGCAATCCAATCAATAATAGTAACAACTAAGTTACTGAATTAATTGAATATTTTTTATAAATAGCATCTCCAGAAGTATTCTTTCATGTACATATGTACTAAAAAATAAGTACAAATGGCCTATTGTACAAAAAGATATTTCAACTATTCTTAATCTATAGTTTGTGAATTCAAGTGCACAGATATTCAGGATTTTTCAATAAATTCACAGGAAAAGTTTCATTTGATGGAGTCAACAATCAATGAGCAACTAAAATTTTAAGGGTTAAATATGTTAATCAAATTAAACAAATTTCAAATCAATGGGATTCGACGAATCGCTGTGATTTTTGCGTTTTTTATGTCAATTGGCATTACTGGCATGAGTACGCATGCTCATACGCCTCATGACATGGTGTATGCATTTGCCGCATCACCCGATTATGCCAATGACAAAACGATGTTTTTAGTAACAGACGGTTCATACACTGGCTGGCGTTACAATGAAATTTTGCGGTCAACCGACAGAGGTCTTAACTGGACCGACATTCCAAACGGGATGAATCATCCTTACGAATATAGCGTTCTTCGCGTTTCACCAAAGTTTGCTACCGACCAGACTGTATTTGCGGGTCTTAAAGGTAAAGGCGGTATTTATCGTTCAACAAACCGTGGTGATTTGTGGGAACCCTATAATACAGGTCTTGCTGCTTGGAACAAGATTGTAAGAAAGATGGAAGTTGCTGAATCCAGTAATGGCTATGTGCTTTTCTTTGCTGATGCTAACGGTGCCTTGTTCCGCCGCTCCAGCGCAGATGCAAATTGGGTTCAAGTGCTCGATAAAACCAATAAGGTGGCTTTTATTGCAGTATCGCCCGACTATGCCACCGATAACACTTTGGTGATTGCAAGCGACACTGGATACTTACAAAAATCCAGCAACGGGGGTAATAGCTGGACCAATCTAGGAAATCCAACCGGATCAATCATCTACGATATGGCCATTGCGCCTGGTAACGCTACGGAAATATTCCTGGCGACCCCAAGCTTTGGGATTTTTTACAGCGATGATGGAGGAAGCACATTTATCAACAAAGGGGCTAATCTACCCAACGAAGCGATCAATAATATAGCAGTTTCGCCCAACTACGCGATCGATCGTACGGTTTTTTGTACCAGCCTTACTAAATCGGTATTTAAGTCCACAGACAGTGGTGATAATTGGGCGCTGTTTAATTCTGGAGCCAGAATCACAAAACAGACATCACTACTCAATGAATTAACTGATTTACAAGTATCCCAAACATACGCAACCGACAAAACAATTTTTTTACCGGTGTTTGATGGACTATTTTTCTCTCAAAATGGCGGCACTACGTGGAAGCAAAGACAAACACGCAGAGGTATATTGACTGGGCTTGCGCTATCCTCGAGTTTCAGTAGTGATCAAAAGATGATTGCTACAACATATGTCGGGAGAGGTATAGCCATTTCTACTGATGGGGGCACAACCTGGTCTGCCAGTGGTTGGCCTAATCCAAGAGAACGAAAGTTGAACTTTTTTGATTCGGATATTGTACAGAATCCCGACAGCACTCAAACAGTCGTTTCGGCAAGAAATGCATTCGTGGGAAACTCGACCGATTTCGGGGCCAGTTGGACTGTTAAATTTGTTCCAAGATTTCCTGATATTAGACCAGATCTCGTCACTTTTACTACTCTAGCAGCATCGCCGAACTTTGCTAACGATCAGGAAATTTATCTCGGCTCGAGATTTCATGGTGTACTGCAAACAAAAGACGCTGGCAAGACCTGGCAGTTACAACGTGGCGTTCCACTGAATCGACCGATTACAAATGTAGCCGTGTCGCCTAATTATGCCAACGACCGCACTGCATTTGCCGCTACCCGCGGTGGGCAAGTATGGCGCACTCAGGATGGTGGAAATACTTTCTTACGTGTAGGCACTAGTTCGATCGTATCGGTTGGGTGGGTTGGGCAAAGATATACGTGGGTTGCAATATCTCCGCAGTTTGCTACCGATAATCTTGTTCTGGTTGGCACAAATAATGGCATTTATCGCTCGACCGATGGTGGCACCACTTGGACAAAAGAGACTCACGCATCCGTTGGATCAAATGCAGTGGTTCAACAAGTGGAATTTTCGCCAAATTTCGAAACCGATCGAAAAGTCTTTGTCAATGTCCGCGGCAAAGGATTGTTTCGCGCCAATCTGAACGGAGCTGGCGTAGTAACTGCTTCGCTGAACACAACGTTATCGCTGCTTGTAAATGAAAATATTCAATTTACTGAGTTTCAGATATCACCTACCTATGCAGCAGATTCTACGATTGTAGGGGCGACAAGAGAAAGTATCTATAAATCAACGGATGGTGGTTTAACCTGGGCAGTAGCAGGATTTCCAGATAATTAAGTAGTTGAAGCTTATAGAAAAATAATTCTACTCGGCCTAGGCCGAGTAGAATTATTAGTAACTGAGTTTTTGCTTAAACGGCACCTGCACAACGATCTATCTGTCTAAACCGTAGTCAATTTTGCATACTCAAGCAATAGCCATTTCATTCCAACGCGATCAAAATTCACCTGCACCCTCGCATCGCTGCCGCAACCTTCACAGTTAATAATGACACCGGAACCGAATTTGGCATGCATCACGATCTGTCCGATTCTCCATCCGTTGCTGGAAGATCTCGATGAGATACTTGACGAAGATCTCAATGCCTTTGTAGCGGTATGCTCAGTCGAATTTGAGTAGTAAGAAGGAGTACTCATACTCCTCGGCGATGGCTGCAGCCATTTTAGGCAACTTTGCGGAATTTCGTCGAGGAAGCGTGACGCAATGTTATATCGAGTTTGACCATGCAGCATACGGCTTTGCGTAAAACTAAGATATAACCGGCGACGTGCACGTGTCATGGCCACATACATCAAGCGCCTTTCTTCTGCAACACCGTTGCTTTCATTCAGACTGTTTTCATGCGGGAAAAGCCCCTCTTCCAATCCGCTCAGAAACACGGTGTGAAATTCCAAGCCTTTGGCGGCATGAACTGTCATCAATTGCAACGCATCCTGGCCACTACCGGCTTGATGCTCGCCAGCTTCCAACGATGCATGTGCCAAAAATTCGGCCAGTGCGTCATTCTCGGCTTCATGCACGAAACTGATTGCAGCATTAATTAATTCATTCAAATTTTCGAGCCTTTCAGCACTTTCGCGTTCTTTGGCATAATGCGCCAATAACTCGCTGTGAGTCAGCATGTACTCCACCATCTGAGGCAACGGCAATGTGCTCCAATTTTGACGCATCGTCACGATCAAAAATACAAACTTGGCAATCCCTTTTAAAGGTCTTTGCGTTTCTTGCAGCATCGCCGTTTCACCGCCACATTTTTGCAAGGCTGCCGCCCACAAGCTGCTGCCTTGAGCCTTGGCGGCATTCTGTAATTGCTCCAGACTACGGCTGCCTATACCACGCGCCGGAAAGTTAATGACTCGCAACAAAGCGCTATCATCATCGGGGTTTGCAATTAAGCGTAAATAAGCCAACGCATGCTTGATTTCCTGACGATCGAAGAACCGCATGCCACCATAGACGCGATAAGGTATTGCAGCATTAAACAAGCTATGTTCCAGCACTCTTGACTGCGCATTGGAGCGGTACAGTAAAGCCATTTTTGATAAGTCGATGCCCTCCGCATGCAAGGTTTTGACTTCCTCGACAATAAATGCAGCCTCATCAAAATCATTTGACGCGTTGAATACGCGCAATGGCTCGCCCCTTCCTTCTGCAGTCCAGAGATTTTTTCCCAGTCGTTCACTATTATTCTCAATCAATGCATTAGCCGCATCCAAAATATTGCCATGTGAACGGTAATTCTGCTCCAATTTGATAATCTTAGTGATACCAAAATCACGTTCAAAATCTTTCATGTTGCCGACATACGCACCGCGGAACGCATAAATGCTTTGATCGTCGTCACCAACCACAAAAACCGCTGCAGCATTTTTTGCCCCCGTACCTGCCAGCAGTTTGAGCCACTTGTATTGCAAAGGGTTAGTATCCTGAAATTCATCCACCAGAATATGATTAAAACGTTCTCGGTAATGCTGACATAAGATTTCATTGCGGCTCAGCAGTTCATAACAGCGTAACAGCAATTCAGCAAAATCCACTGCACCTTCTTTATGACATTGCTGCTCATACGCTTGATAAAACTCTAGCATGTGGCGCGAAAAAACATCATCAATCGTAACGTAGGCAGCGCGTAATCCAGATTCCTTAGCATTATTGATAAACCATTGCACTTGACGTGGTGGAAATTTCTTATCATCAGCTGATAAGTCTTTCAGAATACGTTTGATTAAAGCCAATTGATCGGCAGAATCAAGGATCTGGAATGCTTGCGGCAAGCCCGCATCTTGATAGTGTGTCCGAAGCATGCGATGACACAAACCATGAAATGTGCCAATCCACATTCCGCGCGGATTAATTGGCAACATGGAAGTAATCCGCGTCAGCATTTCCTTCGCTGCTTTATTGGTAAATGTTACAGCCAGAATGCCGTGCGGATTTACTTGCCCGGATTGGATCAGATATACGATACGCGTTGTCAACACACGTGTTTTGCCGCTGCCAGCACCAGCCAGCACCAAAACAGATTGATGTGGCAGCGTAATCGCCTCCCGTTGCTGCGGATTCAGATTGGATAATAGTGAGGAGGTGGTCATGAACCGGAAAAGTCTAGAACAGCTTGGACATGCTTGAGGCCTATTGCGTGAAATGGATTTCCGATACCTTGATTAATCCAGAACTCGATAAAAAATTATTCACTTATTATCGCGATTCATGAATTAATCGAAGTAAATCAAAAACTATTAAGTTCTACTTTTAGCTACAATATCCAGAATCAGCGGTGCCAATATAAGTTCAATCGCCATTCCCATTTTTCCGCCCGGAACGACAATCGTATTCGGACGAGACATAAATGAATCATGAATCATGTTCAACAAGGACGGAAAATCCGCCATTTCTGGCTTTCTAAAACGGATCACCACGTAACTTTCATCTAATGTTGGGATCTCACGTGCAATAAATGGATTGGATGTATCAACCGTAGGCACACGCTGAAAGTTGATATGCGTCCGCGAAAACTGTGGTGTGATGTAATGAACATAATCATGCATACGACGCAGAATGGTGTGAGTTACCGCTTCAGTTGAATAACCGCGTGCACTGGTATCGCGGAATATTTTCTGAATCCATTCCAGATTCACAATTGGAACCACGCCAACCAACAAATCTACGTACTTGGCGACATCAGCCGAATCACTTTTTGCACCACCATGCAAACCTTCATAAAACAATAAATCAGAGCCAGTTGGAATCGGTGTCCAAGGAGTAAATGTACCAGCTTTTTGCTGCCAAGGACTGGCTTCTTCATCATTGTGCAAATATAGGCGGGTCTGGCCGCTGCCGTTATTGCCATATTCCTTAAATAAGGCTTCCAATTTTTCAAATTCATTGGCTTCTGGGCCAAAATGACTGATCGGGCGCCCATTGCTTTTTTCTGAGTCTGCCACAGCCTGTTTCATCGCATCACGATCATAGCGATGAAAGCTATCGCCTTCTACAATAACCGCTTTTAATTTTTCGCGACGGAAAATATGTTCAAAACTGTTTTTTACCGTTGAGGTGCCTGCACCTGAAGATCCGGTAACGGCGATAACCGGGTGTTTTTGCGACATTTGATTTTTCTCCTAAAAAAGTGTTCTTGGCGCCAAATAAGGTACAGGGCCATTATGTTGTTTTATATATGATACTTCTTTCTCATTAGATTCAACAGCAAGGATTCATCATCCCGCGCTGTCAGTACCGTGCAATACGGCCGCGAAAGACTCTGATGATCTACTAGAATTTTTATCATGCCAAATTAACTGTATGTATTGATTAGCAGGTATATTGTATACCAAGAGTGCATTATAATCGTCGTCTGCAGTTTTTCAGTCAGAAGAATTTGCATAATTATCATTTTTATTTACCAGATTGATTAAAGAATCAATGCATATCTAAATATAAATAGGTCATTGAATACAATCTTTTCATGGACTATGTCACAATTAGTTGCGACATAGTCTAAGCAATTCAACAATTACTAACTCTCTTGATAATTTTGATTCTGACTGCATGCATCCATTTGTCGGCTAGCCCCAGCGTAATGACGCTGCCAGGTTTCGGCAAAAATTTTGCCCAAATTTGTCAGGATGATTATGAATGTCGACGTTATGCATACGAACAAGTTGTGGGTTTGATGCCACGTCAAACCACGGTATCGAGTGGCATCGAAAGTGCCGCAATCGGTGCTGGGCTTGGTGCAGCCTCTGGCGTTGCAATTTCCGGCGGTGGAGGTGCTGCGCAATAGGAGCAGACACTGGCCTTTTAGCTGGCAGACTGGTAGGAACGGGCACTGCAGTACTTCCGCATATGTCAACAAACAGCGATATGAAATCAGTTAAATTGTTATATTCAATGCATGTATGCTAAAGATCACCGCGTACCAATCTCTTGCAGAATCACCGACGGCACGTCTACTACTAACTACTAGAGCCTCCCACTTTTGTCACTCCATCACCAGCCAGGAATCCACCGTCATACTTCCACACTAATCATTATCGGTCTACAATTGCATTCAAACAATCGATATATCAAAAGACGTAACGCTCATTCTGAATAGTATTTATATTATTCTTGCAGTGAACAATTCACTTCTACTTTGCTTTAGCTTATCAAACGATTAATAACTTCGCACCAATTTGAGCTAGAATATGAAGTCGAACAGAATCTTTGAATCGGCTTTAATCAACGATTTTGCGCAAGGAGACAGAAATTTAAGTTTAACAACCGCATTATAAACGCATTAAGATAAGAACATAGGAGTCAACTGTGCACCCGATTGTACCCATTATCATGACACTTGGCATCATTCTGTTTTTCGCAGGAATAATTGCTCAAGTCTGGCTTGGCTTTCGACGAATTAACCGAATAAAACTTCGCGGAAAAGAATATCAACGTTGGCGCATAGTCTTTACTGCAGTAGGCTCAGGTATTGCATTGATCATGTTGTCAGCAATGTTGCCCAAATACATAACGTACGAACCCGCACAAGACCAAAAATCAATGCAACCTGCAATTTCCGGAAGTCTGAAGTACGAATTGGAGTCCATTTTATTCAGCTTGAATCTTAATGACGAAGCCATAATGAACGCCTTATCTCGTTTCCAGAGGGAATATCAGGAGGCATCGCTACGAAATGACAAAAATACGATGGATCTGCTGATTCTGGAAATCGCCTATAGAATCAGAACTGAACTGCAGAAACGTGATCATCCAGCGCAGCAAATCGAACACGAAGTTGAAAATATCATGAATATTCTGAAACAACCTGCCAAAAAAGAAAATAACAAGTAGAGAATTTTTCTTTACTATTTAACAATAATTACATGTTAGAACCACTCACCTAAGGAGCTATTATTATGAAAAAGACATTCCAAATGCTAATTATTACATCTGTAATTTTCTTGATGACTACTAATTTTGCGTTAGCTCATCAATACCCTGATAAAGTAGTTGAGAAATTGGGAACGGGTCTTGCGAATGCAGTAACAGGTGTGGCTGAAATACCTAAAACCATTACTATTGTTGGCAATAAAGATGGTGTTATCCACGGCATGACAATCGGATTTATAACTGGTATCGCCAATGCAGTTGGACGCTCATTGAGTGGTGCGTTCGATATTGCAACATTCCTGATTCCTACGACACCTTTGGTTAAGCCAGCGTATATTTGGGATGATTTTAGCCGGGAAACGACTTTCGTTGAAGCAAAAATGCGCTAGTCAAACTTGCTCATCTGCCTATCATGGCCAATTAAAGTAGCAACAAGCCATGATAGAACACTAGCTACTGTATTGCCGACTCAGTCTTTATTATCACCAAATTTAGATCTGCTTATTGTTTACAGTTGAAATCAATCTTTTATATAAGCCGCAATACAAGGTAAAGATGCGAGACGTGCTTTATTGCAGCTATCAATAATTTGAAGAAGGCAGCTCGGTTTTCAGATACTCTCTCGGCAAGTCAAATTGATTCTCCAATGATTGCAGGCGGTGAATCTGCTACCAGACATTCACTAAATTCGTAGCTATCCAATTTTTCAGCTAACCCATCGCTCTCGATCAAAGCAAAACTAACACACTCTATTTTTTCAAAAGAATACTGATATTTATCCGGACGTCCCATTTGCGGCAAAGCCACTTCATAAAAAAATCTTCCCTTTACCCACCATTTGCCTGATTCAGTAAAATTTTTTATAGCACCATCTAATTCGGTAAAGCTAAAATCAATCGTATAAGTGCCATCAGCATTTCGAGTTTGTGTCCATTTTTTTATGGTTCCACCTTCTTCCAGATACTCGCCTTTCCAAACACCGATCAGCTTGACATCAACAAATGGACGTTGATTGGCTGTTGAAATTGCGGTACAGCTAAATAAACCAGTTGTCAAAAACACGAATAATAACTGTTTCATTATGTTCATTGTTTATTGCATTTACGTTAACGATTACGTTTATTTAATAACTTTGATTGAATTGGTACGAAGATAAATCGGGCATATAACTCTGCCTACAAAATCATAATCACAAGCAGTTGCTGCACAAATACATGAACAATCGTTCTCAAAAGAAATTGTAATTACTATCTGCTATTAAGAGCATTCTGAGTCAGCACTATTAATATTCAATTACTTATTTCTCTCACGATACTATATTCTTACCTAACAAATCATGGAAAACGATTTGCACTTCCATCGTAAAGCTAAAATACTTTTTATTAAGCATAGAAGGTTTTCCCACTTGCTTTTTAACATCTGCAACTTCAAACGCAGTATTCAGCAACTTGCTAAATTCTCCATTCAGTATTAAGGTAATAACGTAGGCTTTATACTTATACCTCGCTTTTCTGATTTCTTTTTTCCAGTTACAATCGGAACCCCTTTTACCTAATCAAGATATCAAGAATAACTTTTAATTATTTATTATATACAAATTAACTTGAGTGAAAATACCGATAATTATTTTGTTAAATTTTGACTGTATTCAGAGCACAAAGCCTTATCAATTCCATACAATGAATAAGGTCGGCATCCTTTCCCTCATTTCGCGTAAAATATTTAAATTTTGATCATTATTCTATTTGTCGTTTTGCCATTTCCAGAGAAGCCAAACTCTTAACTGTCTAAACATATCAACTTCAATACCATCCGGTAATATCACAATACTAAAAGGAAAAAATTTACCTTCGGCCTTTAAATTTAATACGACCAAATATGGTGCAACAAAAGTACTCCCTAATACATCACAAGCAATCGTTTTACCGCATCGAGTGATCACCGCACATTGCATTTTTTCCGATAGTGTAAACGACATCACTGTATTATTTGCAACGAGCAAAGCATCATGGCGCAAATAGTAAATTAGACTGATCACAAGCAGGATCGCAATTAACACTTTGAAGCCCAAAGAGAGTGACAGTGGCCACAGTAGAATGGCTGCTGTAATGTGGGCTAAACTCAATATCGCTGTGAGCCAAAATGAGGGTTTACGGTGAATAGATAAATCCGCCATATTGAATTACATAATCCTCAATTGTTAACGAATGATGACGAATTCAACTAATGCTTCTTGATTTCATCCGGGCACGATATCGTATAATCACGCACATATTCACTATCTAAATTTATTTATGAACTCAGTTTGGCAAAGCTACTTACATGATCAGCACGCTGTCATCGAAAATGATCGCGTATTGCATTTTGGTGATATTGCTGTAGAACTAAAAGACACGCAAAACAAAGTCATTATGACAGATCTTTCTCATCGCGGATTAATTAAATTCTCCGGAGATGACGCCAAAAATTTTTTACAAAGTCAGCTGAGTTGCGATATTCGGGAAATCAATTCGGAAATGGCTCAGTACGGAGGTTATTGCACTTTCAAAGGTCGAATTTTGGCAAGTTTTTTTCTTTGGCAAAAGCATCAAGATGTATTCATGCAGTTACCCGCCAACTTGGTTGCCTCCACAATAAAACGTTTATCACTTTATGTGCTGCGCTCCAAAGTTCAGTTGACTGATATCAGCAATGCCTTGATTCGAATTGGCATCTCTGGTCCTAATGTTTCTGTATTAGCAGCTGAACTGTGTCGATCTGAAAACAATACTGACCATGCAATTCATGCCGCACATATTGAAAAAACCAGCATACTTCATGTTGCACATAACCGCATTGAATTGATTACACCAGTCGAAAATGCACCTGCTGTTTGGGAGCGTTTTAACCAATATGCAAAACCTGTTGGTACAAGCTGCTGGGATTGGTTAGATATTCAGTCCGGCATTCCAGTCATTCAGCCAGAAACGCAAGAAGCATTCTTACCGCAAATGATCAATCTGGATGCAATCGGTGGTGTCAGTTTTAAAAAAGGATGTTATCCCGGACAAGAAATTGTGGCACGAACTCAATATCTCGGCAAACTTAAACGTCGCATGTTTCTAGTTCACATAATCACCACGGAAATGATTAAGGTCGGTGACGCACTCTATAGTGCCGACATGGCTGACCAATCCTGTGGCAATATTGTTAATATTGCACCGTCGCCGTACGGCGGATATGATGCTTTGGCGGTCATCCAGCAAAGTAGCGTGAATACCTGTAATATTCATTGGCAATCGTTGCAAGGCCCGAAGCTTGAAATCAAATCACTACCTTACACATTGCCAGCATAAAGAATTATTTTGATACTCATGTCCTTTTTACCATTTGTCAAAATGTTCCGGCTGTTTTGTTTTTTGAGAAAATCGCAAGCTTTCTGGCGCAGTAGTACCCCCCGTCACAACAAATGTCATGGCCTCTTCCGTTGTCCAGTCTGTCATTATGACATCCTCAATTGGCAAGATTTCAATATAGCCTGATGTAGGATTAGGTGAAGTGGGTACATAGACAGCAGCTAATTTCCTATTACTATCCTTATCTAGCATAATTTTGGTGATAAAGCCGATCGCTTTCATTTCAGAAGATGGAAAGCTGATCAATACAACACGTTGTCCTGTAACAGGTGGTTGACTTATCGTATTTAAGAATCGCTTGGTAGCACCATAAATTGTTTGCACCAACGGCAATCGTGCCAATACCTTCTCATAAATATCGATGACCTTTTTACCAATAACGAATGAAGCCAGTAGCCCAACTCCATACAGACTGACTATAGTTAACAATGCGGCAACTGCCTGCTGAAAATTGGAATCCAGTAACCAACTAGCCGCAGTATCTGAAAAGGGACGTATAGCTCGTGCCATGGCTTTTAATAATGGATCTCCGATTTTGGCTAATAAATTCAATAAAAAATCAAACACTAGCCAAGTGACCCACAACGGCGCTATCGTGAGAAAACCTATTAATATATAACGAGCTACATGTGCCGAGCGGGATTCATTATGCTCGCCCTTATCTTCTATCATCATGCTTTAAAATCACCCTTAGTGAAACAAACAATTTTCTTTTGCCTTTTTATAACAGGTAATACACCATAGATTGCCAAAATTCAGTCAATACCCAATTGGACATGATATTATTAATTTTTAAAAACTAAGCATAAATATTAGGGATATCATTTGCTGACAAGCTATCATAGTTCTTGATAGAATCACCAAGTGGGTCGTTTTCGATAAACCTTAAATATATATATTAATGTGTTAAATCCCATTGCAACGCGATATCTGTTTGCTGTATGTAGAAATAATTCTGGCAAACTTACATTCCTCCTATCAAATATCAAATATCAAATAACTTATTAGAAATATCTTGACCATTGGAAACCGGAATGAACTCACCAAAATGCATCATCCATTCCAACTTCAGAATACACTTTTTATAAGAATGAAAAGGGATTGTTATGTCACATAGCTCAACTCAAATCAATAAGCATCTGAAAAGCCTACAAAAACATCTTGCCGATGAACATCCGGACAATCCTACATTGGCTAATGCCGTGAAAAGCTTTAGAAAAATGGATTACGTGGGACAAAGTATGGGGCTGATCAATAAAGATGAGTCTTATGCGACGTGCGTGACATGGTGGCCCATGATCGCGGTATTGGGCACATTTTCTGCTGGCAAATCAACTTATATTAATTCTTATTTGAATATGCCACTGCAACGTACTGGCAATCAGGCTGTTGATGATAAATTTACTGTGATTTGCTATAGCCGTCACAATGAGGCAAAAACACTTCCTGGTATTGCGCTTGATGCGGATCCGCGATTTCCATTCTTTCAGATCAGTCGCAGCATTGATGAAATCTCTGAAGCTGGGCAAGAACGAATTGATGCTTATTTACAATTAAAAACCTGCCCATCAGAAAACATACGCGGGAAAATTATAATTGATTCCCCAGGTTTTGATGCTGACAATCAACGTGCATCTACGCTACGTTTAACTCAGCATATCATAAACTTATCAGATCTTGTGCTGGTATTTTTTGATGCACGCCACCCCGAACCTAAAGCTATGCAAGATACATTGGCTTATCTGGTATCGGCAAGTGTAAATCGGGCTGACGCTAATAAATTTCTATATATACTGAATCAAATTGACGTTACGGCACAAGAAGACAATCCCGAAGAAGTTGTTTCAGCATGGCAACGCTCTCTCGCGGAAGTAGGATTAATCAGTGGGCGATTTTATCGGATTTATAATCCAAGCGCAGCTGTTCCAATTGCCAATCCACATGTTAGACAACGCTTTGAGAAAAAGCGTGAAGAAGATATGGCGGATATCAATGCACGGATGCACCAAATTGAAGTGGAACGTTCGTACCGTATCGTCGGCAAACTTGAACAAACCGCAAAAGATATAAAAAACAAAAAAGTTAATAAACTTTCTGAAATGTTAAATAAATGGAAAAATAAGGTCATCTTTTTTGATGGATTAGTATTCGGCACACTAGCAGTATTGGCAGGTACAGCCATGACCATGAATGAATCTTGGAGTCTTCTCAAAACATTCTCCGATCAACTCATGCAAGCAGAAACTTCAGCAATTGCTATTACAACATTCCTTCTGATTAGTATCATTTATATACATTTTTTTATCCGCCGGAATGTCGCCAATCGATTGCTGAGAAAACTGGGCAGTGAATTAGGAAGTGATCATGAGACATTTAAACAATATCTACAAGCATTTAACAAAAGCACAGCAGCATATCGCCCAATGCTGTTAAAAAACCCAGCAGGCTGGAATGAAGTTACACAGCAAACAATTGATGAAATTATTAACGAAGCCAATGATTACATCCAAGCATTAAATGATCAATTCACTAATCCTTCTGGAGATGGAGGTAAGAATTCACAAGTTTAAAGATTCAATACAGGATCAAAAAATATGTATTAATAGTTTTTGAGTGTATATATTTATTTTCGTATCGTTTCTTCTTTTTCTTCTGGATCAGATTCAGAAAAGCTTTTTTGATGTTATGTTAAAAACAACTTAATTTCTGTGTTATCCATATGTTAGAGTTATCGTCAGGAGTTTTATTTGTTCCTTATTTTTAAACAACACAGCAAATAACTAGCTAAAGTTAGTCAAGAATTTTATAATTTTGTCGCTTACACGCACCATATTAGTTTGTAGTCACCACCGCCGACCAGTGCATCGAAGCTTATTGCATTAGACCTATCTGGTTTGGACAAGCGCAATATTAAAGAGTAAAATTCCGGGCTTTTAAATAGGGTAATTTAATCGGAGAAATTTATGTCAGTTACAATCGACCAAAAAGCACAGGTAGTGCGCGACTATCAAAGAGCCGAAGGAGATACTGGCTCTCCCGAAGTTCAGGTTGCACTTTTAACAGCCCGGATCAATGACTTGATAGGACACTTCAAGACTCATGTCAAAGATCATCACTCCCGCCACGGTTTACTACGCATGGTAGGTCGTCGTCGCAAGCTACTTGATTATTTAAAAAGCCGGAATGCGGAAACTTATCAGACATTGATCGAACGTCTTGGTTTACGTAAATAAATGCGTTTCATGTACTGGGTTGGCAACAAATCAAACAAATCATCCCCCCATTCAAGTTGTCGTGCAATCAATCAATCGGCTTGCAGGTAATCCAAAAATTGGAAAATTTTATTCAAAAGGAAAAAGGATTATTAATTGAAATCTATAAAGAAAAGCATTACCTACGGACGACATCAACTTACACTGGAAACTGGTGAAATAGCACGACAAGCACACGGCGCCGTAGTAGTTACAATGGATGATACCGTAGTACTTGTCACCGTAGTGGGTGCAAAAAATATAAAACCTGGCCAAGACTTCTTCCCGCTTACTGTCGATTACCAAGAAAGATCATATGCAGCCGGTAGAATACCAGGCAGTTTTTTTAAGCGCGAAGGCCGTCCATCCGAGAAAGAAACATTAACTTCTCGATTAATTGATCGTCCGATTCGCCCACTTTTTCCTGAAGGTTTCTATAACGAGGTACAAATAGTTGCCACTGTCATGTCGGCTGACAATGAAATAGATCCAGATATTCCTTCGATCATTGGCACATCCGCTGCACTGACACTTTCTGGAATCCCTTTTGATGGACCTATCGGCGCAGCTCGTGTAGGTTACATCAACAATGAGTATGTCTTAAACCCAACGACTTCAGAACTAAAAGACACACAATTAAATCTGGTTGTTGCTGGAACACAACACGCAGTTTTAATGGTTGAATCCGAAGCAGTAGAGTTGTCGGAAGAAGTTATGCTTGGCGCTGTAACGTATGGCCATGAGCAAATGCAAATGGTTATTAATGCAATCAATGAATTTGCTGATGAAGCTGGTGTGACTGCGTGGGATTGGACACCAACGGCAAAAGACACTACTTTTGAAGATAAAATCGCCAGTATGGCAGAAGTAGATTTGCGGCAAGCTTACAAGATAAAACAAAAACAAGCACGCTCTGAAGCAATCGAAACAATTAGAACACGTATATCGGAAGAGCTTGGTGTTGGTACAGAGAATGGACCAGACTTACAAGCATTTACGGAGGCTTTTTTTTCACTGGAATCAAAAATCGTCCGCAATCAGATACTGGATGGTGAACCTCGTATCGATGGTCGAGGTACTCGCACAGTCAGAGCTATAACGATTCGTAATGGCGTATTGCCTAGAACTCACGGCTCAGCACTCTTTACTCGTGGCGAAACTCAGGCACTCGCTGTTGCGACTTTAGGAACCGCTCGTGACGAGCAAAAAATTGACTCATTACAAGGCGATTATAACGAACGATTCATGTTGCACTATAATATGCCGCCCTATGCCACAGGCGAAACAGGTCGCGTTGGCACGCCCAAACGCCGTGAAATCGGCCATGGGCGTTTAGCTAAGCGTGCACTAATCGCTGTTCTTCCTTCACCTGAAGAGTTCGGCTATTCTTTACGAGTTGTATCTGAAGTTACCGAATCTAATGGTTCTAGCTCAATGGCTTCGGTTTGTGGCGGTTGCCTCGCACTGATGGACGCAGGTGTGCCATTAAAAGCTCATGTCGCAGGTATTGCCATGGGTCTGATTAAAGATGGAAACCGCTTTGCAGTTCTCACCGATATTCTTGGAGACGAAGATCATCTCGGAGATATGGATTTTAAGGTTGCCGGTACGGAAAAAGGTATTACCGCGTTACAAATGGATATTAAAATACAAGGCATCACTAAAGAAATCATGCACGCGGCTTTAATCCAAGCACATGAAGGACGGATGCATATTCTGCAGATCATGAAACAAGCCTTACCTTCAATCCGTGAAGATATATCAGTACATGCACCACGTATTATTAAACTCAAAATTAATCCGGAAAAGATTCGCGATGTAATTGGGAAAGGCGGCGCTGTCATTCGCGCGCTTACAGAAGAAACTGGCACCACGATTGATATTTCTGATGATGGCCAAGTTACAATTGCATGTGTCAGTGCCGAAGGCGGTGAACTTGCAAAAAAACGTATTGAAGATATTACTGCAGAAGTCGAAGTTGGAAAAATTTATGATGGCGTAGTCCTGAAATTGCTCGACTTCGGAGCTATAGTGAGTGTCCTCCCAGGTAAAGATGGATTACTTCATATTTCCCAAATTGCCAATGAACGAGTCAATAACGTTTCTGATCATCTTAATGAGGGTCAGTTGGTACGAGTCAAAGTACTTGAGGCTGACGACAAAGGAAGACTACGGTTGAGTATGAAGGCTGCCGCTGTATCTTCTGATGAAAATGGATCTGACTCTGCTTCTATTACAGTAGAAGAATCCTAAAATAGAATTTCTCGTTAAAATATACCCCAAAACCCTGTGATATACAGGGTTTTTATCGATTTCTATATACAGAAGTGTCTTGACAGCTTTACTTAGCTATCTGTTTCTCACGCATTTCATCCAATGTCTTGCAATCAATGCAAAGTGTTGCTGTCGGCCTAGCTTCAAGCCTTTTTAATCCAATTTCCACGCCGCAGCTCTCACAATAGCCATATTCCTCTGAATCAATTTTGCCAATAATTTCTTCAATCTTTTTAATGAGCTTACGTTCACGATCACGATTTCGTAACTCAAGCGTCATGTCAGACTCTTGACTTGCACGATCATTTGGATCTGCAAAAACAGTTGCTTCGTCTTGCATAGTATGAACAGCACGATCAATTTCTTGACTCAATTCAATTTTCATACCCTCCAGTATTTTGCGAAAATGCAACAACTGATCAGGACTCATATATTCCTCACCTGATTTTGGTTCATAGGGAGTCACTACTTTACTCTGTAGATCTTTTGACATCTTCTAAGGCTCCTATCTCTTCCGGGGGTAGTGGTAGTGTATAAAAATTTTGTACTAATATCAGAAAACACATTTTATAACAAGTCCTTTATCTCAATTCTTTGCAACTCCTATTTTACGAATAAAATATTTCAGCTAATCCGATAGCAAGTCAATGCCTTAACATTACGTGCACTACATCGGCTGTATGTACTGATTCATGCACATAACGCTACAAGCCATAAAAAAACAAATCCTAAGCAAATTAATAAAAAAACAGTAACCTGCTTTTCCAGCAAATTACTGCTTCAATTTGAAATCTACTTAGAATTGAATTTCTGTCAGTTCACAATGACAAAATTAAATCATTGTATAAGATACTTAATTAAATGGAGATTTATACTTTATAATCCATCAAATTATCACTATATTCAATTATAAGCTTATTCGATAGCTACGCAACAAACTTCTAATTTCCTTAATCATCGCATAAACGCCACTTGTGACTATTTCTGAAGCCACAATCGGTTTCTTTTTAGACGACCGTTACATCGATAAGTATATAACATCATGTTATTCTGAGAAGAATTCTCGTGCCTTGTCCATCCATGATTTAGCACGAGGACTATGACGCGGTCCATCTTTGAGGCTAATCGATTCCAGTTCTTCCAATAGTTCTTTTTGACGTACAGTCAATTTAACTGGAGTTTCCACGATAACATGGCAAAGTAAATCGCCCTTATCATGACTACGCACACCTTTGATCCCTTTACCACGTAAACGAAAAATTTTACCTGTTTGAGTTTCATCCGGCACCTTAATCTTAGCGTGGCCCTCAAGAGTAGGCACTTCGATTTCCCCACCTAATGCAGCCACAGTAAAACTAATTGGTATTTCACAATGCAGATTATCGCCATCACGACGAAAGACTGAATGTGCAGACAGATGCACCACGACATAGAGATCACCAGGCGGCCCACCATTCAAGCCCGCTTCACCTTCCCCTGAAATTCGAATACGATCACCATCGTCGACACCCACTGGTATTTTCACATTAAGTGTTTTCTGTTGCTTAATGCGCCCAACCCCATGACACGCTGTACAAGGATGCGCTATGATCTTTCCACTTCCATGGCATTTAGGACAGGTCTGCTGAATAGAAAAAAAACCTTGTTGCATTCTTACCTGTCCATGGCCATTACAAGTAGGGCAGGTTTTGGGCGAGCTTCCTGGCTTAGATCCGCTACCATGGCAAGTATCACAATTATCCATGGTAGGAATGCGAATCTTAGTTTCTGTCCCGTGTGCAGCCTGCTCCAAAGTAATTTCCAGGTTATATCGCAAATCGGAGCCACGATGCATATTAGAACGTGCGCTACGACCACCAAAAATATCTCCGAAAATATCACTGAATGCATCACTAAAACCTTGTGCACCACCTCCACCGGCTGAATTTGCATCGACTCCCGCATGACCAAATTGATCATAAGCTGCACGTTTATTTGAATCAGTCAATATTTCATAAGCTTCTTTGGCTTCCTTAAACATCTCTTCTGATTTAACATCGCCTGCATTCCGATCGGGATGATATTTCATTGCCAACTTACGATAAGCCTTTTTAATTGTATTTTCATCGGCGTCACGGCTGATACCGAGAACCTGATAGTAATCGCGCTTACTCATATTGATTTCCTGCTACCGTAAATAACTTTATGCAATCTTGGTTTATACGATGTTTATTATTTTGTATCAAATACTAAAACGCAGAATACGCAGAAAAGACTCAGAACTCTCTTCATGCGCTTCTGCGCCCAGTCCCAGTATGTTTTAATAAAAAATTATTTCTTGTTCTTTACTTCTTCGAATTCTGCATCAACCACTTCACCTTCAACTGGTTTTTCTCTATTGCCAGATGCGGATTCTGATCCAGGTTGCGCTTGCGGTTCCTGCTGATCCTTTTGCTGATACATCTTTTCCGCTAATTTATGCGCTGCCTCGGTTAAAGCTTGTGTTTTTACATCAATATCGTCCTTATTGTCAGTCTTGAGCACATCTTCAGCATCTTTCAATGCAGTCTCAATTTTAACTTTCTCCTCACTGCTTAACTGATCACCATGTTCTTTCAAAGATTTTTTAACAGAATGGATCATCGCATCACACTGATTACGACTGGAAATTAACTCTAATGCTTTGTGATCTTCTTCAGCATGCGCCTCTGCATCTTTTACCATCCGATCAATCTCTTCATCTGTCAAGCCAGAACTTGCCTGAATTTTGATCTTGTTTTCTTTACCGGTCGCTTTGTCTTTAGCAGAGACATGTAAAATACCATTGGCATCAATATCAAACGTCACTTCAATCTGCGGCATACCTCGCACCGATGGCGGAATATCACTTAAATTAAATTGACCCAGACTTTTATTACCAGAAGCCATCTCACGTTCACCCTGCAATACATGAATCGTTACCGCGGTCTGATTGTCTTCCGCTGTAGAGAAAACCTGCTGTGCCTTGGTTGGAATGGTAGTGTTTTTCTGAATCAATTTGGTCATTACGCCGCCAAGTGTTTCGATACCGAGTGATAAAGGCGTCACATCGAGTAACAGAACATCTTTCACGTCCCCTTTCAACACACCACCTTGAATGGCCGCACCAACAGCTACCGCTTCATCAGGATTAACATCCTTACGGGGTTCTTTGCCAAATATCTCCTTGACCTTATCCTGCACTTTCGGCATGCGAGTCTGTCCACCGACCAAAATAACATCGTCGATATCTGAAGCAGTCAGTCCGGCGTCTTTAATCGCCGTGCGGCAAGGACCGACAGTCCGCTCTATCAATCCTTCCACCAAGCTTTCCAGTTTGGCGCGAGTAATCTTAACCGCCAGATGTTTCGGCCCCGATGCATCAGCAGTAATGTACGGCAAATTGACTTCGGTTTGCTGACTGGATGACAATTCAATTTTGGTTTTTTCTGCTGCATCTTTTAGACGTTGTAACGCCAGCATATCCTTTTTCAGATCAATACCATTTTCTTTTTTGAATTCATCCACCAAATATTCAATCACAAGCATATCAAAATCTTCGCCACCCAGGAAAGTATCCCCATTGGTCGCCAGTACTTCAAATTGATGCTCACCTTCGACTTCAGCGATTTCAATAATAGAAATATCAAAAGTACCACCGCCTAGGTCATACACTGCGATTTTCCGATCGCCCTCCTTTTTATCCAACCCAAATGCCAATGCCGCAGCCGTTGGCTCATTAATAATCCTTTTTACTTCCAAGCCGGCAATTCTTCCCGCGTCTTTCGTTGCCTGGCGTTGTGAATCATTAAAATAGGCCGGTACCGTAATCACTGCCTCGGTCACCTCTTCACCCAAATAATCTTCGGCGGTTTTTTTCATTTTCATCAACACTTGCGCAGATACCTCTGGGGGCGCAATCTTCTTACCACGCACTTCTACCCATGCATCATTGTTTTCGGCTTTGACAATGCTATAGGGCACCATCTTGATATCCCGCTGAACCATATCTTCATCAAAGCGACGCCCAATCAGCCGTTTTACCGCAAATAACGTATTTTTGGGATTGGTAATTGCCTGACGTTTGGCTGAAGCTCCTACAAGCACTTCATTTTCCTCAGTGTAAGCAACAATAGAAGGCGTTGTCCTCGTACCTTCCGCGTTTTCTATAACCTTAGGCTTGCCATTTTCCATTACGGCTACGCAGGAGTTGGTAGTGCCTAAATCGATACCAATAATTTTTGCCATATTTAGATCCTTATTAAGAGATTATTCTGTCTGTCCATTGGGTTTGAAATGGAGATACCTGATAAAAATTCAAGAACCTTGAGCTTTCGATACTGATACAAGTGCAGGACGGATAATACGTTCATGCAACTTATAGCCTTTCTGCATAACCTGAACAACGGTATTGGGAGCCAAATCCGAGTCCACTATGCACATTGCCTGATGGTAATGGGGATCGAACTTCTCTCCAACTGGATCAATCAGCTTAATGTTATATTTATCAAATACACTCATCAGCTGTTTTTGGGTTAATTCAATACCATTCTTGAAACTTTCCACACTGGCATTTTCAACTGCCAATGCCGCATCTAAGCTATCCATTACGCTCAATAATTCACTAGAAAAATTTTCTATGGCATATTTATGTGCATTTGCAATATCACTTTGTGAACGCTTGCGAATGTTTTCAGTTTCCGCTTTTGCACGCAACCAAGCATCATGATGCTCGGCCGCTTTGATCTCGGCATCTTTCAATAATTGCTCGACACCAGGTTGTGTCTCCTTAATTTCGCCAGTTTGAATGGTTGCATCGCTGGATATTCCAGGAACATTAGCTTCTTCTTTAGTATCAACCATATCAGCTTGATTGATATCCGGTTTGTGTGAATTTTCTGATCCTTGCATCATTCCTCCTAATGAGTGTCCAAGCGATATTGGGATCGCACGATGAAATTTCAAGCCTTGAATGGATTTATTTTATGTTGCAAGCAAACTCTCCAATAGAGATCTATCAGTTAGCAATTGATTTCTATCTGGATATTGGATTATTTCTTTATTCTCAAGGCTAAAATATTAGCCATGCCAACATAATTCTGCGGAGTTAATGTCAACAAACGAACTTTCTCGGCTTCTGGAATGTTCAAAGAACCAATAAATTGATGCAATGTTACTTGAGACATTCCATTCTTGCCTCGTGTTAATGCTTTTAATTGTTCATATGGATTTGCCACACCATAACGACGCATCACGGTCTGAATCGGCTCCGCCAGTACCTCCCAAGTATTGTTCAGATCAATCATTATTCCAGAGGTGTTAACCTCCAATTTATTTAAGCCTTTAATACAGGAATCATAAGCTAACAGGGTGTGTCCTAACGCCACGCCCATATTGCGAAGGACTGTTGAATCGGTCAAGTCTCTTTGCCAGCGCGATATTGGCAATTTTTCGCTCAAATGACGCAATAATGCATTAGCAATACCCAAATTACCCTCCGAGTTCTCGAAATCAATCGGATTGACTTTATGCGGCATCGTTGAAGAGCCGACTTCATCCGCTTTGGTTTTTTGTTTAAAATAACCAAGCGAAATATATCCCCAAATATCGCGATTCAAATCCAGCAGGATTGTATTAATCCTTGCATACGCATCAAACAATTCTGCCATCGTGTCATGGGGTTCAATTTGAGTCGTGTAGGGATTAAATTCAAGCCCTAGCCTTTCAACAAAAAACCGCGCAAATTTTTCCCAATCCAAATCCGGATAAGCGGACAAGTGCGCATTGTAATTACCCACTGCGCCATTAATTTTTCCGAGAATCGCGACAGATTCGAGCTGTTCCCTCCCCCGCTGCAGGCGATATGCAACATTGGCTATTTCTTTACCCAATGTTGTTGGCGTGGCTGGCTGCCCGTGAGTACGGGCCAACATTGGAATATCTGCGAATTGATGTGCCAACTCGATTAACTGGTCAATAACCTTGCTGAGTGCAGGCAACATCACTTGCTGCAAACTGTTTTTAAGCATCAAACCATGCGATAGGTTATTAATGTCCTCAGAAGTACAAGCAAAATGTATGAATTCACTCACTCTAGCCACTTCAATATTGTTGGCTAGCTTCTGCTTTAACCAGTACTCGATCGCTTTTACATCATGATTGGTCGTCGCCTCAATGGCTTTAATCGCCTCTCCATCTTCCAGCGAGAAGTTTTCCAGCAAATTATCCAGTTGCATTTGCGTTTGTTCTGAAAAACTCGGCACTTCTACGATCTCAGGTTCATGACTCAACGCTTTAAGCCATGCGATTTCAACGTGCACTCGAAAACGAATTAAAGCAAATTCGCTGAAATATGATCGCAAAGATTCAACTTTTTTGTGATAGCGACCATCCAAGGGAGATAACGCTGTAATAACAGGGAAATTCATGTCATTTTAAAATTTTTTGAGGTTTGGATTTTAACATGTCTGCTTTGAACTGCAGGTGATATTCAGATAACTCATCAAGGTTTAACTGACACACCACACAGATTGTGTTTATTCCGGCTGTCGACGCTGGGGGAAGAACAAAACCATAGCAAACATATGATCGCTTGTTGCAATTACATCTGGAGCAAGGGATTAGCAGTTAAGATAGCTTAAAGAACTTATCGTGGATACGTCGTGTGGCACGCCAGACCAACCACACGACGACTGGAATCATCAATCCGGCAACCAGTTCGGGATGTATCGGCAAGCCGGTTGCTTTGCCTGCTTTAGCCAGATATAGCAGCAAACTGATGACGTAATACGAAATCGCCGCAATCGATAAACCTTCCACGGTACTTTGTAAGCGCAATTGCAATTCCTGGCCACGAGTAAGTTTTTCCAATAACTGCTGATTCTGGAATTCTGTCTGGATATCAACACGCGTGCGCAGTAAAGCACTTGCTCGTGAAATGCGTGCAGAAAGATAGCTCATCCGTTGAGCGGTTGCTTCCACTGTAGCTATCGCCGGTGAAAGCCGACGTTGCATGAATTCCCCTATGGTAGGGGTACCTGATATGGCTTGTTCTCTGAGCTCGCTGATACGTTGTATCACCAGCTTGTTATAGGCTTGTGTCGCTGCAAAACGATAACCATGCTCGACCGTAGCACGCTCAATGTGTGCAGCTAAATTGATCAGCGTATCGAGCAATTCCTGAGCAGAGCTCTCTTTATTTTCGAGTTGCGCCGTGATATTAGAAAGTTGTTGCTCGGCGCTGGTTAATTCAGGAATAAGTCGCTTGGCGAATGGCAGCCCTTTTAATGCCATTAACCGATATGTTTCAATTTCGAGCAGTCGCTGCGCAACCCGCCCAGCCCGTGTCTCGGATGCTTCAGCCGACATAATTACCAGCATGTGTTCAAAACCGCTTGAACGCAACTGAAAATCCGTCACTGCGAGTGAATGTCCATCTCTTCCCATCAAGGACGCTACCACTCGATTACCGTCAAACCAATTGCGCGCCAGCTCAAGCGTTTTGTCCGCTTGATTTAATTCTCCCTCTACCATTGCCAGCTCGATAGCCGCAAAAGTTCTTCCAGGAATGTCAGCCAACCATCCTCGCGGCAGCGCAACATAAACCACTAACTCAGGATCTAATGCTCCAAGTTGTGCTGCTTCAGGCAAGTGCTGTAATACGGAATAGCGTGTAAACTCGGTGTGACGCTCCCATCTTAAGACATAGTCTTGTAGATACAATTGTAAAAAATTATTTTGCAATTGCTCGGGCATCAGTGCCTGTTGCCCGGGGAGACGACGTAAATGCTCACATTCCTGCTCGCGGGTGATACCCGCATTGATTACAGCCACATAGATCACCAGCGCGGGCAACTGGATGCGCTGACTCGGACGGGCATGTACTTCATTATGCAGCAAAACACGCTGTGGATCGTTGCTGGGCAACAAAACCGATGGGGGAGTATCAATATCTGAATTCATACCTGCGGGAAACCAGCAATTTTATGGAATATCTGAATGTACCAAGGATCCGAGACAAGGTCAAAAATACAGAAAAACGCCCTCTCATAGTCTACAATAGTGATTCACCACTATCGATTATTATCTGCAACAATCTCCTGAGATTCACGTACCTTGATTAGCCAATTGAAATGACCAAAATCAATCACAACACGCCATTATCCACATCACATTTGCAACAGCGTAGTCTTGAAGCCGTATGGCATCCATGCACGCAAATGAAGCAACACGAAGCTTTTCCGCTCATTCCTGTGGTCAGCGGGAAAGGAGTATGGCTTCACGATGCTGACGGCAATCGCTATTTGGACGCGATCAGTTCCTGGTGGGTCAATCTCTTTGGTCACAGCAATCCTCATATCAATGCCGCGATTCGTGATCAGCTCGACAAAATAGAGCATGTCATGCTGGCAGGGTTTACTCATGAACCGGTTGTAGCGCTATCGGAACGGCTGCAAAAGATAACCCCTGGCACACTCGGACATTGTTTCTACGCCAGCGATGGCGCTTCAGCAATTGAAATCGCGTTAAAAATGAGCTTTCACTACTGGCTTTTGTGCGGACAACCTCAGAAAAACCATTTTATCAGCCTGCAAAATGATTACCACGGTGAAACATTGGGCGCACTATCGGTGACCGATGTAGCCATTTTTAAGCAAACCTATGCGCCACTACTGCGCCAGTGTGCACATGTCCCCACACCCGACTGGCGCTATGCGGAACCCGGAGAATCCGCACAGGATTACGCCATTCGCGCCGCCGCCGCGCTCGAACAGTATGTAGCTGAAAATCACTCACAGATCGCTGGATTTATTCTTGAGCCACTGGTACAAGGTGCAACCGGCATGGGTATGTATCATCCGATTTATTTGCAACGCGCCCGGGAAATATGCAATCGGTACCAAATACATTTGATTGCCGACGAAATCGCGGTCGGTTTTGGTCGCACAGGCACTTTATTTGCTTGTAATCAAGCTGATATTGCACCGGATTTCTTATGTCTAGCAAAAGGTCTGAACGGTGGTTATCTGCCGCTCTCGGTCGTCATGACCACCGATACGGTTTTCCAGGCATTTTATGATGACAAAATAGCGCATGCATTTTTACATTCACATTCACATACCGGCAATGCGCTGGCCTGTCGCGCAGCATTAGCCACGCTGGATATTTTTGAACAGGATCAGGTCATTGATGCCAACAAAATCAAAGCGGCGTATCTGAATAAAATTGCAGTTCCACTCACAACTCATCCTAAAATCATAAACTTTCGCAATTGCGGCATGATTTGGGCTTTTGAAGTTAAGACTGATGATCCCGATTTTTCAGCAAAGTGCTTTCAAGCCGGGTTGAAACAACGGCTACTGTTACGCCCATTGGACACAACCATTTATTTCATGCCGCCTTACATTATCAATGAGCAGGAAATGGATCTGTTGATCAGTGGAACGCTGCAAATATTGGATACACTATGACTTATTGATAAGAAGATATCTATCATGCAATTGACTTTCTTAGGCGCAGCGGGTGAAGTAACCGGTTCCAGCTATCTCGTTGAAACTGGGTCCGTAAGATTTCTGGTTGATTGCGGTATGTTTCAGAGTGGACGAGAGGCGGATAAAAAGAATCGTACCGCTTTTAAATTCGATCCTAAAACCATTGATTTTGTATTGCTGACCCATGCCCATATCGACCATTCCGGATTATTACCGCGGCTGAGTGCGTGGGGCTTCCGAGGTCCGGTATATTGCACCGCAGCAACTGCCGATCTACTCCAAGTCATGCTCAAGGATAGCGCCTACATTCAAGAAAAAGAAATCGAGTGGCGCAATAAATCACGTCGCCACAGTCGACCTGCTCAAGATTTCGCTCCACTTTATACTGTTACGCAAGCAGAAGCGATGCTGAGGCAATTGCATCGCATCAATTACAATACTGAAATTAACCCTCACCCTTCAATACGCTGCTGCTTTCGCGATGCCGGGCATATTCTCGGCTCTTCCATTATCGAGCTTTGGGTAAAACAACATTCAGGGTATAAAAAAATTGTATTTACCGGTGATCTCGGAAAACCCGGTCATCCGGTTGTACGGGACCCTGCGATTATCCATCAAGCTGATATTCTGTTAATTGAATCTACGTATGGCAACCGACTGCATCGTAGTATGACCGATACTCTTGATGAATTGGTCCATGCTGTTAATGACACATTGATTCATAAAGGCGGCAACGTCATCATCCCGGCTTTTACGGTTGGACGTACTCAGGATATCCTATTCCTGCTGGTTGATCTCTATCGGCAAGGCAAACTCGGAAAAATGGAAATTTATGTGGATTCACCAATGGCGCAAGCAGCCTCTGAAATCACGCTGCAACACCTTTCCCTGCTCGACCAGGAATCCACAGACGCATTGCAATGGATGAGCGACAATGTTCAAAAACCCTGGATCCATTTTGTGCAGGATATTGAAGAATCAATGCAACTCAATCACATCAAACACGGCATCATCATCATTTCAGCCAGCGGCATGTGTGATGCCGGACGTATCAAGCACCACCTCAAATACAATCTGGGACGACCCGAATGCAGCATAGTGATTACCGGGTTTCAAGCGGCAAGATCCATGGGCAGGCGGCTCGTAGACGGCGCTCGTGTTGTTAAAATTTTTGGTCAGGAAGTTCCCGTTAGAGCAGCCATATACACGATCGGCGGCCTCTCAGCACACGCTGATCAGGCCGACTTACTCAATTGGCTCGGTCACTTCCAGAAAATGCCACAAAAGATATACGTCGTGCATGGCGAACTCAGTAATTCCGCCGCACTGGTTGCAGCAATTCAACAAAAATTCAATTGGACAGCAAGCATTCCGGAGCGTTTGTCTGTAGCTACTCTTTAGATTTGAAACCTACTGGCACAACTAATCTAATAAATAACCCCGTGACAAGACCATGGAGAATCGCAAGCCATGACCCGGATATTTTTGTCATTGCTATAACAAAAAGGCTAAAAAAACAATACTGTAAATTGCGACCCTTGTCCTTCCGCACTGTTAAAGGAAAGCGTCCAGCCATAACGCTCACAAATACGTTGAACAATCGAGAGACCTAATCTGGCTCTATCTGTATTACCAGAATTATCATTCACAGTATGTTCAGATAGTTGAGCCTGCATTGCTGCATTGATTCCTGCGCCAGTGTCTGTAACTATCAGTTGACTAGTTGTTGTTGATACTGTAACAGTACCTTGATTGGTATATCGGAATGCATTTCGTACCAGATTGGCAACCAGAACACTGAGAATTCCTGGGGGTGCCTTCACTTTTAACGGTTCCTTTTCTTCGATTATCATTTCGACTGGCTTGTCACCCAACCATACACGCTGTTGTTCAATTACCTTGCGAATTATTGGCATCAATGCACAATCATCATGGAATAAGTTCGATTCGTTTTTAATTTGTGCCAACATTAAAAATGTCTCAATCAATTCAGATATCTCATCGACAGCTCGTTGAATTCTACGAATTCGCCCGAATTCTAAAGCAGATAGATTAGGTTTCGCAGACATTAATTCTGCCGCCAAGCTGATGCTGGTAACGGGTGTCCTTAACTCATGACTCACATTGCTCGCAAATTCCTTTTCCCGAATCAACAGCTGTTGCAATTGTTCATGATGGTGTTGAAATTTTTCGGCCAGAATGCCTATCTCATCATCGCTGAAGACTGACAAATCCAGGGATTCTCCTGGCTGATGCTTAAATGCAGAGACTTGTTTAACAAGCTGTTTGATAGGATTAATTACTCGAAGTGACACTTTCCAGCCGATAACTAATGCAATGATGAGAATGATAATTGAACATAACCAAACCATGTAGACAAAATCACGCCCATGCTGGCGGATACTCGTTTCGTCAAACTGCACGGTAAAACGAGTTTCGCCGATATGCTCGACCAATACTCGGAAGTATCGATCATTATACGTAACGTTGTGAAAGCCTTGTGTAAGATCACGCACATGCACTGGCATGTCGTCTATTTCATCGAATGGTGTAATATAAGTGTGAATAGTCATACGAGAATTGGGGAATCCCAGAGTTTTTGCATTCTTAATCTGCATTTGATATTCTTGAAGCTCTGTATAGAGTATGTCATCGAGCATATTTGCCTCAAATGATTGCAATGCAATAACCAGAATCACCCCGAAAACAAAGACCAGCGTAACTCCAAAAATTAGAAACGCAAACACGATACGTCGGCCGATTCGATTAATCTTCAGCATTCCTGTCGGTGAATTTATACCCAAAACCACGTACAGTATGTAAAAGCGCTCGGCCAAATGGTTTATCAATAATCTGTCGCAGATTGGAAAGATGTGTACGCAGGGCATCACTATCCGGTGGATCTTCCTTCCAAACTGCATACTCAATTTCTTTGCGTTCGATGACACGATGTGCATTTTGCATCAGAAACGTCAATATTCGGAACTGCGTCGGATTAAGGATGATATGTTTACCTGCGCGAAAAACTTCATGAGCATTCAAATCGAGTGAAAGATCTCCAACTTTTAGTTGCGGATTAAGGGTACGGCAGGTCCGTTCAGATAATACTTTAATGCGCGCCGCCAGTTCTTTGAGAGAAAATGGCTTTGCCATATAGTCGTCCGCACCCGAATTGAAGCCATCCAATTTATTTTCGAGTGAGTCACGAGCGGTCAACATAAGTATAGGAATTAACCGTTGCGCATCCGTGCGAAGTCGGCGGCATAGCGTGATCCCATCGATACCCGGCAAACCTAAGTCAAGAATAATTACATCGTAATCATTGGTGACCGCCAGATGTAGACCTGTCACCCCATCTCCCGCAGCATCAACCGTGTACCCTAAGAACTCAAGGTAATCGAAGATACTGGCGGCGATGTCCTGATTATCCTCAATTATCAGCACTCTCATGGAAACGTCCTTGGTCCAAAATTAAAAACCAAATAAAAACTAAGCCAGGCAAAACTTACTAACTCAACAGCTCATTTAGCAAGCCGTTAAAAAACTATCTGCGGCTGCTATAGAGCTAAAAACAGGCTCAAAATGCTTATTTATTAAGCATAACTACGCTTTTTCGCCTGTTTTTGCCTTATATCAGCTGCTTATAAAACGTTTTTCAACGGCCAGTTAGGATAGAAAAAAGTGTCTTGATAAGATGCATAAAACTTCATATGAATTTTCAATGCCGTAATAGAAAACACTGTAAGTCTAGCCTAGCTAATATCAAGATAATGTTAAAAACTCAATAAATACTTTAATTTTTGTGTTTTTTCTATGCAATGAGCTAAATGCAGAGAAATCGTCATTTACTTTATTCTGTAGAGGATTCACTATTAATTTCAATATTCCCGTTGCCATGAGTTTGAATTCCGTGACGAGCACCAGAAGACTTATATATTTATATAACCCTACTCAGAACATATTCCAAAACCGCACATCACATTATTTTCTCCTAAATAATCTGGTTTAACAGATTTTTAGCAATATTTTAACGAATCGCTTGCATACATCCCCTTAAAGTCGCTATCACGCTGAGTGATAATAAATGTTATCAACTATGGTGCGCTATATCTTTTAACAGCATGGAGGTATGAAATGAGTAAAAGCATATTCACCTACGGATATTTTCTGACTGCCTTTTTTGTGCTACCGAGCATAGCGTTCGCTACAGACGCATCAAAGAATCAACCAACTAAAGAGAAGACACCTATTGAACTGCAACGCGAGCAAACGCTCCAGCTTACACATAAAATGATGGGGCACATCAATCTTGCGCAATTTGCATTGGATATCAAGCTTCCTGATGAAGCCTCCGGCTATATTAAAAAAGCACAGGCCATCCAAACCGAATTAATGACGCAATCACCAGAACTCAAGATTAATTCTTCATTTAAGTACGGCAAAGTAACGTACGATGGCAGTCAAACGATTAAGGAACGCTATGTACCCGTCATGGATGACATACTCCTGATCAGCGATTATGAAACTATCTTCAAACATTCAAAAGAGATGGGGATAAAGGAAACAGATGCTGGTTTGGTTCACATCAATGTCATGGTCGATCTGGCTGCAGTAAAAACAAGTCTGGATAACGCTCTTCAGGATATAAGCAAAAAAGAATATAGCCAGGCACAGAGCGCGCTTGCTGCAATTTTTAAGAGCGCCATTATCGATGAAACAGAAATCGACGATCCAATCCTGGCGATCTCTGGAAATTTGGCGCTTGCTAAAGCATTCTTGAGCGAAAGGCAATATGACAAGGCGCGTTTTACACTTGAATATGTGCAGAAGCGTTTATCCGATGCCAAAAACACAAGCCTTTCCGGCGTTGATCAGGCGAGTGTAGATAAGCTTTCAACAGATTTGGATAACTTACAAGCAGAATTAAAGAAAGAAGATCCAACGCTGACTCAGCGCATCAGTGATCAATTCGACCATTGGAAGAAAGCTGTCAAAGGCTGGACCAGTTAGTTCAATCAAATCAAAATCAACCGATTGACGTCACTCAAATGATCAAAAACAGCAAGGTAACAATTGATGTTTTATTTTTATCGTAAAAAATGAGGTGATTAAATCATCAAAAGAATATCAACTATTTTAGCAATCGGGATTTTAGCGCTTTTCTTCAGTAGCCAAATCAGTGCATCAGAATATGTAGCAAAAACTGGATTTGGAGAAAATGTGAATATTAATATGGCGAAAGCTGTCGAACACGCAGAGGCGGCCAAGGCACATGGAAATAATTCTTAAGTTTGCAGAGACAAGCTTAATGTATCCCAGGATGCTGCAACAAAAGTCATCGATAATATAAATGTCACAGGAATAGAGCACATAGATGCGTCAATTAAGCACTATGGCAAGTCGGTTATCTTCAATACTGACAATAAGAATACATGTACCAGCTTGGAATTCATCGAGCTGCTGAAGGACAACGGCCTCCAAATCAGTATGGATGGTAAGGGTAGCTGGCGTGACAATGTGTTTGTCGAACGGCTTTGGAAGAGCATCGAATACGAAGAGGTATATCTGCACGCCTACAGCCGCGTATAGGATGCAAAACAAGGCTTGGAAAAATATTTTTCATGTTCTACAGGCAAAGCAGGGCAGGCTTTAACCGCAGTGTTTCCACTTAAGATATGGGAAAAATTGTCCAATCAAGTGAGCCCGCTTCGTACAAAGCATGTTCTCCCCTTGTGCGTTGCCGTACAGAACCAATGTATTCTCTTTAGTATTATTAAACACGTAGCTTTAAACCGAAGCTGAAAATTATAGCGATTGAATGGTTAATTGAAATCTATAAAAAGTTTCCAAATAAATAGATTCAAAGCCAAAGTAAGTATATGCAGGTTAGTGGTAGCTTTGGAGAAAACTACTTGTTCGTGGTTCACGACCATAAAAAAACGCAATAACGATACTTTCAATTGGAGGCAAATATGAGTTACGAAGAACGCGATACGTATGGTATGTATAAAAATCAACAACAGCAAGATGGACCTGGTCCTCGATTGATGGGTGCCGATACCCTGATTGGAAACGAAGTCCGGAATCATAAAGATGAAGATTTAGGAGACATCAAAGAAATCATGTTAGACACTCAAACGGGAGAAGTATGTTACGCCGTTTTGTCCTTCGGGGGGTTTTTAACGATAGGAGAAAAGCTTTTTGCAGTACCGTGGGACGTATTAAAGCTTGATCCAGCTAACAAATGTTTTGTGCTGAATGAAGAAAAAGAAAGACTAAAAAATGCGCCGGGCTTTGATAAAGATAACTGGCCCAATATGGCTGACCAAACATGGGCACAGAATATTCGGTCTTATTATAAGAATTGAATTGAATAATAAAGATCGCTTATGACTAGTTGTTGCATTATGGGGTTTTTCTCCTTCACAATATAAATAAAAAGCCTTCTCAGAAGGCTTTTTATTTATATTGTGTGATGATTAAACTAAGGTAGCAATTTGATTAAAAATTTCATAGATAGATATGATTGCCTACTTAACGGAAATCGCTACATAACATATTTTCTGATAGACTTATGGCATTATTTGCTATCAAAAACGACAATGTTCAAATAAATATTTTTGAATGTAGAGTCTGCAAGTTTAAGAGCATTGATTCCATGAACAGAAAAAATTCTTCATATTCTTGAGAAAAAACTTATTACGGATATATTGTGAGGAGGTATGAAAAAATATTCCGGATTAGAGATTTTAACTGACCCTGCTGCAGGTAATCACATTGTTAAAGTATGTCACGATGCCGCTACGCGTGCGGAAGCTGTAACATATTTCATAGAGAAGGGATTATCCAACGAAGAAGCGGTTATAGTTATCGCCAGACCTGAACTTAGAAAGGCGGTGAATGCCTTGATGGAGATGCAGGGTTTAAATGTGCCACTTCTAAAAGAACAGGGGAAATTAAAGTTTTTTGATGCAGAATTTCTCTTATCAAATATGTTGGTGAATGATGAGGTGGAACTGAACGCTTTTCAGAAATTTATTGGAGTTCCAATACAAACTGCAAAAAGAAAATACGGTAAAGTTCGGGCTTTTGGTGAAATGGTAGATGTGCTTTGGAAAACAGGACGAGACGATACAGCCTTGCAACTTGAAGACTTGTGGAACCAATTACTACAATCACATCAATTTTCGTTGCTGCACACTTATTCAGTAGAAAATCTTGATCCAAACAATTACGAAGAATCTTTGGAACTTATTTGCAAACGCCATACCCACCATATTTCAGCACAAAAACACGATCCAAGTGATTTCACAATCGGCGAAGCAATGTCAGATATTTTTGGGATTGCGTGGAATCGTGTAATGAAAAAAATAATAACCCAGAAGAATTCAATACAAATGCCTCCTGTTGCTTAAGCATAAGCAGCCTTAGGTTGCTTCTTCCAGCGACAAGACTCTTCTTTTGCTATGTGATAACATTCGCATGCAGCATTCTCAAGTCTATCTCTATCCTTA
>NZ_PXXU01000004.1 GCF_003011925.2 Nitrosomonas supralitoralis
ATTTTTTATGCCTACAACGCGGATTGGATTCTGAGCAATTGTTTCTGGAACTAATCAACCAATACTTTACCGGGCAGATGTGCGGCCCTTTTGACCATGAAACAAGACTGAAAGCAGGGTTTTCTGCAACAGAACTCAATGCGCTGGAACACATGAAAATACCCGTTGCTCACTTCAAAAAGCCGGGCTCATGAATTCATGCATAAGGCAACGGTTGCGGATTAACTTTGCAGCAGTTGATTGACTTCGGCAAGGTCAAATGCTTCGGGATCAAATGGGCCTTCAATATCTCCAGCAATCCATTCCAGCATAGCTTCATGCTCCGGATGTGCCGCATCAGAGATCGCCTCCAAAAACATCATATATCCCCCAATTCCCCCAATATCTTCCGGCGGACAAGCACGGCTACCTTTCAGACAAACGGGTAAAGCAGCACTGGTTTCAAATGGCAGAATTTTTTCCAAAACTACTTCGTGTTCCCAACCATCACCAAAATCATAAATGTAGGTCAGCTTTTCCTTTTCTTTCTTCAATATTTGATCTAAACGATATCGCGCCTCATCTTTAGCATCTGAAGGAAACTCTTCATCCGGCTCAGCGTAACGATCCTGCCCTTGAAAAAACTCGTGCAGGTGGGAATTGGTCCAGCCCATCACGATTTGCAAAATGAGATGAATATCATCCAGCTTAGTCGTACTAGCGACTAAAATCCTGCGCCATATCGGCGGACGCATGCCTTTCAGGGTTACTTTAAGCTGATAAATGGAGCGTAAAGATTTTGCTGTTAAACGTGTTGCCATCACTATTAGTCTCTACTTTCAAAACGATAAAACGCCAGCATTCCTCTTAAGTTTGGCAGGAAATTTACTGGGCGATAATGTTTATTCATCACACTGCGCTCCAAAATTCGTGCGTTGCATTGCTGGCACAGTACTTCAAAATCACCCAGCGTACAAAGATGAATATTGGGCGTATCGTACCAATTATACGGTAATGTTTCTGACACAGGCATACGTCCGGAAACTACTTGCATGCGGTTTTTCCAGTGGCCAAAATTGGGGAAGGAAATAATTCCTTCCTTGCCGACCCGCAGCATTTCCTGAATGATACCCTCGGTGTTCCGCACAGCCTGCAAGGTCTGCGACAGAATGACATAATCGAACGAATCCGATGCGAAGCTGGACAATCCCGCTTCCAGATCATTATGAATTACATTAATACCATTGCGAAAGCAACTGAGAAGGTTATCATCATCGATTTCCACACCGTAACCAAAGACGTTACGCGTATCGCGTAAATAGCGTAATAACGAGCCATCACCGCAACCCAAATCGAGTATTTTCGCGCCAGGATTAATCCATTCCGCAATGGCGGCAAAATCCGGGCGTAATGCAATGGTTGATGGTGCTATGGTATCAGTCATAAATAATGATCAGGTTCATTTTTATCTAAATAGAAATATTGTCCATATACGCCCGCACCAGTTGATGATAACAAGGCGTTGTCATCAAAAACGAATCATGGCCATGACTGGAAGTAATTTCCGCATAACTTACATTAAGCTTATTTTTTAATAGGGCTTTGACAATTTCCCGGGAACGCTCGGGTGAAAAACGCCAATCCGAGGTAAACGATATCACCAGGAAATTTGCTTTGGCTACCCGGAATGCCGAGCTCAGGTCGCCATCATAAGATCCAGCTGGATCAAAATAATCCAGTGCTTTAGTCATCAGTAAATAGCTATTGGCATCGAATAAATCAGCAAATTTGTCGCCTTGGTAACGCAGATACGACTCGATTTCGAACTCCACATCAAAACCGAAAGAAAGTTCACCGTTGCGTAAACTGCGACCGAATTTCGCCGCCATCGAATCGTCGGAAAGATAAGTGATATGTCCCAGCATGCGCGCCAGCCGCAAGCCACGTCGCGGCAGGGTATCATAGGCATAAAAATTACCACCGTAAAATTCCTGGTCGGTCATGATCGCCTGGCGGGCAACATCATTAAATGCAATATTTTGTGCGGTCAATTTGGGAGCGGCCGCGATCACCAGCGCATGACGAACTTTTTCAGGATAATCCAGTGTCCATTGCATCGCTTGCATACCGCCCAGACTACCGCCCACCACTGCGGCAAACTGCTTAATCCCTAAATGTTCAGCCAATTGTGCTTGCGTCTCGACCCAATCTTCCACCGTCACCACTGGAAAGCTCGCGCCATAATGCTTGCCAGTGCGGGGATCAATGCTGGCCGGCCCCGTAGAGCCGTGGCAACCACCCAGATTATTCACGCCAATGACAAAAAGCCGATTGGTATCGATCGGCTTGCCCGGGCCGACCATATTATCCCACCAACCGACGCTCTTCTCATTATCCGCATAAACACCAGCCACATGATGAGTGCCGGAAAGTGCATGACAAATCAAAACAGCATTGGATCTTGCAGCGTTCAGTTGTCCGTAGGTTTCATACACCAAATGATAGCTATCCAGCGACAGCCCGCTTTTCAGCTGCAATGGCTTATCAATCTGTACGTATTGGGGGATAACCACACCCACTGATTTTGAATCTTGCATTTGTATAAAAGGAGAATTCCAAGCAACAACCGAATTTTTCGTCAGTCATTATATCGTCAATAAATCAGCGCATACTAGTCATTCAATTTAGCCAGCAACGCAGCCATCTTTTCGGGTTGGTACGTCCTGATGATTTTTTGCGCTAATGGAATAATATCAGGCAAGTGGCTTTTCAGAATCTGGTTTTTTACTGTCAGCAACTGCGACGGATACATGGAAAACTGCTGCAATCCTATCCCTAACAACAAGCGTGTGAACTGTTTGTCACCCGCCATCTCGCCACAGATAGATACCGGCACTTTGGCACGATTGGCGCTCTGGATAATGTGCGAAACCAGCCAGAGTATCGCAGGATGAAAAGGATCGTACAAATGCGCCACAGCATCGTCAATCCGGTCAACCGCTAAAGTATACTGAATTAAATCGTTAGTGCCGATCGATAAGAAATCCAGCTTGCGCATAAAAGATTCGAGACACAACGCGGCCGCCGGTATTTCTATCATACCGCCGATTTTAATATGCTCATTAAACTGAATTTTGTCATCGCGTAAAGTCTGTTTGGCATACTCAATGTAATGCAATGTTTGATCGATTTCCATTACATTGGACAACATCGGCACCAGAATACGCACCTCGCCGTACCTGGAAGCACGCAAAATAGCACGCAATTGCTTGTGAAACATCTTGGGCTCTGTCAGGCTGAATCTAATCGCGCGCAAACCCAATGCCGGATTAGTCGCAACTTGTTCACTCCCTTTGAGACTCTTGTCCGCGCCTAAATCGAATGTGCGTATGGTGACTGGCAGCTTATGCATTTTCACCGCCACCGTGCGGTACGCTTCAAATTGCTCTTCCTCACCCGGCAAATCATCGCGATTCAGAAATAAAAATTCACTGCGAAACAACCCGATGCCGGCAGCGCCACTTTCCTTGACTTGCGCAATATCTTCCGGCAACTCAATGTTTGCGTATAAATCAATCGGTGTGCCATCCAATGTCACCGCAGCAACGCTTTTAAGACGTTGTAATTTCTTCCTTTCCAGTTCGAACTGGCTTTGCCGCAGGCGATATTCATCCAGAACATATTTATCCGGGTTTACAATTATGATGCCGTGGGTCCCATCGACAATCAGCCAGTCGTTTTCCAGAATCAATTGATGTGCGTGATGCAATGCCACGACTGAAGGAATATTGAGACTGCGTGCAACAATCGCAGTATGCGATGTCTGGCTGCCCAAGTCGGTCAGGAAAGCGGTGAATTGATTTTGTTTGTATTGCATCACATCGGCAGGACTTAAGTCGTGCGCGACCAGAATACTGTCGCCACTCATCTTGGTCGCAACCGGTAGCAAGCCAGGGTGCCCCAGCATCGCTTTGAGTACACGTTCAACCACCTGCTTCACATCGGCCTTACGTTCTCGCAAATAGGCATCCTCAATGGCTTCAAACTGAGTCAACAACTCCTGCATCTGTTGCTTTAAAGCCCATTCGGCATTGCAATATGTCTGTGCAATCATGCTGCGAGTCGCTTCTGACAGTACCGGATCATCCAGAATCATCAAATGCAAATCCAGAAATGCACTGAACTCTGCTCGCGCATGACCGTCGGCAACAGATTGTTGCAATGCCCCGAATTCTTTTCGCACTACAGCAAAAGCACTATTCAGCCGCGCAATTTCCTTCTCCACCTGATTTTTTGGAATCAAATAGTGCACTACCTCCAAAGCTGCAGGATCAGCCAGATGCGCGTGACCAATTGCAATGCCTTCCGATACGCCTATGCCATGAAGAATAAAGCTCATTCACCCTCACCAAAATAATCTTCGACCAATGCGACCAGTGCAGTTATCGCTTCAACTTCATCATCGCCCGTGGTTTCGAGCTGAATCCGCGAACCCTTATTGGCCGCCAACGTCATCACGCCCATAATACTCTTCGCATTGACGCGACGACTATCACGTGTCGCCCAGACTTCGCAATTAAACTGACTGGCCAGTTTGGTCAGTTTTGCTGATGCGCGCGCGTGTAAACCCAGTTTGTTGAGAATTTCTATTTCCTTAGTTTGCATGATTAGATTCTTTCGCATTAATTTGTATCACGCCTGCCTGACCACCACTTAATCCTTTCTTGATGACATCGGATAGCGGTTCATACCGATAAGTCAGCACACGCACCAGCATCGGCAAGTTGACACCGACAAGACACTCCACTTTATCGGGTCGTACCAATCGGCTGGCAATATTGCAGGGTGTCGCTCCCAACATATCGCTCAATATCAGCACACCATCCCCGCTATCGAGTTGTTCCAACAATTCTCGCGCTCTGATTAATACGTCCTCAGGGTCATCCTGGGTAAAAACGCCCAAATGCGACAACCGTCGCGGCATCATACCTACCACGTGACTCGCACAACGAATCAAATGATCTCCCAAATCTTCATGAGTGAGCACTAAAATCCCTATCATCTTATTTATACACTAACCTTAAAATTCGGTTAAAGATTTTAGCATTGACCGTATTTAAATACCTGATGCTGCCAAGCATTATTTTAAAAATTTTTCTCTGCAAGGGCATACCCCCTCCTTGAGCCGTAGCAGACAAATTGATTCTTGTGAATTAATGATCTGACAATTACTCAAAGAGGAGTGAGGTGATTAATAAAATACGTCCCTAAATGTAAGGATTTAAAGTACATTATCATTTTAATGGATTGCGCGCAGACATGAAAAAGAATGATCAAATCCGGGCCTTACTCAGAGCAACTGAAGCGATGTCTCAGGGCAATTTCGCATTCGATATCCCAACCGGTGATGATGAGATTGGTCAGCTTGGGAAATCGCTGGAAAAATTATCCAACTATCTCCAGAAACAATTGGAAAGAAATCAATCTCTCTACAGGATTATGGTCGAATGCAACCACAATCTCCACTTAATCGATGTTCTGAACCATATTTATGAATCTTTCCAGGATCACCTGCCTTACGACCGGATTAGCCTGGCATTGCTCGAAAATGAAGGGAGCAAACTTAAACTACATTGGTCACGCGCCAAATATGATCCATTGATACTAAACACCGGACTGACAATCCCCACCACTGACAGCAGCTTACTGGCAATTATAAACCCCGGTGACATGCTGATTATCGATGATTTAAACGTACACTTGCAAAAATATTCAAGATCTCGTCTTACGCAAGCTATTTTTAGCGAAGGCATCCGTTCCTGCCTCATTTGTCCCTTGCTTGCCGACAGCAAACCAATCGGATTTATTTTCTTTTCCAGTCGCATGAAAAATGTTTACCAGGGGTTACATTTACATCAGGATCTAGCATTACAAATCGCCAGTCAGCTATCTGTTCTAATTGAGAAAAACCAATTGTACCGAGGGGTGAAGTTGAACAAGCAACTCAAGGCGCAGAAAAAATCTCTCGAACAACGTGTCACACACGATGCACTGACCGGGCTACTCAACCGCCCTGCCATATTTGACATTCTGCACAGACAAATCCAGCGTGCCAAACGAGGAGGATATGGCATTTCAATCATCATGATCGACATCGATCACTTCAAAATCATCAATGATACCTACGGTCACCTTGCAGGCGATGCGGTATTATGTGAAATTGCCAATCGATTGAGTCAATCGGCCCGTTCCCATGAATACATTGGACGCTATGGCGGCGAAGAGTTTCTGGCAATCATTTCGCCCTATAATCAGGATGGCGCGTTAAGAGTTGCGGAAAGATTTCGTAATGCTGTCGCTGGTAAAGAAATTCACACCAAGGAAACATTCGTCTCCGTTACCATCAGTTTGGGTGTCGCGATTGGTACAGAAGCAGAAACGCTGGATGAGCAGTTGCTATTGAAAAAAGCGGATGAGGCACTTTATCAGGCCAAACATAAAGGTAGAAATCGGGTTGAGCTGGCAAACCTGCAGTGATCGGCAGAAAAGTCACTGAGCAGGCGGTTGAGAAATATTTTCGAAGCAGTTGATAAAGGCAAAAACAGGCGAAAAAGCGTAGCGTATGTTTAATCATGAGCATTTTGAGCCTGTTTTTAACACCGTAGCAGCAACACAGATAGTTTTTCAACGGCTTGTTAGCTGACACCATCCGATAAGTTGCCACCCGACCCTATTAACCAAACATCATCTTGGTAAATTGAACCGCAATCCCATACCCCTGGATTTGTTTATCTGTCCTGATCACCATGCCCTCGCATTGCACAACATATTCCTTATTAAGCTTGATCGTCAGGTTAACAACTTCATTCTTGCGCATGCTTTGTTGAGCCACGAAATAGACTCCCGTAGCACTGATGTCTGTCGACCAGCCGCGTTCCGCATCAGGATTGACGAGGCATCGCATCATAAAACGCGCACTGGTTCGTTTTTCGTACAAAATTGCCATTTTATTTGATATCGATTCAAAAACATTCGACCAAAAATAAAGAATTTATTCATACTTATCGTAGCGAAAACAGCTGCAAATGAATAGTTAATAAGTGATAGCTTTTACAATTAACATTAGTTATTTTCCGGCATTAACAAATGTTAACATTCTTGGCTCAAGTATATGAAGATATTTAATTATTTATTTAAGAAGTATAAAATTGCTTTAATTCCCTCATCAAGAAAAAACCACCGGAACTGCTTCATTCCGGTGGTGCAAAAATCTTAAAGCTGACGATTGTGTTCTGCTAGCCACAAATGATGCTGTCCACCTGGTTATTGAGTTGCTTCTGATCAGAATTCAATTCAGCAAGGTTTGGCGTATCCAAACTGCTAACATGCAGTATCATTAGCAGGCCGTTGAAAAATGTTTCCTGGCTCAAGTTCCATTATAAAAAAACCGGCGTCTTTACGAAGCCGGTTTTTTTAAACAATGATTGAGATGCTATTAATCAATTACTTTTTTCAAAGTCATGACTCATTATCAAATTGCGACTCGGCAAATGCTTTACCAAGGTGTCGGACTCAACGGGCCGACATCAGGACCCTCACCATATACTATGAACGGTAGGTGCCAGAGGTCATTTGGAATGATCGGATCACCCGCTTTGGCATTCTCCCCAAAGATAAACTCGAAAACTGGTGCTGCATAAAACCCAGCTTTCAAACCGTTAGCAACAAGTGGTATTGCATTTACGCAAGTATCAAATGCAGCCTGGTTATAGGTTCGTGGAGGATCGCCACCCAAAGGTGTTCCTATCAAAGGGCAGGTCGTACGTTGCATCACAACCATATTGCGAGTGGGCGCACTTAACATGCCAGCAATCGCCTTGGCGGCGCGAATCCTCGCGCGTTGGTTTTGTGGCCCAGTATACTGGGTGGTGATGCCGCCGGAAGTCTCCAGGCAGGTCGCAGCAAGCGTGGTTGCTGGATTGCACTCGCCGGTCATCTCGTATGGCGTTACCCAGCGATAACTTGGAGCACCCGTAGTAGGATTGACTTCAACCATAAAAATATCCACCGGTGTTCGAACATCAGTAGTGGCTGCTTCCAGAAAGATACGATCCTGGGTCTCCTGAGCCGCACCATTGACTGCGGTGGCAGTAGGATCAGCGGTGCCAACACCGAATTCACCAATCGCCAGATAGGCCGGTTGGGTACCAGCCTGGGTGAAGATACCGACATTGGCTTCTATCGTATGCACCGAGAAATAACCCACGCCTTCAGCGTTTTCAACATAAGTTCCGGAATAAGAAATAAAATCCCCGACCTGGAAAGGAGCCTGCTGCCTTGCATCCGGATCGTTTGGTCCCGCCTGGTTGCCAGTAGTTTGAATATAAATTGCATTAGAAGGCGTACCGGGAACCGCTTTCATCACAAACTGACTACAGTACTCCTGGCCTGCGATTGGTGGACTCAACTCACCGCTGACGGGCAACGGAATACCCGCCTGACTGAAATTACGACAGCCATTCAAGACCTTCGGCCGGTTCTTCTGTGGACATAATGCATCATCCTCCACTACTGGGTCGGTGCGCGGAACGCACATCGGGTAACCGGTGCCACTATGGATGGTGGGGTTGGCATCGTCGACGCTAAAGCGAGGATCAGGACTATGAACTCGTCCGAAGCGGCCAAACGGGTCATTGATCCTGAGCCGCACTTTCTCGTTCACACCTTGCGCGGCACTGACGTAGATCGAGCCGTCACTGTAGTCGATTTCTGAAATGAAGCCAGAACCCACTGCAGCCGAACTCTGAGAAATATAAATCAATCCGGCGATATATTCACCGTTGACAATATTACCCACAACATGGGCCTCGAACCTATGATCCAACAAAGATGGATAAGTAATATTATTAACAGCATCATAATAACCAACCGCATGAACATCATCCCAGCTTAGGGTGTTAGCGGGCATCTGTACGATCATGTTATCAGGAATCTTGATCCTGGTGCTATTGACAGTGATAGTAAAATCACTGGCATCGGTAATAAATCCAGTAACATCAAACCCATGAATCCCCGCCCAGGTTCCTCCGGTAGGCGTAGGGGTTGGCAGCGTTGGAACGACGAAAGGTGCAATCGCACCTCTAGGGGGCTTAGCGGTACCTCCTTTAGCGTACACCCCTGACATTTGCGCGCAGCCCAGCAAGCCAATAATTAATAAGCCCCATTTTATGCGGGTTTTATAGTCGGTCCCTTGGTATTGCCGACGAAAAATATTTGTATTCATGATTTCTCCTAACTCGTTGGTAAAAATTTAAGTACGCACGTAACAGAAAGCTATTAATCACTCTTATCTCAAGCCATAAATAACAACTACGATTGATCCGATCCAATGAAGTTTGAAGTCACCACACCCTAAAGCATTACTCATATAACAATTCTATTGCTATAAATTTAATTCAATAGTTATAAACTTCATCAAACCGATTCATTAATAGCCTTACTGCTCCTACCCTACTGCTGCCACCCGATGAACAGGCCTTGCTCCATTCGGCTCCATCCAGTAAAAGTATTGGGCGATGGCTTTCGGGTTAGCCAATGCCGGACAAGCTCCCCATCGCTCTAATGGCTCGATGCCGTACTTGAGGGTACCAATGTGCTCGGTTTTATCCTGATCCAGCACGGGATCCGAGTTTACGAAACCCAACTTTCTGCGTAACAACTCGATATCATCCTTGGTTCCGGTCAGAAATTTCCAGCCCGGGCCAGCATCAAAATTCTCTGCATACGCTTTCAACATAGGCACAGTATCGTGCTCCGGTTCCAGCGTGATTGAATACATAAAAATGTCACGCCCGACTCTGCCGCCAAATTCATTTTCCAGCCGTTTCAAATTCACCGTCATGCCGGGACAGATATTCCCGCAACGGGCGTACATGAAGTTGATGAATACCGCTTTATCCTTGATCAGATCATCGTAGAAACGGACTTCTTTACCTTCATGCGTAAGCAATGGCACGTTCGGAAAGCGATCCCGACGCCGTTGTTCGACAGCATTCTGCGGTCTCACAGTAGTGTTATTTAGCTGCGTACTGGCCGCCATTGATGCAGCGCCAAAACCTAAAGCAGCCAGTCCAGCAGTGGCACCAGCCACATTTTTGATAAATTCTCTCTTGTTCATGGCAATATTCTCCTGTGTCATGGCTGGATTACTTACCGGCATTGGGATCATTCGGTGGAACGACTTTCCACAGCACCATCATCGCGTGATCTTCGTGCACCACATTGTGACAATGCATCGGATAATCGCCATGCCAGTCTCTAAACTGCATGTACAACTGCACTTCACCTGAGCCGGCAGTGCCAACTGCAGCCTGGCCGATACGCACCACATCCTTGCGCGATTTATCTTCGATATCCAGATTGCTCGCTTTACCGTTTCGACTCACAAGCTGGAATTCCTCGAAATGAATATGAATGGGATGAGACCAACCACCGCCGGATTTTAGTGTCCATAGCTCGGAAGTTCCATCCACCGGATATGCGCTGATAACGCCCGGATCAAACAGCTTGTCATTAACCACCCAGGCACCGTTGAGACTGCTAAAGCTGAAGCTGCGTTTTTTGACGGCCGGATTTTTAGCCGTTACCGGCATCGGCACCATAGTCTGCGTTTGCAGTGTTGACATGTCTGCACTTTCATCCATCACAGCTTCATCACTGACGATGAATTTCAGTAACCTGGTTTTGTCACTGGATGCCAGGCGTTTGCCCGTCGTCCCCTGCCCACTGATCTGTTCCAGACGATTCTCAAGATAAAATTCCGTACCCGGTGCATATTGACTAAAGTCCACGATCACATCGCCACGCTCGGCTACGCCCAAACGAATGCTGGGTACGATTTGCGCTTTCGGCAACAAATTGCCACAGTTGGCAATGCGGGTAAAATTGCTGTTATTACTAAGCGACACTTCTATGAATCGTGACGGTCCGGCATTTAGAAAACGGATGCGATATTTGCGTCGCTTCACGTAAAGCTTGGGTTTGATCTTAAAATTAACCGTTTGTTGATCGCCCAGAAAACCTTCGGTCATGAACGGATCCCAGAACATTTGCCCGGTACTGTCGAATGATTTGTCGGTAATCAGCATCGGGATATCATATTCACCGCTGGGCAAGCGTAACCCGGTGGTTTCATCATCCGTATCGAGCTTGATATCATCACTAAACAGCGTATAAAAAGATGCCAAACCCTTGTAAACATTCGGCGCAGTGAAATCGAAACGATGATCATGAAACCAGAACGTACTCTGCGTTTCCTGCCAGTCTCCGGGACACCAGTTCCCATTGTAGGTTGTTCCATTTTTATGCGTGCTGGCAAAGCCGGCACGAATATTGGGGTACCAGTGATCCCACCAGGTTCCACTATCGTAAAAGCGCATCGGCCCACCATCCGAAGTATGGGGATTGTGCGCATTATGTAGATGCGGCGTAATCTGATTGATCCCAAATCCCTGGTTATCGTTGCCATTCTTGGGCAATCCGTTGTACATCCGCATGATTATGGGTTTCTGATATTGCGCTTTAATGCGCAGCACGCCGATCGCATCGCTGTTTAAGTCAACATAGGTCCATACTTTGGAGTTAAAACCGGGATACTCGACGTCGGAATAAAAATTCCAGTCGATTTCCTTGGCCATCAACTCATACCTGGCCGTGATAGCTGCACTGCCGCCCAATTCATCCCAGCGCTGATGGGATTCTGTACGACCTTCTTTAAAGTCGTAATAGTCATTCATCCCCGGGTGCCAGCGATTGTCTTTCTCCTTGCATCCGTAGTGATCCTCTGGCGGCCCCGAAAAAACATCGCCCGCAGCCGGCACACAGGTTTTTGGAATTGGCAACAAATCAGTCCACGGTTTGTTGCAAGGTGGACTAATGTGAATATTTGAAGCACCCGCAACCGCCAGATTTGGAAAAAACGCAGTGCCGCTTACCGACACTAGCCCCCCCGCGCTCGCAGTCAATCCCAGTTTAAGTAAATCTCTACGACTAAGCTTGGCTGCGACAATATCCCGGACCTCCTGCATGTATCTGGCAACTGCTTTCTCTTGCTTGCCGGAATAGGTCGAATTTATAATTTTCTTACTCATAATTATTCCCCTCCTTAATTCTGTTATAGAATTTCAGCCCTCATAACTTTTGGCATCGTCCTTCTAAAAGATCTATGCCAACAAATTTTTAGCCGCCGGTTAGTTGTGACTTACAGTCAACCACTCAACTGCAATTCAAGATTCTGCAAGCTATGCGCTGGCAAGATTCCCAGTGCAGGCTTTGTTCTCGCTCGTAACCGGATCAAAAAGAGTTGATTGACTTTGATGTCCCATGCAATAACACAGCGTATCTCTGTGGATACTTAAGCTCTTTATTGATCGCATTTGTCCAAAGACTGATTACTAGTCATGACGTTCGTTTTTACAGCACCCACAAACGTCATTTTTGTAATATGGCCATGTATGCGTAATGGAGAATAGGGATTAATTTGATGCTAAGATAGCTACAGGATGTTAATTTAACCCGTTATCAGATGTTAATAACACCAACACAAATATCAAAAAATAGTCGCGGTAGCAGCCTAATACTTTTCTTCAGCGGACAGGATCAATTATCACCGACCCCAAAAAACATCCCGCCGAAAACGGCTGAAAATCAAATCCGCAGAAATAAAAAAACCACTGGAACATACTTCATTCCAGTGGTTAGATGACGCAGCAACTCTAGCTGCTAATTACTTCACAGTCACTGATATTGTCCGCGTATTATTAGACGGCTTAGGGTCGGAATTAAAACCAGCAAAATTTGCAAAACCTGTTACTGCAAAGGTTCCCCTCAATGTTGGTATGACTGCAACACTGATGGATCTTTGCGCCCCGGCAGCAAGCTGGCCAATATTGCAATTTACCGTTAAGACTCCACTTACCATAGCGGTACTGCAAGGAGTGCCATTGACCGAAGCACCACTAAACGAAAATTGACTTGGTAACGGCAACGTAAAGACTACGTCATTGGCAACTGCGTTACCATTTTTTATACCGAAGGAGTAGGTCAACACATTGTTCAATGTTGCATTACTTGCAGAACCGGAATTGATTTGCAAGTCTGTCACAGGTTGCGGTTCTGGTGGAGGAGGCAAAATATGTGTCGTAACCGATCCAATGTTATCCACCGGATTTTCATCCACCAATTCTGTGACGCCACCCACTTCAACTTGAAAATCCCTTACAGTCGCATTGGTTGTAATCTGCGCAGTCACATTTTTCAAAGTAATCGTGACTGTTGCAGATTGTCCCGGATTCATTTGCCCCAGATTACATATCAACGTATGGGTTAAAGGATCTTCCGGCAAACATACTCCAAGTGTAGTCGTGGTAGGTATTGTTGCTCTATCAAAACCCGTCGACGGTAATACAGCATCCAAACGAACCTGAGGAACACTCACGCCACCGGTGTTGGTCACCAGCATGGTAATAACAGAATCTGCTCCTGACAGTACATCAGTAGCAGTCATTGATAATGCCACATCTAGTTTAGGAGCAGGCCCCGTTGCGGTTGTTGCCAAGAAGATATTAGACGGATCGCTCTCTCCCGCTACGTTAATAGCGATAACTGAAAACTCATACTCAGTAGTAGGAAGTAATCCGCCAACAAGTGTTGCTGTCAAATTTCCAGGTATATTGTCAATAAAAATTGGTGACCCAATACCACTCGCATGATACCGGAGCGAATAAGAAATGATCGGACTTCCACCATTTGATGACGGTGCAGCCCATGAGACCGCTGCAATGTTGCCACCCGTAATAACACTCAAATTCTGAGGAGCACTAGGTGCAATCGGCGCCTGCGGCGTTACTGCATTACTCAGAGCCGATGGTGCACTCGAACCTGCTGCGCTATTTGCGGCAACTGTGAAAGTATACGTGTTGCCATTGATCAAGCCAGCTACCGCTAACGACGTTGGAGCCGGGCTTGCTAGGGCTGTCGTTTGTGGCGGCAGTACCTGAGTTAGACCCGTACTATCAAAAATATTAACCGTATAGCTTATCGTCGGTGTGCTTCCGGAACTTCCTGGCGCCCAGCTCACAATAGCACCATTTCCGGTCGGATCTGCATGAACCGCAGTCGGTGCCAAAGGAGGGAATGGATCAGCGTTAGCACTCACTTTAAATACCCGCCCTTGAAGTTGACCGTTACCGCCTGTAGGATCATCAGCCACGTAAATATCCGGGTTATTAACAGCGGGACCACGAGTATCAAACGTTACACTGCTTGGATTTGACATCCCGGTCGCCCAGTTAGTCGTCACCACCGCAGCACCGTTTGGATCATCGATTTTGGTAATTGCGTTGATATCCGCAATATACAGCACATTCCCGGCCGATGATTTTCCGAGTTGGTTGCTACTAATACCACCAGGGATTAGCGCCGCATCGGTAAACACATCCTCTGAGCCACATGAACTTGGATTAGTGGGTGTAGCACATTGATCCGCATTGATAATTCTCCATGGGCTGGCGTCCCCTAAACCATACAAATTATGGCCTACCCACGCCAAAGCGAAATTCCGGCGACCGGAAGTGGCCACAGAGGCAAAGTTGCCGCAAGGAACAGAAGCGCTATTGGGACCCTTGACTCTCATAATATTGCCACTTTTGAAGAAAGTCAGGTACAAGTTGCCATCCGGTCCTAGCGCTAGCGAAGTTGGACGATTACCAGCAATACCGCAACTTCCTCCCCCTCCTAATGTTGTAGCAGTCGTTCCAATCAAACCATGTCCGCCATCACCATTTGGATTGAACGATCTACGCACCAATCCTTGATTGGCTTTATTCGCCACTTCATCCGCGATGTAAATAAATTGCAATTGCGGATCATAAACTGTCGACCCGGAGGGTAATGCCGCACAGGTATTTAAATTCAAACTATAAACAGTACCTGTTGGACTATCCAGATGCGGATCTACACGACACAAGCCATTTAAATGATCTGGAATCCACAGATGTCGATACTTCAAACCATTACCTGGATTAATTAAAGACCCCTCGGCAATAAAACCATTTAAAGGTACCGTCATGCCACTGGGCACCAATGTGGTTACCGTAGCTGCATGGACTGATCCGATGCCTAGCCCCAGACATATCAATGCTGGCGCAAACCATTTGCTCCAACCAAAGGTGATACCACGACGGACACCCCCAAAACTCAAAATTTCATTTTTTAACGTACTCACAATACACCTCCATTTTTAAGCAAATCGAATAACAAAAACAAACAACTGTAAAAAGTACTGTTACCCAATGAACTCATTTATTTTTTATAAATTATTACATCGTATGTTTCACACGCTCTCTTTGCTGCTGACTTACTTTCTCAGCCTGAGGGTACGCAAACCCATGCACCGGTCTCGTTCCATTCGGCTCCATCCAGTAAAAGTATTGGGCGATGGCTTTCGGGTTAGCCAATGCCGGACAAGCTCCCCATCGCTCTAATGGCTCGATGCCGTACTTGAGGGTACCAATGTGCTCGGTTTTATCCTGATCCAGCACGGGATCCGAGTTTACGAAACCCAACTTTCTGCGTAACAACTCGATATCATCCTTGGTTCCGGTCAGAAATTTCCAGCCCGGGCCAGCATCAAAATTCTCTGCATACGCTTTCAACATAGGCACAGTATCGTGCTCCGGTTCCAGCGTGATTGAATACATAAAAATGTCACGCCCGACTCTGCCGCCAAATTCATTTTCCAGCCGTTTCAAATTCACCGTCATGCCGGGACAGATATTCCCGCAACGGGCGTACATGAAGTTGATGAATACCGCTTTATCCTTGATCAGATCATCGTAGAAACGGACTTCTTTACCTTCATGCGTAAGCAATGGCACGTTCGGAAAGCGATCCCGACGCCGTTGTTCGACAGCATTCTGCGGTCTCACAGTAGTGTTATTTAGCTGCGTACTGGCCGCCATTGATGCAGCGCCAAAACCTAAAGCAGCCAGTCCAGCAGTGGCACCAGCCACATTTTTGATAAATTCTCTCTTGTTCATGGCAATATTCTCCTGTGTCATGGCTGGATTACTTACCGGCATTGGGATCATTCGGTGGAACGACTTTCCACAGCACCATCATCGCGTGATCTTCGTGCACCACATTGTGACAATGCATCGGATAATCGCCATGCCAGTCTCTAAACTGCATGTACAACTGCACTTCACCTGAGCCGGCAGTGCCAACTGCAGCCTGGCCGATACGCACCACATCCTTGCGCGATTTATCTTCGATATCCAGATTGCTCGCTTTACCGTTTCGACTCACAAGCTGGAATTCCTCGAAATGAATATGAATGGGATGAGACCAACCACCGCCGGATTTTAGTGTCCATAGCTCGGAAGTTCCATCCACCGGATATGCGCTGATAACGCCCGGATCAAACAGCTTGTCATTAACCACCCAGGCACCGTTGAGACTGCTAAAGCTGAAGCTGCGTTTTTTGACGGCCGGATTTTTAGCCGTTACCGGCATCGGCACCATAGTCTGCGTTTGCAGTGTTGACATGTCTGCACTTTCATCCATCACAGCTTCATCACTGACGATGAATTTCAGTAACCTGGTTTTGTCACTGGATGCCAGGCGTTTGCCCGTCGTCCCCTGCCCACTGATCTGTTCCAGACGATTCTCAAGATAAAATTCCGTACCCGGTGCATATTGACTAAAGTCCACGATCACATCGCCACGCTCGGCTACGCCCAAACGAATGCTGGGTACGATTTGCGCTTTCGGCAACAAATTGCCACAGTTGGCAATGCGGGTAAAATTGCTGTTATTACTAAGCGACACTTCTATGAATCGTGACGGTCCGGCATTTAGAAAACGGATGCGATATTTGCGTCGCTTCACGTAAAGCTTGGGTTTGATCTTAAAATTAACCGTTTGTTGATCGCCCAGAAAACCTTCGGTCATGAACGGATCCCAGAACATTTGCCCGGTACTGTCGAATGATTTGTCGGTAATCAGCATCGGGATATCATATTCACCGCTGGGCAAGCGTAACCCGGTGGTTTCATCATCCGTATCGAGCTTGATATCATCACTAAACAGCGTATAAAAAGATGCCAAACCCTTGTAAACATTCGGCGCAGTGAAATCGAAACGATGATCATGAAACCAGAACGTACTCTGCGTTTCCTGCCAGTCTCCGGGACACCAGTTCCCATTGTAGGTTGTTCCATTTTTATGCGTGCTGGCAAAGCCGGCACGAATATTGGGGTACCAGTGATCCCACCAGGTTCCACTATCGTAAAAGCGCATCGGCCCACCATCCGAAGTATGGGGATTGTGCGCATTATGTAGATGCGGCGTAATCTGATTGATCCCAAATCCCTGGTTATCGTTGCCATTCTTGGGCAATCCGTTGTACATCCGCATGATTATGGGTTTCTGATATTGCGCTTTAATGCGCAGCACGCCGATCGCATCGCTGTTTAAGTCAACATAGGTCCATACTTTGGAGTTAAAACCGGGATACTCGACGTCGGAATAAAAATTCCAGTCGATTTCCTTGGCCATCAACTCATACCTGGCCGTGATAGCTGCACTGCCGCCCAATTCATCCCAGCGCTGATGGGATTCTGTACGACCTTCTTTAAAGTCGTAATAGTCATTCATCCCCGGGTGCCAGCGATTGTCTTTCTCCTTGCATCCGTAGTGATCCTCTGGCGGCCCCGAAAAAACATCGCCCGCAGCCGGCACACAGGTTTTTGGAATTGGCAACAAATCAGTCCACGGTTTGTTGCAAGGTGGACTAATGTGAATATTTGAAGCACCCGCAACCGCCAGATTTGGAAAAAACGCAGTGCCGCTTACCGACACTAGCCCCCCCGCGCTCGCAGTCAATCCCAGTTTAAGTAAATCTCTACGACTAAGCTTGGCTGCGACAATATCCCGGACCTCCTGCATGTATCTGGCAACTGCTTTCTCTTGCTTGCCGGAATAGGTCGAATTTATAATTTTCTTACTCATAATTATTCCCCTCCTTAATTCTGTTATAGAATTTCAGCCCTCATAACTTTTGGCATCGTCCTTCTAAAAGATCTATGCCAACAAATTTTTAGCCGCCGGTTAGTTGTGACTTACAGTCAACCACTCAACTGCAATTCAAGATTCTGCAAGCTATGCGCTGGCAAGATTCCCAGTGCAGGCTTTGTTCTCGCTCGTAACCGGATCAAAAAGAGTTGATTGACTTTGATGTCCCATGCAATAACACAGCGTATCTCTGTGGATACTTAAGCTCTTTATTGATCGGCATTTGCTCAAAAACTGATTACTAGTCATGACGTTCGTTTTTACAGCACCCACAAACGTCATTTTTGTAATATGGCCATGTATGCGCAATGGAGAATAGGGATTAATTTAATGCGAAGATAGCTACAGGATGTTAATTTAACCCGTTATCAGATGTTAACAAAATTGATTAAAAATTGTGCAGACCGGGGCATTCTCTAGCCACCTGTTTGCGTAAGAATAATGTATAGGAATTTACTTACTCTCAAAAAATGTCTTGCAAAACAACAGCAGTCATTTGCCAAATTGCAACATGTCATCAGCACCATCTCGGAAACAGGCAGACGAATTTATTGAGTTGACTGGCTGGACAGAATTTGTTGATTACTCGGAATGAGTTTTTGCAAATCATTCAACCGAAAAAAGTAGATCTCACTATTTTCAGTTGAAATGATTATTGAGAATTTAGGAGTGCTTTACAATTACTATGCTGGCGATGCGGATTGAGTTATTAATTCAGTCCGTTTTCCTTATAGAGAAGCGCCAACTGCAGGCGACTGGAAATATGTAATTTAGAATAAATACGATTGAGATAAACCCGCACCGAGCCTTCGGTAATCTGTAATTCCCGCGCGGCCGATTTACTGCTATAACCTTTTGCAATTAAAGCAGCCAGACACATTTCACGACTGGATAAGTGTGTAGAAACAACTTGATGCGCTGATTCTCGTTGCAAAATCTGTTCGAACGCCATCCTCATGGAACGGCGATCCAACCATTCTCCACCAACGTGTACTTTTTTTAGACATTGCGGGATTTGTAAAATTGACATTTCCTTGAGCAAAATACCTTTTATGCCCATTCTGATCAGATCACAGGTCTCTGCCTGATTGACTGCAGCAGTATATATGACTATTTTGATCTCATTTCCAAGCAGAGTTTTTACCTGTTTTACCTGATTAAGACCGTCAACTCCAGGCACATGAGGATCCATCAGTACCAAATCAGGTTTCTTCTGTAGCTTCAATACTTCCCTAACACGATCCGCTGAATCAAACCTTTCCACAACTTCAAAGTCCTCACTGTCCTCGAGCATCGCACTTAATCCGAATAAAACAATCGGATGCGGGTCGATCAGAAGAACTTTAATACGATCAGTAGACAATATGTTTGAAATCGATTCAGTAAACATTGATGCCTATAAATAAACGTAAAACTAGAATAACCATTATTACTTACAGGGTGTTAAATTTATGTGAATTCTTGCATAAGGTTTTGTGAAGATTCATACAACAAATCTACAAAAATTATAAAACATGTTATTTATCAGTTAATATTGCATGCTTACATACGACATGAGTTTTAATAAGTTTAGGTCATACAATAATAATATCTTATGATAAATCACACATCTGAGCACACCTCAAAACAGAATGTATATAATACGGACCGATAGTAAACTTAAAAAGTTAACCACCTCAGTTGCAAAATAATTAAACCAGAAATAATTTTGGCAAGTAATCCCATCAAATAAATAACTGCTTTTAAATGTATCTTCCATACAACAACTTAATATGATCCAAGAAAATCCACCGGTCATCCGGGATGAAAATCAAATTATCGCAGAGCGCCGTGCCAAACTGACTGAAATACGCCAGACCAACAATGCTTTTCCTAATACATTCAGACGCGATCACTTAACTTCAGAATTATTTAAACAATTTAATGAGTTCTCTAAAGAACAACTAGAAGAACAGCCAGCGATTGTAAAAATAGCAGGCCGCATGGTGCTAAAACGCGTCATGGGTAAAGCCAGTTTTGCAACCATACAGGATATGAGCGGGCGCATTCAGTTGTATATCTCGAATGATCACACCGGAGAACCTGTGCACGCAGCATTCAAGCATTACGATCTGGGTGATATTCTGGGTGCACAAGGCGCTTTGTTCAAAACCAAAACGGGTGAACTCTCAATTCGGGTCACTGATTTACAATTACTAACAAAATCCTTGCGTCCACTACCGGAAAAATTTCATGGCCTGGCCGACCAGGAACAAAAATATCGTCAACGTTACCTTGATTTGATTACTAACGAAGAAACACGCAAAGTATTTGCTATCCGTTCCAAAGTAATCCAGGCAATTCGTGAGTTCTTTGTTGAACACGATTATCTGGAGGTTGAAACACCGATGATGCACCCAATTCCTGGAGGAGCATCGGCAAGACCGTTTTCCACACATCATAACGCATTGGATATGGCGCTGTTTTTGCGCATCGCTCCCGAGCTATATCTAAAACGTCTGGTTGTGGGTGGAATGGAAAAAGTTTTTGAAATTAATAGAAATTTTCGCAACGAAGGCATTTCTACGCGACATAATCCTGAATTTACCATGCTGGAATTCTATGAAGCCTACCAGGATTTTACTTATCTGATGGATTTCACCGAGCAAATGCTGGCGCACGTAGCCAAGCGAGTACTGGGTACCACGCGAATTTCCTACCAAGGCAAAGCAATGGATTTATCCAAGCCCTACATGCGCTTGACCATCCCCCAGGCCATTCAGAAATTTTATCCGGATTATACTGCCGCACAATTAAATGACCGTGACTTTCTGATTAATAGATTGCAGACATTGAATATTCACTTCAATCCTAAAGATGGTATCGGCGGCTTGCAACTAACGTTATTCGATGAAACCACCGAACATCTGTTATTTGAACCCACCTTTATCGTCGATTACCCCGCGGAAGTATCCCCTTTAGCGCGCCGCAACGACAGCAACCCTGAAATCACCGACCGTTTTGAGCTGTATATCGCCGGACGAGAAATCGCCAATGGATTCTCCGAATTGAACGATCCGGAAGATCAGGCAGCACGTTTCCTGGAGCAGGCCAAAGCCAAGGATGCTGGCGATAGTGAAGCGATGCATTATGATGCAGACTATATCCGTGCGCTGGAATTTGGCTTGCCGCCCACTGCTGGTGAGGGTATTGGCATCGATCGCCTGGTCATGTTGTTAACCGACAGTCCGAGTATTCGCGATGTCATTTTGTTTCCGCAATTAAGGCAGGAAGATTAACAGGTCACTGAAAAACGTTTCAAAAGCAACTGATGCAAGGCAAAGACAGGTAAAAGAAGCATAGTTTATGCATAATAAAGCGCATCTTGAGTCTGCCTTTAACACCGCGGCAGCAATGCAGATAGTCTAACAACAGTCGGCTATCTGTTAACGCAAACTAATTATCGGCCAGTCATTGCTTTCTGCGTGCCTCTTCAGAGTGGGATCCGGATCTACAGCAACCGGATGCGTCACTTTGCAAAGCAAGGGCAAATCATTGAGAGAATCACTGTAAAACCAGCTTCGGAGAAACGATAGCCAGGTGAGATTATGTACATCCAGCCACTCCTCCAGCCGCTCGACTTTTCCTTCTCTGAATGATGGTATTCCAGAAACCCGGCCGGTAAACTCACCATCTTTCTCTTCCGGCTCAGTCGCAATCAAATGACTGATGCCGAGCGCCTGGGCAATTGGGGCCGTGACAAAACTATTAGTTGCAGTAATGATGATGCACAAATCATTATCCAGCATATGCCTTTCGATTAACTGCCGCGTGCCTGGCGCAATTAACGGCATAATTTTCTTGCACATGAATTCACTGCGCCAAACCTCCAGTTGAGCACGTGAGTGCCGTGCCAGGGGTTTTAACTGAAAATCCAGAAATTCGTGTATATCCAGCGTTCCCGCTTTATATTGCTCATAAAATTCAATGTTCTTGGCTTCGTGCAACTCACGATCCAATGCTTTCTTTTCTATCAGAAATTGTGCCCACTGAAAATCACTATCGCCTGCGATTAACGTGTTATCCAGATCAAATAATGCTAAGTTCATGAATCCACCTGTAATAATTCTCGTAACAAAGGTATGGTTATGGGACGCTGATGAACCAGAGAATAACGGTCCAACGCATTCAGTGTCATCATCAACGACGGCAAATCGCGTTGACTGTGCTGTAATAAATAAAGACAAATTTCCTGAGACAACGTAAAACCACAATCAGCAGCATGTGCCTGCATCGCCTGTATTTTTTCTTCTTCCGTTAATTCATGCACCTGATACACTAACCCCCAGCCCAAGCGGGTAACCAGATCCTGTCGCATATTCAGATATGCCGGCGCAATGGATCCGCTTACCAGCAGCAATGCATGGCCCTCATCGCGCAACTGATTATACAGACTAAATAATTCAGCCTGTTCAGGGACGCCCAGATAATCAATATCGTCAATCGCAAAACAATCTACAGCGCTGTCGACGGATATCCGGCAATGATTCTTAGCGCAACTATATATCGCTTCTACGTTTTTTTGTGTACTCGCCCTAACGACTGCCTGCAACAAATGACTCTTGCCACAGCCAGGATGACCCCACAAATAAATGAAGCGTTCTTTTTCTTTCCCTGACAGAATATTTGCCAGCATGTACATCAATTCTGCATTGCGCCCTGGCAGAAAATTTTCCAGTGTAGGTAACGGCAGAGGATTAATGTCTAACAACAGCTGTTGCATGATAATTACCTAGTCGTCATAGCTCGATAAACAAATCATTACGAATTATAGAGCTCACTTCCCAAATAGCGCTGACGTAGATGACGCAGCCACACCAGCATTACCGCGCTGACCGGCAGCGCCAGCAAGATGCCGAAGAAACCGAATAATTGGCCAAATGCCAATAATGCAAAAATAACAATCACCGGATGCAGCCCAATCCGGTCCCCCACCAGCCAGGGAGTAATCAGCATGCCCTCAAGCATTTGACCGATACCAAACACAATCCATACGGGAATTACACCGCCCCAGTCCTGGAATTGCATCACGGCGGCAAAAGTAGCCAGTGTTAAACCTACGATCATGCCCAGATAAGGCACAAATACTAGAATACCCGCCACCATGCCAATGGGTAACGCAAATTCCAACCCTACCAGCCAAAGTCCAGTGATATAACAAATACTCATTATTATGATCACAGACAATTGCCCACGCAGAAATTCTGCAAGAATCTGATCAGTCTCGCGCGTTAACTGAGAAATCTGATCATGCCAATAACGCGGAATCATTTCATCGACAAGCTTGATCAACATATCCCAATCACGCAACAGGTAAAACAACACTACCGGCACCAATAACAGATTGACCAGAAACTCAACAATTGCCATTCCACCGCTGGTCAAAGAAGGCAGCACTTTTGCGGCCACACCCCCAGCACTTTTCCAATGTTCTGAAACGGCTTCCCTTACTACGTTCATATCCGGTTGCAGGCTGATATCCAGTCTTGATTCCAGCCATGGAATCACATGGTTTTTCAGCATATCCAAATAGACCGGCATTTTATCCAGCAGCCGACCCGCCTCTTTCTCAAACAAAGGCACCATAACCAGAATCAAGGCGGCAAATACTCCAAGCAACAGCAACATAACCAACACCGCACCCACTGTTCTTGGTATTCTCCGGCCAGCCATGCGCCTCATCATCGGATTACAGATATAAGCAATCACTGCAGCCAATAAAAAAGGAGTCAGGATCGGGCTGAGCAGAAAAATCAGTCCGCCTGTTACGCACGCCAATATCAACCACCAGAGATAATGCAAGCTTCCGGAATGTTCAGTGCCCATAGGAGACAGTTTAACCAGCTTTTGCTTTTAGCGCATGACTGGCCAGATTTTTGCCAAGTTCCCAAATAGAGCCAGGCACTTGATGCGTATCCGCGATGGTTTTGGTCAATGCGCTGATGATATGGTCACAATCTTTTTGAGTCAGGGTAAGAGGCGGCAGAAGTTTGATCACATTCATACCATGCCCCGCTACCTGCGTCAGAATTCTGTGTTCCTTGAACAGCGGAATCGTAACCATCTGACAAAACAATCCCTTATTGGCAGCTTCCAACATCATCCAGGCAGCTTTCAACGAAAAACTATTGGGTGATTTGAACTCAATTGCAATCATCGAACCTTTGCCACGGGCTCCTTTCAGAAACTCATATTGACCAGTCAACGTATTGAGTCTTCCGATCAGATCATTACCAATTTTCGCGCTGTTTTCCACCAGCTTTTCAGTTTTGATCACCTCCAGGCTTGCCAGACCAGCCGCCATCGCCATGTTATTCTTGGAAAATGTTGAACCGTGGACGACCGCCCGATCCATGCGGTTAAATACGCTATCCATGATTTCCTGCGTCATGGCCACCGCGCCGACAGGCACAAAACCGCCGGATAACGCCTTAGCCATGCATATCATATCGGGCTTCACACCCCAATGTTCAATGGCCCAGAATTTACCGGTACGCCCAAGACCGGTTTGAATTTCATCGGCAACAAATAATGTACCGTATTTTTTACATAAGCGCTCGATCTCCGGCAGATAGTTATCATCTGGGATGTTTACTCCCTTACCCTGAATCGGCTCGACAATAAAAGCGGCTACATCATGGTTACTTAGCGCTTTTTCCAAAGCCTCAAGATTATTAAAGGGAATCGAGCCGCAATCCTGCAGCAGCGGACCGAAACCATCCTTAAAAATCTGCTCGCCGTTCAGCGACAAGGCTCCCATCGTCAACCCATGATAGGCATGATCACAACAAACAATCCGATTGCGCTTGGTAACGTAACGCGCAAATTTTATCGCCCCTTCAACCGCCTCCGTACCCGAATTACAAAAGAACACCCGCTCAAGATTATCGGGCGTCGTGGCTAAAATCTCTTTGGCCAACAAACCACTCAAAATCGACACATCCATTTGCACCAAATCGGGCATCTCGAGTGTCAATACCTCTTTTAATGCATTGACAATGGTTGGATGGTTGCGTCCAAACGCATATACGCCAAAACCGCTCAACAAATCGAGATACTCGTTACCTTGTTCGTCATACAGATATTGACCCGCCGCACGTTCATAATTCCGATCATAACCAATCGTTTTCAAAACCCGGACCAACTGAGCATTCAAATACCGATCGTGCAAATCGAATTTATCGGTACGATGTTGTGATAACAGATTGGCTATACTGAAAGACATGAATGACCTCTGCATTAAAAAAACCGCCAGAAAAACTGGAAGTTTGAATCTACGGGTTCCCGGAAAGAAAAAAACGAATACCGCCCAGCGGCGGTATTACTACAACAAAAATTAGCGTAGATCATACCACCCTGCGCCACTCTCTGCTGCTAAAAACACATCATGATAGTTTATGTTTCATGGTTATGTATACGTCCCAACAAGATGGCTAAATTTTACATGTTTCTATTTAAAATCGAGATGTAGAACATGAAGTCTAACTATTTACCCAAACAAAATCTTAGCAGTAGAAAAAAGTAGATTGTTATATTATTTTATAGGTCTGCTATTTAAACATAATAGCTAGGCCGCTAATTTAAGAATTTCACATGTTGGACGAGAATCAATACATGGCGCATAACCACTCTAACGATCATAATCATAACCACGCTCCAAAAAACTTTGGACGCATATTCGCAATCGGGATTGTGCTCAATGTAAGTTTCGTCGCAATCGAAATTATTTTTGGCCTATTTTCAAATTCTCTTGCACTGCTAGCGGATGCGGGTCATAACCTCAGCGATGTTTTGAGCTTATTACTCGCGTGGGGTGCAAGTGTCCTGGCACTCCAGCCAACTACACAGCGTCATACTTATGGTCTGCGCCGCACTTCGATTTTGGCTGCATTGATTAATGCACTGATATTGCTTATTGCTGCGGGCGCTATCGCTTGGGAAGCTATCCTCAGATTTGGCCATCCCGAACCAGTGGCAAGTGACTCAGTCATTTGGGTAGCCTCAGCGGGCATCGTAATCAATGGTGTTACAGCATGGCTGTTCATGTCCGGCCAAAAGCAGGATATAAATATTCGTGGCGCATATTTACACATGGTGGCTGACGCTGCAGTTTCATTTGGAGTGGTCTTGGCGGCGATTGTCATAAAATTTACAGATTGGTTGTGGCTGGATCCCGCCGTGAGCCTTGTGATTGCCATAATTATCGGTATTGGCACATGGAGTTTACTTCGTGAATCACTAAATCTTGCGCTTGATGCTGTGCCTGCAAATATTCAACCCGACAAAGTTGAGACTTATTTCACCAGTCTTCCGGGGATTGAAGCAGTCCACGATCTACATATCTGGGCAATGAGTACGACGGAAATTGCGCTATCTGTGCATCTGATCAAACCAGATGCAGTCATTGATGATTTGCTTTTGGTTAAAATCAATAATGAATTGCGTGAGCAGTTTGGAATTCAGCACACTACTATCCAGTTTGAGTGTGGAAATGTATCTCATCCCTGTAAACAAGCACCATCAGAGGCGGTTTAAGATATCAACGTCATGATTAAGTGAGGGTGAGATTCTGCGTAAAGAGAATATAAACTCAATCAAAGAAGTGATATTTGGTACATCAAAATTGTTGTTAGCTTGCATCCAGAATGCTTCTGCTTTATACAACGCTTCATTATCAATCCGGTTTTTCGCTAAAGCCATGAAATTATTACCACGCTGGGGTTAGGCAGTTGATTATTATGTACTTCTAATTGGGCCTTGGATGTAAAATACAAGTATGGTCTTGATGGCTTATGAGTGACTTGAAGGTATTGTTGTTTATCCTCATGTAACGAAGAAAAAATAATGAAATAGATTAAACAAAATTATTCGCTTAAATAATATTCTTACGCAATGGTACGAGGATATCTTAGCTGGCTGCTTTTATGGGTTATTGTTGCGGCAGGAAATCATATTTATGAACTTCTGAACTTGTTTCTCCTCTATGGAAATTTCTTGTCGGCACTACTTTAACCGCATTTATATAAACACCGCTTTTTGCTGTGGCAGCTTGAATCTGGATTTATTCTGAGTCTGGAACTGTAGATAAATGCTGAACTATCAATTTCTGATCCAGATTCCTATTAATTCTGACGGATCTTTCTTCTGATTCCTGGATACCAATATGAAAACCTGCAAAACCTGGCATAACTACTTGGTCAACCGCCATACCAATAATTCGACCGTTATAAGGTGAAATTATTTCACTGCGTATATTTGTAATAGGGTCTGTTACTATACCCAGGATATCGTTTTTGGTAATCTTATCTCCCAAATTGACATTGCCAAGCAGAATGCCGCCATGATTTACGCGCACCCACGATGAATGATAGTAAATTGAGTCCGGCGTATCTAATGGATGAGTAGTTTCCAGCATATTCATCCTATCCAATAGGGTTTGAATACTTTTAACGCCGTATTGAATTGCTTGTTCTTGCAATGTCATGGATTTTCCTGCTTCTAAAGTTACAGAAGGAATTCCGATATCGACTGCAGCATTACGCAACATTCCTGCAGAACCTTCACTATGAAGAATCACAGATATACCAAAAGCTTGAGCAAATTCAGCCACGTCCGGTTTAAGCAGATTAGCTCTAACTTGCGGTAGATTGGTACGATTTGCTGAGCCCGTGTGTAAATCAACGAGAAAGTTACAATGACTGATGATTTCTTTAAAAAATGAATAGGCAATCCGCGCTGCGGAACTGCCTTGAGGATTCCCCGGGAAAAAGCGGTTAAGGTCCCTCCGATCAGTCAGATAACGGGAAGAGCGTTGGAAACCTTGCAGATTGACAATAGGTACACCAATGATAGTTCCGGATAATTTTTCAGGATTAGTGCCATAAAGTACGCGCCTTACAATCTCAATACCATTTAATTCGTCTCCATGAATAGCAGCGGTTAAACAGAGCACAGGCCCTGCCTGAGCACCGTTGACGACAAAAATTGGAGTTGGCGTGGAAAGGCCGTCCGAAGCTTGATTAGGCTGCCACGATAATCGCATTGCAGTTGTTGGCGGTACAGCAGTATCCAATAACACAAATGAAGTTTGTAGCGGTCCTATGAATTCAGATTCGAAAGTGTTGGTTAGTTTCCTGATTTTTGCTACAGAAGAGTCGATTAAGAAATCAGAGTCAATAATAGCTTCATTGTTGACACTATTAAGCTTAAATGTTTGCTGTGAGAACCCATTGATTGTAATCAATAGAAGGATTAGGCCGACGACTCTTTTTAACATTGCGCAATCCCATAATAAATAAACTATTCGCATCGAATAGTAACGATCTATTTTTTAAGCAATTAGATATTCAATTCAAGTACAGTATATTGTAATTAATTAGTATTTAATAATTAAAACAGCAGTTAATTTACATTACAATTTATTGTGTAATATAAATACAACACGAGGATTGAATTGAAGCAAGCATAAAATGCAAGACTATGTTATTATTGGAGTTTATACGATATCATTGGCCCCTGCGGCAAAAGCGTCATTAACGCCAAAGTTACATCGGAGACTAGAGTAATGCTACTCTATTGATCCATACACCCAAAACTCTGTTTAGATACTTTACGGAGTCGGATTTTTGATCAGTCGCTAAAAAACATACTGAAAAGGCTAAAATAGGCACCCATCAGGCCATTGAGCTACTTTTCAGAACAATACCAGACTCTATGACGAAGATATATGCTTCAGACGCATTGGTGTGGTCATGCAACTGCGAGTCGGACGGAGAAGAAAGATCGATCAAATAAAAGGAATCAGATACCGTCTTGAATTCCAAACGCTGAATGATTAAACTTTCTATATTTATATTATAAATCACATTCTGGCGTCAGTTATCCAATGGCACGCTATCAATGAATCGTGCTTATTCCTTATTATTGCAAACACTTCTACTTATGGACAACCACTAGCCTTATGTTCGATAAATTGCCGTTTCCAACCATCAATCAGCCCATTGTAAATTCAAAAGAAGTAAATAATAATCAACCCCGCTTACCGACCTGATTTCCGTCATAGCAGGCAGTGTCTAAGCCAATACCCGGATGAATTCTTGCATCCATCTCATGCACATGATTCATTTGCGTTAAAATTACTTTTTTATGCAACTTTTCTTCAGTAACTACACGAGAATTTAACTTGATTTCTTCCAACTCTGATCAACCTGATGCAAAACAATTATCCTATCGTGACGCTGGTGTAGATATCGATGCAGGCGATCGACTGGTTGCAAATATCAAGCCATTCGCAAAGCGTACATTACGACCTGAGGTAATCACCGGAATTGGCGGCTTTGGGGCTTTATTTGAAATTTCCAAGAAATATCGAAACCCTGTTCTTGTTTCTGGTACGGACGGCGTAGGTACCAAACTTAAACTGGCTTTTCAGCTAGAGCAACATGACACGATAGGCATTGATTTGGTCGCGATGAGCGTAAACGACATTCTGGTGCAAGGTGCCGAACCGTTATTTTTCCTCGATTATTTTGCTTGCGGTAAATTGAATGTGGAAACAGCTACTGCGGTTGTTAGCGGAATTGCCAAAGGCTGTGAACTAGCGGGCTGTTCGTTAATCGGTGGCGAAACAGCGGAAATGCCCGGTATGTATCCAAATAATGAGTACGATTTGGCTGGATTTGCTGTCGGTATCGTTGAGAAAGATCGAATCATTAGTGGTGTCGCCATCCAGGCCGGCGATATTGTGCTTGGTCTGGCTTCCAGTGGCGCGCATTCCAATGGATATTCGTTGATTCGCAAGATTATTGAGAAAAATCGCATTGACCTATCAAGCGATCTGGATGGTAAAACAATCGCTGAGATCATCATGACGCCTACGCATATTTATGTAAAACCAATATTGAAGCTGATTCAGCAATTTTCTGTTAAGGGATTGGCACACATTACTGGCGGCGGGTTGGTTGAAAATGTACCGCGTATTCTGCCGGATCAAGTCATGGCCGTATTACACAAAAACTCATGGGAAATGCCGCCGTTATTCCCATGGCTGCAGCAACTTGGCAATGTTACTGATCTCGAAATGGCACGCGTATTTAATTGTGGAATCGGCATGGTGATTGTAGTAGCGCCCGATGATGCTGAGCACGCTATCAATAGCCTGCGCACCGAAGGCGAGACAGTGTGGCAAATAGGTGAGATCAGCCAGCGCACGTCCAATCTGCCAGCAACCATTATCGTTTAATCAGGCAATTCCCCAATCACACTATGGAATCACTAGTTATCCTGATTTCCGGCAATGGCAGTAATATGCTGGCGCTGCTAGAGGCCAGATCACAAATTGATCGAGTCATCGTTATCAGCAATAATCCCAATGCAAGAGGGTTAGAAATTGCCAGGAAATATGGTGTTGAAACGATAGTTCTCGATCATCACGCGTTCCCGAACCGTCAAACATTTGATACCGCGTTGGCAGAGAGGATTGATGCACATCAGCCAAAACTAATTGCACTGGCCGGTTTCATGCGTATACTGAGCGATCGCTTTGTGCAACGTTATCAAAACCGATTAATGAATATTCATCCTTCATTATTACCTGCATTTCCTGGTCTAGGAACACATGCACGAGCATTGCAGGAAGGCATTAAAATTCACGGCTGCACGGTGCATTTTGTCACACCGAAACTGGATCTTGGCCCCATTATAATTCAAGCAGCCATTCCCGTATTACCCGGTGATACCGAAGAAACATTAGCCACACGGGTCTTGCAACAGGAACACCGCATTTACCCTCAAGCTGTATGCTGGTTTATGGAAGATCGTATCATAATGAATGAAAATCACGTTGAAGTGCTGGATTCCCGTATATGTGAACTTACGCTTTATTCGCCCGGACTATCCGAATGAAATTTTTATTTTCGATTTTGCTGTTATGCCTATTTAGCTTTTCTGTCTCTGCTGCGGACATGCCCTCTCGCATAGAAATCAATTACGCCGTGACAACAGATATCGGTGAAGGAGAAATTAATGAGGTAATGGAAATCAAGCATACGGATGACGGTCATAGTTATAGTATTCATAGCGAAGCGCAAGCCACTGGTATTTTCAAGCTATTAGAACCCAACAGAATCGTGCGACATAGCGAAGGGATAATTACCCAGAGAGGGCTGCGACCTGCTCGCGCTTATGAAAAACGAGGTAAAAAAGAACCTAGTCTGGCTGCTTTTGATTGGAAAAACCACACTATCACATTAAAGCATAAGAAACAGCAACTGCATGAGAAATTACCCGAAGGCACTTTGGATCGCTTAAGTTTATCCTACAATTTTATGTTTGCCCCCTTACCTGAGCACAACATTGAATGTTACTTACCAAACGGGAATAGCTTGGTATTATCAAGCTACACCATCACTGAAGAAACACTCAATACTCCGATTGGAAAGATGAAAACAGTTGTCTTGACCCGACAAGAGGATAAAAGCTCCAAGCTTAAAAGAAAGATATGGCTTGCGCAAAATAATCATATGCTGCCTGTTCGCATTGTTTCGGTAGAAGAGAATGGCCGTGAAATCGAGAAAATAGTAACCGGAATTAACATCAGCTACAAAGCTGATGAATGATTCGAACTTTCAGCCGCAATTACGCATCAGGAAATCAATGCATTTTAATCCTTCTCTATTGGACGCAGTTATTGTTGCCATACGTACCATCCTTCCTCTGGAATACCCAGCTGATGCAGCCATGCGCCGCTTCTTCCAGGATCATCCTATGTTGGGAGCACAGGACCGTGCATTCATCGCCGAAGCAGTTTTCGGCATTTTACGTCACCGTTTTTTTCTTGAGAGTTTGGCAAAGATTGAAACGCCGCGTGCATTAACACTAGCGTATCTGGTTAAGCTTCAAGGAATGAATTTACGCGAATTGACATCCATGATCAGCGAGACGGAAGCTAAGTGGCTGGCAGAAATCAAGGCTATCAAGCCGGATATGTTTCCACTGGCGATTCAGGCTGAATTCCCTGCATGGTTAGTAGAGAAATTACAATGTTTCATGTCGGATACGGATATTCTTGATTTGGGGATCTCGTTACAAAAATCCGCACCGCTTGATCTCCGTGTTAATACGATCCTCGCCAAACGCGACGAAGTGCTGGAAACGCTCAAACAAGAAGGAATCGACGCCCAAGCAACACCTTACTCTCATTGCGGCATCAGAGTTGCAGGTAAACCTGCGATCAATCGACATACACTTTTTTTATCGGGGAAAATAGAAGTACAAGATGAAGGAAGTCAATTACTTGGATATTTGCTAGCACCCAAGCGTGGTGAAATGGTTGTCGATTTCTGCGCGGGTGCAGGCGGTAAATCGCTGCTGCTGGGCGCTTTAATGAATTCAAAAGGGCGCATTTATGCTTTCGATGTCTCAGAAAAAAGATTGAACAACTTGAAGCCACGCTTCAAACGCTCAGGACTGTCTAATATACATATACAACGAATCACAAATGAAAATGATATAAAGGTCAAGCGATTAGCTGGAAAAATTGATCGTGTATTAGTAGATGCCCCTTGCAGTGGGCTCGGTACATTACGTCGCAATCCAGATTTAAAATGGCGCCAATCCTCACAAAGCATTAATGAACTCAAAGCTAAACAGGCTGCTATTTTGGCGGCGGCAGCCAATTTATTAAAGCCAGGTGGACGTTTGGTGTATGCAACATGCAGCTTTTTACCGGAAGAAAACCAGGCTGTCGTTAACGAATTCTTGGCTGCGAACCCACAATTTAGCCTGCTAAATTGCGCTGAGTTGTTGTCTCAACAAAAGATATCTCTAGATACAGGCGAATTTTTACAACTATCACCTCAGCTACATCAAACGGATGGTTTTTTCGCTGCGACTTTAACACGAAAAGATGTGGTTAAGGCAGAATAAAGGTTCAGGCAGCGATCTCTTTCTTGTCACTTTCAGATTCCAATAAGATAGGCAAAATAACCAGCACACAAACTAAAGTCAACAGCAATCCAATAGTTAACAGTTGCCCCATACTGGATGTACCCTGATGAATAGAAAATATAAGACTGCCAAACCCTGCCAGGGTAGTGAGCGCGCTATAGAAAATAGCACGAGCCGTGCTGGTATGCAGCAGGTTTTCATAACCCGCACCAGTGTTCCGACTCCTGTATACCATATGCAAGCTACTATCGATACCAATTCCCAACAATAACGGTAGCGCAATAATATTGGCAAAATTAAAAGGCAGGCCCAGCACTACTGCACTGGCTCCAGTGAATAATGCCGCGAGTAATAACGGAATCAATACTAGTAAGGTGGATGTAGCGCTTCGAAGCATAATCCAGATCGTCAGTATGACACCAATCAATGCAAGCGAGAACGCATGAATGAATGCATCTACAACGGCTTCTCCCGCTTCCAGGCTGATTACGGGAACTCCAGTTGCGTTTGGCGTAATTTGTTGTACAGCGCGAACAAACCTACGCAAAGCATCATTGTCATTTATATTTTCTGATGGATAAACTGCAATACGATACACACCATCATTACCCTGCCAAAGCTCAGTTACCGATGTCGGCAATGCCGATTGCGCAAATGGCTGTGCTGCCAAGGCCAACTGCAATCGTTTGATAGCGCCCGGCAATAAGCTTAGCAAATCATTATTGACCTCAAGCAGTAACTGTTCTCTCGTTTCCCCATTTTCCAGCAATGGCTTGTCTAACTTCGCTAACAAATCAGTAAGAGAAGCTTGCAAGGCACGGGCTGAAGCTGCGTTCGCATGTTCTGGCTGCTCAGCAATGAACTGACTTAATGTGGTTCTCAATTGATCCAGCGCCATTCGTTGCTCCGCAACTGTATATTGATTCGAAATCAGGAATGCCGTAGGAGAAAAAGAAATAGGTCCTAGAATCATTGCCATTTCTTCGATCAAAAGGCTTTTTTCTTCCTGCTCCTCTGGCACCAAATCCAAAATACTGATAACCCTTTTAACTTCGGGCAAATCTTTTAGCTGCCGTGCCATTTGCTCTATTTCCCGAGAATCATTGACCAATATGTTGATATGCCAAGGTGAATCTTCTGCATCCTCCAACAATTCCTGGAAGGTTTGAACTGATTCTGCGTGAGGGTTATTCAAATTCAGCAAATTGTAATCGAACTTGATATGCGGCAACGCCAAGATGGAGGCCAGAATAGCGATGATGGTTACGCTGTACACAAGTTTTCTCGAACGCCTTGGTAAATCCAGAATTTTATTAATTGGTTGAGAGAGCGATATTATTTTGATTCGAATCGGAAAAAACCTTTGCAAAGCGGGTATCATCGTCACCGTGATCAGAAAACTTATTAACATGCCCGTTCCCGATATTAAACCCAGCTCTGCAACACCTCGATAGGTCGTTGGCATGAAGGCATAGAAACCGATCGCAGTGGTCAGTGCACAGATGAGCAACGACGGCCCCATATCGCCGCCCGTTTTATATACTGCTTCTGAAACAGTCTGCTCAGGCTTTCTGATCTCCTCAAGTCTGAGTAGGAAATGAACTGCAAAATCAACACCCAGGCCTATATACAATACTGCAAATGCAATCGAGATCAGGTTTAAATGTCCGACGGCAACGGTCGCAAAAGCAGCTGTCAATAATAATCCGAGCAACAAGCTAACTATGATTGTAAATATTGCACCTGCGGAGCGGAATGCAATCAACAGCACCACAACAACCAATACGAGTGCCAATAATCCGGCATCTTGAGCACCGTGCATTGCACTATTGAGTTCGTCATGAGCCAGCGCAACCTCTCCTGTGATGCGCAACTTTTCAATTGCATCGGGTGTAAATCCCATACCTTGCGCCGATGCGCGAATTGCTTCAATAGGCCTCTCAGCAGCAAATATCTGGGAATAATCGAGCTTGGGCTGAACTATAATCAACTCCTGGTAGGTATCCTTCTGCGCTTCACCACCTAATAGTGCCTGCCAAGATAATGCACGAGATTTATCAACAAGCCGTGCGTCTAATGTTGCGCTGACTCCGTTGAATACAGGCTCTAATTCTAATTGACGCCCCTTGCGCAATTCTTCGACCGCATCTCTCAAAACTGAAGAAAATGTAACTAGAGTGGGATTTTCAGCCAAGCGTGCAACTAGCGGTTGTGCCGCAGCCAAATAATCGGTAATTCGACTTAATTCGTTTAGATCTTTATAAAACAACCCATTCTGCTCAAAGAAGGGCTCCCCCGTTAAATAATAAGTATTAGGAAATTGCGTAACATCATTTTGCAAATAACGGGTAAAGCGTTTTGCTGCCAAATGCGCCTGCTCAGGTGTCGGAGCATCTAATACCAACAACAGTGTATCTTCATATTGAGGAAATGACTGTCGATAACGGATATGATTTGCGCGAAAAGGAACATCCTCGGAAAGCATGTCAGTCGTATCCGTATGAACACCAAGATTATTAACCACATAGAGCGAACCCAGTGTTACCGTTACGAGAATGAACAGGATGATCCAGATAGCATAGTGATAGGATATATCAGCCCAACGAGCAAAAAAACGATAACTAAAATTCAATGAGTTAGACACGTTTTTTTATAGCCCTATTGAAAATAAAGGGTAGAACTCATTACGAATTCTGTCGCGTCTGCGCAATTTTGTCCTTAAGCATATCGATCAGTGCCTGGAAACCATCCCGTTGCAGAATGGCACGATATTCACCACGTTTTATTGCCAGATCACTCACGCCATCAAACAAAATGTTAATGATACGCCAATTCCCTTCTACTTGATGCAACACATAATCGAAATTTACCGTACCGCCATCGGATTTGGTTAATAGACTACGCACCAATACCTGCTCTCGCGGCAGGCTACGCTGTTCAATAATCTGAAATTGTTCACCCTCATACTGGACAAAACGCCCTGTATAAGTTGCTATACTCAACTGACGGAAAGTTTCAATCATTAATTCTTGCTGAGCACTATCCAACTGTGACCAATAGGTTGCGCCCAATATTGTTTTTATAATTAAATCAATATCATGGGTCTTATTAATGACAGGCTGCAAGTATTTGAAGCGCTCATCGTAATCCAATTGATCGCTTTCACGCATGACCTCGAGTAGCGATGATTGCAGATATAGTATCGCTTGTTCCGGACTGTCTGTTTCTGAATTGGGTGAACTCTGTGCAGCAGGAATTGCTAGCAGCATTACTAAGATCAGTAACCATCGTATCAGTTTAGGTGTTTGTTTTACTTTCATAACGACGATCTTTCCACAAAGCGCGTTCTCCTCGCCAATACCGCAGTGCAGATGTCCAAGTCATGGCAAGGTACAAAATACCGATGACTGGCAGGGCACCCGCCCAAAGCGGGGAACGCTGATAATAAAATAAAGTGGGCAAATAAATAAAAAACATAGCAGCCCATGTCAAAATGCTCACAATATAAACTTCCAAAGTAGTCGACAACATAAAAGCAAAGGGAGCCATCCAAAACATGGAAATCATGATCAATGTACAGATAATAAGCAAAACGAGCGAATACCTTAATTGAGTAAATGCAGTACGCGCGACCATTTCCCAAATTGGTTTCAGTTTCTGATAGCCGCGATGACTACGCGCCGCGCGGCTAAGTCCAATAAAAGTACGTAAACCGGAACGTTTAATATGTGCGGCTAAAGTACAATCATCAATCAATGCATTATGCAAATTGGCAAACGCACCTGTGGTACGCAATGCTTGCGTTTTTACCAAAATACATCCACCTGCGGCGGCGGCAACACGTGATTCCGTTTTATTCGCTAGCCTAAATGGATATAGCAATTTGAAAAATAAAATAAATGCTGGCATCAGCAGGCGTTCGATAAAATTATCCATAGGCGGCTCAGCCATAAGTGATACCAGCGCCAGGTTCTCATTACACGCTTTTCGCTGTAACTCAGACACAATTCCAGGAGCCAGTTCAATATCCGCATCCAGCAACAACGTGTACTGCGTTTTAACTTCTCGCAACCCTTGTTCGAGCGCCCACAATTTTCCGCTCCAACCTGCTGGCGGTGCAGTACCCAATAGCACTTGTGCACCACATTTCCTAGCCTGTTCCGCAGTATCATCAACGGACTGGTCATCGATAACAATAATATGCACATTCTCACTTTGCGCTCTAACTCCACGCAGTGTATGTCCGATATAAGGACCTTCATTGCGCGCCGGAATTAGCACAGTGATATCACTCAGCATCTCTTCGAGAATCACTTTCTCGTGTACTTGAGTTTCAATTTTCTCGTGAGTACTCCATGGACGCCATGGAAATAACACCAACAGCCACCAGCACAAAGCGCCAAAAACAGACAGATAATTTACTAACTCCACTAACATTCTTGCTTACAATGAACTTTCAAATGTGGATTAGCATAATCTCTATTTATTAACGAGTGTAACCGATATATCGGAAAGCTTTTTAGGCGTTTTGTTTTCTCCTGATGTCCATTTTGGTGTTGGTTCAGCTACCATGGGGCCTGATGTTCTAGGTCCTTTTAGTGATGCTATTATCGCCTTCCATGGATGCTGCAGGGTATCTTCTACAGCGGTTGCCTCATATCCACAGTGCGCCATGCATTGCGCACATTTAGGATTATTAGCCGTACCATATTTTTCCCAGGGAGTATCTTCAAGAAGTTCCTTAAAGGTTTTTGCGTAACCTTCATCTGACAGCAAATAACAAGGCTTCTGCCAACCAAATACATTGCGCGTCGGATTACCCCAAGGAGTACATTCATAATCCTGATTCCCAGCAAGATAATCCAAATATAATGCTGAGTGATTAAGCCGCCACTTGCGCTTTAGTTTTTTACCTAATTCGAAAATACCGCGAAATAATATTTTTGTATCCTGGCTTTTAATAAAAACATCCTGCTGCGGTGCTTTTTCGTAACTGAATCCGGGAGCAATCGTTGCGGCTTCGACACCTAGTTCCATAGCATAATCCAGAAATTCAGCCACATCCTCCGGCGTTTCACCTTGAAACAAAGTACAGTTTACCGTCACTCTGAAACCTTTTTCTAGAGCCAGTTTAATTGCCTCAACTGCACGATCAAAAACACCATCCTGACAAACTGAAGCATCATGTCGTTCTTGCATGCCATCCAGATGAATTGAAAAAGTCAAATACGGCGAGGGCGTGTAGTCATCAATTCGCTTTTTTAATAATAATGCATTAGTGCATAAATAAACATATTTCTTTCGTTTGATAATACCCGCCACAATTTGCGGCATCTCCTTATGAAGCAGCGGCTCACCACCTGGGATTGATACCATTGGAGCGCCGCACTCATCTACAGCTTGCATGCACTCTTCATAGGAAAGGCGTTGATCAAGCACATCTTCGGGATGCGCGATTTTTCCGCAGCCAGCACAAGCCAGATTACAGCGGAATAATGGTTCCAACATCAGCACTAAGGGATATTTCTTTACTCCTTTTAGTTTCTGCTTGATTAAGTACGTACCTACTGCAATCTGTTGACGTAAGGGGACACCCATGAATAACCTCCAAAAGTACTTCAAAAACATTAATCAATCTGATTTACAATTAAGTATGAAACAAAACTGACAATCAGTCCGCCCATCATATTCTTAACAGAGCGCGGGAAACTATCTGAACTGCCGCCTAGAAAATTTGAAATTTCTGATAAAGTTCTTCAGCACACGCGAATCTTTCAACTTCAATGGTTATATATGCTTATTTTAATCTGAAAGTACCATGCAAGTCAGTTTCTTAACTATAGAACATGACCCCTTACAATAGCAAATATTTTTCAACCCATTGATTATCTTTTGATATACACCTGCCAACAAAAAACACCAGGAACTATAAGATCCTGGTGTTTACAAAATAGTAAAATGTTGCTGCTACTTAAAACTCAACGCCTAATGCACGCAATGTTCGTTTGTTTATCTTTCCAGACGCAATACCGTTTTCTTTCTGGAATGCTTCTATCGCTGCTACAGTCTTATTACCGCTCTTTCCATCTACTGGACCGGGGTTAAATCCAGCATTCACAAGTGCCTGCTGAATATCACGCATCATCGCTGTATCCGGTTTCACGACCTCGTCGCCGTCATCAACAACAGGCTCCGGCGCTACGCTCACCTCTATGTCTGTAATTATAGTATCGACTTCATCCGCTGCTGATGAATCCAAGCTTTGCAAACTTTGTACATCTTCAATTTTGGCAGGCTCTATAGGTGCTGGTGCTGGTGCTGGTGCTGCAGGTGCTGGTTCTGCAGGTGCTGCTGCAGCCGCTTCCTGATCACCCTTAGCTGATAAAGGTTTTTTTTCGAATATCGGTTTACACCCGATTAACAGCACAGCAGACAAAAAAAGAACAAGACAAGACGTTAATGTACTCGTTTTAAAAAAATTCATTGCTAATCTCCAAAAAAATATTAAACAAACCACCAAGCCACTTCTAGGTATTCAAGAGGAATGAAATATTCTTTCAATTTCAAAACAATACCAGACTCCCCTTCGAAGCCAAGCAACATATTTGCAATTCTGCTTATCGTATTTTGTATTAACTTATAATGTTGCGATGAGAACTATCACATTTTTCTGATCATAACGCAATATAAAAAAGTTAATAATGATAGGCTTAACCCAAAAAAATAATGAGTTACTTCTGATCGGTGGTGGTCATAGCCATATCATTGCAATTAAGCGACTCGCGATGAACCCACTCACCGATGCTCGAGTAACACTTATCAGTAGCGATGAGATGACATCCTACTCTGGTATGTTGCCTGGACTCATTGCCGGACATTACGCATTTGAGGATTGCCATATCGGTTTGCGGATGCTCTGCCAATGAACTGGATACAGCTCATCCATTCCGAGGTCGCACGTATTGACACATCAGAAAAACAAATTGAATGCCAAGATAAGCTTTGATTACACTATGAAGTTTTGTCGATAAATGTTGGGTCGCGACTTGCGCTTCAAAGTATCCCTGGCGCAAATAGTTTCGGCTTCCCGGTGAAATCGGCCAAACAATTTCATCAACATTGACAACAATAGCTTACAGCGAAGCAACAATCGAATCAGCTTCAACGTATTGTTGTTGGTGGTGCCGCTGGAATGGGGATATTGCTGGCTTTGCGCTATAGATTGGTTAATATGACTTCCATCCGTGCCGATTTCACCTTGATTTGCGTTAATTCATGTATTCTTAACTCGCACAACAAGAAAGTGCGTGATTTTTCTTCGGCTATTAAAAACGCGCGGGGTTAAGCTTATTCAGCGAAAACATGTAATTTCGGCAGCTAAGGATCAGTTAATACTTGATGACCAAACGCGGCATGACTATGATTTTCTCGCTTGGGTTATTCATGCAGACGCGCAGCCTTGACTGAGAAAAAGCGGATTTGCATGTGATAGCTATGGCTTTATAAAGGTCGATGAATATCTTCGCAGCATTTCACACCCAGATATTTTTTCTGCGGGCGATTGCGCTGCATTTAAACCGACACCCTTATCCAAAGCAGGTGTTTAGGTCGTCCGTCAAGGACCATTTCTAGTCAAAAATATTTCGGCGCAATTAGTAGGGCATGGTCATCTTCATTCATATAAACCACAACGATACTTCTTGAGCTTATTAACCACAGAAGAGCGCCATGCAGTTGCTTTTCGAAGTGCTTTTTTTGCACATGGATACTGGGTTTGACTTTGGAAAAACCATATCGATAGCAGCTTCATAGCAAGCTTCAATCTGAAATAATGATACGCTAAATGTACAGATACAGATTACATCTAATAATTGCTATTCCAGATCAATATGATCATAGAAGAATCATAAGCTAAAGTTTATTTTTTTTAAGTCGTTGAAGCAGCATAATCGCAGTTAATTTACCGCATAACCCTTTAATAAATAAAATTTACCTGGAAAAAGTCATGAAAATTCTTGTTCATTTTAAATCTGGATTTAAGCAGACATTTATTGTTCCAAAATATATGCTGGCACTTGAATTTAGAAATATGGCCAAGGAAATTGGTGGTAGTATCGCAAGTATCGAATTCTCATTGCCCCTCCGCCGTCAAACCGAACTGACTTCTACTGAACTTCGTAATGAAGTATTCCGCTTACCTGATGAACGCTGACATATTCAAACAGTGCTCCACATTGCAAATAACGAGCGATTATGCACGTACTTTAAATTGCCGGCTTTTAATCAACTCGACACTTCGACGTGTAGAATTAAAACCGAAGCGGTTAAACATATGCAATCATTCAGTTAAAACGGAATATCATCATCCATATCATCAAATCCGCTGGAACCCTTGGCTGAAGTAGATCGACTAGGAATCGAACTGCCTTCTTCTTGATCAGAAGTTGATTCAAAACTACCACTTCCTGATCGATTTCCTAACATCTTCATATCGCTAGCGATAATATCAGTCGTATAACGCTCTACACCACTCTTATCCGTCCATTTTCTGGTTTCCAACCTTCCTTCGATATAAACGGAACGGCCTTTTTTTAAGTACTCTCCAGCTATCTCGGCGAGCTTGCGATAAAAAGTTACACGATGCCATTCAGTTTTTTCCTGCTTCTCGCCATTCTTGTCTTTCCAAGTATCAGTGGTGGCCAGTGTAATATTGGTCACTGCATCTCCATTTGACATGTAACGAGTTTCCGGATCTTTACCCAAATTACCAATGAGTATAACTTTATTGACTGAAGCCATTTATGTTTTCTCCCCAAGCAATTGATTCACCTTTTCTTCATCGAAGCCTTTCATGTCTACTTTCAGATAGGCTACTCTTTCATTAACTAATACTAATGCTTCATAGACACCGGGTATAGCTGCGAGTTGACGCGATAATTCACGTGACTGATCAATATCCATTTCAACCACAGGATACATCCTGGAACGCACAGCAGCAGGTGCTTTCATCGTTGCTGCCATTGCCAGCCACACTATCAGTAGTGATCCGCAGAACATATATAACGCGTAGCTTCCATGCGTACCAAATAAATATCCACCCGCCGCAGCACCGGCAAAAGCACCCAGAAATTGAGTACTACTGTATATCCCGATCGCCGTTCCCTTCGCACCTACGGGCGCAATCTTGGAAATCAGGGAAGGCAGGCTAGCTTCCAATAAGTTAAATGCGGCAAAGAAAACCAATAACGCTAAGGCTGTACCCCATATCGAATTATACGTAATGGCCAATAAAAACTGTCCTATCAGTAAAAAAGCAATAGCTGCAACAAATACATGCTTTAACTTGGCTTTCTTCTCGGAGTAAATAATCGCCGGAATAATGAAAACAATAGACAGTAATAAAACAGGCAAATAAATCTGCCAATGATCACTCGCCGCCATTCCTGCCTGCCGCAAAGTAAGCGGCACAACCAGCCAGAGCGCCATCAATGTAGCATGTAACGCAAAAATACCGTAATTCAAACGCAATAATTGTGTATTCTGCAACACACTTGCGAAGCTTGCAGATGAAACTTCAGTATCGGAATGAAACCGGCTGATACGTGGATCAGGAATAATTTTATTTACTACAATCATTGCGAGTAACGCCAGTATGCCGGTCATGGCAAAAATTCCCGGCACACCTATCCATTGATTGAGAACCGGAGCGGCAATCAGGGAAATGGCAAAAACTGTGCCGATGGTCATTCCGATCGTTGCCATCGCTTTGGTACGATGTTCTTCTCGTGTAAGATCCGCTGCAAGAGCCATTATAGCGGCCGAGATTGCGCCGGAACCCTGAATGATTCGACCCACTATTACCCAATATATATCAATTGCACTAGCTGCGATCAGGCTACCAATAGCAAATAAAATTAACCCTAAATATATTACAGGCTTGCGTCCAATACGATCAGATAACCAGCCAAAAGGAATTTGTAATATAGCTTGCGTTAAACCATACGCTCCCAGTGCAATTCCGACCAACGTATAATTGTCTCCGCCAGGCAAGTCCTCGGCATAAAAAGCAAATACCGGCAATATGATAAACAGTCCAAACATACGCAAGCCATATACACCCGCCAAACCAATGGTTGCGCGCAATTCGTCCGGTGACATTTTTTCAGATGATGATGCAGACATGAATCAGGTTGTTATATTCTTAAAAAGTTGGGTATATTAGCAGGTTGACTCATACATAGATAGTTCATGGAATCCATAAAAATACGCGGCGCGCGCACCCACAATCTGAAAAACATCCATCTTGATCTACCACGTAACAAGCTTGTTGTTATTACCGGTCTATCAGGATCAGGCAAATCATCGCTTGCATTTGATACGCTTTACGCGGAAGGTCAACGTCGATATGTGGAATCCCTATCTGCATATGCAAGGCAGTTCCTTCAGTTGATGGAAAAGCCGGATGTCGATTTGATTGAAGGGCTTTCTCCCGCGATCGCCATCGAACAAAAGGCTACCTCGCATAATCCACGTTCGACAGTTGGGACGGTCACAGAAATTCATGATTATTTGCGTTTGTTATTCGCACGCGTGGGTGATCCTTTCTGCCCTGAACACAATATAGTTTTGACCGCGCAAAGTGTTTCGCAAATGGTGGATCATGTATTGCAGCTACCGCTTGACACACGCTTGATGATTCTGTCTCCATTAATCGTGGAGCGCAAAGGTGAACAGGTTGAGTTATTTGATGAACTGCGCGCACAAGGCTTTATTCGTTTACGAATTGACGGCGAAGTTTATGAAATCGATGCTTTGCCAAAGTTACAGAAAACTAAGAAACATACCATTGAAGTAGTGATCGATCGCTTGAAGGTTTCTCCGGATGCCAAACAGCGACTTGCTGAATCATTCGAAGTGGCGTTACGCCATTCCGACGGGCGTGCTTTGGCGGTAGAGATGGATAGCTGCCATGAACATCTGTTTTCTGCTAAATTCAGTTGTCCTGTGTGCAGTTATTCGTTGTCTGAAATGGAGCCCAGATTATTCTCATTCAACAATCCATTAGGTGCCTGCCATAAATGTGACGGCTTGGGACAGATCACTTTCTTTGATCCTGTACGAGTTGTAGCTTTCCCTCATCTGTCACTGGCTGCTGGTGCAGTAAAAAACTGGGATCGGCGTAATCAATTTTATTTTCAACTATTAACAAGTCTTGCTGCACATTATCATTTTGATCTGGAAACTCCATTTGAGAAACTGAACGAGGCTATTCGCAACATTATCCTGCATGGCTCCGGCAAAGAGAAAATACATTTCTCCTATCTGACTGAAAGCGGTCGCAAACAACAGGAAACCCATCCTTTTGAAGGAATCATTCCCAACCTGACCCGTCGTTATAAAGAAACTGAATCACAAACCGTGCGAGAAGAACTGGCTAAGTATCTCAATGCACAAACCTGCCCGGACTGCCAAGGTACGCGGCTGTGTCAGGCGGCGCGTCATGTGCATGTTGCAGGACAGGCGATTTATCAGATCAGTGCTTTCCCACTCAAAAAGACCAAGCAATTTTTTGATCACGTCGAACTTTCGGGTCACAAGCAAGCGATTGCGGAGCGTATCATCAAGGAGATTTCCAATCGTTTACAATTTCTTAACAACGTCGGACTAGATTATCTATCTTTGGATCGCTCCGCAGAAACGTTATCAGGTGGGGAATCTCAGCGTATCCGCTTGGCCAGTCAAATTGGCTCCGGCTTAACGGGCGTGATGTACGTATTAGATGAACCTTCCATTGGTTTGCATCAACGTGACAATGGTCGTCTGCTCGATACACTTAAAAAACTACGTGATCTAGGCAATAGTGTCATCGTGGTTGAGCATGATCAGGATGCCATACAGATTGCAGACTATGTTGTGGATATGGGGCCGGGTGCCGGCGAACACGGCGGATTCATTGTCGCTCAAGGCACACCGCAATCTATCCAGGAAAATAATGAATCTCTTACGGGCAAATTTTTATCTGGTAAATTATCAATCAGGATACCGGAAAAGCGTCATTCTCCAAATGATGAACGAATACTTCGAATTGATGGGGCAACTGGAAATAATCTTAAAAATGTCACGCTGACTCTACCTTTAGGTCTCTTTGTTTGCGTTACCGGAGTTTCTGGATCCGGCAAATCCACACTCATTAATGAAACATTACACCGAGCGGTAGCTCGTCATCTTTATGGCAGCAATGCCGAACCGGCGCCCTATCAGCATATTGAAGGTCTGGCTTTTTTTGATAAGGTTATCAATATGGATCAAAGCCCCATTGGACGTACGCCTCGTTCTAATCCTGCAACTTATACCGGATTGTTCACTCCGATCCGTGAATTATTTGCTGGCGTGCCTCAGGCACGCGAACGTGGCTATGCGCCAGGCCGGTTTTCCTTCAATGTCAAAGGCGGGCGGTGCGAAGCCTGTCAGGGTGATGGCGTAATTAAAGTGGAAATGCACTTTCTTCCAGATATCTATGTTACCTGCGATGTATGCCACGGCCATCGGTATAACCGTGAAACCCTGGAGATTCAGTATAAAGGAAAAAATATCACTGAAATCCTTCAAATGACTGTGGAAAATGCCTTTGAGTTTTTCAATGCAGTGCCAGTGGTTGCGCGCAAGTTACATACATTATTGGACGTTGGCCTCGGCTATATCACCTTGGGACAATCCGCCACTACACTATCCGGAGGTGAAGCACAACGGGTAAAGTTATCACTGGAGCTTTCCAAACGCGACACCGGTCGAACTTTATATATTCTGGATGAACCCACAACTGGCCTGCATTTCCAGGATATTGATCTGCTGCTGAAAGTATTACATAGACTGCGCGATCACGGTAATACTGTGGTTGTCATTGAACATAATCTGGATGTCATTAAAACAGCCGACTGGATTATTGACTTAGGCCCGGAAGGTGGAGATGGTGGCGGATGTATTATTGCAGAAGGCACGCCAGAAGCAATAGCAACCAACAAGAATAGTTTTACCGGTCATTATCTGCAATCCATGCTGGCAAAATGAACCCGCGCAGCTATTTGCTGGAAAGCTTTGCAGTAGCTGTTAAAGCAGCTGATCCCACTCATATCGTGTCATCGCATCTTCCTCCTCCGCCTCTGGGTCGCACATTTGTTGTTGGCGCTGGCAAAGCATCTGCCGCAATGGCGTCGGTGGTTGAGAATACTTGGCCTGCGGTCGCTCAACTCGATGGCCTGGTTATCACTCGATATGGACACACATTACCCACGCATAAAATCAAAGTCGTTGAAGCCGGGCACCCAATCCCGGATGAGAAAGGTAAACAAGCGGCGCAAGAAATTCTCGCAACAGTTCAAACTTTAAGATCCGAGGATTTATTACTTTGTTTGTTCAGCGGCGGCGGATCCAGTCTGTTATCTTTGCCAATCGAAGGCATTTCACTGCATGACCTCCAGGCAGCCACCCAACAGTTGTTGCGATGCGGAGCAAGTATTCAGGAAATTAATATTGTCCGCAAACATTTATCAGCAATCCAGGGTGGGAGGCTTGCTGCCGCTTGCAAAGCTCCGATACTGGCTTTAATTATTTCCGATGTTACTGGGGATGAAGCAACTCATATCGCATCCGGTCCTTGTTCTCCCGACCCATCCACATTTTCCGATGCGCTCGATGTACTGGATCGTTATCATTTGGATGTACCGAAAACTGTGCGACAAATACTATTGGCGGGCAAAAAACGTGTTATCTCTGAGACTCCCAAGCCCGGTTCTCCCATCTTCAATCAGGTCGAAAACAGAATCATTGCAAATGCGCATCAATCCCTATCCGCAGCAGCATATTATTACCAAAAGCACGGGATAAATACTTTAATACTTGGCGATACGGTAACTGGAGAATCCCGAGAGATTGCCAAAAGTTATGCCGCCTTAATCAGAGAAATAAAGCGATATCCGCAAACGCTGAAGCCGCCGTTGGCTCTATTATCGGGTGGAGAAACTACTGTAACCCTGAAAGGCAGTGGTCGAGGAGGTCGCAACTCTGAGTTCTTATTGTCACTATTAATCGAGCTCTCCGCTCTTGAAAAAGTTTATGCATTGGCATGCGATACAGATGGATTGGATGGCACTGAAAATAATGCTGGAGCGCTCATCTCACCGGACTCTCTAATGCGCGCAAATAAGCTTGGCTTGGACCCCGTATCATTTCTATCCAATAACGATGCCTATACATTCTTCCAGCAATTAAACGATCTGGTTATTACCGGTCCCACATATACGAATGTTAATGATTATCGTGCTATTCTGGCTCTTTAATTGCACATACGCTGTCAACGAAATTTGATTTGCGATTACGGCCAATTTGTATAGATGACAATACCAATCCTTGCTCAAACCATCGGCGTATGACATATTCATAAAACTGCTGATTTCTGATTACTGGAACAGTTAAGGCTAACTCCTTGCCACGCGCAGTTAATAACACATGCCCCAAATCCAAGAAGTTATTCTCAGCGTTTTGGAAACCTATTTTCGTTGGCTTTCCACAATAGAAGAGTCGCGTATGTTTACCCAAGCCTTTTTTCACAAATCCTCCACTTTCGAATGCAATTAAGCCAACATTCTCAAGATGCCTTAATGTCGGCAAAGTGATTCCTTGCCTTGAGTAAACCTCATCTTCAAAGTCAAAAATAAGTGGCAATGGTTCACCTTGAATCCATGAAAATTGACATAACACCGAAAAAATATATTTATCTTTCTGAGTTAAGTTCGATGGTACATTTGCATTATCCATCAGTAACGATTTTTTGTTTTCAGGGTCTCTTTCACAAATGAATAATCGACTTAATTTAAAATTAACATAATGATTCTCAATAATAATCTATTTATCCGATTTTTCTTTAATCTTCTCTGAATTCATTGCTTCTGTTGCTGATTTTGTAATATTCATCTCGGTTGATTCTGCGCGCTCAACTTCATTTGCTTGATCATTTGTTTTATACTTTGATTTTGGTTCCACTTTGATTTTTCGAGATTTAATTTCTCTATTAATTTCACCTAGAAATGCAATATTATCTTTGCGTTGCTTTTCACTTTTATACCAAGAAATACAAGTAATGGTACCCATAATTATTAACAGGATACTCAATACGTCGATACCATCGAAAAAGATAAATACAACTCCCGTTGAAACCGCAAATGCTCCTAAAATGGCCGTAAATAGCCACATTTTTGAACCGGAATTATTGCTTCGTTTGTTCCAGGATTCAAGATTATCGCGTGTAGAAATAAGTTCTTCATCAGTCCATTTTTTCATACTCATACTTGAAAATCTCCTATAACCATCAATCGATATTTAGTAAATAATAAAGATTGATTATATTTCTTTCTGACAATAAAAAAGGCACCATCGGTGCCTTTTTTACAAGTTTAACTTGGTTTAGAAGTTATGGCGCATACCTACCGAATAGGTGTTGCTATCTTTGAATATAGCATTCTTATCATCAACCATTGCGCGCTGATAACCCCCAAACAAGCTCGACCGTCTGCTGAGATTGTGGATCATACCAACAGTAAAGCTATCTACATCACGCTTTGCTTGAAGGCCTGTTGCGTCGGCGCGTGCCATACCACCTTGAGCGATAATGCTGGTATTGCCCCAGTCATACTGACCACCTGCAAACCAAATATCACCATCGCCACCCAAATTCATTGCTGAGTTACATTGTCCACGCGTATCTGGCGCACCTGTTGCTGGATTACCTAAGGCAGCTGCATTGGAACAAGAAGCAGCACCAATTGCATTGGTAATCCTTTCATACTGGCCGCTTAGCTTAAAGTTTTGAAAGCTCCACATTGCGCCACCACGCCAAACGTGTTCATTTTTGTTTACCGCTGGATAACCTACATTACCAGTTCTTTGCCGCGTACTAACATTATCGCGAGAGTAGCCACCAAATACACCTAGATTATGACCAGCAACTTGCGCTTCATATTTCCCTGCAACCTGGAAGTCCCATTCACCATCTTCACCACCTGAATTGGACTGGCTTCCTTGGAAAGTACTTGATGGAGAAATAACATTTGCCGGATCTAGTCGGTTCGCGTCACCAGGCATTAACAAACCTGAAAAGCTAAAACCTTCAACTTTTGGTGAATCATAACGAACAGCACTGTTTACAAAACTTTGCGCACCAGAACCCAAGCCATTGGCTGAAGCGGTCATGGTACCACCACTACCAGAAGCCTGGAGAGTCGTGTATGCAAAAGGATCAATCGTCATACCGCCGGCAAAATCTTTAAAGGGTGATTGCACACGACCGAACTTCACCTCACCCCAACTATCGTTCGCTAACGCTACCCAACGTTCCCGTGCAATACCTAATGCACCACTACCGGTACTAAAACCATATTCAACATGCGCTTTTGCTTTCAAGCCACCGCCCAAATTTTCAGTGACATGCATCCCCATCCTTGAACGACCTGTATCATCACCGATGAGGGCTTGACTACTTTGACCATCTTTGTTGACTGTAGCGTACTCAGCTTGCACACTACCGAAAAGTGTTACATTCGTTCCTTGTGCGAACACAACCATCGGGGTTGCAAGTGCGCCAGCTACTGCCAGCGATATAAGTTTCTTCTTCATACGGAAGTTCTCCTTTAATGTTAAAACGATTGGGGCCGTCCTTTTTTGCCCTACTACACTCCAGTGGAATGCACCCCGCTTGTCCGGACCCCCCGACTCGGAGGGTTTGATTTGATTGTGCCGAACACATCAGTATTCTGCAAGAAAAACGAGTATATTTTAGAAATTTAACCACCATCTTGTTGCACTCAAACAACACTCCTGTTGTTTTTCTGACTATAATATTATCCTGAATATTCTTTTCTCTCTTAATTCCATCTTTTCACTATAGCATTAGATTTAATTATAACATATAAAATATACACTTACACGCCACACATCACTTAATGCGGATCTCACACCTATGATGCGAAACAAATTGCAAAGAATATTTGCAATTCAAGCTGAAAAGCTCAAAACTTTCAGTTTGAATCTGTAAATTTCCGATAAATTTGTTCGCGGAACGCCAAAATTACCCTTCAAAAAACATAGTTAAGCTAGAAACTTCATATTGCATATCAAATCAAATAATATCGGCAATTAGGAGAACAGCTTGAATATTTGCATTTTTTGCCAAATTTCACAAATGTCATCTAATTATGCACGTTATTCATATTACTAAAAAGAAAGTTTCGGTTATTATTTCAGTTTCCACACTAACTCTAATGATGTTGTTATGACATGATCATGAACAAAATTCATCTATTTTTCCCTGCCATAACCTTTCTTTTTACGATCACCATTGTTCGAGCTGAAACATGGACTCTTCCGCCACCCGACATTGATATTTTCGGTCAAATAAGAACCATGCATGCAAGCAGTTCAGAAACATTGCTCGATATAGCTCGACAATACGATATTGGTCAAATAGAGATTTTGTTGGCCAATCCTAATGTTGATCGCTGGCTACCTGAAGATAATGCCACTGTTATCCTACCTAGCCGCTACATTATTCCTCAGGCCGAGCGCAAGGGCTTAGTTTTAAATTTGCCAGAAATGAGAATTTATTATTTTCCCGAACCTAAAAAAGGGGAAAAACCAACTGTCATTACCCACCCCGTTGGAATAGGCAGAATGGATTGGGTAACGCCTCTGGGTATTTCTAGAATAATTGAAAAAAAGAAAGACCCTACCTGGATACCCCCAAAATCTATTCAAATGGACAGAATTGCAAATGGTGAGCAGCCCTACCCTAGTATAGTACCGCCAGGCCCAACCAATCCACTGGGACGACATGCTATGCGATTAAGTATAGGTAGTGGCAGTTATCTAATACATGGCACTATCAAGCCATTTGGCGTGGGAATGCGCGTTTCTGCTGGATGTGTTCGCATGTATCCGGAGGATATTGAAGCACTATTTGACAAAGTTCCGGTTGGCACACAAGTACAAGTGGTCAATCAACCCATTAAACTTGGGTGGTTATTAGATTCGCTTTTCATTGAACTTCATCCAGCACTAGAAGAAGATGAATCAAAATATACCAACTACCAACAAATAGTAATCAATGCAATTAATGAATTTCTCTTATTAGAAAGTAGCAAAAGAAATATTTCGATAGATTTTAAAATTGATCAGAAAATCCTAAAAAGAGCAATTATTGAAAAAAGTGGTATACCCGTTTTAATTTCACGCTCTCAAACTCAACTTCATACACAAAACTTCAGTCATTGATATTTTACGCCAACTGTATAAAGTAACAACTCAATAATTACAGGCACATAAAAAACCCCTCTGAAGAGGGGTTTTTTGCATAAATACTATTGATCGCCTATTTATGCATAGCCTTCTTAAACATACGATCTATTTTTGATTCTGTATCCATTGAACGTCTGTTTGCTTCGTCTGCAACACGTAACGCATCATTTGCTTTTGCATTGGCAGCATCCGCAGCTTGTTTAGCTGCAGCTGCATCAGCCTTTGCTGAAGCAACATCAGCATTATGCTTATTTTGCAATTCTTCTAATTGACCAGTCGTCGCGCAACCCGTCAATCCAATAAAAGCACCTGCCGCTACTGCCAGCGTTAACATACGTACTGGATGCTGAATTTTTCCTTTCATTCCGATCTCCTCAGTTGTTTATTCTTTTCAATACGCACAAACATTTTCAACTTTACCAGCCACTGATACTAAATACCAGCAACGCGTTGGAATCTTATCCGATTTCTTTCGCAAAATAAATGGATTTTATGACAAACTTCTCAGCAGTTTAGCTACAAGCATAACAAGTGATACATTAAGTACATAATAAAATTGCACATTTACCAATAGACTTAAATTCAAGTAATTAACAACAAAATCATGTAAGCCATATGGGTTTTGAGCGTTACTGCTAACGGATGTTCACCCACATACCAGGTTTAATCCATTTACCAAGCAGGTCTATTTGTTCATTTGTCAGTGCAACACAACCATTCGTCCAGTTGTATTTATGATGAATTTCTTGATCACCTCTCCCAATACCATGTATTCCGATATATCCACCAAGCGGCGTATTTTGAGGGGGTGTTCTGCCTCTACTTTTTGCTTCCACGATTGACAACCAAGTTTCTTCATCAATCCTGTTTTCTTCCAGTGCGCGTTTTGCCGTATCAAAATTGGGATAATTCAGACCAAAAAAACGATAATAGCGGCTTTTTTCATTAACCCAGCCGACTTTGAACCTACCCAAAGGTGTTTTGTCATCTTTTGTCACCTTGGACCAAGTAGTACCATAACGACCAATGGCGACATTTTCAAAAACTGCTTGAACAATATTACCTTGCATCACTGACAATGTCTGCTCAGTCGTATCCACATCAATCCATACTCCATTATCAGCTCGAACAGTATTTTGCATAACTGAAAAGCCAAGCAATCCAATTATCAAAATTTCAAAATAATATTTAAAAGTTTTTAGCCGAATCACTTTCAAGTCTATCAGTTAGTTTAGATGATTAATTATGTCATAATTTCAGCTTCTAGAAACTCACATTAAGTGTCTATGTGTCTCGCTATTCCTGCTTGCGTTGAGCAATTAACAGCGAATAATCATGCGTTCGTGAATATAAGCGGCATACGCAAAGAAATTTCGCTAGCACTCGTGGAAGATGTTATTCCCGGAGATTATGTTATCTTACATGCAGGTTTTGCACTACAAAAACTGGATCAGAAAGAGGCAGAACTGACTCTGGCAATGTTTGCTGAAATGTCCTCCCTCAACCGAAATCTCTAATTTGATAAAGCGAACAATCCGGCATGAAGTACATCAGCGAATTTCGAGAAGGTGCCTTAGCACACAACATCGCTACCAGTATCGCAGCTGAAGCAGATCCTCGACGTCATTACCATTTTATGGAATTTTGTGGCGGTCATACACACGCCATTTCACGTTTCGGCCTAGTCGATTTATTGCCAGACAATGTGCATATGATTCATGGTCCGGGCTGCCCAGTGTGCGTTTTACCTATAGGGCGCGTGGAAAATGCAATTCAATTAGCTCAGACAGCCGAGCTGATATTATGCAGCTACGGAGATATGTTGCGCATACCTGCTGCAAACGGCATGAATTTACAAAAAGCAAAAGCACGGGGTGCAGATGTACGTATCATATACTCCAGTACTGATGCAATAAAAATTGCACAAGAGAATCCACAACATCAAGTAGTATTTTTTGCGATTGGATTTGAAACTACCACACCGCCCACAGCTATTGCTATCAAACAGGCTCAAGAGCTTGGCCTGAATAACTTCACGGTATTTTGCAATCACGTCCTGACACCTTCAGCGATCTCACATATTTTGCAGTCACCTGAAATCCGTGAGTTTGGTGTGGTGTCGTTGGATGGCTTTATCGGACCGGCACATGTTTCCGTTGTAATTGGTAGTCAACCTTACGAATATTTTGCCGAAGAATTCCAGAAACCCGTTGTTATTGCAGGCTTTGAACCACTCGATGTAATGCAAGCCATACTAATGCTCATACGACAAATCAATTCAGGTCGCGCAGAGGTTGAAAATGAGTTTACTCGCGCGGTTTTACCGACAGGAAATATCAAAGCACAATCGATCGTAGCCGAAGTGTTTGAATTGCGGCGGATATTCGAATGGCGTGGACTGGGATTAGTACCATATAGCGCGCTAAGAATCAAAGCAAACTATGCTGATTTTGATGCTGAATGTCGTTTTCAAATTCCTGCGCTATCGATCGCCGATAACAAAGCTTGCGAGTGCGGTGCCATTTTACGCGGTGTCAAACGGCCACAGGATTGTAAGATTTTTGGTACAGTCTGCACCCCCGAGAATCCGATCGGTTCCTGCATGGTATCCTCGGAGGGTGCTTGCGCTGCTCATTACAGTTATGGTCGTTTTCGAGAAAAAAATCATTCTGTAACACAGGATAATTAATGCCCAATAACGGAAAAGTAAAACCTGGTTACAAGCGTACTCTCGACCTGAAACACGGGTGTGTCGAGATGGTTCATGGTAACGGCGGACGCTCAATGGCACAATTGATTCAACAGATGTTTGTCGCCGCGTTCGATAACGAATTCTTAAGATTAATGAATGATCAAGCCTGCTTTCCAGTTTTTGGTGGACGCATGGTAATGTCTACAGATAGCCATGTCGTAACGCCTTTATTTTTTCCTGGCGGAGATATTGGCAGCTTATCGATTCATGGCACTATCAATGACATCGTCATGTCCGGCGCCAAACCTTGCTATCTGGCTGCCAGTTTTATTCTGGAAGAAGGGTTTCCGCTAGCTGATTTGAAGCGCATTGTCGATTCCATGGCGCAAGCAACAAAAGCAGCTAGAGTACCCATTGTTACCGGCGATACCAAGGTAGTGGAAAAGAACAGCGGCGATGGTGTGTTCATTACCACAACCGGAATCGGCATGGTGCCGGAGGGTATATATATCTCCTGCGAAAATGCACGACCTGGTGACAAAATTTTAGTATCCGGAACTTTGGGAGATCACGGAATTGCCATCATGGCTTGGCGCGAAAATTTGTCTTTTCAAACCAACATTGAATCCGATACCGCCCCTTTGCATGATCTGGTAGCCAAGATGATTAGTACGACATCAAACATCCATGTTCTGCGTGACCCCACGCGCGGCGGAGTGGCTTCAGCACTGAACGAAATCGCGCAGCAATCATCAGTAGGAATGATGCTATACGAAAATAAATTGCCTATTCTTGAGCAAGTTCAGGCTGCCTGCGAATTTCTCGGTTTTGATCCATTGTATATCGCCAATGAAGGAAAACTCATTGCAATCTGCGCCGCAGAGGATGCCGAGAATTTGCTGAACGCGATGCAAGCTCATCCACTTGGCAATAATGCCGCCATAATTGGCGAAGTTATCGAAGATACGCATTGCTTTGTGCAAATGCAAACCCGTTTTGGTGGCAAACGCGTTGTTGACTGGTTAAATGGCGAGCAATTACCACGCATCTGTTAAGCCTTTAAAATTGAAAATCCTGTTTCTAACACACAGCTTTAACTGTTTGACACAACGTTTATTTGTTGAATTAGCACAACTCGGACACGATCTGTCGATTGAATTTGATATCAACGATGCTGTCACCTGCGAGGCTGTCGATCTGTTTCAGCCTGATCTGATTATTGCACCCTTTCTTAAACGCGCCATTCCTGAAACCATTTGGCGCAAACTTACCTGTTTTATAGTGCATCCAGGAGTTGTCGGAGATCGCGGCCCATCCGCACTTGATTGGGCAATCATGCAAGGCCGGTCAGAATGGGGAGTGACGGTATTACAAGCCAACGCTGAAATGGATGCCGGCGATATCTGGGCGACAGAAGTCTTTCCGATGCGCTTTGCCAGAAAAAGCAGCGTATACAGGCATGAAGTCGTTGAAGCGGCAACCATCGCGGTTCTGACAGCAGTAAAACGTTTTCTATCAGGCTCATATCGACCTGTTCCACTGGATTATTCACATTCTGAAGTGCGCGGGCGCTTAAATGCCTCGATGCGGCAAATTGATCGCAGCATCGACTGGCAACGGGACGCGACATCCACTGTTATAAGAAAAATTCATGCTGCCGACGGATTTCCCGGAGTACTTGATAAACTGTTTGGTGAATCTTATTATTTGTTTGATGCCTGCAATGAAGAAAATATGATCGGAGAGCCTGGAACCATAATAGCTAAGCGTAATAATGCGATTTGTCGCGCCACTATCGATGGTGCAGTGTGGATTGGTCATTTAAAACATAAAAATGAGGTTGAACAAACGGTTAAGTTGTCTGCCACCAGCGCCTTGAAAAGCCACCTTGATAATGTGCCGGAAATACCCTCCGATCCACTTGCACTAAAGCTGCATGAAACTTATCGAGATATCTGGTTTGAGCAGAAAAATGAGGTCGGTTACCTGCATTTTGCATTCTATAACGGCGCCATGGACACTTCACAATGTGAGCGCCTGCGAGATGCATACTTGGCAGCGACTAAACGCAATGTTCGTGTTATCGTGCTGATGGGTGGATCTGATTACTGGAGTAACGGCATTCATCTTAATCATATCGAAAATGCCTCCAGCCCTGCCGATGAATCCTGGCGCAATATCAATGCTATGAACAATTTGGTACAAGCCATCATCACTAGCAATCGACAGCTCATAATTGCAGCACTACAAGGCAATGCCGGTGCCGGTGGAGTTTTTTTATCACTGGCTGCTGACTATATTTTTGCTCGCGCAAGTATCATCCTGAATCCACATTATAAAAGCATGGGCAATCTTTATGGTTCGGAGTACTGGACCTATTTGTTACCCAGAAGAGTCAACGCATCCAATGCAAAGTCATTGATACATAACAGACTTCCTGTCGGATCCTTGGAAGCCAGCCATATCGGATTGATTGATGGCAGCTTTACTTTAAATCTGGAAGATTTCAGAAAAAAAATAATGAATATTGCAGAGACACTCGCAGCCAGCCAAAATTTTCCTTCGCTCATACAGCAAAAAATACAGCGGCGCCAATCGGACGAACAACAGAAACCGTTAGAAAGCTACCGTAATCATGAGCTTGAGCATATGCAACTCAATTTCTATGGTTTTGACCCCAGCTATCATGTTGCCCGTTATCATTTCGTGTACAAAATTCCGCACGCCTGGACACCACGCTATCTTGCGCAGCATCGCCGCCTTTAAAAAAATCCATTCAGTAACTTACTGCCTCAGCACAACTATCTTTGACTGGCGACAGGGTTTAATATAAATTTATCCACTAGATCCGGATCAAACTCAGGAGGTCTTTCAGCAGGAGGAATCACACTCAGGCACTGCTTAATACTTGCCCATTGCTGTATCGCATCATATTCACTTTTAAGTTGCGCATATTCAGTTTCTTGTTCTTTAGTTTCCGCCAGCGCAAATAATGCTTCCCAGGAAAGCGATAAATCCGCACCCAGCATCCATTTATCTTTGGTCGGAGCGCTATCATTTGATTTACCTGTTAACTGACTGACTCTGGTTTGAATTCGCTCAATCTCAACCAATAATTCATTGCAACTATAAGTTTGGAATTGTGCGGGTGATACATAAGGCGCATGATGTTTTTCTGATGAAGAGGCACAACCAAACAGCATTATAGCTACAGTAAAAAATACATTAGCAAAAAGCTTTTTCATAACAGTTACTTTCCTCTCGAATTTATTATGCTAGCAAATAACTATTACAATAACATTTACTTTTATGAATTGTACACCGATATCTGCAGGCAAAAAATATACCGGCTCGCCAGTCAATTGAACAACAGGCATGGCTGCGCGCGGTGTCCGGAATGATGGCGTTGTTTATATCGGCTTATGAGCCATTCATACCGCGATAGCGTTTTGTCAACGCAAATATCAGCCGCGAATGTTATTGTCGAAACAGTTTCCAGCTTCGATTGGGATCGCTAAGCAAGCATGGACAGAAGTATCGTGGTTTGAATTGTTACGGATTATCTGCGCCAATAAAAACCATCGTGCGATATTTCGCGTTTCGGAACTGCCAATGTTGTCGCTGCAATCGAAAGACGCCGCCCTTTTTGATGTGTGTATAGTCAGAAGCGAAAGCTTAGGACAGGATGGAACAGATGCTGGCTTCATTAGTAACGCAGAAAAATCACCTTTGGGTGACTAGAAAATGGAAAACCAATAAACATGATTGATATAAAACTGATCGAAAACGCATGGTGCGAACTAAATAATTCAGTCATTGAGTATAAAGGTCAACCCGTTGGAACCATAGCGGCGCGCGACCCGGCTAGCGATACTCTTAATTATGATCAATGCTTCGTGAGGGATTTCGCGGTTTCCGCATTGGCCTTTTTGATGCACGGGGAAACCAAGATAGTACGTAACTTCCTGACTATCATGGTCGAACCGCAGGGAAAAGTAAAATATATGAATTGTTTCATGGCTGGCAAAGGCTTGATGCCCGCCAGTTTCAAGATTGTCAAATCAGATGGTATTCCACAACTTGAAGCTGATTTTGGCGAAAAATCAATTGCACGCGTGTCGCCAGTAGATTCAGGACTTTGGTGGTTGATAATCCTGCGCGCATACGTTCGCGCCAGCGGAGATACTACGCTTGTTAAACAGCCTGCATTTCAGCAGGCCATAACATTGACTTTAGAGCTTTTTCTGGAATCACGCTTTGACATGCGCCCGACATTACTTGTCTCTGATGGCGCTTACATGATCGATCGCCGCATGGGTGTTTATGGCTACCCTTTTGATCTTCAGTCTTTACTCTTTGCCGCTTTATCCGCTGCCCGAGAACTTCTCGTCGCAGACGATTACTACCATCGTTCAATTACAGAACGGTTAACGCATCTATGTGATCACCTGCATCATTATTACTGGCTTGATTTTGACAGGCTCAACATGATTTATCGTTACAAAGTTGATGGATATGGTAGCCAGATCTTGAATACTTTCAATATCCAGCCAAGCACGATCAAACCAGCGCTGATAGACTGGCTACCCGCAGAAGGAGGCTATTTTGCCGGTAACGTTGACCCAGGCCGCATGGACTTCCGCTATTTTGCTCAAGGCAACCTGTTGGCAATCGTTTCGTCACTGGCAACACAGGATCAGTCACACAAAATCATGACATTGATCGAGCAACGCTGGCATGACCTGATTGGTCAGATGCCTGTTAAAATCTGCTATCCCGCATTGGAAGGTTATGATTGGGAAATCGTAACAGGAGCCGATCCGAAAAATTCTGCCTGGTCATACCACAATGGTGGTAATTGGCCTTCCTTACTCTGGTTGTTAGCGGCAGCTGCGCAAAAATCCGGCCACCCAGCATTAGCCATACGTGCACTGAATTCCGCCGCCAAAAGACTTGCCAGCGAACATTGGCCCGAATACTTTGATGGGCACTATGGTCAGTTGGTTGGAAAGGAAGCCCGCCGCTTCCAGACTTGGTCAATAGCTGGATTTCTGGCAGCTTATCAAATACTTGAACAACCAGAACACCTGGATCTTCTTAAATTTGAATCTCAGACCACTGTTAGGGCTTGCGACTGACAAACAAAAACATAAAAACAAGCGATGAATCCAGCGCTCAGAGAGTTTTCAGCGATAGTTTTGTTTGAAATACCATACCAACTATTAGTTCAAGCAGTACAGGCGCGCTATAACTGGCAACAATGAGTACTAAAACCGGCTATATCTACAACGCTTATGCTCAGCCATACATCCTCACCTAATTTTATTTACTCTGGCTATCGTCTTGATAACTACAGTTATGCAATACTGGTATCATCAGCCATTTCCTTTATGATTTATTTTATCCAATAACCCATGGTCAATATTGAAGAACAAACTGTTGAAACATTCGGCATATCTAGCATTCACGTCGAGCCGATCAAAACTGTCAAACTGAATAACTGCAGCATCACATTGCTGGGAACTGCGCATGTCTCGAAAGCAAGCGCGGATAAGGTACAGGAATTAATTGCCACAGGAAAATATGATGCAGTAGCGGTTGAATTGTGCCCAAGTCGACATAAAGTTATCGTCAACCCTGATGCTATGGCTAAAATGGATCTTTTCCAAGTAATCAAAAAAGGTCAAGCCAGCATGGTGGCTGCCAGTCTCGCACTAGGCGCTTTCCAGCAACGCATGGCAGAACAGTTCGGTATTGAGCCAGGGGCTGAAATGCGTGTCGCCATCAAAGATGCACAGGCTGCAAAGTTACCGGTTTTATTGATAGATCGAGAAATCGGCACAACTCTGAAGCGGATTTATCATAATGTTCCCTGGTGGAAACGCATGAATCTTTTTGCCGGTTTGATAGGCAGTGTGATCAGCAAAGAAAAATTCAGCGCCGAGGAAATTGAAAAGCTCAAAGAAGGTGATGTTTTGGAAAGCTCCTTTTCACAGTTCGCCGAGAATGAAAAAGATTTATTTCGTCCCCTCATCAGTGAGCGAGATGAATACATGTCCGCGCGTCTTCTCAAAGAAAGCAAAGAAAACAACTATCGGCATATTCTGGCGGTAATTGGCGCCGGCCACTTAAGTGGCATGGCGCAGCAACTTGAAACACAAAGCATCACTCATCCGAATGAACGAATTATGCAATTGGATGCTATTCCTCCTTCCTCGCCATGGCTTAAATTTATCCCATGGCTGATTGTTGCGCTCATTCTCACTGGATTTGTTATTGGTTTTACGCGCAGTCCTGAGCTGGGCACAGCTATGGTTGTTAGCTGGATCGTGATCAATGGCGGCCTTTCGGCACTGGGTGCCGCGATAGCTTTTGCGCATCCGCTCTCGATTCTGACCGCTTTTCTAGCAGCTCCGCTAACCTCACTCAATCCAACCATTGGCGCAGGTATGGTAGTGGCTGCCGTTGAAACCTATTTGCGCAAACCAGAAGTAGGTGATTTTAACCGGCTCAGAACTGACACGACCACATTGAAAGGCTGGTGGGGCAATCGAGTAACTCGCATCTTGCTGATTTTTATCTTATCAACATTGGGTTCCGCGATTGGCACGTATGTCGCTGGATTCAGAATTTTCGAGCAGCTTAGCTCAAGCTAAAGACGGTTATGCTCGGCTTCTTTGAACGCCTGATCAACCCTTATCCTCCCGAACACCCCATTGAACCACCCAAGGGGTTATATCAGTTTTGCCGCCACTACACGCAGGGGATCGAACTTTATCTTATGTTACTGGCGATACTGACTACCTGCCTCGCAGTCAGTGAAGCCATGCTCTACAGCGTTCTTGGACAAATGGTCGACTGGCTGGCGGAAAGGAAAACCGAGCGCTTTCTAGAAGAAGAATGGCTAACTTTACTGGGCATGTCAATTTTTATTCTGATAATAATACCGTTACTAGTATTAATGCACTCATTAGTTATCCACCAAACCCTGATGGGCAACTTTCCCATGCGTGTACGCTGGATGTCACACCGCTATCTGCTTAACCAGAGCTATGCATTCTTTCAGCACGAATTCAGTGGCCGTATCGCGACCAAAGTCATGCAAACTGCAATATCCGTCCGGGAAACAGTACTCAAACTGATTGATGTCATGCTGTTTGTATCGGTTTACTTGACCACCACCTTATTCCTGGTCATCAATGCAGATCCAATTTTATGCTTACCCTTGCTGGTCTGGCTTGCTTTATATATTGCCATCCTGTCATATTTTGTCCCACGTTTAAAACGCATATCAACCTTACAAGCCGACGCACGCGCACTCATGACAGGTCGAATTGTTGACAGTTACACCAACATCCTGACCTTGAAACTGTTCTCACGCAGTCAACGTGAATCGGCATACGCTCAGGCAGGAATGGAAGAATTCATGGCAACCGTGCACCCACAAATGCGTTTATCTACTGGCCTGAATTTTTGTGTCTGGATCATCAATATGATGATGGTATTCGCAACGGGTGCATTGGGCCTCATGATCTGGCTACAAGGCGACATCGGACCGGGTGCCATAGCAATCGTCATGAGTCTTGCTATCCGGCTGACTGGCATGTCACATTGGATCATGTGGGAAGTTAATACGCTGTTTGAGAACATGGGTACAGTACAAGATGGCATCAATACGATTTCCAAGTCACAACTTGTCACCGATGCACCGGATGCCCGCGAATTACAAGTACATCAAGGAACCATTCAGTTCAATCATGTCTCCTTTTCCTACCACTCGGAACATCGCGAATATCTCAACATTTTTGATGATCTGAACCTGCATATTGCAGCTGGTGAGAAAGTAGGCATTGTAGGTCGATCAGGTTCTGGCAAATCGACTTTCGTCAATCTGCTATTACGATTCTACGATATCCAGCAAGGCAGCATCACCATCGACAAACAGGATATTCGCACGGTAACGCAGGATAGCCTGCGTGCTAATATTGCCATGGTGACGCAGGATACCTCGTTGCTGCACCGATCGGTGCGCGACAACATCCTGTTTGGAAAACCGGATGCGACCGAGGATCAGATGATTGCAGCCGCCAAAAAAGCCCAGGCGCACGAATTTATTCAATCGCTGAGAGATATCAAGAATCGCACAGGCTATGACGCTCATGTCGGTGAGCGTGGTGTCACGCTATCGGGTGGTCAGCGACAACGCATTGCCATTGCTCGCGTGCTGTTAAAAAATGCACCCATCCTAGTACTCGACGAAGCTACTTCGGCTTTGGATTCTGAAGTCGAAGCCAGTATCCAGCAAAGCCTCTATCAGCTTATGGAAGGGAAAACGGTGATCGCCATCGCGCACCGACTCTCAACGATCGCCGCCATGGACCGGCTTATTGTATTTGATAAAGGCCGCATCGTTGAGCAAGGCAGTCATGCCAAACTTATTGCCAATAACCAGCTTTATGCACAATTATGGAATCATCAATCAGGTGGATTTCTTGGGTTACTGGAAAATAATCCGTCTTAGTTAACTCGATATATAAAACACAATCCATATAACACACTGTAATAATGTTATTTTATATGAATCTTGGTTATTTTAAGCAAAACAGACACTATCCGTATCCTTTAATGATTTAAGGCAATATAACTCCTGTTTCTCGAATTTTGAGAAGTCGCTTGGCATGCTTAAATATAGCATTTTTAAACCAAGCTACTCATCGTGCCCATTCCACAAAAACTCCACTCGCTTATCCTCCATTGTTTTGCAAAAGCGGGATTGCTATTCGGGCTGTCTTCCATACAAATACTTCCGGTCTTTGCTACAGCAAACTTAGAGCAATTGAGCCTGGAACAGTTGATGAATATCAATATCGTAGGCGCTTCAAAGTATGAGCAAAAACAACAGCAAGTCGCCGCCGCTGTCAGCGTCATTACTCGTAAGGATATTAGAATCTATGGCTGGCGCACGTTAGGCGAAGCACTGGCCAGCCTTCCCGGCATTCATACCACATATGATTATCAATATGAATATCTGGGCACACGCGGTCTTGGCCTACCCGGAGATTTCAATACTCGCGTACTAGTAACAATCAATGGCAACCGCATCAATGATGCGACCTATGATCAGGGGCCCACGGGACGTGACTTTCCCCTCGATATTGACCTGATCGAACGAATTGAATTTATACCCGGACCGGGCAGCGCTGTTTACGGTCAGAATGCCATGCTTGGAGTAGTTAATATCATCACTCGAAAAGGTGCTGATATCAAAGGTGCAGAAATTTCAACTTCATATCAAACAGCTGAAATCATGCCTCAGGAACGCGTCACTTTAGGCAAGCAATTCGACAATGGCACAGATGCGTTAATCTCATTTTCCGGTTTGCAATCTCGGGGAGCAGACCACTTCTTCGAATTTGGTGATACTGGAATTTCTGGAGTGGCACATCGTCTGGATGGAGAAAACGTCAAACAAATGTTTGCACGTGCTTCGCATGGCCCGATTTCATTTGATTTTATTTATGGCAATCGACGCAAAGAAGATCCCACAGGCATATCTTTTTCAGATCCGCTGGTAGCCGGCCAATTTCAGCGCGATCGCCGTCTCAATACCCAAATTCAGTACAACAACAATTTTTCCAATGACACTCTAAATGTACTCGGACGATTGTTTCTCGGTCAATATCGCTATGAAAATCCTCTTTTTTACGGTGGTGAGAAAACTTTAACTACTGGCCCTAGCGACTGGCATGGGCTAGAGCTGCGTCTTCTGTCGACTGCGATCACCAATCACAAGCTAATGCTCGGTGTCGAATATCAAAATAACACCCATATCAAGCAAGCTTTTCAGAATTTTGATAACCCAGACGAGAATGTCGCAATTAAGAGCTCAGTTGTACGAGTCGGTGTATATGCTCAAGATGAATGGAGCATTACTGATAGCTTATCGGTTACTGCAGGATTACGTTACGATCACAACGATTGGATTGGTAGCCGGCTAAGTCCAAGAGGAGCAATAATTTGGCAGGCAACCCCAAAAACCACTCTTAAAGCTCTGTACGGCCGTGCTCATCGCTCACCGAACTCGTTTGAGCGTGATTACCACGATGGCGTATCTCAGGTGGCTAATCCGGGTTTACACAGTGAATCCATTGATACGGCCGAATTGGTCACTGATTATCGCCCGCTGTCCGACTTGAATCTGCGTGCTACCGTATATGCTTGGGATATGTACAATCTGATTACGTTAGGAATCGATCCGTTTAGCGGATTCTCACAATATCAATCCACGTCGAAAAAAGTTTTAGCCAGAGGGGCTGAGTTCTCGCTCGATAAAACCTGGTATTGGGGAGCACGTTTTCGCGGTAGTTATGGTTTCCAGAGCGCCGAACAACAAGATTCGCACCTTCCTAACTCGCCCTATCATCTGGGCAAAATCAATATCTCGACCCCGATACCGTTGATCGCTGGTCTGCGAGCCGGCTATGAGTTGCAATACTATAGCAAACGTAAAACGCTTGACGGCTCTAATACTGACAGCTATGTGCTTTCCAACCTTAATTTAGTGACCGATGTCCCTCGCATAAAAGGATTAGAAGCATCGCTCAGTTTCTATAACCTGTTTAATGAAAACTATCTGCACCCGGCCGCTGATACCAACTGGCAAAACGCTTTTTTGCAGCCAGGCCGCACTGTGCGTCTCAGATTGGATTATCACTTCTGATATGGCATTGCTTTCTAAAAAGCTGGAGGTACAGTTAATCCAATGCTCATACAGAGAGATTTGGATATTCTTAAAAATGGAATATGTAACTCTATACAGCAAGTATCTGATCAAGAAAGAATCAGGCTTAATTTCTCTTACACTGATGCCGTTATCCTGGTTCTTGATATTAAGTTATTCACCATTGACATACGCAGAACAACCAACGGAATACCGGATGAAAGTAGCTTTTTTATACAATTTTGCTGCCTATACTGAATGGCCTGATTGGCCTGATCATAATTTGAATTTATGTATTTATGATGAAGATCCATTCAGAGAGCATTTACAACACTTACAGCAGAAGAAAGTTAACCATCTCGAAATAATAATCAGACATACGAGAAATATCGATGATCTCATCAATTGCCAAATGATCTTCATCACCCAATCGGCCATCGGCAATCTCGATGACATCATTAATCTATTGAATGGAAAGTCAATCCTTACCGTTTCTGACACCCCAGGCGCTGCCCAGAAAGGCACTGTGCTTAACATGACAGTGAAAGAGGGAAAAATTACATTTGAAGCCAATATCGCTAGAGCAAAGAAGAGCGGTTTAAAACTCAGCTCCCAATTACTACGTTTTGCCAGTGAGGTCTATCAATAATGAGGAATTCATTACCGAAAGCCGTCACTTTGCGTACAAAATTGCAACAAATCAGTTTTGCTACACAGAGCACTGCCATGCTGCTGGTTGCATCACTTGTCATTTGCAGCAGTTTCTTCATCAGTTTCTATTCATTATCAGAAACCAGCAAATCAACCGCTAAGTTATTGGCTGAGAATGCAGTAGCTACTCTAATGTTTCAGGATACAAGTACAGCTCAAACGCTATTGCATTCTCTGAAGAATACCCGGGAAATTCAAGCTGCAGCCATTTACAGTGAGGAAAAAACACAATTTGTTGAATATTCTCTCACCAGTAAACTGCTTCCTCAAACTTTACCATCGCTGGAAGAGAATTTTAAAACAAATCTACAGTTCTTAACAATTACCCAACCCATCCGCTTCAATAATCAGCTTTTGGGCGGTCTGTACTTGGAAGTTGCTTTGGCGCCACTTTACTGGCAAATATTCTGGCACATTATCATTACCATCACAGCAGCCGCGCTTGCCTTACTGATCGCCAATCTGTTGCTGCACCGATTGAACCGATCCGTACTGGACCCGCTCAATAATCTTTCGACTATCATCGATCATGTTACCAATCAGGCGGATTACACAACACGAACCGAATCCAGCACTATTGTTGAATTGAATACACTATCCAAAGGATTCAATAATATGCTGGAAATGATTCAAATACGTGATGCAAGGCTTGCAAATCACTTGGATCATCTTGAAGAGGAAGTTACAAAAAGAACGGCAGAATTAATGCTTGCGAAGGAATCGGCTGAAGCTGCTAGCAAAGCCAAGAGTGAATTTTTGGCGACCATGAGTCACGAAATCCGCACTCCGATGAATGGAATTTTAGGAATGACTGAATTACTGCTAGGCAGCCGACTGGATCAGAGTCAACACCGATTTGCAGAAACAGTGCAAAGCTCAGGCCAGCATCTATTAGGAATTATCAATGACATTCTTGATTTCTCAAAAATTGAATCGGATCATATGGAACTAGAGAGCCTTGATTTTGATCTAGTTCAGCTGATTGAAGATACGCTGACAATGTTTGCACAACCTGCTGACAAAAAAGGTTTGGAATTAGCTGCACAATTTATACCTCCCAATATGCCTTTTGCAGTACGGGGAGATTCGTTCAGACTACGACAAATCGTCGCGAATCTGATCAATAATGCGATTAAATTCACCTCCCAGGGAGAGGTTGTGATTCGCACTCAGTTGAATGAACTAACCGATCCCTTAGTGAATATCGATATTTGTGTTGAAGATACCGGCATTGGCATTCCTCCGGAATATCATAAAAAGATTTTTCAGCACTTTTCTCAGGCGGATGGCTCCACTACACGGCAATTCGGAGGGACCGGGCTTGGACTCACGATTTGCAAAAGATTACTGGATCTGATGGGAGGAAACATTTATGTAGAAAGCAAGCCGGATCAAGGCTCCAGATTCTGGATTAATCTACAACTGGAAAGATCCACACTGGAACGCGCATGCCAGCCCAAAATATCTAGTTTAGTCGGCATCAATGTATTGGTTGTGGATGACAATCAGACTAACCGGGAGATTCTTAAACTCCAGCTACAAAACTGGCAAATTCATGCGGTATGCACCGACGGTCCCGAACAAGCTCTAACTGCCATGACAGAAGCTCTTGATCGCAACGAACCATACCATCTAGCCATTCTGGACATGCATATGCCCAGAATGAATGGGTTACAGCTGGCCAGGAAAATTCAGGCCGATCCTGTTTTGAGTAAAACCCGCCTGATGATGTTGACCTCAACCCATAGCGATGCCACTCAGCTAGAAAGAGAAAATGTCGGGATTTTACGCTACGTCAACAAGCCAATCCGTCAGAAAGAATTAATTGATATTATCTTGGATGTTATGGGACGCAATCTTAATAAACCTGTTACACCCAAACAAAATCCAACTCCCACTCTGACCCATTCCTTTCACGGCTCAGTTTTACTGGCTGAGGATAACCCAGTCAATCAAGAAGTAGCTAAAGCGATGTTAAGTCGATTGGGTCTGGATACTACTATCGCACAAGATGGCAAGCAAGCTGTTGATTTGATCCGTAACAATCACTACGATATTATTTTAATGGATTGTCAAATGCCGGTGATGGATGGTTTTGAAGCAACCACACAGATTCGGCAGCAGCCCTGCAAAACTCCAATCATTGCACTGACAGCCAATGCTACCGAAAACGATCGAACTCTGTGTTTAAACGCGGGAATGGATGATTTCTTATCTAAACCTTATTCGCTCAATCAATTACAGCAAAAAATCCTGCAATGGTTTCCCAAAGAAAAAGACAATCCTATGAATACTGAAGAATCAGAACCTGTTGCAATAAAGTCGGCGAACAACATTACACCTGCGCTCAACCCGGCTAGACTTAACGAGATTCGAGAACTTGATCCTACGGGAGGCAGCAGCCTGCTGCAAAAGATCCTACAGGCCTTTCTCGAATCTGCTGATAACGGCCTACAGCAGCTTGAACAGGCAATTCTGAACAATGACTCTGAAAGTCTGCGACAAGCGGCACATGCTTTGAAATCCAGCACTGGAAATATAGGCGCTGAAAGCTTATCCGCTATTTTCAAGCAATTGGAAATTGATGGACATGCCGGCGAACTAACTCGTGCAAAAGCATTACAAGAAATTATGCATGCGCATTATCAAAACGTTATCACCGAGATAAGAAAAATACTTACTCCAACGTGACAACAAAGAATTTTAAAATTTTGCTGGCCGATGACGATGCAACGGTTAGAATCCTCGCGCAAGCTGCACTTGAGAATGCCGGTTTTGAGGTTATGCTGGCTTGCAATGGCACAGAAGCCATTCGTTTGTTTGAAGAAACACCCGCTAATATGATTATGCTTGATGTCGAAATGCCCGACATGGATGGTTATTCGGTCTGCTCTTACATAAGAAAAAAAATTGGCAACGAACTACCCATTATCATGGTCACTGGAATGGATGATGTCCAATCTATTAATCGTGCCTTTGAAGTTGGCGCAACAGATTTCATCGCTAAACCGATCAACTGGAATCTGCTTAGTTATCGCTTATTGTATTTAAAGCGCGCTTACTTGAACCTGCTTGCACTTAAAGTTGCTAATGCGCGAAGCGCAGCAATTTTAAGTGCCATTCCCGACACAATGTTCATAATTAATGATCGAGGCATCATCATGGATATTTGCAGTCATGCAGATACTGCGTCCTGGCTGATTCAAGATTCGGCAGATCCATTGAAGCTAAGCTTGCCTGAAGATATAGCCAGCTTATATTTGGATGCCGCAGGACAAGCTCGCCGTAACGGTACAGTCGAGCTTTTCGAGTACCCGCTCAAACCGAGTAATGATAAATCCAGATACTATGAAAACCGTATTGCTGTGATTGATTCTGAGGAAACGCTTTGCCTGGTTCGCGATATCACTGACCGCAAAGACTCCGAAAGTAAAATTTTCCATCTCGCGTATTTTGACAATCTGACCGGACTGCCGAATCGTCAATCATTTATGGAACGTTTAAAGAGTGAAATTAAACGTGCCCATTATGCCGATAACAAATTGGCAATCCTGTTTTTGGACCTGGATGGTTTCAAAAGCATTAACGATACGATGGGACATAATGCTGGAGATACTATACTTAAGTGCGCTGCCGATCGCTTGCATAACAGCACACGCCACTCTGATTTCGTATCTCGTACCCATAAAAATCATTCAGAGATTAACCTCGCCCGTCTCGGAGGGGATGAATTTACCGTTATTATTCCTAATCTATCGCGTGCGGAAGATGCGCTTATTTTAGCGCATCGAATTCGTAAAACCATGCGTCGTCCTTTTCACCTGGAAAGCCGTGATGTCGTGCTCACTACAAGTATTGGCATTGCTCTTTACCCCAATGATGGTGACAATGCCGAGACTTTGTTGAAGCATGCAGATACAGCAATGTACTATGCCAAAAATGAAGGCCGGGATAATTGTCAATTCTACAATGCTGATTTGACGCTTCAGGCAGAAAAGCGCATGCACCTGGAAAACGATCTACGCAATGCATTACAGCAAAATGAATTTTATCTTGTTTACCAGCCACAGTTGGATATTACAGAAGGAAACTTCCAATCAGTAGAAGCATTGATACGCTGGCAACACCCTGAACAAGGAATTATTTCTCCACTTGATTTCATCCCGCTAGCAGAAGAAAATGGTTTAATCATTCCAATCGGAGAGTGGGTATTGCGCACTGCATGTGCTGAAGCTGTTCAATGGCATAACAATGGTCAATGTCTGGATGTCGCTGTCAATCTCTCCCCTATGCAAATCAAGGATTCTGAACTGGTAAACAAAGTACTCGGCATTCTCACCGAAACAGGCTTTCCTCCCAACCAACTGGTTCTGGAAATTACTGAAGGCGCCTTGATGGAGCATAATGAAAATACTTTGACTACGCTGCATACGCTACGGAATCATCAGATTAAAATTGCCCTAGATGATTTCGGCACTGGTTATTCTTCGATGAATTACTTAAGGCGCTTACCCATAAATTATATTAAGGTAGACCAAAGCTTCGTTCGTGATTTATTAGATAATAAAGACAATCTTGCGATCGTCCGGGCGATGATTTCGTTATCGATGAATCTCGGTTTTTCTGTAACGGCCGAAGGCATAGAAACATTGAGGCAAGCTCAGGTCTTGAAATATTTTGGTTGTAATGCTCTGCAAGGTTACTACTTTAGCAAACCAATCAGCGCAGAAAAAATTCATTGTCTCCTCAATCAGAAGTGGTCAATTCAAGCATCCAGCCCCAACGCAATCGATCATGAAAATAGCTGACATTAACCAACTAAAAATCAGTACATTACTGCCCAGTCCTAAAGGCGTGGCATTGGCACTACTGGAAGCTTGCCGTCAGGAAGATGTATCCATCAACGAAATTGCCAAACTCATCCAGACCGATCCCGCACTCTCAGGCCGTGTGATTCAGCGTGCCAACGCAACCAAACAAACCACACGCTCGATCTCATCCATAGCAGAAGCCATTTCACGTGTCGGTCTAAATTCCGTCAAACAATTGGCCATGGGCTTTTCTCTCATTGATCAATATTCGAAAGGCCCAAACAAAAGTTTTGACTATCAGGAATTCTGGTCTCATTCGCTGTTGATGGCAATTGCCATGCAAGAATTGAGTAAAACAACCCGAGTTTCTTCGCCCGATGATTTATTTTCCTGCGGATTAATGATGCGCATAGGTTGTCTGGCACTCGCCTCAATCTACCCCGACCAATATTCCGAACTCATACAGAAACAATCACCAGACATCCCTTTAAGCCAGTTGGAACAGCAGTATCTTCAAACGGACCATAATGAATTAACTGCTGCAATGTTAATTAATTTTGGCTTCCCAACCATTTTTGTGGAGTCGATTTACTATCATGAAACGCCCGACGAATCTGGATTCTTTGAAGGTTCTCGTCCTTATCAAATTTTACATCTACTGTATTTGGCAAAACAGATTGCTGATTTTGCATTAACTAAAGAATCCGAACGCAATCAGCGCATTGCAGGACTCTTATTACTGGGTGGAAAAATCGGTCTGGATACCGAAACATTTAGCAACTTTATCGACCGAATCATGCAGGAATGGCATACATGGGCAAAAATACTCAAAATAACAACTAAGGATCAACTTCCGTCTTTTCATAAACTGTTGAGCCCAGCTGCACCACGGCCGGAAAATGCAACCAACGCGGCCTCAGTACGTATTCTCTTAGTTGAAGACGATCCAACCAATCTCATTCTCTCCAAAGAAATACTCACCAATATTTTGGGTCACACCGTATTTACCGCCAACGATGGTCAACAAGCATTAGCACTGGCTATGGAAGTATTACCGCACATTGTCATCACTGACTGGATGATGCCGATCATGAATGGTCTTGAATTAACCAAGTCATTACGGGCAACTGAATGGGGACAGAACTTATACGTCATCATGCTCACCAGTGTCGAAGATGAAGATGAAGTTATTAAGGCATTTAATGCGGGTGTCGATGATTATGTGACCAAGCCCATCAATATCCGGGCTTTCCGAGCCAGATTAAGAGCAGCCTGGCACTACCGGCAGTTACAGGAATCGTGGGAACAGGACCGCGAGCAACTCAAGCGCTTTGCTGCGGAATTAGCGGTTACCAATCGCAAATTAGAATACTTTGCTTTAACCGATATGCTGACAGAATTACCCAACCGGCGCTCCGGTATGGATTCATTATCGGAAACATGGAGTGTCGCTAACCGATCCGGACAATTGATGGCAGTCATGCTCATTGACATTGATCATTTTAAAACAATCAATGACAACTATGGGCACTCAATTGGCGATAAAGTGCTTAAAGAAGTATCTTCGATTATTCGCAAAACAGCACGCAAAGGTGATACTTTCTGCCGCATGGGGGGAGAAGAGTTTCTTATCGTATGTCAGTTAGGAAATACCGATTTAAAGTCGTTCATATTTTTTGCAGAAAGACTTCGCCATCAAATAAGCCAGCAACAAATCAAAATTAGCGAGATTCATGTTCAAATCACGATAAGTATTGGCGTTGCCTTAAAGGAAGCCAGTATGAAAAACGAAGAGCATCTCATCAATGCGGCCGATAAGGCACTGTATGCAGCGAAGAATGCAGGCAGAAATCGAGTCTATCTATCACTAAAAAATAGACTTATAGCTGCGCCCTCGGAAAGCAATAGCCCACCTGACAAAGCGCAGTGACTCTCGACTTTGACAAGAATATCCGAAACAATTGCAATCGAGATTTTAAAGCTCTTACGGGTTAATTTATTTAGTAAAAATTACTGGTATAAAAAATCCATAAATCATACTCATAAAAACAAATCTAGCATTCCTACAGAATGAACGGTTTGCGGTATCAATATCCAATTTAACAATATAGTAAGCTCTGAAGTTATCAGGCTTCTCACTTTCGTGCTGTTTTGCTAATTTTGAGAGCACTGATTGACGCTTTCCGAGTGTTGTGTGCGACCACTTCTCCAGGCAAAACCCAGAATTTCACTGCAACTCTCATATAGCAAGCCATCACAGAAAACCCTTACATGATCAGACGGGCCCATTCAGTCAATGTGACAAAATACAAATATCCGCCACAACATGCTTTTGTTGCTCTACAAACAAACAACATTAGCCAGAAATTTACTCGGACACAATGCTCTTAAACCAATGTCTTGACCGCACTCGGCATCAGAACTTATGAATATATGGGGAGAGTGGCATGACAAGATTTCATTTACTTCTCTACAGATGCGAATATCAGTTTTGCAAGGCGCTTTAATTCTTTGTAGAGATTCATGCAGCTCCTAGAAATATAGGCTTTTTACCAGTCATTTCTAATTCTAGGTCAAATATATAACGTGTAAGAATATTCTCTCCTCTCAAGATAGTAGATTTAGCTGAAAGTACTCATATGAGAATATCGCGCGAACCCAATCAACTGCAGTCGACTCATTTGATGAATCGAAATCCGTCAAAGAGCCTGGTTCTGAAATTTTCAACTCTCGTCGTTCTTGGATGTTTTGCAAAATTCACGATCGCAGGAAGTCATTCTGTTGATAATCGATTCTTGAACCTGAGTATCGATGAACTAATGAATGTTAAGGTCACTACAGTTTCCAGAACGCCGCAGAAACTTTCCCAAGTGGCATCCGCTATTTTTGTAATTACCCAGGATGATATACGCCGTTCTGGCGCAACAAGTATTCCCGATGCTTTAAGGATGGCACCTGGAGTGCAAGTGGAACGCGTCGGAACCGACAAATGGGCGATCAGTATCCGTGGTTTTAATGGTCTCTATGCTAACAAATTGCAAGTATTGATGGACGGACGTAGCGTTTATTCTCCGATCTTCTCCGGTGTGATTTGGGAACAACAAGATACGCTCATGGAAGACATCGAACGTATCGAAGTGATCCGTGGTCCTGCCACAACCTCTTGGGGATCCAATGCAGTCAATGGCGTTATCAACATTATCACAAAAAAAGCCGCCGATACTCTGGGCACACTCTTCACTGCTGGCGGAGGAAGTTTTGAACATGGTTTTGTGGGCGCACGCTACGGCGGAATGATTAATGAAGACACACCTTTCCGTGTCTACGCCAAAGGGTTTACCAGAGGCCAAACCCAATCGTTATCCGGGGAAAATGCTAATGATCACTGGCACTCGGCCAGAGGAGGATTCCGCTTTGACCATACTCGTGGCATCGATCAATTTACTTTGCAAGGTGATTATTTCTCCAATTTCAATGGAAGTACTCTCGATAAAAACGCCCTTAGCCTATCGACCAACTCGACGGGTCAGATGCGTGGACATTCTGAGGGTGGAAATATTCGCTTTCGCTGGGACCGAGATATTTCTGAGCATTCATCATTTATGCTGCAGGTTTATTACGATCGCAATCTGGCCATCTTACAGCCAGTAGGCAAATTTGATGCCGAAAGCTTTGACGTCGACCTGCAGTACCGTTTTCCACTATTTGATCGGCATTATCTGACTTGGGGAGCCAATTACCGGTTGTATCACAACAAACTCTTCGATACCAATTTAGTGGCATTTTCGCCTCATGAGCGCACCAATCATTTGGCCAGCACTTTCATCCGAGATGACATTACGCTAATACCGGATCGCTTGCTGTTCACAATAGGCAGCAGATTCGAACATAACGATTTCACCGGAATGGAAATACAACCTAATGCAAGGTTAATGTGGACTCCTGATACTGAAAACTCAATCTGGTTGGCAATATCTCGTGCAGTGCGAACACCTTCACGTGGTGAAGTCGATGGCAAGATTGATATAACACCATCTCTATCGGCTACTGGTTTAACCTTAACTAACTTGCCGTTTCCTATCGCAGCGACATTAAATGGCAATAAACACTTCAATTCAGAAAAACTGATCGCATATGAACTGGGATACCGACATCAATTCTCTCCACAAGCCTCCATCGATATGACAGCATTTATCAATGACTACAGTCAGTTACGAGACCTAACCTTTGGCGCATTATCACTCAGAACAGGATTTCCAATACAATTCTTACAGCCTGTTATGATTAATAATCTGGGATCTGCGTTGACTTATGGCTATGAAACATCGATTGATTGGAAACCAAGAGATAACTGGCGCCTGCAAGGTAACTACAGTTTTCTCAACATAGACTTTTCTTCTAATAATTTTTTTAAAAACACTAACCCAACCACAGGAGGTTCAGAAAAGGCCAACCCGCAACATCAATTGTCAGTGCGCTCAAATTACGATCTATCTGAAAATTTGCAACTCAATCTTTGGTTACGTTATACCAGTGCTATCTCGTTTTACAATATCCCCAGCTACGTTACGATGGATGCAAAGCTGATATACAGGCCAACAAGAAATATTGAACTATTCGTCGTCGGTCAGAATCTCTTTAGTCAAAACCATAGAGAATCCGTGTCTGACTTTATCCCTATAGTGCCCGTGCTTATTCCACGTGGGATATACGCAGGAGCGCAATGGCGCTTTTAGCTATAAACGTGGAAATACAATTCTTTAATCTACTCATCAAGCTTCCAGCCACATTCGTCAATCGATGTGTCTGCTACACGATTGCAGCTTTATGGTTAGGCTTTTCTCTGTCTATTTCTCACTCAGTCGCGAAAGCCGACAGTCCTTTGGAATATCAAGTCAAAGCAGCTTTTATCTACAACTTTATTGCATTCACACATTGGCCCGATAATACGAATCAAGTTATCCTTCTCTGTGTTTTTGGAGAAGACCACTTCGGCAATGAAATCGATAAGTTACAAAATAGATCTATTGATAAGCGGCATATCAATGTCGTGCGTATCAGTGATCCTGATCAATTAAAACAGTGTCAGGCCATTTTTTTCTCTAAATCTGTCAGTAACAACTTAGCAAGTATTTTGAACAGCTTACCCAACGAACCTATATTGACACTGGCAGACACTCCAAATGCTGCATCAAAGGGTATTGCAATTAATATGAGCTTGATGAATCAGAAAATTGTGTTCGAAATTAATTTAGCGATTGCACGAAAATCCGGATTGGATTTCAGCTCCAAACTACTCCAGCTAGCTGCCAAAGTGTATCAATAGATACTCTCTTCCATTCATAGAATACTTCCTTTTTGTCAGCTAAATCCAGCCTTAAATTCAACATATTAGATGAAGAATTATTTCTCATTATTTTTAAGTTTCAACGAAATAGTACATTTGCCCCTATAGTTGGCTTAATATCAAATTGACTGGAGATCCCTGGGTCAAACAGAGCAGCCATTTTGCAAAGTAAATAGTTAAAAGTAGCTCCCAGGATAGCTTTTCAACAATTCTGTTAGACTCGGACCCCTAAAATCACCTGACGCTTCCGCAGATCACTCAATATTTCCATTCCGCCGCGCACAACGACATCGGCTTGCACATGGTTCAGCTCAACTGATATCTGCTGCAGCAACGTCCGTGCAGATTTGTGATCATTGCTACTAATCAACTGCAATAACCGTGCGGTCACTGCATTAATTTCAATAAAATGCACTGCAAAATCGGCATCTCGATAAACGATTAAATTTGTTTGCGTAGCTTCGGGCGCTCTTGGCTGAAAATCCGGACTGATTTTGTGTACCGGAAAACGATAGCTCAATGACCAGGCAAACGGGGAAATCACCGGAATACCATCAAGCAAGTCGCCTTTCGGATTAATTGTTGCTATCTCTACTTTCTCATCTGATATAGAAAGCGCCAATTCGACCCACTCATAATGGGCCAGTTCCAGAATAAATGGCGGATCATCTGGTTGGGCTATGCGCTCATGGTCCAAATATTTTAGAAACTCACGCGGTATTTCCGGAAACAATGGAGTATGCGACAAGTGATTGGCGAAATAATCCCGAATCATTCCGTGCCAGCGTTCATGCATCATGATTTGACGTAATACCGGAAAACTGCTGGAGATAAAACTCTCTACGTTGTTATAGAATAGTTCACGATAAATTTTCATGCGCCGTTCTTCCAAGGCTTCAGGGCACGGATTTTTTTTTGGATCACGGATATGCGCCGCAAAAGCGTATAGTTGCCGGACAAAATCGGAGTGATCAGCCGTGTTGTAGGTAGTCACTGGGTTGCCCCAAATATTTGGACTGTAACGAATGAATAATATCCACTTCCTGCAGCAATTCTACCAGCGGGGGTAAATTAAAATCACGCTCCAGTAATGTTGGTATAACACCAAAATACTGATAGACTTTCTCGAGTAACCGCCAAACGGGATCTATGACATCCGAGCCATGCGTATCGACAATCAGATCATCTGCTTCCTGATAATGACCGGCCACATGAATGTAGCGAATGCGCTCGGCGGGTAACGACCGAAGAAATGTGTCGGCATCATAGCGATGATTAATACTATTGACATAAATATTATTCACATCGAGCAATAGGTCGCAATCCGCCTCCTGCAGCACAGCCTTCAAGAAATCAACTTCTTCCATTTGTTTACCGGGTGCTGCATAGTAGGAAACATTTTCAACTGCGATACGCCGCTCTAAGATGGCTTGCACATAGCGAATGCGGTTCGCCACGTAATGCACTGCTTCCTCAGTAAAAGGTATTGGCATTAAATCGTACAGATGCCCGTCATCACTACAATAACTAAGATGTTCGCTGTAATAGCAAATGCGATGCTCGTTAAAAAATCGTTTCAAACGATGCAGAAAAGCCTGATCTAATGGCGATGGCCCACCGATCGAAAGTGACAATCCATGGCATATAAAAGGAAATTTCTCAGTCAGTTCACGTAACCTTTTCCCATAGCGTCCGCCGACACCAATCCAATTTTCTGGCGCAATCTCCCAAAAATTCACCTGCTGCGCAGTTTGATCTGCTAGCGAATCTATCATTGTTCGCCGCAGACCAAGACCTACGCCATAAACAGGATAAAGAGTTCTGCTCATGGAATTAATAGATTACTTTTCACAACATTATTTACTTTCTTGCTCAGCTTTCTTACCGTCGTCTTTACCTTCCATATCTTGCTTCATTTCTTTCTTGCTGCCACATTTACCTTCGCCACACTTGCCTTCCATATCCTTTTTCATTTCACTCTTGCTGTCAGCCTTTCCTTCTTGGCCAGCTTTCTTTGCACTGTCTCCATATGCCAGCATATAACCACTGGAAAGCTCGCTCATTGCAAACGGATTGGTGAGCGTCTCAGCAGTCAAGCTGGTTGTAGCTAAGCTGGTAACTAATGCTGTGCCTAAAGCAATTGAAACAGGTTTAGTAATTTTCTTCGACATTATTTTCTCTCCATAAAAAGATGAATAAGATTGGACCACAATAATAACCGTAAATTGCTAGGCAATTGCTGAATTCTTTGTTGCTTTTTTTGCTTGCAGCTCTCTGTTAAACTCAGCGCTTCAAAAAATACTATAAAAAATGCTTGATAATCTAAGGAGCTTTGAATGTTTAACAAACCCAATCAGCTGATTTTTTACATCAATGTATTGATCATTGCCTTTGGTGCACTGGTGGCACTGTTTACTCCATTTTTCGTTGTGGGATTAATTTTTGCGATTTGCGCAGCACTGCTGATTCTTGATCAATTCAGACAGAACAAATCTGCTTTTACCATATCAGATTTAAGAAAAATATTAACTATTCATGATGACGGCGGCAATAAAGCGACTATGACACAAACTCAGATGACAACTGCATGTCATGTCGATAATTCAGAATACTGGTTTAAAAATATCCGCGCCATTGGCAGTATCAGTAATTTCAAAATCAACAATGAACAACCGGATGATCAACGAAAAGAAAACGGAAACTATCATGTTTGCATGAGAATTCCTCCTGAATTGAAATTAATTGATGGCTCCGATTTGATGCTGACCTATGAATATCAAGACGCTTTTACACAAAACCAGGGCACATTGTCGCATGTCATTGACGATGACACGCAACATCTGCATATGACAGTACAACTGCCTGAAGGCCGCGCAATTTCTACTGCTCGTTTTTTCTGTAAGCATGATGGTAAAGAAGAAGCATTATTGCCTCCGGTTGTAACTGGGAGCACAAAAATTGAAACGACCGTTAAAAACCCGAAATTAGGCGTGGAATACTGCTTGCAATGGAATTGGTCCGAACCAGGCCTATTAAAAAAATTAAGCAGTCTTTTTAAATAAATATTCACTTGTTAGCAAACATACTGGCTAATAGAGTCTAGATGATACAAATTTAATGTCGCTGTTCAATCTCCTTCCCATCGCCAGAACAAGAACTAAATAACACATTGAATCTACTTAAAGCTCTCGCCGCGGTCAGCAGCATGACTTTAGTATCGCGCATACTTGGATTTGTTCGCGATATCATGATTGCTCGCATTTTTGGGGCTGGAATGGCAACGGATGCTTTTTTTGTCGCCTTCCGGATTCCCAACCTATTACGGCGATTATTTGCCGAAGGCGCCTTTTCCCAAGCATTCGTTCCCATTCTTGCAGAATATAAAAATACTCGAACACCCGAAGAAACTCGCGAGTTGATTGATCACATCACCATGCTTTTGAGCATCACGTTGTTTGTTGTCACGCTTATAGGGATCTTGGCAGCACCCCTTATTATTTATGTCAGCGCCCCAGGTTTTTCTACTGATCCGTACAAGTTTAATCTGACTGTTGAACTACTTCAGATCACATTTCCTTACATTTTATTCATTTCCCTGGTCGCGTTAGCAGGTGGCATACTCAATACCTATGGCAGGTTTAATGTACCTGCGGTCACACCTGCGTTATTAAATTTATCATTTATCGGATGTGCATTATGGCTCACCCCCCTTATGGACCCACCGATTCTTGCACTAGCCTGGGCGGTTTTTATCGGTGGCGTACTACAACTCATATTTCAGATACCCTTCCTACTGCGTCTCAAATTATTGCCGCGCATTCATTTCCGAAATCGAGATACAGGTGCCTGGCGTGTAATCAAACTTATGGGCCCAGCAATTTTTGGTGTATCGGTCAGCCAAATCAGTTTACTGATCAACACGATATTTGCTTCACTATTGATTACTGGCAGCGTATCCTGGCTCTACTATGCAGATCGCTTAATGGAATTCCCGGCAGGCCTACTTGGCGTCGCATTAGGCACCATACTTCTACCGTCCTTAGCACGCCATTACAATAATAACAGTACTGAAGAGTATTCCCGATTGCTGGATTGGGGTCTCAGAATGACGATGTTACTGACTTTACCCGCATCGCTGGCGCTAGCATTATTAGCAACTCCCCTAATCACAACACTTTTTTATCATGGTGCTTTTACAGAGCACGATGTATGGATGACGCGTGAAGCATTAATTGCTTACAGCATTGGATTACTCGGCTTAATCCTGGTCAAGGTCCTCGCACCGGGATTTTATGCCCGACAGAACATCAGAACACCGGTAAAAATCGCTATCATCACGCTTATTGCCACACAACTTATGAATTTAACGTTTATCATTCCATTCAAACATGCCGGACTCGCATTGTCTATCGGACTAGGCGCTTGCATCAATGCCGGACTGTTATATTATAAGTTACGCAGCCACAGAATTTATCAACCACAACCTGGATGGCTAATTTTCTTTGTAAAAATACTGATAGCCTTAACGAGTATGGGGGTTGTTTTATGGTTTACCGCCGGTAGTGATGCTTCCTGGTTAATTGATTCCACAATGATCCGTGTCGGCCGGTTAAGCTGGATAATAATCATGGGCGCATCAAGTTATTTTGCCACTTTATGGTTATTGGGCTTCCGCATAAAAGACTTTACCAAACAACAAATCGAATAGTTGCATCACTTTCTTCATGAAATCATGCGAACCCAACTGAAAACAAAATCCATCTATTTATCGTCAAACTGATATTGTGCTTGAAATCGATGCCTTATTTGTTTAACGTATAAGCAAATTGTTGATCAGTAGCTTGAATGAATCTTTACCAGTCAGTAAGGGCAAGTGATATGTTTAATTTAGGTTCCATGCTCAATTTGGGCTCTACCGAACCAGTCGTGGGCAGAGCCCAGACCTTGGTGGAATGTTCTGCCACAGCAATTTTCCAGTATCTTGCGGATGGTCTTTTTGAGAATTATCCTCGATGGTCTCCGGAAGTTAAAGAGCTTGAGAAAATGACCCCTGGTCCGATACAGTTAGGCACGGAAGGTCGACAAGTACGTATTGATCAAGGACGCCGCACAGAATCCAGATTCAAGATATCCTCATACGAACCCGGTGTGCGCCTGACACTTCTCGGGGTATCTGAACCATTCCGCTGCACCTATGAATTACAAGCCATCAATCCTGAGCACTCTACCAAACTGACATTCACTTTTGAACTGCTTGAAATTCTGCCAATTATGCGGCCTTTTGAAGGATTGGTTCGCGCTGCGATTAGAGATGGCGCGGAACGCACGGTACAAAATATCAAGCGCTTGCTCGAAGCGGAGAAATCCAAGCAAGGCTCTTAATTAGAGTTATTCTGAATCATGCAGTATGGCAATCCAAAGCATCTAACGAATAAAAGGAGGATTGATGATACAAAATGCTTGTTCCAACAACCAGATACCCCGAGTTGATGATCGTCCATTATGGGATGTAGTCTTTGCAGTTTATGGTTATCCTGCATTACTGCTAGCACATCGACTAAAAATATTCCCTTTACTGGCGGAGAGTCCGCGTACCGTAACCGATATTTGTAACGCGCTGAATATCAAGCAACGTCCGGCAGAAGCAATTTTGACGGCCGCTACTGCTTTGGGTTTCTTATCTTTACAGGAAGGGCGCTATTTTCTGACCGCAGTATCAGAGGAATACCTGCTAGAGACGAGTCCCAATTATTTCGGTTTTTTCTGGGATCTGATGATTGACAATTATCAGGTTTCCTCCTTTGCAAGTTTGGAGAAAGCAGTTCTTACAGATTCTCCGCAGGCTTATGGAGGTGGTGATATTTTCAAGACTCATGAAGAGCAGATAGAATTGCTTCGCCGCTTCACTCGCGGCATGCATAGTATCAGCATATCGTCAGCCTTTGTTTGGCCCAAAGTTCTTGATTTTTCTCAACACCGTCTGATGCTTGACATTGCAGGAGGTTCTGCGGCTCATTCTATTGGCGCGGCATTAAAGTTACCCAACTTGAAAGTAATCTTTCTGGATTTTTCTCAGGTATGCGAGATTGCTCAAGAAAATATTAATCAGTATGGCTTACAGGAACGTATCAAGACACAAGAAACCAACATTTGGAGTGATCATTGGCCTTCAGCTGATTTGCACTTTTTCTCAAACATTTATCACGATTGGCCTCCAGAAAAATGCCATTTTCTAACAGCAAAGAGTTTCAATAGTCTTGAAACCGGTGGACGAATCGTAATCCATGAAATGCTCTATGATGATCAAAAAGCAGGCCCTTTTGCCCCGGCAGCATTTAGTATGATGATGATGGGCTGGACCGAAGGAAGACAATATTCCGGCCAGGAATTGACTACGATGTTAACGGAAATTGGATTTAAGGAAGTTGAAGTCCATCGAGCTTTTGGATACTATAGTATAGTAACGGGGCGCAAGCCTTAGATTGCGCCGATTTCACTCAATCTCTCATGTCATTCGGTTATTAAAATGGTTTAATCATCTACGGCATTAACGGAGTTGTTTATCTGAGCAACGAGATTCTTAGCAAAACTCATGAGCATGTTGACATCTTCGAGTTTATCAAGGAATCGTTGCGGAATACCCGAAAGACCGACCTGAGCACCCACAAGAGCACCAGTAAGAATAGTACGCGCCTGATTCTGTTCGCCACCGCTGACAGCACAGCAGACTCAAAATCGTCCTGGAATCGAGCTGCAAGATAATAAACTGCAGGAAGTTGGTGATAAATGGCGCAAGGCATATCGTAAACAATGGAAACCTTCCAGGCCGGCCCTATGGAAATCTCCGCATCCGCCACAGCCTCAGTCACATATAAGACGTATTTCAAGGAAGGGAAAGAGCTCTCCATCAATGCGACGGCAGAAATCCTCTTCATTATATTCGCCATGTTCAACCAAAGAACGGAGCATGAATGTAAAAATAATGCCCGCCTGGGAAAGCTGACCAGCCTTACGGCCGCTATGATAGCGTCCAGGTTTGGGATCAGTATAAGTGGTGATCACTCCCCGTAATCACACCGAAGTTCGGCAAGATCGTAATACCAGTGAGGACCTAGCGCTAACGCATCTCCGAAAAAAGAACCCATAATGGCACCGGCGGTACGCTCTTGGATGATCTTGTCTGGCATCAGACTAATCTCCTTTACAAAAGCTAAGTCAAGAAATTTGATAGCGCTAGGAAATTAATGACATCAATCGAAAAATATCAGCTAACAAACAAAACGACAAACGCACAATAACAGTCCACCTTATTCTCCCGAATAGATGCAATGCTAACCACCGCGATAATAATTACTTGCTTTGCTTCTTATCTTTTTCAATCAGCGCATACGCGGAATGGTTATGAATAGATTCAAAATTCTCGGATTCCACAATATAGGCATCAATCCGCGCATCATGATTCAGCACTTCCGCAATATCTCTTACAATATCCTCAACAAACTTGGGATTATCGTATGCTCTCTCAGTTACATACTTTTCATCAGGGCGTTTCAGCAGACCGTACAGTTCACATGAGGCATTTTTCTCAGCAATTTGGATGATATCTTCGATCCAAACAAAACTGTTGGTGCGTACGGAAATAGTCACATGCGAACGCTGATTATGCGCACCGTAATTAGATATTTTTTTCGAGCAGGGACATAAACTGGTAACCGGAACTATGACTTTCATGGTAAAGAGATATTCATTATTTTTAATCTCACCAATGAATGTCACTTCGTAATCCAACAAGCTTTTTACTTGCGAAACAGGTGCTGACTTATTGATGAAATAAGGAAAAGTCATCTCAATATGACCTGAATCCGTCTCCAGTCTCGCAATCATTTCCTGCAAGATGGCTTGAAATGACTCTACAGAGATTTCACGCTCATGGCTATTGAGGATTTCAACAAAGCGAGACATGTGCGTGCCCTTAAAATTATGTGGCAAATTGACATACATATTAAAAACCGCCACAGTATGCTGTACGCCATCATCTTTATCAGCTACAACAACGGGATGGCGAATCGCCTTAATCCCTACCCGATCTATTGCAATACGCCGGGTATCCAGTGAGCTTTGCACATCAGCAATCGGCATATCTATCTGTTTATTCATATTCTCTCCTGTACGACTAAGCGTTCTTGCTAACAGCAAATCAAGCAATTGAGATTATTAATCATTATTCAGACAATGCTGCTCGTACTGATTTGATAATACCACTGCTGTTCAATCCGCAGTCCGCAAGCATCTGTGCATGATCGCCCTGTTCAATAAAAATATCCGGCAATCCAAGCTGCAACACTCTGACTTGTATTCTCTGGCTGTTTAGCGATTCTATTACAGCACTGCCAGCCCCCCCCATCACGGTATTTTCTTCCACAGTAACCAGCAAATCATGACTGGCAACTAGCAATGCAACAAGCTCATCATCCAACGGCTTGATAAAACGCATATTAACCACTGTAGCATTCAACTCATCTCCTGCTCCTAAGCATGGCGTCAACATGCTGCCAAAAGCCAGCAATGCAACTTTTTCTCCTTGACGTCGAATTTCCCCCCGTCCAATAGGTAGTGCCTGCATGTTTTTTTGAACCTGGATTCCCGGTCCGGTTCCCCTAGGATAACGAACTGCGGTTGGCGTATCCAATTTAAAAGCAGTATACAACATTTGCCTGCATTCATTTTCATCGGCAGGTGCCATTACGGTCATATTTGGAATGCAGCGCAAATAAGTTAAATCAAAACTACCCGCATGTGTTGGCCCATCTGCCCCGACCAAACCGGCCCGATCGATGGCAAATACCACAGGTAAACTCTGAATGGCCACATCATGAATCAATTGATCATAAGCGCGCTGCAAAAAGGTTGAATAAATCGCGACAACTGGCTTTAAACCGTCGCACGCTGCACCCGCCGCGAATGTGACAGCATGTTGCTCGGCTATACCAACGTCAAAATAACGCTCAGGATATTCTTGAGAAAACCGAACCAATCCTGAGCCTTCGCGCATCGCTGGCGTCACGCCAATCAAACGGGAATCCTGCGCCGCCATATCACATAACCAATCGCCAAAAATTTGTGTATAGGTCGGTTTCCCATTAGATTTAGAAATAATTCCCTTTTTCGGATCAAACTTACCCACACCGTGATACAAAATTGGATCTTCTTCCGCTACCTTGTAGCCCGCACCTTTACGAGTTACTACATGCAGGAACTGCGGACCATCCAACTGCTTGATATTATTCAAGGTAGTAATCAACACATCCAAATCATGACCATCAATCGGACCAATATAATTAAACCCGAATTCTTCAAATAAAGTACTTGGCGTTACCATTCCTTTGACGTGTTCTTCAGCACGTTTAGCCAATTCCAAGACGGTGGGAACAACACCTAACACCTTCTCACCTGCACGTCGCGCTGTAGCATAAAATCGGCCTGACATCAGCTTGGCCAGATAGTTATTGAGAGCACCAACTGGACGGGATATCGACATGTCATTGTCATTCAGAATAACCAGCAAATTAGCATCCATCACGCCAGCGTTATTCAATGCCTCAAATGCCATGCCCGCACTCATGGCGCCATCGCCGATAATCGCGATAGCTCTGCGATCACTCCGGTTCAATTGCGCAGCAACCGCCATCCCCAACGCTGCGCTGATTGAAGTACTCGAGTGCGCAGTACCAAATGCATCATATTCACTTTCATCTCGGCGTGGGAATCCAGCCAAACCATCTTGCATGCGTAATTTATTCATGCCATTACGACGACCTGTCAAAATTTTGTGCGCATAAGTCTGATGCCCTACATCCCAAACCAATTGATCGTGAGGTGTATTAAACACGTAATGCAAGGCAATGGTTAATTCAACCGTGCCTAAATTGGAAGATAAATGTCCACCGGTTTTTGCGACTGAATCAATCAAGAAGCTTCGTAATTCCTTTGCAAACTGTGGCAACTTCTTTTGATCCAACTCTCGTAATTGGAAGGGTAAGTTAATGGTATCTAACAATGGATACATTCAATGCCTAAAAATAAAAGATGTAAAAAAATTCTTAGAATTAGAATTTACGTTTAATTATAAAATCAGTTACCTGACGCAACCTTAACGCAGCTTCATTAAAACCATCCAAAGCTTGATGAGCATCATGCTGCAGTTTTGCAGCCAATTCACGCGCCTGACTGATACCCAGAATACTGACATACGTTGGTTTATTATGCTCAGCATCTTTTCCAGCCGTTTTGCCCAATGTCGCCGTTGTTGCCTCAGTATCCAGCAGATCATCAACTACTTGGAATGCCAAGCCGACACATTTAGCAAAATGATCCAACTTAGCCAATTGTTCATTACTCAAACAACTGCTGCAGCGTGCTCCCAGCATCACGGCAGCGCGAATCAATGCACCCGTTTTATGGATATGCATAAACTCCAGCTCTGGCAAACTAAGCATCTTACCGACACTATCCAGATCAAACGCCTGTCCTCCTGCCATACCACGAGAACCCGATGCCAATGCCAACTGTGCGATCATTTCCAGTTGCGCCTCAGGCGCATCCGCCAAAGGTCTCTCCGCCAGCAATTCAAATGCAAGCGTCTGCAGACTATCTCCCGTCAGCAACGCAGTGGCTTCATCATATTCGATATGGCAGGTAGGTTTCCCCCGCCGTAGAATATCGTCATCCATGCAGGGTAAATCATCATGCACCAAAGAATAGGCGTGAATCAGCTCCACTGCAGCCGCAACAATCGTTATACGCTCAGAATCGGCACCGGCAAGCTCGCCCGCCGCAAATGACAATAATGGACGCACGCGCTTTCCACCACCCAGCACAGAATAGCGCATTGCTTTATGCAATCGCTCAGGAACACAATCAACCGCCGGTAACCTCGCTTCCAGAAATGTTTCGATACGAGTCTGACAACTACTCGCCCAACTTTGGAAATCAAGACTCATTGTTATCAGATCGAGTAAAGTTTTTTAACATCCCGGCCTCTAGTACGCGCACCTGCTGCTGAGCGCCTTGCAATTTATCCTGACAATATTGCAATAACTCTGCGCCGCGCTGATAGGCTGCGAGCGATGCTTCCAATGACATTTGCCCTGCTTCCATGGTTGACACTATTTTCTCAAGTTCTGCGGATGCTGCCTCATAACTCTCGGGTTGAGTTGTAGCACCTCGCTTAGAAGATTTGTTCATAAAAAACTTTAGTCAGATAATAAGATACTGATATAAATAATAGATAGCTTTATTACAAAAAAACAGATAAAAATAACGCAATAAGCAATATTAGGTCAATGCAAATTTAGTGAGAGAGACCTCCACATTCCAAAAATTGAATGACAATCCGCCGCAAAACTCCACACACAAACAGCCTGAGTGCTTTTGAAAAATCACTTCGAGTTATCTTACTTAGTTTCCAATTTTACTGTACTTACCGACAATATTGATACATAGATCTTACTATGGCAAGATACAGAACTCGGTCATTATCGCTAGAATCTTGATTGTTTGTGCTCCAGAAGAGATTCAATGCGCCATGTGAATTCAATTGATTCACAATCATGACCGTTTTTTTCAGTAAAACGCCAGGGCTGAGATTTTCAATACTAAAGCTCATTCTGTATTTTCAAATGCATTTAAATTGAGACGACATTGAACGACGAAAATATTAATCAAATTGTTGGCTACTTCGAAACCGTGCCACTATGGCCATTTGTTTTATTTGGCTTATTAGGGGTGGTTGCTATTATGGTAGATATTATTAACCGTAAGCGCCGCGCTTTGGCCATCGATAACTTCCGTTACACCATTGAAAAAGAGTTAGCCGATATGTACCCGGTGCATAAATGCTGGCCAAAAAATATTAACCAATACCTCACATCCCGTTTGCCGGAAATGTATCATAATTTTGAGGTGCTACGAGTATTCATTCCACAAGATCGTTTGCTGAGTTACAACACGGACTGGAACAAGTTTCGTGATTTCTGTCGCAATCTTACTGACGAAAAGATTGCCGCAGCTGAACAAAGCTCAACCACGACAAAACAATCTGTAAGCACGGAACTCGATCCAAAAATAGAATTTCATCAATTATTATCAAATTTACTTAAACATACTCATATATAAAAATTTCTCGGTGGATACTGGGCTAATACAAGCTAACAGAAAATTGATTCGTACTTTATTTGCCTTTTTATAATTAAAACAGAAACATCCATGCGATATGACTAAATACGATAAGCCGGCCAAATCCAGAGTGACGGTACGACCGGTGATAACGTATCGTGATATGGGCAAGTTTATCGATGTACCTTGGTACATATACGCTAATGACCCGATGTGGGTGCCGCCATTACGTCTGGAACGGCGCTTTCACTTTTCCCGCTACAATCCTTTTTTTAAACATGGAGAATGGCAAGCCTGGGTTGCATTTCAAGACGACCAACCTGTTGGACGCATCAGTGCACAAATCGATTCATTGCATCAGCAGCGCTACGGTGAGGGCAGTGGCCACTTCGGCTTAATGGAATGTATTGACAATTCGGAAGTGTTCGCAGCGCTGATACTTCACGCGGAAGCATGGCTAGCTTCCCGGCAAATTCGCCGCATCAGCGGTCCGTTTAATCTTTCGATAAATCAGGAATGCGGCATACTGGTGGATGGATTTGATACTCCGCCTGTCATCATGATGCCACACTCTGCTCGCTGGTATGGTCGTTTACTGGCAGAGCAGGAATATCATCCAGCAAAAGATTTATTGGCCTACCGAGTCAAGGTTGATTTTGAAATACCACGCGTCATGCAGATGCTGATCAACCGATTTTCCTCGCAAATTACAATACGTACAATACAACGTAATAAATTTGATGAAGAAATGGAAGTGCTGCGTGATATCTTTAATGATGCTTGGTCTGAAAACTGGGGATTTATTCCATTTACACAAGAAGAATTTGCCGAGTTGGGTAGTAGTTTGCGACTGCTACTGCCGGACGAATTTATCCAAATTGCGGAGTTCGATGGCAGACCTGCAGCATTTATGGTGGGGTTGCCCAATCTTAACGAAATTTTAGTGAGATTAAACGGAAGCCTGTTTCCATTCGGATGGTTCAAGCTCATCAAAAGCATTAGAAACCATGAAATACGCACAGGTCGTATACCGTTGATGGGTGTACGCAAACAGTTTCACAATACACCCATTGGGTTGGCTTTAGCCTGCCTGGTCATCGATGCACCTCGGCAAGCTGGACTCGCTCGCGGCATTCAGGAAGTGGAGATGTCATGGATACTCGAAGATAACATAGCAATGCGCAGCATTCTCGACCATATTGGCAGTGAACAATATAAGCGCTATCGTATCTATCAAAAAATACTATGAGTAATGGACTGAATCCGGCATCACAACAATTTGTCGCACTGGTTCTCGCCGCTGACCGCACGAACAAAGACCCTATCACGCAAAATACCGGCGCAGCTTGCAAAGCTTTTGCACCTGTCGCCGGCATTCCAATGATTATCCGTGTTCTGGACACGTTGATGGCCTGCGATCAAATCTCCACCATCATTTTATGCGGTCCTCCAGAATCTCTACACGTTCATTGCCCGGAATTAAGACAGCGTATCGCTTCGGGACAAGTAAGCTGGATACCCAACCTAGATTCTCCCAGCCGCAGTGCTGAGAACGGCCTCAGTCACATACCAAGTAATACACCGGTATTATTAACTACTGCCGATCATGCTTTACTCACACCCAGCATTGTGCAGAACTTTTTGCAACGATCACTAGCAACTGAGAGCAATGCCACAGCCGGCGCAATCAATCAAAGCATTATTGCAGCTGAATTCCCAAACTCCAAGCGCACCATCATTCGCTTACGAGACGGTGGATTTTGTGGCTGCAACCTTTTTTGTTTTAAACCGCAGGGACGTTCAGTGGTTGAATTCTGGAGAAAAGCTGAAGATTTGCGTAAACGCCCATGGCGTTTAATTGCGCAAGTGTTAGGCTTCAGAACGGTATTATCTTATTTGCTGGGATCTTTAACTATGCACCAAGCTTTAGCAGCTCTATCGGATAAATCAGGGGTAACCATACAAGCGATTATGCTGGATGATCCTCGCGCAGGGATCGACGTGGATAAAATCGAAGATTTGGTACTGGCTGAATCGATACTTAAAGCGGATACATGAAATTAATCGACCGCTATATTGCACGGGAAATAATGCTGCCTTTCACGGTAGTCATTCTCATTCTGATCGGATTATTCGCCAGTTTTAGCAGCGCAAGACTTTTAGCTGGAGCAGTCACAGAAACACTGGGAATCTCAGGCCTGCTTCAACTGGTTTTGTTAAGAACTCTGATCGCATTGGAAGTGTTGATTCCTATTGCTCTCTATATTTCGGTCATCATTGGCTTAGGCAGACTCAATAAAGATCAAGAACTGAATGTTATCCGTTCCATGGGTATCAGCGGCAGCCGCATCGTACTCATGGTGCTGACAGTCGCAATACCGGTCGGTATCGTCAGTGGCATGTTGTCATCGTATGTTCGTCCTTGGGCTTATGGAGTAAGCTATATTCTTGACGCGCAGGCGGAGGCAGAGCTCAATACTAATCGGTTCCAGGCCGGACGTTTTTATGGTAGCGAAAAAAGTGGCCGAGTGATTTATATGGGTAATAAAGATGAAACCGACAAACAAATGCAAAATATTTTTCACTATATCCAGAAACCTGACAGTAGTGAAATCCTCATTGCCAAACAAGCTCGACAGGTTCAACCAACAGCAAAAGATGATCGACCGCATATTCAACTATCAGAGGGCATCATTTATCGATTGACTAGCTCAGCCAGCATTGATGATATGGTTCAATTCAAAAACATGATTTATTTTATCGATAATGATTTTGTTATGAATTACCGGCGCAAAGCAGCTACGACCAGAACACTGTGGGAGTCCGATCTGCCGCGGGATATAGCCGAGTTACAATGGCGTATCTCACGTCCGCTAGCTACCATACTTCTGGCCTTGGTTGCTTTAACCTTTACCCAGACCGCTCCACGGCAAGATAAAACTGAAAGAACCTATCTCATCGCCGCCTTGATTTTCGCCGCCTACTATAATCTGAGCGGATTAGCAAGAACCTGGGTGGAACAAGAGATTATTGGTAGCATACCTGGCGTTTGGTGGCTGGAGCTACTCATGCTACTTGGGCTCGTCATTTATGCACTCATTGCCAGACAAAAACAATTCTCGCGCCAGAAAAGATGATTTATCGCTATATCTCTCGTCAAGTATTTATCGGCTTCTTGATTGCAATCGCTGTATTGTTGCCGCTTTTCAGTTTCTTTGACTTGCTGGATCAATTAGAGGATGTTGGAAGAGGCACTTATCGTGTTTCCGATGCATTTCTATATACCACCATGCTGTTGCCACGCAGATTTATCCAAATTGCCCCTTTCGTAGCTTTGATAGGTACTGTCACGGCACTTGGAAAATTGGCGATACATTCAGAATTGATTGCCATGCGTGTTGCCGGACTTTCTCCCTGGCGCATCAGCATTGCACCTTTAAGTGTCGGGATTTTACTCTTACTGGGCGTTGCTATCTTAGAGCAATTTGTTGCGCCGCAATTGCAACAAAAAGCAATTACCTATCGAGCTATTGCTCTGGAACAAAGCGCTGAACTCGGCGGGAATCTTGGTATCTGGACGCGCAATGAAAACAATATTCTACGCATCGGTCGAATCATTCACAATACAAAAGCGGCCGATATTGAAATCTTGCAACTGGATCAAGAAGACTTTTTAGCCGCACATGTTCTGGCTCAATTCGCGGAAATTGTTGATGGTGAAACCTGGGAACTCAGCAATGTTATTGTCCGAACTTTTAAAGATAACCAAATCCTGGCGGTTCGACATAACACTTTAAGCTGGTCTTCTTTTGTCAGCCCCGATGACATCGCCACACTGACTAAACCGCCAGAAAGTCTGTCGCCACTTGAATTGTTCCGACATGTTGAATTTCTGCGCAGTACCGGCCAGGATGCAGATTCTTTCGCACTGGCGTTATGGCGAAAAATCGGCAGTGCACTGATGACCATCGCAATGCTGCTATTATCAATTCCTTTTGTTTTTGGATCGATTCGCAGTGGTTTAAGCAACAAACTTGTTTTGGCTTCGCTGATCGGTATTGCGGTTTATTTACTCGATCAAATTATTGCAAATACTGGTTTGATTTTGCAATTAAATCCTGCATTGGTCGCATTGGTACCCGGTTTTACTATGATCATTCTGGCTCATGTATGGTTAAACCGAACTCAATAGGTGCTCACAAAAAAGCCGTAAAAAGAAAAAACACAAGCTACCCGGAGTAAATAAAACTTATATAGCTCTCAAACACGCTTTCACACAATAACTTACTCATGTGTACCCTTTTTCAGGATTTCATTGGTGATTCTCAGTATGCAACAGTCTATGATTGTTGTCATAAAACATCTAAAATCGTATAGCCTTGCTTTATCCAGTTTAAGCTCTGCTAAGATCGGGCAATCATTTATATAAAAAGACCAAACGCTTATCACATATGTCCACTTCAACCTATATTCATATTTTCGGTGACAGCAAAATAACCATTTGGGGATTAACCGGGCAAGAACGTTTGCAACGCATGCTGAAAACACACGAACATATTACCCTTGTCGATGATGTCGAGAAAATACCCGCGAGTGCTAATGCATTATTCCTGAATGCCAATTTTTTATTTGATGCACGCGTGCTAGCAGCTTTGCTCCGATTGGATCAGAGAATTGCTTTATACAATGAAGAGGGCTGTCCTGCTGCGATACGTGCTGATGGTAATTATGCACCGCGGTTACTTCGAAATCTTAACAATAACAAAAGCCAGAATTATAAATTCGCTTTATTGACCCTTCCGCGAATCAGCTTAAAAGATTTGAAAATAGATTTTCAACAAAATCTGAAAAAGAAAGACCCACCATACATTCTGCCCGTCAGCGAGGAAAATCGTTCACTACTGGAAAAGGAACTATTTTCCGGATCATATAAAGGTGTTACCGATCTTGTTACTAAATGGGTCTGGCCATTACCGGCATACTGGGCTACGCATTATTGCGTGCACCAAGGCTGGCAACCCAATCATGTTACGTATCTCAGCATCGTGCTTGCCATTCTGACTGGATTGGCATTCTGGTCCGGATTCTTCGGCATTGGATTGCTGATGGGATGGTTTATGACTTTCCTTGATACGGTGGATGGAAAACTGGCACGTGTCACAGTCACTTCAAGTCGTATCGGAGACGTCATGGATCATGGTTTGGATATTGTCCACCCACCGTTATGGTATCTGGCATGGGGAATGGGGTTAGCCGAGACGCAAACGGCAATTCCTGGACTGGAGATTCTCATGGGATTGATGTTTCTAGGTTACGTCGGCGGACGATTGTGCGAAGGCACATTTCAGCTATGGTTAGCGCCATTTGATATGTTTATCTGGCAAAAATTGGATTCATTTAACCGATTGATTACAGCCCGGCGCAACCCCAATTTACTATTCCTTAGCTATGGTTGGTTGGTTGATCGTCCGGATATCGGATTGTATTTGGTTGTGTTCTGGCATTTGGTTTCGACTTCATTTCTCGCATGGCGAGTGTTAGTGGCCTGGCGCACCAAGCATGCACAAGGAGCACTGAAATCCTGGTTGCAGGATATCGACCCAGCACGTGACCGAGAAATACTAGCTGTCAGAGTTTTTACGCGGCCTCCGATTGATCTCAGGAAACCGTTTCCATTATCTTAAAATTTAATCGCTCACAACAGCAACTAATGACTTTACAATCGCGGATTGATCGCATAACAGCCGGAACTGCCAAGGTCGGTTGCCTGCTTAACCCAATGGGTGGTCAAGTGCGTAAACACAAATCGGTCATTCGGCAGGCATTACAGGAAATCCCAGGCATTTTCATACGCGAGGCGAGTGATGCCCATAGTTTTAGAACCGCGATTGATCAGCTCATCCAGGCAAATATCGACTTGCTGGTCATCGTTGCAGGAGACGGCACCACCCATGCAATTCTCGGACATTTATTCACATCACTGAAAACCGAGCAATGGCCACTCATCCTGATTGTCCCTGGCGGAACCACCAACATGACGGTGCTGGATCTAGGCATGCGCGGTCAACCGATTAGAATCATTCGACAATTGCATGCCTATCTGTTCAAGCCAACCGCACCCAAGCTAGCACAACGTTCAGTGCTATGTATCGAACAGACGGGAACAAAACCGATTTATGGCATGTTCTTTGCCGTTGGACTCGTCGCACGCGGCGTCAAATTTTCGCGCAGTCGGGTAAAGCAAATCGGAATCACCGGTGGCATTTTTACCTCCCTGATTATGCTGCGGTCCCTTGTCAGCATAATTACCGGTATGATACTTGGCCGTCATCAAAAGGAGTGGATGCCGGTCAAAATGTCAATAACAGAAGCTAACGGTCGAGTTCATCAAGGCACCTATTTATTTGCGCTCGTCAGCACACTGGATTGCATGTTACTCAACATCCGCCCATATTGGGGCAAGGAGCCAGAACCCCTCCACGTAACATGGGTTGATCAACAGTGCAAGCACTTGTGGCGTTCACTGTGGCCGCTTCTTTCTGGCAAGGGTGAGGTGCTACAGGAAAAAGACGGCTACTATAGCCATAACGCTCCTGCTTTGACACTGCACATAAATGATGAATACATTGTGGACGGTGAATTGTATCAATCTGCCAATATACAACACCCCCTACAAATTACCGCAACCAACCCCGTAACGTTTTTAGTACTCAAGGACACTGCCATTACCATGAATTCTTCCATACCACTATCCACCCAACAACTACCCATTCGCTTGCTTAGCGAAGTTGCTTGGGAAAGCAATAAGGAAACATCCCCCGATCTCGTACCTTTGGTAGATTCTCTCAGAATGCGCTTCGGTGAATCACTGGATGCCGTGATGCTTTATGGATCCTGCCTGCATTCCGCTGTCAGCCTGGACGAAGGAATTGTCGATCTGTATGTCATCGTTAATAGCTACCACAAAGCTTATCCCGAACGATATTTAGCCAATTTAAATGCCTGGCTGACACCCAATGTTTTTTATCTCGAAGTACCGTATCAAGAACGCACGTTACGCGCAAAATATGCAGTCATTTCAACCAAAGATTTTGAACGGGGTGCACAATTCTGGTTTCACTCATATATCTGGGCACGCTTCGCACAGCCGTCGAGAATGCTGTATTTTCGTGATGATGCCGTACGGGAACACCTCTATGTAGCACAAGCCCACTCTGTGATTAATTTCCTGAAATCAGGTGTCGTAACGATCGATGCTGGCATCATTAATGTTGAAGAAATATGGACTCGCTGCCTGATGCTCACCTATGCTGCTGAATTACGTGCTGAACGGGAGACACGCGCACGCCATCTGGCCAGAACCAATCTGGATGCATTTACCCGTCTGACCGATGTAGCGAATCCTATGCTGGAAGAAATATTGGAAAAACAAGAGAATGGGAAATATCTCTGCCTGACTACGCCAGAAATGCAACGACGGGCGTTATGGCGTTGGCGTTTACGTCGCTGGCAGGGAAGAATCCTGTCTGTCCTACGCTTATCCAAAGCCACACTAACATTCAGCAATAGCGTAGATTACGCCGCATGGAAAATCGAACGGCATACCGGCGTGCGAGTGGAAGTCACGCCAAAATTACGCCGTTATCCTATTCTGTGGGGCTTAAAGGTAGCATGGCAGTTATTAAGACGCGGCGTGGTACGCTAGAAAGATTAATCACCCGCTGCGCTGTATATACTCACAAACTGGACTTTCTTAGGGAGATATTTATGAATCATTTAAGTCGCTTATTCTTACTTCCGGTTCTCTTGCTGCTGGCTGCTTGCACCACGATGTATCTCGAAGGCTTGGAAAAAGTCGGCATTCCCAAACGGGACGTCATGGTCTATCGGGTTGAGAAAGCGCGCGACACGCAAGAAGAAACCAAAGAGCAATTCAAATCCGCCTTAGAACAATTCACCGCCGCCACCAACTTTCAAGGTGGCGATCTCGAAGCCACTTATAACAAGCTGAATGATGCCTATGAAGACAGCGTGAGCAAAGCCGAGGAAGTGAACAGTCGCATTGCCGATATTGAAAGCGTTTCTGAAGCATTATTTACCGAATGGAAACAAGAAATCACTCAATACAGCAATATATCAATGAAACAAAGCAGCCAGAAGAAACTCGACACCACACAAGCACACTATCACCAATTGATTGCCTCAATGAAACAAGCCGAAGCCAAGATTGAGCCAATCCTGCGCGTTTTCCAGGATCAAGTCATGTTCCTCAAGCACAACCTGAATGCGCGCGCAATTGCTTCTCTCAAGAATGAACTGGGTACAATCAAATCCGATGTATCCGCACTCATTGTTTCGATGGAACAATCAATCAATGAGGCCAATGCGTTTATCAACACAATGGAAAAATAAATCATCTCAAGAAACCTCAGGATAGCTCATCAAATGCTAGTCCGAGGTTTCTAAAAATCAGGAAACACCAGTGGCTTTAAAACCAACCATCTATAAATTCAAAATTGCACTAACCGATCTTAATCGCAATCACTACGACACACTCAACCTGACCATTGCACAGCATCCGTCAGAAACGCTTGAACGAATGATGGTGCGCATGCTCGCATTTTGCATTAATGCCCAGGAATCGCTGTCACTCACCAAAGGACTAAGTACCGCAGAAGAACCTGACTTATGGGCACACACCCCGGATGGTCGGATTGCATTATGGATCGATGTCGGTGAACCTGCTCCAGATCGAATCAAGAAAGCAACGCGGCTCGCCCAGACTGTCAAAGTGTATAGTTTCAACTCCAAATCGAACGTCTGGTGGATACAAGAACAAGCAAAATTTAATTCACTAACTGCAGCCATTTTCCAGTTTCAATGGGACAACATCCAAGCTCTGGCAAAACTGACACAACGAACGATGGACATCTCTGTCACAATTTCCGAGGAATCTGCATATGTGGCGACGAAATCGGGGGAGTGTGAGATAGATTGGGTGTTATTGAGTATTAACTGATGCACATAAGGCAGAAATATTGACACTTTATTAGCGACTCAGGCTTTGAAAACAAATATTCTATAACCTCCGGCATCTGAACTAAGCTGGCTGCAGTGATACAACCTGAAAATTTTATTTTATTTTCTCAAGATGCTCTTTGATTACCACAGCATTATTATGATCTTCATCCTTCGCGCCATAAACCAGCGTAACGGTGCCATGGCGCACGTGCTCAGCGAGTCGGTCAACAACCTCCGGGTTATGATAAAGTTCCAGGAAGTAGCGATCCTTAAATTCGATCCATTTTAATGGGTCATGACCGAACCACTTGCGAAGCGGTGTGCTTGGCGCAATATCCTTGAGCCATAAATCAATATGTGCCAGGTGCTTGGATACTCCTCTCGGCCAAAGCCGATCCACAAGGACTCGAAATCCGTCACTTGACGCGGGCGGCTCGTACGCTCGTTTAAGTAAGATAGTCATCAACGTTTGCTAAGCTAATTAATTGATAACAGAAAAATAATTGATTTGGGTGGACTAGCATTTGTTTTGACTAGAACATAAAAAACATGTAAAAAAAAATTGTTACTTCTTTTTGTATCGAACATACACAGAAGACTCTTGCTTTACAACCTCATCAGCTAAACATAAGCTGACTCAATCGATACAAACCGTTTCCGTAATATGCCGAAACATCGAATTAGCTGAAAAACTAAACCAATCCCGGGATTCTTCATGGTGCGCGCCAATCACCATACCTTTGGCTTCTTTATCTGGATACAACAGCATTGTGATAGAGCGAGCTTTGTGATGGGTGCAATCAAACTCATACAATGTTTTAACCGCATGATGCTCCCCTTTTTGCTTTTCATTGTAGCTGGATAATATCCAGATTTTTCTGAATTGACCGTTTTTTTGCATCGTTTCAGGATCAAAATGATGGATCTCACCTTGCCTAGTATTTATATCCAGTTTAATCCACTTGGCTTGCGCAGGTATGACAACAAGCATCAGGAATAGTATCGATAAGTATTTTTTCATCATTGTTTTCATTCTACAGAATGTCTGGCTATTAGGTAATTCGGACAGGATTAGCCTTTCTGCAACAAAACTACAAATGTAAGTCATTTTGCCATTAAATAGTTCCAACTACAGATGTTTTCAACTATTCTTAGCATCCATACGCCCTGTGCTACCGGGCATTTTATCCGCAGATTTTTGAGAAATCATACGATAATACGTCGGTTGCAGATTTACTGAGCATTGAGATGAGTCTGTATTTTGTCATGACATTTTGCATCGTGTAAACGCTGCAGTAATTTCTTGCGCTAAAACAATCATCCAATGAATACAAGCAGCGATAGTTTTATGAATAGCCTTATCTGGAGTTAAATATAATGGAAGAATTGAATCAAGCCTGGATCATGTTAAAGCTTGGCGGCATTATAATCATACCGCTGGTTTTACTGGGTGTCATTGCGATGGCAATTATGCTTGAAAAGGCGTTTATCTATTGGCGTTATGCTCGCCTTTCCAGTGATTTGCTCAATCTGGTGGAAACCTATGGCTTCAAATGGAATGATCTGGAAAAAATACTTTCTGGACTGGACAGCCGGCATTACTACAAGCGTTTCTTTGAAGTGGTAATTTCCAATCGACACCAACCAGCCTGGTGGACAGAATCTCGTGCTGCCGATGAAGCACAAATCATTGAGGAATCGCTGGCACGTCGATTATGGGCATTGGAAACCATTGTTACAGCCGCACCGCTGCTTGGGCTAGTGGGAACCGTGATCGGTATGATGCGTGCTTTCCAGGTGATCGGCAGCGAAGGGTTGGTTAATCCAGCAGCGGTCACCGGCGGGGTTGCTGAAGCGCTGATTGCTACCGTAGTGGGGCTGGCAATTGCACTGATAGCATTATTTGGGTTCAATTATTTTTCCCGCTTGCAATCACTAACGATGGATGAAATGGAACGTTTGGGTACGCGATTGATCGACAATATCCGTCGGGATCAACAGGTTAATTCCAATGAAACTGCGTAAATCCCGCATCATTAAGAAAGGTAAAATAGAGATCATTCCGATGATCGATGTGATGTTCTTCTTGCTGGCAACATTCATGCTGGCTTCTTTATCGATGCAAAATTTGGATTCACTGCAGGTCGATTTACCCGAAGGACAGACAGAAAAACTCAGCGCCGAAAAACCGGTCACCTTGACGTTAACCAAAGACAGCAAAATCTATATCAATCAAACCGCAGTCACGCTTGACACATTGGCAAATACGCTCAAGCCGCTACTCGCGGACTCAAAGCAAAAATTGATCGTATCTGCTGATAACGAAGCACCGCAAGGTGTCGTCGTACAGGCCATGCTGCGCGCTCGGTCCGCCGGAGCCCAGCATTTTTTGATTGCGGTCAAACATAAATAGCACGTTAAGAATGGCAAGTTCCCGATCTAGAGAAATTCGCCTCTGGTGGCCGATGCCATTGGCTACACTCGTATGGGTGCTGATCATCTGGGGACTGGGATTTTTTCTGTCGCTACCAGAAGTGGAAATTGAAACGCCCCCCCCCATCGCCGCCAGCTTTATCGACTTAAATGAATCCGAGGATGCTGATAATTCGCTACCCGCCTCCCAACCCAGTGCACCTGCTCCACAACCCGAAAAGCCTAAAGTAGCTGAAGCACAAACTGCGCCTAAATTACCACCGGCACCTGCCCAGCCACCACCATCAAGACCGCCAGCCAAGCCTAAAGCAGCTGAGAAACCGAGCACACCCAAAGCGCCAATCCCGGCGCAGGAAGTCGCAAAAATCAAAGCACCGCCAGAACCTCCTGCGGATGCCCCCACGGATCTGTCTGAGTATATTAACCAGGCAAAAGCGCGCCGCCGCGCGGAAGGACTCTTTGATTCCCAGGAAAGCTCTGCATCCAGCAGCACCTCAGCACAACCTTCAGCGGAGGAAATACGCATGGCCAATGTCCGGCGCAATCTGCAAAATCCTGGTACCAGCGGTATATTTCAGATTCTTCGCATTGGTCCACGTACAGCGGAATTTACATTCCGCGCCTGGACTACTGGGCAAATCAATCCACGGTTACAGCGGATTCAAGTCGAAGCCGGAACCGATGGCGATATTGAGCGTGCCATTATTCGCCGCATGATCCAATTGATTCGGGAATACTACAAAGAAGATTTTAACTGGGAATCACATCGTTTACATCGTGTGGTCGTGCTATCTGCACGCGAGAAAGATACTGCAGGATTGGAAGATTTCTTAATGCGCGAATTTTTTATCAATCCCGCCCGTTAAATCTTGCTCAATTTTTTCAAAAATACCTCAAGAAACAATTTAAAAAAGTCGTAACTATTAAACACAGAGAATAGTTTCTTTTCTCTGCATTTTGATTACGAATATCGACTAACTTATTGTATTATTTTGACCAATTTTTCTGTGAAGATAAACGATAGCACTATTGAGGTTTCTGTCAATGACTTGCAGCCCGGCATGTTCGTCAGTGACCTCGATCGTCCTTGGCTTGAAACACCTTATCTAATTCAAGGCATCCTGATCCAATCAAAGGATGATATCAACGAGCTTCAGCGCTATTGCAAGCACGTTTACGTGGATGTCGACAGAAGCGAGCCAATCGTTGTGCAACGATACTTATCAAGCGCATCTTCACATGCCTCTCTGGCTGTTTCAAATCCGCGCAAGTCACCTGCATCCTATGAACCAAAGATCTCTTGCCATGCCTCCTCCACAATTTCAAATCGGTGTAAATCGCCAGCATTGCAAGAAACTCAATCGCTAGACAAGCGGCTACAACGCGTCAAAACCTACGCTGACATCTGCACGGCGGAACAAGAAATCCCGGCAGCCACCAAAGCGTATAACATCGCTGCCACGCTATTTAGAGATATCAATTTCAATCTCGAAAACGATATCCGGATTGATATGCAGGTGGCACACGAAGTGGTCGATTCGTTACGTGAAAGCGTTATCCGTAATCCCGATGCGGCATTACTGCTGGCGCAGCTTAAAACTACGGGGAAAGAGCTCTACGACAATGCCATTAAAACTTCAGTCCATTTGCTTGCCTTCGGTCGACATCTCGGCTTGCCCCAAAAGGAACTGACAATTTTGGGTCTGGGGGGATTGCTGATGGATATCGGCAAACAACGCCTGCCCAAAGAAATCCAGAACAAAAGAAATATGTCGCTCACTTCAAATGAACGTAAATTGATGAAACAACACATCACGTATGGAGAAGAAATTGTCACTCAGCTAAATGAAGCGCCGGAAGGAGTCATCAAGATTGTTATCCAGCATCATGAGCGTGAAAATGGTAACGGCTATCCTGTTGGATTGTACGCCAACCAATTGCATCCCTATGCACGCATGGCCGCCATTGTAGACTGCTATGAAGAACTTATCTGGGGAGAATCACGCATACCAGGCATGAAACCTTTCCACGCGCTTAAAGAGCTCAAGGATAATGCGCAAAACGGCCTGAATTATATTCTGGTGGAACAATTCTCACAGTGCATCGGTATGTTTCCGGTAGGTAGCTTGGTTGAACTAAATACTGGCGAAATTGCTATTGTTCTCACCCATAATCGCACGCAACGATCTCTTCCTCAGATCATGATCATCTGCGACGCCCATAAGAGACCCTATGAGCATCCTGTAACCTTAGATCTAAGAACCGCTGGCAAGAATCCAGGGGGGGTTGAATACGCCATTGCCAATGATCTCCCCCAAGGTGCTTACGCAATTGATCCAAAAAAATATTATTTATAAATACTCAAACTCTATTATTACCATAAAGCTATGAACCCCTTCGCATATCAACACTTTCTACAACAAGCTGCGCAGACGTTGCATGATGAGAACCAGTTGGGCCGTCGAAACGCCGTACTGATCATCAACTTTGAACGTCTGACAGAATTGGATGGCGTCCTTGGATTTACCGTTGTGGATAATATTTTGCAGCAAATAGCCCAACAGTTGGGAGATGCTCTGAATCCAGGTGATCTGGTCGGCATCACCGGACGTTATCAAATAGCCTGCTTACTGGTCGATTTGCTTACCGATGCGCATGCCATGCTGGCCGCACATAAAATCCTGCGAATCATGGCGCCTCCATTTGTACTTGACAGGAAAAATATCATACTGGCTCCGCGGCTAGGTGTGGCACTAAACAGTGAAAGCGATCATACGTTGGATCAATTGATGTGTAACGCAAGTACGGCTGTACGACAAGCAAAACTGGAACAAAATCCGATCAAGCTCTTTTACGCCGAAATGCAAGACCCTCTGCTGTTCCAAATCGATCTCTGGTCAGATTTAGACAACGCCATCGAAAATGGCGGACTATACTTAGGTTATCAACCCCAGATCGATATTGCCAGTGGTAGGATTAAATCCACGGAAGCTTTGCTACGTTGGCACCATCCACTTCATGGGATGATCCCAACCGATAAATTAATCCGGGTTGCTGAAGGTACCGCGCTCATGCCCAAACTCACGCTATGGGTTTTTCATACCGCATTAAGGGAATGTTCCGAATACCGCAGAGCAGGATTAAATGCTGGAGTTTCGATCAATTTTTCTGCTGATGATCTGCGCGACCCTGAACTTACTGAGATCGTGTCTCAAGGACTAGCTCTATGGAACGTGCCGCCGGGAGATATTACCATTGAGTTGACCGAAACAGCTGTGATGGACAATCATGCAGGGACGCTGAATACCTTATGCCAGCTCAAGGATATGGGATTGAAACTGGCCATGGATGACTTTGGAACCGGTTATTCATCAATGGCACGCATGCTGGACTTACCTCTTGACGAAGTTAAGATCGACATGATATTTGTCAAACATATGACAAAACATCATAAACATGAGCGGATCGTGGACTCCATGATCAGTCTGGCTCATCGACTGAATCTATCCGTAGTTGCCGAAGGAGTGGAAGATGTTGCAACTTATGAACGCCTGCGCGTCTTGGGATGTGACATTATTCAAGGTTATCTTATTGGCAAGGCCATGCCGTTGCCGGAACTCATCAATACTGTCAGTGATCAATTCCCTACTCACCGCTTGCAGACAACATCGCAACTAACTGCATGAGCAAGATCTCTGGTTGCGCTTGGATTACCAGGTTTTCAGAAGGATTAGGAATTAAAATGGGAGCCCAAGCTCCCGTTACAGACTCAATCTCTATTTAAATCACTCAACTGTATCTTTTCTGCGTCGCGCCATGAATCCGATTAAACCTAAGTCAACTAACAACATTGTATAGATACCAGGTTCTGCAACGAGTGAAATATTATTCACAATTTCTATTAAATCAGTAAAAGCATCTCCACCACCCGCGAACGGATTAAAAAAGAATCGGTTAAGAGAAGATCGCGGAATCAAAAGAAACGCCATTGAAAACTTGTAGCAATGCTAAATCTTCGGGGTTCGTATAACCCCGGACACCATTTCCAGAGTCCGTGCCAATGAAATTGGTTGGAACAAAGGACATTTTTAATGCATTATCATTGTCATCTCTAAATTATTTGATTAAAGCCTCAAAAATAACACTCTTACAAAATATGCAACTCAATCGCCTGTTCAGTTGCTTACCAACCATAACTATCCTAAAGCCATATCGCCTTTTGTGGCCTGATTCTCCAGCCGCACATTAAACTCTGCTCATTCATGCGCATATTATGCGAGAAAGTGCGCCACGCGTAAGAGCATATTGATACATAATTTTTATGCACAATCAGGAGTGTGATTATGCACGGCATCCGCAACATGGATATTTAATCGATCTATCGATAACATCATCCCCTCCCAAATTTTATGCAGTTAATGGCTCTGCCAAAGTACAATGAATGTATTTAGTTACGCAACATAATCACAATTTTCAAAACACCCGCTGAATATGACAACGATTAAACTGCTTCCAGAATTGTTAATCAATCAGATCGCTGCTGGCGAAGTGGTTGAACGCCCAGCTTCAGCGCTGAAGGAAATTCTGGAAAACAGCATCGATGCTGGCGCCAGGAAAATCAACGTACAGCTTCAACAAGGCGGCGTAAAACAAATTCGTGTTGCAGATGACGGCATTGGCATCGCCAAAGACGAATTGCAATTAGCCTTGACACGCCACAGTACCAGCAAAATCAGCACGTTGGAAGATTTGTATCAAATCACTAGCTTGGGCTTTCGCGGGGAAGCGTTAGCCAGTATTGCAGCAGTTTCTCGGCTGACCTTAACCAGTCGTCAAGCGGAACAAGGTCATGCCTGGCAAATTCTGGTAGAAGGTAAATCAATCTCGCAGCCCACGCCTTCGTCATTGACACAAGGCACTACGCTGGATATCAATGATTTGTACTTCAACATCCCCGCCAGACGCAAATTTCTGAAGTCGGAAGCCACTGAATTTGCACACTGCGACGAGGCCTTTAAGCGCATTGCCTTATCGCAATCCGGCATTGAATTCGTTCTGCAGCATAATGGCAAAGTACGGCGGCACTTACGCGCAGCCAATTCAGCACAAAGAATTGCATCGGTGTTAGGAGAAGAGTTCCAGCAAGCCGCCACTTGGACTGACGAACAATCAGCCGAGATGCGTTTGCACGGCATGGTTGCATTGCCGGCTTATGCACGCTCATCGCGCGACAGGCAATATTTCTTTGTCAATAATCGTTTCGTCAACGACAAACTGATTTCCCATGCGCTGCGCGAAGCCTACCGGGATATTCTGCATCTGGACCGGCATCCGGCTTTCGTTTTGTTCCTTGACATCAATCCTGAAAGCGTTGATGTCAATGTACATCCGACCAAAACAGAAGTTCGTTTCCGTGAACCGCGCGCACTGCACCAGTTTATTTTTCATGCGATCAACAAAGCCCTGGCTTCACCGCATAGAACAACACAGTCCGAACAATCGGATTCAGTCATGCGATCTTATCCGAAAATTGGCCAAACTCAGGCTGGCAAGGTATCGCAACCTTCCAGTTTTTACGGCACCTTGTTTGGCACGGAAGCACGTTCAACCACAACGACTCCGGCCAGCATAAACCCTGTCGCGCCCGCAGCAAGACCCCATCAACTCAGCACGGTGAATGATAGTCAGGATAATCATCCGCTCGGTTTTGCGTTGGGACAACTGCACGGCATCTATATTCTGGCGCAAAACGCCAGAGGATTAGTAGTCATAGATATGCATGCCGCTCATGAACGGATTATGTACGAAAAACTCAAGCAAACACTTGATCAACATGAAATGCCTATGCAACCGTTGTTAATCCCGGTCACTTTTTATGCGGATCATCTGGAAGTCGCTATGGTCGAAGAAAACCAGACGATCCTGGATCAATTGGGATTTGAGATTGCAGTGCTTTCACCTACTACAATCGCAGTGCGCGCAGTCCCTACTGCTCTGCAGCATGCCGATATTGCACAGCTTGCTCGCAATATCCTGCGTGAAATCCGTGAGTATGGCGCAAGTCAGATTCTAACCGCCAAACGTAATGAAATACTGGCAACTATGGCTTGCCACGGAGCAATACGTGCCAACCGCAAGCTGACACTTGAGGAAATGAACGCTTTGCTACGCGAAATGGAAATGACCGAACGTGCCGATCAATGCAATCATGGCAGACCCACCTGGTTTGAAACCAGTTTGGCTGATTTGGACAAGTTATTCATGCGCGGGAAGTAAATAAACAGCTAACGATCCGAGAGTGTTTTGGTAAACCCTGCTTGCTGGAAGCATGAGAATCCTTGATCGATCTAACCGCAAAATCAATTGCGGATTTTTCCACGGGTCACCCGGTTCAATTTGATAATGTTTAATCAAGCTTTCAAGTTGTTCCTTGCACACGTCAATGTTCAAACAAAATGCGTGGTGCGCAGCTTCACAATAGTAGCCTGTTTTTAAAGACTAGATTGCCACAAAAATCATTTCCTTGAGCTTTCGTCCAACCTGACCGCTGGCCAATATATGACTCATCACTGTCCAAATGCCTTGAGTGAATCGAGAGAAACCGTTTATACCCTGAAGAAATTGGGCGCAAAAGATACTTCCAACGCATTTTTTATTTTGCCAAAAGCTCCCTCTATCTACAAATTTACAACACCACCATCAACGATTTGATTGATTGTCCGCATTATTTTTATGGATGAATTAAAAAGAAAATTAGAGTACGCCATCCAAGAGCAGAATGACAATCTCCAATTTCTCGCACTCGCCTCAGACTGTATGACTCATATTCCTACAACAGGAAATGATGCAACCAAGGTTTGTGATGCAGCTTAATTAACGTTAAGCTATAACCAACTGAACAACTATCAAGTTCTCAATACTCGGGGTGAATACAATGAATACGGATAAAACGCCTGATTACACTCAGAATACAATCCTTCAACCTGAACAACCCGGTAACGTACACACTGGAGAACAAAAAAAATCCCAATCTGCTGCATCCACTTCTCTTGATCGCTTGATAGCCTGCATTCCAGCGCAGATTAAAAACAACTGGTTTTGGATTCTTGCTTATAGTTTCAATCTGATCTATTTCGTCGCAGCAATGATACGCGACAGTCTCGGCAATTCTTCATTGACGATTCCGATATTACCGGGAGTTATTTTTACATGCATTATTTTCGTACAGATTTTTTCTCACCGAATCGAATCACCCATAATGGAAGGACTCAATCAGGAGCAGAAACGGGAATTAGAAAAAAGAAGATCCCAGCAACGAGATAAATGGATGATCTTCGCTTACAGTTTTATGTTGCTGTCACTGTTGATAACATTTTATCCCTTCATCACATCGTTTGATAAGCCCAATATTCACCGGCCGATTTCAGTTTTTGTGGGTTGCTCTCTGGATAATAGATTAAGCAACTTGAGTTGTTTCAAATCGGCATCGGAGTCTGCTGATGTTCAAGAATCTACCAGCCATTTAGCATCTTCGGATTCTAGTGAATCATTAGAAAATAAGCAAAACAATGACACAATCGCCAATCATCAATCACCGGTAGGCGCATGGGTTATCAACATCGGCGGTTACGTCCAAAAGTGCTCGAGCAATAATATTGATAACTATGGAATGACTTGTGAGGTCAGTGGAGGTCTGCTGGTTCCTCTCTATTTCGTTATTCTTGCGTTAATGGGAGGCAGTATCAGCCTTACCAGACGACTGCCAGAACTGCAAAAACAGGCGGGGGCGGAATATAGCGCAACCGCAAGACAATCCAAACTCACACAATACGAATTCCGCGAGCACTTGATCTTTCAGATTGTGCAATTCATCTCGGCACCATTTCTGGCAATTCTTGCGTATTACCTGATCGAACCTAGCAATACCACCAATGCGGTCGCTTTAGCATTCACCGCCGGATTCGCATCAGAAACGATCCTGCTGATGGTGCGCTCAATTACCAACAAAATCACCCCGGTTCCAGACCGGAATATGGCGCCATTGCCGGAGTCATTACATTGAGTGATAAAAATGAAAGCTTCGAGCGGCCGGCGCAGAAAGTTGAAGTATTGTTATCCGAATCACCGCAAATTCGTTCGATTACCGATGAAAAGGGATTCTATCTCCTTGGAAACGTTCCTGTCGGGAAGCACAGTATCAGTATCAAGTATACAGTTCAAGTCAATGAGAAAGTGGAAGAAAGATTGAAAAAAGACACAGTAAAGATTGAACGCGCACAGGCGATTGTTAATAAAAATGTCACTCTCACGGCAGAAGATTAAGCTTACAATTAATACTGAAGCATCGCTATGATTGTTATTAAATAAGCGGTATTATTAAGCCTACTGCGCTTTATACAATCATCTTGATAACAAACAAAATTAAATAGCACATGATAAAACTAATAGCATTAGCAATGACCCTCCTCAGTACCAGCGCGATGGCGGAATGGACCAAAGTAGGCGAAAGCGATCTAAAAGGTGGCTTTACGGCCTACGCTGATCTGGCTTCAATCAGCAAGTTCGGCGACCGGGCTAAGATGTTGGCTTTGTTTGATTACCAGACCAAACAAAAAACCTCCGGCGTTGAATATCTGTCGGCACAAATCCGGCGCGAATATGACTGCAAACAAAAGCAAATGCGCAAACTGTCTTATAAGTTTTTCAGCTGGAACATGGAAGGTGGCGAACTGATTCGTTCTTACACCCAACCGCAACAATGGGTGCCAATAAAGCCAGACAGCATTGATGAAGCGGAATTTAAGGTGGCTTGTAAGGACTGACTGCAGTGCGGCAGGTTGTCAAATGGAATCCATGCAATTTATGCTGCGAGTGGATTGCTGACAGCAATTTTTTCATATTCCGGAACAGATAACTGGCAAGTTTGAATTCTTTTTTATGGGCCGAACTTCACACCCTACACTGTGTTATCCAGTACGGAATTTCCAATGCGTCAGCAACACCACTCTCACCTCAGCAATCGCGGTAAAGCACAAAAAAGATAAGTCTTTTCACCTGCATGCGCGGTTTCGAGATCACATTGCGTTCGAAATGCGCCAATCTGTCGAGATATCGCATATATTCTGCAATAAACAAAGTCATATGATCCGACTGTTATCGGCAATTTTGAGTGTATTAAAAATTAAATAGACAACGAATCCAAGCAAATATTTCCCCAATTGTTGTTGCCCCGCAACGATATTTTTCCATCCAAATCAAAGCCGCAAACCACTTTAATTAAAAATAATCAAGGTATTATGAATTTACGTGGTAAAGGTTGCATGTTCCCAATGGGAATCAAAATAATAAAGGCTTGAACTTTACCAGCAACCGTGTATCTTATACGGGTCTTTTGGATTCAAGTTGTGAAATGTGATGCTATTGCTTGAGCTTTTTTCCTTGATATTCGATGACTACTATGAGTTCTCATAGTTGTAACATAAATTACTAATTATTAAGGAAATAGATATGGCAACAGGTACAGTGAAATGGTTTAATGATTCTAAAGGTTTTGGTTTTATCACCCCAGATGACGGTGGCGAAGATATATTTGCTCATTTCTCTGCAATCACCAGCGGTGGTTATAAATCACTACGAGAAGCTCAGCGTGTTACCTTCGACATCACAACTGGCCCTAAAGGTAAGCAGGCATCCAATATCGTACCGCAGTAAATGTAGATTAAAGCATTAACAAAAAAACCCGGACTACCGGGTTTTTTTGTTAATAAATTGACTGCTTGAGGTGATAATAAACTTTAAACAGTGTTTTGCTTTGCAGAATTTTCAGATTTTCTGATCAATAAGCTCAACAGTTTTTCTCTAAGTCTAAGTCGCACTTTTAAAAAGTGCAGTATCGTAAGAATCATCAAGACCGGTTTCAGAATTTCCGGGAAATCCAGTTGAAGATACGGTAGCATAGCGTCATTTGCTAAATGAATCGAGTATCTATCATGCCCGTCAATATTCCACAACTAACTCCTGAACAACTTTTGCCCGTTGCGGGCGTAACGCTTGGTGTTGCCCAAGCCGGCATCAAAAAAGCTAACCGCAAGGATTTGCTGGTGATAATACTGGATGCAGGCACGAAAGTCGCGGGGATTTTTACCCAGAACCGATTTTGTGCTGCACCGGTGTTTGTGGCGAAACAGCATTTGGCGCAAGCGGTTCGCGCGTTGGTGATCAACACCGGAAATGCCAATGCTGGAACGGGTGATACGGGGATTTTTCATGCTCAGAAGACGTGCACGGAATTAGCCAGGTTATTGGACTTTGCACCGCAACAGGTGTTGCCGTTTTCAACCGGGGTAATTATGGAGCCGCTGCCGGTGGATCGGATTGTGCAAGGATTGCCTGCTGCAGTGGCCAACTGCAAGTCGGATAATTGGTTCGATGCGGCACACGCGATCATGACGACAGATATCGTGCCAAAGGCGATATCAAAGCAGGTGCAAATCGGAGGAAAAACCGTGACGGTGACCGGTATTGCCAAAGGCTCTGGCATGATCCGTCCGAATATGGCGACGATGCTCGGATATATCGCAACCGATGCGGCAATCAGCCAGACAATGCTGCAAAAACTGGTGCAGCATGCGGCGGATCATTCGTTTAATCGCATTACAGTGGATGGCGATACCTCGACCAACGATGCATTCATCGTCATAGCGACCGCAAAAGCGGGGCACAAGGAAATTGTTAATCCAGACACCGAGGAATTCTGTCAATTACAAGACGCAATCACTGCCGTTGCTGTGAAATTGGCGAAAATGATCGTGCGTGACGGCGAAGGCGCAACCAAATTCATTACCGTTAAAGTTGAAGATGGCAAGAACCTCGATGAGTGCACCAAAGTAGCTTACGCGATTGCGCATTCGCCACTGGTTAAAACCGCATTTTTCGCGTCTGATCCGAATTTAGGGCGTATTTTAGCGGCAATTGGTTATGCCGGAATCGATGATTTGGAGGTCGCTGGCATTCAGCTCTATCTGGATGATGTGATGGTGGCGGATAAAGGCGGCCGGGCATCAAATTATCACGAAGAAGATGGTCAACGCGTGATGAACCAATCTGAGATCACCATCCGCGTCATACTAAATCGCGGTTCGGTTTCCACGACGGTATGGACCTGTGATTTTTCATACGACTATGTCAAGATTAATGCGAGTTATCGTAGTTGATAGTGTGTTGAAACGATCATGAGTAATCTGAACAAGCTATATAAACGAACGAACAAGCTGCTGGATCGATTGGAGCAACTATTGCCTGTGATCCAACCAGAGCCGGATTGGCAGGCAGCGGTGGCTTTCCGCTGGCGCAAGCAGGGGAATGGCGGATTTATTCAGCCGGTGATTCATCCGCATCGGATTACACTTGATGCATTATGCGGGATTAACGACCAGAAACAGCGTCTTGAAAAGAATACGCGACAGTTTGTACAAGGATTCTCAGCAAATAATGTATTACTCACAGGTGCGCGGGGTACGGGAAAATCGTCGCTGATTAAGGCATTGTTAACTAAGTACGCACAGGATGGGTTGCGTTTGATTGAGGTGGAAAAACATCATCTGATTGATTTGCATGATATCGTGGAAAAGATTTATCAGCGTCCGGAACGTTTTATTTTGTTTTGCGATGATTTATCGTTTGAAACCGACGAACCGGGTTATAAAGCACTTAAAGTGGTGCTGGATGGTTCGATTGCCACAGTTTCCGATAATGTGCTGATCTATGCGACATCGAATCGGCGCCATATGGTACCGGAGTTTATGCGTGACAATCTTGATACGCGGCATATCGGCGAAGAAGTACATCCGAGTGAAGCAATCGAAGAGAAAATCTCATTGTCGGAGCGCTTTGGCTTATGGGTGTCTTTTTATCCGTTCGATCAAGAACAGTATCTGGAAATTGTACGTTATTGGTTGATTTATTTTGGTATCGATAATATGACCACACTGATACGTACCGAGGCTTTGCAATGGGCACTGGAGCGCGGTTCGCGGAGTGGGCGTGTGGCCTGGCAGTTTGCAAGGGATTTGGCCGGCAGAAGAAAATTGGTTGGCGGCAATCAGAGTCTATGAGTCACGAAGTAGTTCCCAATATTGAATTAACACCCATCGTTGAAGTCGTCGCTGCGGTCATTCTACAGCCGGACGGTCAGTTTTTACTGACGCAGAGACCCAAGGGTAAGCTTTATTCGGGCTATTGGGAATTTCCCGGCGGTAAAGTTGAGACTGGCGAATCATTATTGTACGCGCTGGAACGTGAGCTATGGGAGGAATTAGGCATTCATATTCGCTATGCTCATCCTTGGATATCTCGAGTTTTCACGTATGCTCATGCCACTGTGCGACTGCATTTTTTCCGCGTGGTGGATTGGGAAGGTAATTTAACGCCAAGGGAAATGCAAGCTGTGTGCTGGCAGATACCGAACCAGATTGAAGTTTCTCCAATTTTGCCAGCGAATGGACCGATTCTGCAGGCACTGTTGCTACCACCGCTTTATGCCATCACTCATGCAAGCGAAATAGGGATCGAATTGGCATTACAGCAAATTGAACACGCTTTGCAAAATGGTTTGCGTTTACTGCAAATACGCGAGAAGCAGATGGAGAGAGATAAGCTGCGTGAGTTTGTGGAAAGGGTACTTGCGTTTGCGCGACCCTATCAAGCAAAAGTCCTGATAAATAGTGACATAGAACTGGCACGCGAGACACGCGCTGATGGTGTACATTTCACTTCATCGCAACTGATGTCGATATCACGCCAAACTGATCTGGGGTATGGTTTAGGTAGCGCATCCTGTCATAATGCCGAAGAGCTCTATACAGCCGAACAATTGGGACTTGATTTTGTTGTATTGGGGCCGGTTCAATCTACATTAAGTCATCCGGGATTACCGCCATTGGGTTGGCGAAAGTTTGCTTCGTTGATTCGCGGCTATTCATTGCCGGTTTATGCTTTGGGCGGGATGAGCTCGAGAGATCTGGTCATCGCGCAGGAAATGGGTGCACAGGGTATTGCCACGATGCGCGGCATCGCATAATCAAATTTTCTATAGAATGGGATTAATATAAACCGCCACCTGATTTCTTCCACCTTGTTTAGCTTCATATAAAGCTTTATCCGCTCTATCCAGCAAAGTTGTACAGATAAAATTAGCGTCATGTTGCGGTGATATCAATAAGCTCCGCAGACTGGCCATACCAATGGACACCGAAATATTAAGCTGCCTGTCATAAAGAATAATCGCTGAGGAGCAGATTGCCTTGCGCAGACGTTCAGCAATTTCATGTGCGGCTTGCAAGGTCGTTGAAGGCAGCGCCACAACAAACTCTTCGCCGCCATAACGAGCTACGATGTCGCAAGATCTTACCTGTTCCTTGATTAGATTCACCATGTGTCTTAGTACCAAATCACCTGTTTGATGACCATGGTTATCATTTATTTTTTTGAAATGGTCGACATCGAGAAACATGCAAATCAAATCATCATCCCAACGAACACAGCGTGCAATCTCATCTTTGAAACGCAAGTCAAAATAACGACGATTGTAGGCCTGTGTCAATACATCTTGATAACTGATCTCCTTGATTCTTTGCTGATTGAGGCAGTTTTCTATTGCAACGGCAGTCATTGCGGATAGTTTCCGCAGAAAAAAAGTCCCAATGTTCTTTTGGTAACGATGAGGATCCTGGCTTAATAACATCAGTGATCCAATTACCTGATTACTACGGAGAAGCGGTAAGAAAGCCGCACTTTTAATTTGATCTCTGGATTTTAACCCTTTGAGCATCCATCGATATTTCTTTAATGCTTCTGTTCCCAGCGTCGGATTGGTAGCCAGAGATTGAATGATTTCAGTATCTTTTATAGGATCTAGAATCAATAATTTATTTGCAAAGCTTAAACGCGCTTCTTCATCACGTTCAAAAAATAACCGATCGGCGTCTTTGTGATGGTCCACAAGACACAGTACCATGTCTAGAAGCTGGAAACGTGCAATACTTTGGAATAACAACAAATCGCGTAACTCTTTGGGAGTGCTGGCGCCAATGATTTCAAAACCAAAAGTTTCGTATAACTCCTGTTTTTTTTCATTGGCCCTGGCCTGCTTAATGAAATGATCCAGCTTACGCTGCAGCTCACGATTCTTATCATAAACCGAATCATTCATTCTCTATAGGCTCAGTTATTTTCTTCTTCCTGATTGATCATAGGTTCTGGAATTCGATATGTTTCTTGAGCCCACTGCGACAAATCCGCTGTTTTACACCGCTCGGAACAGAATGGCCGGAAACGGTTAGTAACTTCCCAAATAACTTTACATCCACATTGTGGGCAATCAACAGTGCACTGTTGCATCAAAGAAGATCCTCCATACCTATCACAGACAATAAGACAATCACCTTGTTTTGGCAAAGAAAACTTAAACTATTTTCAATTAAGCTATTTTTATTATGGCATTGGATTGTAAGGCAAAAACTGCCAAAGTAATATTTAACTGCATATTCTACAAAAATTTTACATAATTTAGATTAAACTTTTCTAACTTACACTTAATTTCTTATCTAAAGGTTGACAATCCTGGCTACTCGACAAGAACTCTCAGATTTTTTGATTGAAATCGAGAGGCGCGCATATAAACAAGCTTTGTTTGCGGTCCAGGATGTGCATGTAGCGTTAGACATCGTCCAAGATTCTATGATGAAGCTTACAGCAAAGTACGCATCTAAACCCATCGAAGAGCTGCCGCTTTTATTTCAGCGCATATTGCAAAATACAATTCGAGATTACTACCGCCGACAAAAGATCCGATCAATGTGGACCTCTTTGTTTTCATCGTTTACTTCTAATGATCAGAATAAGGATCATGAAGACTTCGACATTCTCGAAACTTTACCGATCAAGCAAGTATCCAACGAGCCTGATGCTCAACTTGAGAAAGTACAGTTGATTAAGCTAATTGAAGAAGCGATAGAAATTCTCCCTTTACGTCAACGTGAAGCGTTCATACTGCGTTATTGGGAAGAAATGAGTTTAGCAGAGACAGCTGTCATTATGAATTGTTCGGAAGGTAGTGTAAAAACGCATTGCTCGCGGGCAACTCATACATTAGCTACAATACTCAAAGCAAAAGGAGTGAAATTGTGAACGAACAAAAATTTGGAAAAAGCATTGCCCAGTTGTTGGATCAGAGTACGGACGAGACTATCAAGCAAAGCACTTTGTATCGACTGCAATTGGCTCGTCAAGCTGCTTTGGAGCAGTGCGAATCATCAGTGAAGCTCATTAATTCAGGCCGCAACATTTCAGCTTATGGCAAACACGGTAGATATTTAACTGTTGGAAAGCTATTGTTACTTTTGACTGTAATATATATTCTGATGAATATCACGCTCACTCAGCTTTTTGAGCATGAAAATAAAGCAGCTATTGATACCTTGATACTAGCTGATGATTTGCCGCTTGATGCTTACATTGATAATGAGTTTGAAAAATGGTTGGATATCGACTAATTACTATATGCGTGTTATTTTTTTTCTTCACTTTCGAAGCCCTTGGTGAATCCAATAGACTTGAATGGAAAAGCTTGACGAATCAACAACAGGAGATTCTTGGACCTTTAGCAGACGAGTGGAATGTCATGAAGCTTCCCAAAAAGAAAAAATGGCTGGGTGTTGCAAAACGCTACCCAAAAATGACCACGCATGAACAGCAACGCATACAATCACAAATGCGAAGCTGGCATGCATTGACTTCAAAGCAGAGGCAACAAGCGCGCGAAGTATATAAAAAAATGGAACAATTGCCAGCCCAGAAAAGGCAAGAAATCAAACAGCGCTGGTATAATAACGAATAGTTATCCGAAAAATCTAAAAGTTCTATTAATTTGCCATTAGTAGCTTGTATTGTTGCATAAAATTTGCTCATCTTTATTTGTAGTGAGCGTAAAAAGCAGAATATCTCATCAAGAAAACTGTTTCTATAAGCAGAAGCGGTAATCGTCCGATTTGAAATCTGAACTCATTACATGTTCATACAAGGTAATTTTTTATTTTGCCTTTCTTCTCAGTTTAGCTAATGCAGCACGCTGATTGTTTACCATCTCATAATCTGCCGATCCGTTGGGCAGATGAGCTTTCATCCCAATTAATCAGTGAAGAAACTGTGCTGGCTTGGCTTCCAATCGACCTCGATACCCAACTGCATTTCTCTAAAGGGCTGATCGTGGTGACAAACAAACGTTTGCTGGCCAAAATGCTGGGCGATGAAATATGGCAGGCATGGTACTACCAAAAAGAATTGTTGTTAACACATCGCGATTATGCGGGTATTGGTTGTTTGGAGTTATCTGACTCACATGCACGACTTTCATTCTGGCGTTATCGTCTGAATAACCGTATTGCAGTGAATCGCCTGATTCAGTGTTTCACAGAACAACTGGATTATCATCTTACCGGTAAGCTTCCACCATCCTCCAATACGCTTGTGCAATGTCCAATTTGTTCCACATTTTTATCCCCAGAAGAAGAATGCGAAGTCTGTGAAAAACAAAGCCATACCCCAACTTCAACCTGGACCTTAGTTCGATTGTGGCGCTTTGCGGAACCCTATAAGGGGCGATTAATCATTGGATTTCTGTTGACCTTATGCAGTACGGCTGCAACATTGGTCCCACCCTACTTAACCATGCCGCTAATGGATAACGTACTGATACCTTATCAAAATGGCCAACCGATCAATACAGATTTAGTCACGTTATATCTCTCCGGCTTGTTGGGCGCTTCGATTCTCGCTTGGGTGTTAGGGTGGGCGAGAACATATATGCTGGCCCGTGTATCCGAGCGAATTGGAGCCGATCTGCGAACAACAACCTACAAGCACTTGCTGAATCTTTCTCAGGAATATTTTGGGGGTAAGCGAACCGGTGATTTAATGGCGCGTATCGGTGCCGAAACAGACCGGATTAATCTGTTTCTTTCGTTACACTTATTAGATTTTGCTACCGATGTCATCATGATTGCGATGACTGCCGTGATTCTGGTGTCCATCAATCCTTGGCTGGCGTTGGTGACGCTAATACCGTTACCCATTATTGTCTGGTTGATTCATTTGGTTCGTGACCGGTTACGTATAGGGTTTGAAAAAGTTGATCGGATTTGGGCTGAAGTCAATAACGTACTTGCGGATACCATTCCAGGTATTCGAGTGGTTAAGGCATTTGCTCAAGAAAAAAGGGAAGCTGCACGTTTTCATGCTGCAAACCAGCGCAATTTACAAATCAATGATCGTGTGAACCGGATTTGGTCATTATTCACACCGACGGTTACATTGCTGACGGAAATTGGTTTGTTGGTTGTATGGATATTTGGTATTTGGCAGATCTCCAGAGACGAGATTACAGTCGGAGTACTTACAGCCTTTCTAGCCTATATTGGTCGCTTTTACATTCGCCTGGATTCGATGAGCCGTATCGTTTCTATTACGCAAAAAGCTGCTGCAGGAACCAAGCGCATTTTTGATATTCTGGATCATGTATCCAATGTTCCAGAATCATCTGACCCCATTCATCTGCCTACGATTCAGGGTCGGATTGAATTATGCAATGTGGCCTTCCGATATGGAAACCGTAGCACTGTGCGTAACATAAATTTAAATATCAAGGCAGGAGAAATGATTGGCTTGGTCGGACACAGCGGCTCGGGAAAGAGTACCTTGGTCAATCTGATTTGTCGTTTCTATGATGTAACGGAAGGCAAGATTCTGATCGATGGGCATGATATTCGCGACTTATCGCTCGCTGAGTATCGCAAACATATTGGACTGGTACTTCAAGAGCCCTTTCTATTTTTTGGCACAATTTCAGAAAATATCGCCTATGGTAAACCAGATGCAACACGGCAAGAAATTGTGGCAGCAGCTCGTGCCGCGCATGCACATGAATTTATCCTGCGACTGCCCTATGGTTACGATTCGCTGGTAGGAGAGCGCGGACAAGCACTCTCAGGCGGTGAACGCCAGCGTATTTCAATTGCTCGCGCGCTTCTGATTAATCCGCGCATCCTGATCCTTGATGAAGCAACTTCCTCTGTGGACACAACGACTGAGAAAGACATTCAAAAGGCACTGGATAATCTGATACGTGGTCGCACCACGATTGCCATCGCGCATCGCCTGTCCACTTTGCGTGAAGCTGATCGATTAATCGTTCTTGATCGCGGCATGATTGTGGAGATTGGCAATCACACTGAGTTAATGAAACAACAAGGCTATTACTACCGCTTGTATCTTGCGCAGGCTCGGAATGTGGATACAGAAGATAACGCGATCGTTCCGATTGAGGAACATAATAGCCGCGGAGCCGTGTAAATGAATGTTACTGTTGAATATCAATTAACCCGGAATCTGTATGGGAAACTTATTCTGTTGGATCAATTCGGCATGACCCACGAGGGTGTGATGCCGGTACGAGCATTTCCAATAACCGATCCAGATCATGGTATTGCGCTGATTGATTCACGGGGACATGAGCTGGTATGGATTTATCAGCTTACAGATTTGCCGGAGGACTATCGAGAGTTGATTGAGTCAGAGCTTGCACATCGAGAATTTATGCCGAAAATCAAACGAATACTGAAAGTCTCGAGTTTTATCACACCCAATACCTGGCAGGTTGAAACGGATCGTGGAGAAGCTGTTTTTATTCTTAAGGGCGAGGAAGATATCCGCCGCTTAGCAACCACATCATTAATAATTACCGACAATCAAGGCATTCATTTCCTGATTCAGGATCGCTTAACGCTGGATCGCCATAGCCGCAAATTGCTGGATCATTTTCTTTGAAAGCACACTCTGGAAAGATACGAGCAGATCTGCATTCCATGCACCATTTGCATATGATTATCCTTTGACACAAACAACTTGTTTCAAGGTATGAACGATCTCCACCAGCGAACTTTGTGCCTTCATGACAGCGTCTATATTCTTGTAAGCCATCGGAATCTCATCGATCACGGCGGCATCCTTGCGGCATTCGACATGTGCTGTTGCCGCGATCTGGTCTGCAACAGTAAAGCGGCGCTTGGCTTCGTTGCGGCTCATGATACGCCCAGCACCATGGCTGCATGAACAGAATGCTTCCTCGTTACCAAGGCCACGAACAATATAGCTTTGGGCGCCCATGGAGCCGGGGATAATACCCAGTTCACCTTTCTGTGCAGAAACTGCGCCTTTGCGTGTTACCAGAATTTCCACACCAAAGTGGATTTCCTTTTGCACGTAATTATGGTGGCAGTTGACGGCCTCGGCATCGGTCACGAACGGCTTGGTAATGACCTGGCGAATAGCGGCGATGACATTTTGCATCATCACCGCGCGGTTACGCCGCGCAAAATCCTGCGCCCAGCCCACGGCCTCGACATAATCATTGAAATGCGCACTGCCCTCTTTGAAATAAGCGAGATCCCGATCAGGCAGGTTGGCAATGTGATGACGCATATCTGCTTGCGCCAGCTCGATGAAAAAGGTGCCAATGGCGTTGCCGACGCCCCGTGAACCCGAATGCAACATGAGCCACACGCGATCAACCTGATCCAGGCACACTTCGATGAAGTGGTTACCTGTCCCTAACGTGCCCAGATGCTTGTAGTTGTTGGTGCTTTTCAAGCGCGGAAATTTCCCGGTAATGCGATCAAATCCAGGAATCAGCTTTGCCCACATGGCATCCACTGATGCGGGTGGTGTATCCCATGCGCCTTTATCGCGCTTGCTGCGTTTCAAAGTACGGCCATGAGGTACGGCGCGCTCAATCGCGCTGCGCAACTCAAACAGATGATCCGGCAAATCCTGCGCTGTCAGTGTTGTGCGCACAGCCATCATGCCGCAACCGATATCCACTCCCACCGCTGCCGGGATGATTGCACCCAGCGTTGGAATCACGCTGCCGATGGTTGAACCTTTACCCAGATGCACATCCGGCATTACCGCGAGGTGCTTGAAGATAAATGGCATGCTTGCCGTGTTCATCAACTGTATGCGCGCTTCGTCCTCGACAGGTACGCCGTGGGTCCACATCTTGATCGGCTGGCCCTTCCCGGTTTTCAATAATTGATATTCCATGCTATGCCTTTAATTCTTGATCTCTAACAAACTGTTCAGGATTTGATCCAGAGGCCGCCAAACACGGCAATGCAATCACTCTTCCCGGCAACCCGCTCATTCCAGAGTTCGAATGCAATACAGCAGGCTTATCTTTCATTACTTTGACAATATCGCCGCAATATCCCGGAAACTATTCAATCCAGCCTCCAGGTTTTCGATGATTTCATTCACCAACTCATCCGGTTCCGGCAAATTGTCCAGATCGGATAAGCTTTTATCCTTGATCCAGAAAATATCCAGACTGGTTTTGTCGCGCGCCATGATTTGCTCGAAGCTGTATTTACGCCAGCGCCTTCCGCATTTTGCTCATTCCAGGTTTCCTTGCGCTGATGACGGTTCAACGGATTGTAACAGGCGATAAAATCCTGCAAATCCTCAAAATGCAGCGGTTTCTTTTTGAGCGTGTGATGAGTGTTGGTGCGGTAATCGTAGTACCAGACCGCTTTCTGTCCATGGATCTTTGCTGGCTTCACAGTTATCGAAGAACAGCACATTCGATTTCACTCCGTTGGCGTAGAAGATGCCGGTAGGCAGCCGCAGAATCGTATGCAGATCGGTGGTTTCAAGCAATTTCTTGCGAACGGTTTCACCCGCGCCACCTTCGAATAGCACATTATTCGGAACCACTACGGCCGCCTTGCCGGTGGTTTTCAACATGGTGCGGATATGCTGCACGAAATTGAGCTGCTTGTTGGAGGTTGTCGCCCAGAAATCCTGCCGGTTATACGTCAGATCGTCTTTTGCCTGTTCGCCTTCTTCGTTGGTGAAACTCATCGCACTTTTCTTGCCGAACGACGGATTCGCCAATACAAAGTCAAAACGCTTGCAAGAGTCAGCCACCAGCGCATCGTTGGGGGAAATCATGCTGTCGCCGTCGATCTCGCCGATGTTGTGCAAAAACATATTCATCAAGGCAAGGCGGCGCGTATTGGCGACAATTTCGTTGCCGTAAAATGTTTCATGTTTCAGAAACGCCTTTTGCGTCTTGTCCATCGAATGCTCAGAGACCAAAAAGTCATAAGCTGCAAGAAAGAATCCCTCGTACCACAGGCTGGATCAGCAATGGTTTTTTCGGGTTCCGGGCGCACACATTGCACCATCACGCGAATCAAGGCGCGCGGTGTAAAGTATTGCCCAGCACCGGACTTGGTGTCTTCTGCGTTGCGTTCCAGCAATCCCTCATAAATGTCGCCTTTCACATCCGCGCCCATCGTAACCCACTGGGTTTCGTTGACCATATCGATCAGACGATACAGCTTGGCCGGATCCTGGATTTTGTTTTGCGCCTTAGTGAATATCTGGCCCAGCATTCCCGGTTTCTTGCCCAGTTCCATCAACAATGTAACGTAATGCAATTCCAGTTCTGCGCCGCGCTTAGTTCTGAGGCTTTGCCAGTTATATTCGACAGGGATATCCACTTTGCGGTTATACGGCGGCTGACTGTATTCATCCGCCATTTTCAGGAAAATCAGATAGGTCAGCTGTTCCAGATAATCGCCGTAGCCCACGCCGTCGTCTCGCAAGGTAGTGCAGAAACTGCAGACTTTGGAAACGATAGAGGTGGTCGAGTTCATGCCCTGATCTCGAAACATTCGTCATGCTCTCGCACGCAACCGTTGCCAGCTTGTGCATGATGCGCGTCATTCCCGCGCAGTGTCAGCCCGCGCGAAAATTGGCACTTCAAGAGCATGACAAAAGCAGAAAAATTTCTGACGTAGTTCACGCCAATTCCTGCCACAAATCTCTCCACATTGAATTCTTTTTCTCGATCAAATCTATTTTCCATTGCCGATTCCATTTTTTAAGCTGCTTCTCGCGCCGAATCGCTGCCAGCATCTCTTCATGCATTTCATAA
>NZ_PXXU01000040.1 GCF_003011925.2 Nitrosomonas supralitoralis
TTAATTTATTAATAACCGATTATTGGCAGGTTTGACAATGTATTTTATTTTTAGTACTTTGCGATCTAGAACTGAATTCTTTTAATCTAACTAAACTGAATCTGCCTCAAATGAAGAATAATCAAATTGCAGAATACAATGCGATGTTACGAAATAAATCCGCGCTGGAAATAGTGAGTTGGGGTATTGCACGGGCAAATGGTCAGGCAATGGTATCAACCAATTTTCGTCCTTTTGAAGCAGTTCTTCTTCATCATTGCGTTAGTGTGCAACCGGATATTCCAGTGCTCTGGGTAGATCACGGCTACAATCGCCCAGCTACTTATCGATATGCCGAGAAGCTTCGCGATATGCTTCATCTCAACCTCAGAATCTATATACCCAGGCTTACTGCTGCTCATCGGGATGCAATTTATGGCCCCATCCCTGGGATCGACGATGAAGCTGAATTGAAAAAATTCAGTACGATGATGAAATTAGAACCTTTTGAACGCGGTATGAAGGAGCTTGCACCTACAACCTGGTTCACTGCATTACGTAAAGTGCAAAATCCGCAACGTGCCCAACTGGATATCCTTTCCGAGGATGAAACTTATAACGCAATCAAGATCAGCCCCGTTTTCTATTGGACGGATACCGACATGGAAGATTATTTGAAGCAACACAATCTTCCTAATGAATGGGATTACTTCGATCCGGCAAAAGCAGACGAGAAACGCGAGTGCGGAATACATGTCAAATGAGGATATTCTCATTTAGTTCCTGGTCTTAGATAAATCTTCGTCATTCTTAGCAATGTCAATAAGACTTTAGGCTGGCGGAATGTATCTGCCAGCCTAAAGTACATGTAAAAATGTAGTATTGAGGGGGCTTATTTTTCTGAACTAGAGGATTGAATTCTTGATCGTAAGCCGTTAAGGTTGACTATCATTTGTTTTTTCATTTGCTTTCGACCCATGCTATGTTTTAACTTTTTACCTACTCCAGTAACTCGATCAGTAGAAACTTGATGAGTATAAAAAACTATAGAGCCATGACGGTACGGCAAACAACTCAGGATAAATTGGCTTGAATTGTAAGTATGTCCCACATAAAACTGCCGTGAGAGAATTATCGAGCCTGTATCCGAAGAGAATAAAAGACGATGACTAATAATCGCGGTAGGGCGATTATCGATATTCCGATTAAACCAGGAGTAATACTCTTCGGTGTCAGTCGGTAATGGAGTAGGATAATTTAACCAGAGTTTTTGCAAATCCGAAGAAAAGCTATTCAGCAATTTACTGCTTGAAGCCGCTATACGTAATTCCTCCGCAGGGTTGGCCGCCTTTTCTTTGCGAGCGTAAGATTCAACTCCTGTCAAGCCTTGTATTTGGTACCCCTGTAAGCGCTTCAATAATATTTTTTGATAATGCTTGCTCACAGCGGCAATCAAGTCGGTATCTCTCTTTTTCGCTAATTTATTTTTTAGGGCTGTAAAGCTTTTGATTTCTTCAGCAGATAAATTAAACTCATCATCCGCAGTAACCTCAAGCAATTTTCGTGCTTCACCCATCTGATCTGATGTAAACATAAATTTCTCAAATGGATTTGAATTAGACTTGAAGAGGATTTCATGAAAACTCACGACATCAGGATCAACCATCGCTAAATCACCTTTCTTAAAGAAAGAAACCAATTTCGTAGGAGGAGCATCCAAATACATAGCTAAACCAAGTGCTAATTCTTTCTGAGTTTCCTCAGTAATTTTAAAGGAAACAATTTCTCCTCTATGGAGTTTTTTTAAATGGTTGTGATTAAGTCCAAATGCAGTTTCGATCTCATCAATCTTTGCAGCAGAAACTGCATTGAGTATACAAAGCCATACACACAGAATTGCGAATAGTAACTTGGAACAATTAATATATTTTATTGATTTCATACTTTCCTCATTAAATCGTTTTGCAAATTTAACTAAGATTATTAATGATTAGAAAGTTATACCCACGTGGCCACTCTAGAATGCATAATTTTCAGCACTGCAAAGCGCAGCATAAGTATGAGTATTACACGTTAAATTATGCAATTCTTAAGAAATTACGAATTCGGTTGTAATATCGATGAACTAAAATACCACAGAGACAATCAGTCGAATTTTACAAACCATGACCGCGATGGGATACAAAGAATCATTGTTTTTTGTGTAGCGGTCGTGCGGGATCTCTTTCTGGCGATATTCTTTCAGGCGGGATTACTTGCGGTGGAATAACCGCGGGAGGAACCTGTTCGGGAGAAATTATTTCTGGAGGTTGCTCTTGAGGCGGGATAGGATCTGGATGTATTGGTGTTGGAGATTGAGTGCGGATAGTTGCTAGCTCGGGGTGATATGTTGTGTTATTTTTTGCATTGAATCTTCCTAGTTGCTTATTCGGGTCTTTGACTGTCGAAGTTTTTAAAGTAAACCCACATAGTAGTTTTGGTATCCGGTTGTCATGAAAATTTAAACTAGCTTGAAAAGAAAATAATACTACCATACTGATAAATAAACCAATAAAGACCATTTCCATGACATTCTCCTGTTAAATATAGCATGTAGCTCTTATTTGAATTTTCTAAATGGATTGTTTCTAAAGGTGTTTTAATTTCGTATTATTTTTGACACTAGTATCTTCAGAAATATTTTTTCTGCGAGACGAGTCTTCTGGAAGCGTTTCTTTAAAGAGAATTTCCTGGGGATGTTCTTCAGTTTCAGATTGTGTTTCTCGATCATTCGGTTTTTGTATACTAAATCTCTGGATATTATATTTATACCTATTTTTTAGTAAGAGCGGATTGCAGTTCTTCATAATATGTACCATTATAATAAGTTACATTAAAAGACTTTTACAAAATGCATTATCACTTAAATAAACTTATGATCGATTTGGTGTTAACTTCATTAAATGTTCTCATTTAACAGTCAATAGTAACCAACACGAAATGAGGATCTGGCGAAAAATAGTTATTTTTGTGAGAGTTTTGTTCCTGTCGAAATATTTTCACTTGTCAGCCAGACCAACAGCCGAACTCTTCATGTTAAATTTTTTATTAATCAATACAAGCTTGAAGACTAACCATACTTAATTGTATAGTCTGTGCGGTCGGTCACGGAATAGAAACATCTCACTCATTTTGAGATGGATTGTTTGTTAAAGAATGTGAATGAAATGACAAGAAGGAAAACATGCCTTATTGTATAATTTACGACGGTCCGACAAGTCTGCTAATTCTCGTCTGGGTTCAGACTGATGTATTTAATCTATTTTTCTTCTTGGAATTAAAAATTTATTCCAAAAACGAATCAGAATGTGCCAATGAAGTCAGAGCTGATTGCAGCTGAGAAGAGACTCATATTTGTGTTTATAAGCAAGCCTCAATATATAGATCTTTGCAAGTTAAATACAAGCTTGATGATTCTCTTAACGGGAGTGATCCATATTTACTTATTCCGTTGTTATATTGAGAACAATCTAATGGAGATAAGCGATGACGAAAATGACTACATCTAATAAGGCCTGTGCAGTAGGAATAAATCATGTGGCACTCGAAGTTGAAGATATTGACGAGGCATTGGAGTTTTATAGTAGTTTCCTGGATTTTGAAGTGCATGATAAGACTGATACGGAAGCCTTCATTTATTTCGGAGATCAATTTATTAATTTCACAAAGCACAGTGATAGAAAATCTGATGAAAAACGACATCTTGGAATCGCTGTTGATGACAAAGAATTAGTGCGTCGAACACTGAAAGAGATGGGTGTCAAAATTTTAGATGGTCCCTTTCTTGATTTCCTTGATCCATGGGGAAATCGAGTGGAAATAACTACCTATGCCAATATCCAGTACACAAAGGCAGACCATGTTTTACAGGGCATGGGACTCGGTCATCTCAGAAAAACCAAGCAAGCGCTGGATGAGTTGCGTGAAAAAGGCATGGCGCCAGGTAATGCGGATAATAATAAAAAAATTGAATGAAACGACTCAAAAAAACCAGTCACAATCAATAGATTTCTATTGGAAAAACCACTGTGTGCTGTCAAGCCAATTCCTACAGATGGCCGCCTGAATTAAGGGCAAGATCTGGTTCTTTACTATGACGGTTCATTGAAATATCATACGTCACAATAAGTGTTATTTCCTAGACGCTGAGTATAATTATTAAGTATCCGCGTCCCATCCGCAGGCTTGATACGCCCTGCATTTATCTGTCGGCGGATAAACTCCGACATGCGGCGCTCCAGGTCGTTGGGAAAATACTGCACCTGGCTCAGCATTTCTTTAACACTAATTCCCTTCAGTAGTGCCTCTATCCAAAAACCATTCGCTTCTTCCGCTCGCGCATAAAGGTGTACCTCATCCACACGTCCGAACAGATTATGGGCGTCTCCCAATATCTCCTGATAAGCTCCGACGAGGAAGATACCCAGATAATAGGATTCATCTTGACGAAAATCGTGCAGGGGCAAGCAATCTCTGGTGCCGGCTGATGACACATATTGATTCACCTTGCCATCCGAATCACAAGTCAGATCCACTAGTTGACCGCGACGTTCAGGTTTATCCTGTAGCCGATGGAGAGGCATCACGGGGAATATCTGTCCGATGGCCCAGTGGTCGATAATCGAATGAAATACGGAAAAATCCCCCAGATACATGTCCGTAAGTTGCTTCTCCAACTCAATCTGCTCAGCTGTGACTGGAATCGACCCAATCGCCGTTAGCTTGCGCAGCACTTCACGGCAAATACTCCAGTACAAACTATCAGATTGCGCCATGTGTTCAACAGACAGATAGCCCAATCGTGCCATCTGTTCGGTCTCCTGCCGGATTTCTTGTGCATCGTGATAACATTCCAGCAATACACTCATTTTCTTCGCAGACTGCGCATCGCTATATACCGACCTCATTCGCAACACCACGGAAGGCAGTTCAGCTGGAAAATCGGCCATGTACGGACTGTCCGGCCTGTGTACACCCAAAACAGGGACCACCAGCACGGAGTGATGCGCAGTGAGTGCGCGACCACTTTCTGACAAAAGATGCGGCATGGGTACTTGCCGCTCATCACAAATTTCCTTAACCGTATAAACTACTACATTGGCATATTCGCGCAATCCGTAATTAATGGATGATTCCGGGCTGTCGTAATCACCGCCGTAATTCACTCCGAGTCCGCCACCGACATCCAGATACTTGATCTGCATCCCCCGCAACATTAAATCAGCATAAACCTGCATGATTTCTCTGACTGCACTTCGTAGTACCTGAATATCAGCAATTTGACTTCCCAGATGAAAATGCAGCAGTTCCAGTTGCCCGGCCATCTCCCGATTTTCCAGTGTCCGTATCAGTTGTACCAGCTCTGGAATAGTCAATCCAAACTTGGAACTTGCACCACCGGACTCAAACCAACGTCCCGATCCTTTGGTGTTCAGCTTTAACCGTACACCCAGCCGCGGTTTCATCTGGCGTGCTTCCGCCAAATTCATCAACTGCTCAAACTCCGAGTATTTTTCAATGATGGGCATCACTTGCTGTCCGATTTGCTGTGCATTCAGCATCAGGGTCAGCATCGTGCGGTCTTTTACGCCATTGCAAAGCAGCAATGTTTCATCGGCAATCAGTGGCAGCATGGCTAATAACTCGGCTTTGGAACCACATTCCAGTCCAATGCTGAATTCTTGACCAGCTTCCAGGATTTCCACCACCACTTCCTGCAACTGATTAACTTTAATAGGATAAATACTGCGATATGTTCCCTCGTAGCCGCTGTCCTGAATCGCCTTCTGAAATGTCTGATTCAGGCGTCGCACACGTGAACTTATCACGTCCTGAAAACGGATCAGCATGGGTAGAGACGCACCCTCAGAGCGAGCTGCGCGAATCACGTCCATGATATCTATGTGCAGTTGTTGACCTTCTATAGGACAAACGGAAACATGACCCAACTCATTCACAGAATAAAACCCATCTGCCCATTTATTCATGGCATAGAGCGCCTGTGAATCCGCACAGGACCAGTCGTGCTTTGCTACTGTTTCATTGATCATCGATTATTCTTTTAATTTTTCTGTCTGTGACGCTCAGCGTACAGACATAACAATTCAACAGCGATCTGCGCAGCCGCTAGTGCAGTGATCTCTGCGTGATCATAAGCGGGTGCTACCTCGACAACATCCATACCTACCAGATTGATACCTTTGAGTTCACGGATAATGTTTAGTGCTTGAAAGGATGACAGTCCGCCTGGTACAGGCGTGCCAGTACCAGGTGCAAACGCCGGGTCCAGACAGTCGATATCAAAGGTGATGTACACTGGTGAGTCACCTACGCGCTCAAGTATCTGCTTGGCTAAGTCGCGACCGGTCATTTGGTGCACATCAGTTGCGGAAACGATATGAAAACCCAGCGTGTCATCATTGGTGGTGCGAATACCAATTTGCGTGGATGATGCAGGATTTACAATTCCTTCATGTGTCGCCTGATGAAACATGGTACCGTGATTTATGCCATTTCCGGAGGACGGCCAGGTATCAGTATGGGCATCAAAATGAATCAGACTGATAGGACCGTACGCAGCGGCATGTGCCCGCAGGCTGGGGTAAGCGACAAAATGATCTCCTCCGAGTATCAGAGCTGCTGCTCCTGAGCTTATTATTTTGGCGATATGTGCCTCGATATGAGACACGCTCAACAAATCATCGTTAGTGGGTTCGCAATCACCACAATCAATCACACGCAACACATGCATCGGATCCATATTCCAAGGCCATGGACGCTCCCATGCCAACGATAATGACGCATTACGAATGGCGCGAGGCCCCAGTCGCGCGCCGGGTCGGTTGGTCGTGGCGATATCCAATGGTACTCCGATTACAACCACATCAACCTCAGTCAGATCTGTTTGGTAAGGCACACGAAAAAAACTGGCTGCACCCCCGAAACTCAGGGTATGCGACATGCCATGTCCCGGTTTGCCACGAAACCCATTATCCCAAGTGTTCATAAATTTCCTTGTCGTAGCGTAAAAAAACGGTTCTGTTGCAAAGCTTTCGCATGAACGAGCAAATACACTCCTTTACTCCACCTTATCTGGCTAGCGGATAGAACTGTGCGAACTGTGCTGCGTGAGTGAGCCCATCTTTCTTTGATGGGAGCTGACTTTTGCGAATCATGTGCATGAGCTCGATTCCAGCGAGCGTGATGACCGCCGACCAGAATGATTTGATCCAGTATCGGTCTGGTGATTCGTTTTATCGCACGGTGATCTTACTCTACGATAGCTTTGTCTGTCGCAGTTCAATGCTGGCCACATTGTCATTGTTGTACGTTTCTACTGCCGCGCGCGGTGTTGGCCCTGCTTTATCGACGGCTCGATACAAATATATCCATTGCTCCTTGACGCTGATGTACGTTTCGTCCATGCGTCAGTTCGCACCCACCGAGTGCTTGCATTACCGGAAGGCTTGATCCAGCTACTGCGCGTACTTGAGCACCTAGCGATTCAGACTGGAATGGTCAACCGTAACGCCGCGTTTCTGCATCATTTCTTCCAAGTGACGGTGGCTGATGGGATAAGCTACATACCAACGGATGTCCCAAAGGATGATATCCCGCTTAAACTGGCTACCCTTAAAATCTATCATTGTCGCTTCCCCGTCTGACTGTTTCCTAGAAGGATACCCAATCTCGGCGGAATTTCAAGCTTTGCGACAGAACCTTAAAATATAGCTGATCAAGTATTGAGGTTAAATTTTAAGGCGCTCAACAATATTTCCTTTGATTAAGTGTTCGTCGATGATTTCATCAATGTCTTCTTGATCTATATAGGTATACCAAGTTTCCTCGGGATATATCACTATAACCGGACCTTCATTACAGCGATCAAGGCAGCCTGCATTATTGATACGGATTTTTTTCTTACCATTGCGTTTTAAAGACTTGATACGTTGTTTGGCATAGTCACGTAGTTCCTGGGCGCAAAAATTATTGCAGCATCTGGCGCCATCCTCTCGTTGATTGATGCAGAAAAAAACATGGTATTGATAATAACTCATAGATGTTCTAAAAAAGAAGTTGAAATAGAGTAAGTTTAACGCAATTTTATTTCTGTCCATATGCGGCTGAGTATCCGGCGTTGTGTGGAATTAAGATCTGTAATCATTTCAAGCCGTGAAAACGTATCCTCATCAGGAAATATAACTTTATTTTGTACTAGCTCAGACCGGATGAATGGTTTGGCTGTCACGTTGGGATTGCCAGAGCCTATCAAGTTGGTCAGTTCTGCTGAATTCTTGCCATCGAGCATAAAATTGATAAACTGATGTGCAAGATCCGGGTATTTTCCACTCTTATGCAGCACCATGCTGTCCAACGACATAACCGCGCCTTGCTTGGGAATAGCATAGTCGATTGCGAACGGACGTTTGGTTTTTTGGGCATCCATGGCAGCCTGAAATAAATCATTTGAATAACCGTGTGACACCCATAAATCACCAATGGCCATTTCACGGATGTAGCTCGTGTTGCTGAATGCGGCCCAGAAGGGCTTGGCTCGTATAATCAGTTCTTTCGCTTGATTCCAATGTGCTTCATCCTGATCGTTGGCCGCGTAGCCTAAGTATAACAATGCTGCTGCTAGTAATTCACGAGGGCTATCCAATACGGTAACGCGGCCTTTTATTTTTTGCAGATATTGGGGCTCAAAGATAATCGCCCAAGTGTCAGTCGGTAAGCCTAGGTCTCGAATTTTATTAGCATTAAATCCTAGCAATGTAATCGTATAAGCATAAGGGACAGAAAACTGATTCCCTGGATCGAATTGCGTATTCAGATAAGCAGGATGGATATTCTTCAGATTGGGTAATAATTCTTTATCCAGAGGAATGAGGACTCCTTGGCGAATCAAGGTATCCATGGCATTGCCTGTCGGCACGATTAAATCATAGCCAGTTGCGCCGGCGGATAGTTTGGCCAGCATTTCCTCGTTATCAGAGAAATAATCCTGCTTCATGTAACAATCACAAGATGCTTCAAAGCGTTGAATGGTTTCTGGTGCTATGTAATTATTCCAATTAAATATTTGTAGTATTCGCGTTGAGGTTTGTGTGGAAACAATGGAATCTTCTTGATGTGTACAGCCAATCACTGAAATTAATATGAGTAGCACTAAATTCAAGCGCATCAATATTAGCGATGAATTCATCTTGGCTGTTTTGAATCACCTTTTAACATACTGGTATCAAATCGTGTTGCGATAATGATCAACGTTAATGTCAGTAACATCAACAAAGTTGAAATAGCATTCACTTCCGGCGTGACAGCAACTTTGATCATCGTATAGATTTGGATAGGAAGGATCGGTTCTCCAACGCCTTTGGTAAAGAATGTAATGACAAAATCATCGATTGATAGAGTAAATGACATTAAAGCTCCCGCTATGATAGCTGATCTTATCAGAGGCAAGGTTATGTGCCGAAAAGTCTGCCACGGCGTTGCGCCCAAGTCTCGTGCAGCTTCAAAAATGGATTCATCCATCCCCTGCAGGCGTGCGCGCACAATTATGGTGACAAATCCTATGCAGAAAGTTGTGTGAGCAATAATAATTGATAGCATGCCTAGTGTCAGATTGAGCACTTGCAGAAAGAACAGCAGCAGTGAAACGCCTAACAGGATTTCCGGCATGGCAACTGGTGTAAATGCCAGAAACGGCAAAAACTTTAACTGGTAACGATGAATCGCCAAGCCAGCCATTGTTCCCAGTATGGTGGCAAGGATGCTGGCACTGACAGCGATGATCAATGAGTTACGTGCGGCCAGCAGCATCTCATGATTGTTGAATAATACCTTGTACCAATGAAACGTAAAACCAGCCCACTCTGCATTGAGTTTCGAGTCGTTAAATGAAAATACGACCACAATGATCAATGGGATATACAGAAAGGCATACACCAGAAGTGATATTATCCACAAGAAGAAATGGCGAAGTGGCATATTGACTAATTCACACAAAAAATTGACATGGACTAAATAGTTCTGGTGCCGGGTCTGGCAAGCCAGGAGAGTAGTCCGACGATGACTAATACCATCAGTGTCAGCATGATGGAAAGTGTCGAGCCAAAAGGCCAATCCCGTGTGCTGAGGAATTGGTCTTTGATCAGATTGCCGATCATGATATCACTCGTTCCACCCAGAATGTCGGGAATGGCAAACATACCGAGAACCGGAATAAAAACCAACGCTGACCCGGAAAATATGCCGGGTAGCGACTGAGGCCAGGTGACATACCAGAAACGCTGCCAGCTACTCGCGCCCAAATCTTGCGCGGCATCTAGCAAAATAGGGTCATGTTGTTCCAGATTGGTATATAGCGGCAAGATCATAAAAGGCAGATGAACATAAATCATTCCGATTAGAACCGCGAAAGGAGAAAACAGCAAGGTTACAGGTGCGATACCGAAAAAAGACAAAATGCTATTGATCATGTGGCTTAGCGTAGATTCCGGGCCGAGTATAATCATCCAGGCATAGATACGGATCAAAAAATTACTGGCAAACGGAAGAACAACCAGCATGATCATCAGGTGACGAAATTTTTTATGACTGCGGGCGATCAATGATGCCAATGGATAAGCCATGACGATGCAAATGATTGTGGTAAGTGTCGCCACCGCGAATGACTTGATAAAAATTTCGAAGTAAATAAAATCGCTGAAGAAAAATTGATAAGTTTCAATCGTCAAACCGGGATTTTCATTCGCATCTTCCGATAGGATATGAATTGGAACCAAGCCGCCAAATTCGCCCGGAAGCCGGAATGAAGTTAAAACCATAATCAAGCTCGGTGCGGCGAAGAATATCAGCAAGAAGATAAGCGGCGGAGTGATGATGAACCATTTGACAAGTCGGCTTGAAGTTTGCATGTTTAGCCAAAAATCAGTGATCGATTAATCAGGTAAAAATTGCGCTGAATGCTCTTGCCAGCTTACAACAACAGGATCTCCTATCTCAAAAAGCTTAGCGTGGCCTGGAAATGAATTGGGCTGTAATGCTTCAATTCGTATACTGTTGGGAAGCTCTATGAGGTAGGTGGTGACATCACCAATATATAGGAAATCCTTTATTTTTCCGACCAGTTGGAACTTAGCCGCTACTTCCGATCCCAGTGGATCGATACGAACTTGCTCCGGACGTATGGCCAAGATCCCTTGATCGCCAATTTTGACATGTTCTCTCACCGGTGCCATGACTTCTCCCAGTCCTGTTACTTTTAATTTTAAATGGTAGCCGGAAGCTTCAATAACTTGAGCATCAAGCATATTGATTTTTCCAATAAAATCAGCCACGAAACGATTAATTGGAAAATTGTATATTCTAGAGGGTTCGTCGATCTGCTCAATTTTGCCTTGATTCATTACCGCAATGCGATGCGACAATGCTAGAGCCTCATTTTGAGCGTGCGTGACGTAAATAAATGTGACGTTAGCTTTGGCCTGTAAACTGATCAGCTCTCTTTGCATGTTTTCACGTAACTTCTCGTCCAGAGCGCCTAATGGCTCATCCAGCAATAATAATCTCGGTTGATTGATGAGTCCCCTAGCAAACGCTACACGCTGCTTCTGCCCACCGGATAATTCATGTGGGTATCGATGGGAGAATGAGCTAAGTTCAACTTCACTCAGTGTTTCAGCGACCCGGATTTTAATTTCTCTCGATGTTTTTCCCGACATTTTCAATGGGAATCCAATATTGTCAGCAACCGTCATATGAGAGAATAGCGCATAGCTTTGGAAAACTGTATGAAAAGGTCGTTTTTCCGGAGGAAGATCAATAATATCTTTATTATCCAGCAATATTTGTCCGTTATCCGGTGCATCAAAACCGGCGATCATACGTAACAGCGTCGTTTTGCCGCAACCGGATGGGCCCAGCAGCGTGAAAAACTCTCCTGTCTTGATGGTAATGTTGACATCATCGACAGCAGTAAAACTTCCAAATCGCTTGGTAACATTCCGAACTTCAAGAAGTGTCATTGCTTTTCTAGCGGAGAAAGCTCACGCTTTATCAAAGTTCACTGACGGACTGAATACAAAAGTTATAGGTTTTTTAAAAAACAAAGCCTTATATACCATAGGAGCCAGTTCGATTTGAGCCATACGTTCGAATTCCTTATAGTAATTTACTGCTTTCACACCTAATTGTCCTTTTCTCAGATTAAATCGATATTTTGATTGCATCTGTAGAACAAAAAGTTTAATAATTTGAACTACATATACGCATTTTCGTGATTGAGCCACGGAAAATCACAAATGAAATACTTGCCAAGCCAACAATCCAGCCAGCAAAATTGCAATAAGCATCAGTAGTCGATTGTGACGCTTCTCTTCGGCAACCAGATCGCTCAATTTTTTTTCTAAAGAATGATTGCGGTTTTCTGCGAAAGCCTGATGGATAAGTCGAGGAAATTCCGGAAAGATAATCGCCCAATTCGGGGCTTCTTTTTGTATTCGACTGGCAAGTCCGCGTAGGCCAATTTGCTCGGCCATCCAATGCTCTAGGAACGGTTTGGCGGTTTTCCAGAGATCCAGATTTGGATCCAAATCACGGCCAAGTCCTTCAATATTAAGTAATGTTTTTTGCAGTAATACTAATTGTGGTTGGATTTCCACATTAAATTGTCTTGAAGCCTGAAACAACTGAAACAGAACGCGTCCGAAAGAAATATCTTTTAATGGTTTGTCAAATATAGGTTCGCAGACAGCCCGTATGGCGGCCTCAAAATCATCAACACGAGTCTCTTTGGGTGCCCAACCGGCCTCGATATGTGCTTGCGCAACGCGTCCGTAATCACGACGAAAAAAGGCTAGAAAATTTTGTGCCAAATAATTTTTGTCTTGATCGCTAAGTGTTCCCATAATGCCGAAATCAACCGCAATATATCGACCATCCTGCCCGACAAAAATATTTCCTGGATGCATATCGGCATGAAAATAGCCATCGCGAAATACCTGAGTGAAAAATATTTCTACTCCAACGCGCGCCAGTTGCGGGATATCGATGCCTTGTGTCGTCAATTCATCAACATGACTGATAGGTATACCTTTAACACGTTCCATCACCATTACACTGTTGCGACAATAGTCCCAATAAACTTCGGGTACCAGCAACATTGAAGAATTCAGAAAATTTCTGCGCAATTGGCTGCAATTGGCCGCTTCTCGCATCAGGTCGAGTTCATCATCCAAATGGCGAGCGAACTCTGACACGACTTGTTGTAATTTTAGACGTTTGCCGTCCGACCAGAGTGCTTCCGCCAACCATGCGCCTGTATCCATCAACTCAATATCATGTGTGATAATAGATTCCAGATTAGGGCGCAAAATTTTTACCGCTACTTCGGTTCCATCGTGCAATACCGCAAGATGAACTTGCGCAACCGATGCGCTAGCTGTTGGTATTTCATCAAATTTTAAGAATACTTTATTAATCTTTCGACCATATTCTCTTTCTAATGTTGATAATACGAGCTCGAAAGAAAAGGGAGGTACCTGATCCTGCAGTTTAGCCAGTTCATCAGCGATGTCGTGAGGCAAAAGATCACGCCGGGTAGATAGCATCTGACCGAATTTGACAAAAATAGGGCCCAGTGCTTCTAAAGCCAATCGTAACCTTACTCCACGCGGTTTATCCAGCTTTCGCCAGAACGTTAAGGTTCTTACAACGATGCGTAATACCCGCAGGCGACTATGACTTAAGACAAATTCATCCAATCCGAACTGGAAAGCGACGTATTGTATTTTTAGGAGTCGAAATAGGCGCATGAGTGATCGATAATAATCGGTGAGAAAAAAATGGGTTGGATAGAACGCATCAGGTTCTTGTTATTCATGGTTTGACATTTATTATCATTTGTGTGTCGATACTTGATGCAAAGAATTAGACATCACCGCATTGCCTACTCATTTGCTAAGGTAAGACGTTGCTCCAATCTGTTTAACCGTCGTTCCAGTTGTTCGATTTTCAGTTGTACGCTTTTTATTTCCTCTGCAAATCTATGGCTTGCATCGGCTTTAATTAAAAAAACATTTTCTTCAGTCAAATATTCGATAAAAGTCTGAGAAAAGCGATCAATATTATCTATTTGCCACAGCATTATATGTTCACCGGTTTGAGCAACACGGTGCGCTGGAATGTCTCCAATTGCATTACTGAGATCGTGCTCAAAAATATCCTTGAGATTGATTTGCTTGCCGATCTTGAGTAATTCATCTGTTAAGGCTTGATTGCCAATAGTTTCTATTTGCGCAAATGCACTTAAATCATGTGCAAGCAATTTTGGCAGTAAGGCTGGGGATAAGCTCAATGTTGCATCTGCTCTCTCAGGACTATCGATTTTCTGTAATTCACCCGCCGGATCAATGAGCAGCTTGATATTTATCAAAGGTAGAATTTGAATGCAAACAGTTTTCCCGGTAAAAGACTGCAATCGCTTAGATGCCCAACTTTCACTGCGTAAAACATAATTGATAGGAGTGGTTACAATTGTTGTCAGCATTCTCTATGTAATGTTTGAAGTTTGTAGTAACAAGAAAAGAGGAAAGAGCTATATTTTTGTTGCTCAGTTTTTTCTTTCTGCGCTTGAGCTGATTCCGGAAATTGTTCAGCTTTCCTTACAAGCTCACCGCTTACAATTGGTTTGCGAGTATAGCATTTTAATTTGAATTCATTATATGTCTCTCGACATGTCTTGATGCTTGCCCGGGCTATTCATATGATCATGAGTGTTTTCGTTCGCGATAACAGCGTGGGTCTTCTTTGGGTTGACTTTGTTCTGTTGAGTCGACTGGCTTGTTAGCGGTGTAACGGTGTAACGGTGTAGTAATTCTATGTGCAAAGCGTTCGGTTTGTAATATCTGATTCGTAATTTGCAGTTAAAATCATAGTAAAATCATGATTAAGAATATTTATGTGTTGCTGAGGAGCGGATACTAGATGTCGAAATATTTATCACGTAACAAAATATTCAAAAAAAACTGAGTGTTAATATGAAAGAAAAATCAAAATTGCGCAATTATTGGAAACACTTGCTCATTATTTTTTGTGCACTTGTTAGCGGCTTTTTATTGTCATTCCTTGGATTTGGATTACTTTGGAGTGGAATCTCCTGGTATATTCAATTAATCATGGTATTGCCATTTGTGCTGTTATCTTACGCAGTTTATCGGTGGAGCAAAGGAGCAATGGGATTCTGCGCTTTTATAGCACTTGGGGCTGCACCGCTTGGCGTATTAATTACACGATTTAGCGATACGAACGATTCACATTTAATGCCGGTTCTTGTTGTTCTCAGTTGGATTCTAGGGATGCTGGTAGGTTGTTATTTAGGTTATTTGTCTCAGAATACGCAAATGAAATCAGCTAAACGCGTCAGTGTATCCAGGTGATGTTATTTCATGCAATTTCTCAATCTTAAAATTCCTCCCGCATTAGTAATGTTGTTGTTTATGGTAGCAATGTGGTTTGTGGCAGAGACTTATGCATGGGCAGCGGTGCAAATACCGAGCAGAGTGTCAATTGCGCTGGCGTTAGTATTGACAAGCACTATGCTGATTATCGTTGCCGCTAAAGCATTTTTTGCTGCTAAAACGACGGTTAATCCAATTTTACCGCAATCTTCTACGGCGATTGTTACCACGGGTATTTATAAATTTAGCCGGAATCCGATGTATCTCGGCTTTTTATTGATTCTAATAGGATGGGCTGTTTTTCTGGGAAATGTTCTTGGCGCATTGTTTTTGCCATTTTTTGTCTTATATATGAACCGATTCCAGATTATTCCTGAAGAGTGTGTCTTATTGAAAAAATTTGGCAGCGAGTATGCCGTCTATTTAGCGACAGTGAGGCGCTGGATATGACGTCTTTATCTATTTGATTCGTTCGAATCAACTTTGCTCAAAGCAATGAAATAAAGATTTTCCTTTCCCGGATGGACGGCAAATCCATGACATTCTTAGGATATTCATCCTGAAAAAATAAGCAATGTTTACTAGTAATAACTTATAAAATAAGGAGTAATTGACTATAGGTTTAAGTTGCTCCTAGGATTACAATCAAGTCGTTGAAAGCATTAGTTGGTTGGAAAAACCTGAGTTAAACAAAGTATTATTTAATTAAAAGGAATTGAAATGAATATTCAAAAATTAGCAGTAGCTACAGCTGGAGTGCTAGGCTTTGTTGCCGCACCAGCATTTGCTAACATAGGGGACACTATAACTTATAAGTTTGATTTGCCTGCGACGGCTTCATTCAGTTCAGGCTATCCGGTTGTTGCTGAACTTAAATTGACAGAGACAGCAAGTGGGGTTGTTACATTTGAATTGATTCCAAACTGGGTATCTCCAGGATTTTCTCATAATAACTCAACAGTTAATCACCTCGAGTTTGTTTACCAGGGGCCGGCCTCGCCAACATTTGCGCAACCTTTAGTTCATGGTGCTGACATTAAAGCATTTACATATCATAACAAGTCTAATATGGACAGTGGTTATAAATCAGACCACCAGCATATTTCGATTGATTGGTTCGCTCATAACAAAGCTAATCGATTCGATGATACGCCTTACACTAATAGTATTTGGACAATATCAGGGGCAGGCGTAGACATTACAGATTTTACTGGTACTGTAGCTCATCATACAGCAGGAAAGCCGGATCCAATTTTTGGTATAATTTCGGTAGATCCATATTCGCTTAAAAATCCACATCCAACACCTTCCAATTGGGTTTCTTCTCAAGTTTCTCCTGTTTCTCCTGTGCCTGAGCCAGAAACCTACGCCATGTTACTGATTGGTTTAGGATTGATCGGGTTTTTTGCAAGAAGTAAAAAAACAGTGTGATCATAAAATTATAAAAAAATAATTTTCTTTTTTTCTCTATAAAAGAGTTAAGTTTGGTAGAGATTCAATTCAATTTTGGAATTGAATCTCTTTTTATATTTTATATCCATTTCTTCTTCTTAAAAAAAATAAGTAATCCAACACTAATTAAAATAAAGATTACCCAAATTGCAGGATAGGCCCAGCGCCATTTCAATTCCGGCATGTATTCAAAATTCATACCGTAAATGCCCGCGATAAAAGTCAATGGTATGAAAAGAGACGCAAAAATAGTCAGAATTTTCATTGTTTCATTCAATTTATTACTGATGCTGGAAAGATAAATATCGTGCATCGCCGAAATTCTTTCGCGATAGGACTCAAGTGAATCGGTAACTCGTAATACATGGTCGTGGACGTCACCGAAATAGCGCAATGTTTTTTCTTGTAACAAAGGCGTATCAATACGTTGAATGGTCGCTAGCAATTCACGTAATGGTGAGATATTACGTTTCATTGAAATTAGGCTGCGGCGTATATGTTGTACGGTTTGTAGCATATCACGACTGGAATTGAATAAAATATTATCTTCCAGTGGATCAATGACGTCATCCAGGCTGTCTTCTACTACAAAATATTCATCAACGATGGTATCAAGAATAACGTATGCTAGATAATCGCTGCCATATTGTCGCAATCGGCCGTTACGATTTTTCAGATGGCTGTAGATGGGATCAAATGTGTCATCAGACTTTTCTTTGAAAGTAATGACATACTTGGTTAATAGCAAAATACTGATTTGCTCGTACTGCAAGCAGAAATTTGTCTTCTGATCAAGACTGATGCCTTTGATGACCATATAAAGAAAATCATCATATTCCTCCAGCTTGGGGCGTTGGTGCGTACTTAAAATGTCTTCCAGTACCAGAGGATGAATATCCAATTCATGACCAATACCTTCAATAATACCAATATTACTCAGACCGTCTACATTTACCCAAGTAATCAGTTCGGTATTTTGCAATTGTTGCAGTTCTGAAATCGAAGTAATATCATGACGGATAAGTGTCTCGGCATTGTATTGTATCACTGAGATTTTGCATTCTGATTGATGCTTTGTTCCGATGTGTATCAATGTTCCGGCAGGAAGGCCGGATTTATCGGCAGCGCTGCTTTGTGCGGCATTATCGCTTGGTTGAGTTCGGGACCGGTATTCTGAACAAAAATGTGTTTGCATTAAGCATACCTGAAGAATGAGAGTAGGGGCTTATTCTAAGCATTCTGAGTGCAGCTTGGTAAAGTGATTGGTAAGTAGTGAATCGAATAGGAAAGTAAAAGAAAAATCTGATCTTGAGGAACGATCAGAAAAAAATGGGAACTATTGAATTGGGAATGAGTGTTCATAAGATATGCTACTTGCATAAACCGAATTTACTCAATTAGATTTCCGATTTCAAAGGCCATTTTGTCATTCTGAAGTGAGCACCAGTCTTGCCATACTTGGCGAGCTTCTTCTACATTACTGAATGTCCAAAGTACGACACCATCTTCAGTCATAAGCGTTGCCATTTTATTTGGCCATTCTTTGATTAAGCAGTACATAGGTTTTCTCCTTTGTGATTTATAACATGAAAGAGCATAATCAAGTAATATGAAAATTTGATGACTGTATTATGAAGAATTTATGACAATGCATAGGGCATGTAATTTTCATCATTGAACCTTTATTAATGGCATGCTATCACTGTAAAATATTCGCTGGATGCTCAATTGTTCCCCATTTCTTGAAAGGAATTATCATGAAAATAAACTATTATTCTTATTTTTCTGCTATCGCTTTGTGCTTATTTGTAAGTGGATGCGCGACTAATACGGGTGGTACGAATCCGTTAGGGACGATTGATCAAAGCTTGTCAACTGTAGAAGGTGCAGCGCAAAGTGGTCGACAGATACTGAATGCCGGAGCGGCAGCAGCAAATGATCCTACTGGGATGGTGCAAATTGGCCTGGTAGATATTTTATCTCATCGACTAGGTGTGTCACCGCAACAAGCATTGGGCGGGGCTGGAGCCATATTTCAGATGGCCCAAAGTAACATGGATCCGCAAGCCTTCGCGTCCATATCCCGGTCCGTCCCCGGGATGGATAGTATGCTAAGTGCTGCGCCTGCGATGTCAAATTTATCTGGCAATTTATCGTCGTTGATGGGTGATAAAAGTAATACTCTGGGCAATGCCGCTGCGTTGGCGGCATCATTTCAGCAATTGAATCTTTCTCCAGATATGATCGGTCAGTTTGTTCCCGTTATCACAAATTATGTAAGTAAAGCTAGCGGACAAGCTGCTGCTAACCTGCTGCAATCCGCTTTGACCGGGCGTTGAGGTAAAGTATTTACAGGTAACTTAGTTAGAAGTCAGGGTAAGTCTATCGAAGTAACAAACTGCATCTTGTGCAACTGTTTTATCGAATTTACTGATGTACAAGATGAATGTTACTTAATTGATGGTCGGTTAGTCGTTCAATCCCAATCTTTCCATCCGGTAACGCAATGAACGAACCGTAATGCCTAATGTTTTGGCTGCCTTGGTACGATTGTAGCGGCTTTCATTCAACGCTTTGATAATCGAATCTTTCTCCAGCGTATCGAGAAAATCTTGTAACGGTAGATTATGGTCTGCTCTTATTTGAAGCTTATTGACGGAAGTCTGAGTGACTTCTGCCGTATCTTTTGTTGTTATTTCAAACGCTTGATTGGGCAATTGTAAATCTTCTATTCCAATTTCCACATCTGAGCATAGTGCTAATGTGCGCTCCAATATGTTTTCAAGTTCACGAACGTTACCTGGAAAATCATAGTTCTTGAGCATTGCCATGGTATCTTTTTTAATGCGGCAAGCAGGCCGTTTGGTTTCCTGGCAATGTTTTTCCAGAATCGCTTCTGCAATCAGAGGGATATCCTCACGCATTTCGCGTAGTGCAGGCATATTCAATTCAATTACATTCAAACGATAATACAAATCCTGTCGAAACTGGCCTATTGCGACACATTGATTGAGTTTTTTGTGTGTAGCACTGATAATTCGTACATCAATATTTTTTTCTTGCGTATCCCCGAGCCTTCTTACTTGTTTTTCCTGAATGACCCTGAGCAATTTAACCTGCATCGTCAATGGCAAATCAGCGACTTCATCAAGAAACAACGTGCCGCCATTGGCGGTCAGGAAAAATCCATCATGCTCTTTTTCAGCGCCAGTAAAAGCCCCTTTTTTATAGCCAAAAAACTCACTTTCCATTAAATTTTCCGGAATTGCGCCACAATTGACTGCAACGAACGGTTGCTTGTAGCGAGCACTTCTTTCATGAATCATCTTTGCGGCCAATTCCTTGCCACTACCAGATTCGCCGCTGATATACACTGCAGCTTGACTGCGAGAAAGTTTGTCGATGGTCGCACGTAACTGACGCATCGACTCAGATTCACCAAGTAACGTGCGTTGATTTGCTCCCGCCTGTTCTGCTGATTCAATTTTTACCGGAGGAAGGCTTAAAGCTGATTTAACCAAATCACGTAACTGCTTCAAAGAAACTGGTTTGGGTAAGTAATCAAATGCGCCTGCTTTTAGCGCAGCTACTGCATTTTCTGTCGTACCATGTGCGGTAATAACAGCAATTGGAACATCGGCATAGTGCTGCGAGATATATTTGACCAACTCCAATCCGTTACCATCTGATAACCGCATGTCGGTAAAGCATAATTGAAACGGGTGTGATTGCAGCAGCGCTTTGGCTTCATTGATACAGGTTGCACTAGAAACTTCCATTCCCATTCGAGCGAGTGTCAGTTCTAGCAATTCAATAATATCAGGCTCATCGTCCACAACCAATATTCTGGGTGAAAGAGTCTTTTTCTGCAGATTGGTAATCCGTTCGTTATCTATCGACATGGTTCAGTACAATTAAAGATTATTCTGAAATGTCCAGTTGAAGAATTTTCAATATAGTCAAGTGATGACTGATTAGTTTCACACAGCTCGCGTGCCACATATAAACCAAGTCCTGTACCACCCGCCGCAGTTGTGAAAAAAGGCTCAAAAATCTCTTTAACTTGCTGCGAATTAACACCCGGACCATCATCAATGATATTAAGACAAACATTATTTCCGTTGGTTGTTGCAGACAATTCTATATGAACGCTGCCAGCTTGCTTACGACAATGTCGCCATGCATTCCGGCACAAATTCCAAAGTATCTGGGTCAAATGGTCACGATCAAAGCCAACTGAATAATTATTGGATTTTTGAAATACGAACACGTCCTTATCGATCTTTTCCGCATCACAAAACAATTCAAGAAACTTTTCAATAAAATCCTGAGCTTCAAAGATTTCCGCTTTTGAAATATTACGTCGGTTAAGCTGTAGTACATCTTGCACGATCTTGTTTAAACGTCGGGTATTGTCGCAGATAATACGTGCTAAACGAGGATCAGTATGATTTTCTTGTTGTTCTTCTTCCATAAGTTCAGCTGCGTGATTGATCGCGGAGAGTGGGTTGCGTATTTCATGCGCAATATTGGCCGTTAAGCGCCCGACAGCTGCAAGTTTGAGTTGCTGTAACTGCGCTTGTATACGCCCCATATCCTCAAGAAAAATTACAACGCCATTACTGAAATCAGCTTGTATGGGTAGAAAGCGGGTTCGCACTAATGCATGACTATGCGTTAAACGTAATAGATCAAAACTCATTTTGCTATCCCCTTGCCAGCTTTTAAGTCTGTCAGCTATATCAGGTGCATAATCGGACAACCTGAGTAATTCGGTATTACTTGCAAATGATTTCAGATCAAGCAGCTTATCAGCGTAGCTATTATACTGGCGAATAATTCCATGTTTATCGACTACCAGCACGCCTTCTTGTAGAGCTTGAATTACTAACTGGTTGACTTGTGACATATTTGCCAAATCAATGCCACGTTCGTTTGCCAACTGCTCACTGGCTAAAGTATGTTTGGCCAATTGATGCGCCAACCAAGCTACCGCAAAATACGCCATGCTCAATAAACCGGCTTGTGAATACTGAGCAGAATAATGATTAATCGTAAATAAAGAATAGGTTTCCTGCAGCAATAAGCAAATCGTTGCAATAGATGCAAAAAATAGCGCTAAACGACCACGACTGATTAATCCTGCTGCTGCGAGCGATACCAGTAGTATGGCGCCCAAGCCACTTTGCAAACCGCCACTGGCATACAGCATAGTTGTGAAAAAAACAATATCACAAATCACTTGTATCGCTAATTGCCAATTAAAACCAGGAGTTTTTAATTTAATCAGCAATAAGGATATACAACTGCAAAATAGATGTGCAATTCCTGCGTATAAAAATAGGAGGTAATAGTGTGAACCAAGATTAGTGAGCTCAAATTTCCATGCACTAATTAGCAAACTACTACCCAGCAATATGCGATAAATGTTGAAATAATACAGTGAACGCCAGTACTGATCGGTGTAATTGGTGCTCGTCAGCTTGGTATCTGTAGGCCAGAATACTGAGTGTTTCGTTTGAGATGAGTAGGTAGGTGTCGGCACAGCAATTAATTTAAGATGAGGAGTCTACGAATTGGTCACAATGCTCCTGACAACAGAAATATTTATTTTGATAACTGATCGCTTCACTTTTAGGCAAGTAAATACCACAATGCGCACAATTGACTGTATCTTCAATCGAATCCTGATGAGATATATTTTGGTTTTTCTTAGAATGACGACCCTTAAGTATCCAATAAATCAATAACGCAATTAGGGTATAAAAAAATAATTTTCCCATCTTTTCTCATTTCTATATGAAATAAATTCAAGCTGATTATTAACATAGTTGGCTTGGAGTTGTAAAAGAATGAATTAGTTTTCCTCTGAACTAAATCTGTTATACCAGCGCAAGTTAAGCATAGCAATTTTTGACTCAGGCAATTAATGAAATAAAGGTGGTTTTACTGCCTATCAAAAAAATATGTAGAGATTATGAAGACTCAGAGCGGTTTCATTATTCAATATTCTGAACCTGCTCTCGCATCTGCTCAATAATCACCTTCAACTCCATTGAGATTCGCGTGATTTCCAGATCAACCGACTTGGATCCGACTGTATTAGCTTCGCGATGCAATTCCTGCATCATGAAATCGAGCCGTTTTCCAACGCAGCCTCCCTTGTTTAGAATACGTTCCACTTCATCCAGATGTGCTTGCAGACGTGAGAGTTCTTCGTCAACATCAATTTTTCCGGCAAACAATGTGATCTCCTGGTGAATACGCCCATTTTCATCGTTGCTTAAAATTTCTTCCAGGCGAATGCGCAGTTTTTCTTCAAATGCGGCAATGAGCGTTGGAATGCGCGGAGATGCGATTTGCAGAAGTTGGCGCATTTGCCGGATGCGGTCGAGCAGAATGGATTTGAGTTTGTCACCTTCACGTATTCGTGCAGCTTTTAAATCATCCAGTGCGTTTTGCAGCAGCTTCATACCGATTTCATCGAACTCTTCAACGGTTGAATGATTACTGCCCAGCATGCCTGGCCATTGCAGAATTTCTGACACAGTTAGCGATGTCGTTGCAGGGTGACGGGTTTTAATTGTTTGCTCTAACAGCAGTAATTTCTCCAATAACGCGTGATCTAGTTGCGGTAAATTTTCTGCATTGGTTGATGGAGAGAAATTCAGGCGGCATTCGACCTTGCCGCGGCTAAGTTGCGTAGAGAGTAGTTCCCGCATAGCGGATTCTTGCTTGCGGAATTCATCCGGTAGACGGAACTGAATATCCAAAAAACGGTTATTGACTGAACGTATTTCGATACTGAAAGACCCTTGAGGTATTTCTTGGGTAGCTGCGGCATAACCGGTCATGCTGAATATCATGATAACTGCGCTCTCGGAAAAAGTGTGGAGAATGTGTGAATGTTCAAAGAATACTATAATCGCAAATAGCCGGGGCGGGCTTGCGATCAAGCAGACCGGTTACGTGAAAAGGAGTGTCTTTGTTTTGTGGATCAAACACAACCTGGTTAGCATCGGTATATTTGTAGTCTCCCGGAGCATTGAGCCGCCAGAGATTGGGGATTGTGGCATAAGGTTGGTGCAGGCAATATGCTTGAGAGTCGCCGTGAACTACCAGAATCGGTTTGCTGAATTGTGCGGCTTTATTCTTAATCAAATCGCGTAACTTCCGGTATCCATCGCAGTTAGTGCGGTTTTTGATGGTGCAAGCAGGTTTATTATGATCAAAATTAAAAATATCCGCATGCAACGCAATCACGATCGCTGGGGCGGAATCAGCCATGGTGAATAATCGCTGCACCCATTTTTCGTTGGATTGATCGCGATGATCGGCTTCATTTAGGGCATCCTGCAGGTTGCTGCGTAATATTTCCTTGCGGCCATTATTCGTGCCAGGAACATGCAGCGTGGCGAAAACAACCTGATTGGATTTCCACAGTGCGTTTTCGACAAAACCTTCTTGTCGAATAAGACCTGGAATGTCTTTGGTTAACTGATGTTGATCCTGGTGAAAAAAAAGCTGACGCAAGAAATTGAGTCGCTCCAGTTCATCATGACCGGCTGAGAATAAGGTGAATCGGTCGCAATCCACCCATTCATTATCGCCGGGTGTATAGACGATTTTGTGCGGATTGAGCTGCGCAATTTGACGGTAATGGTCCTTGAGCAATTCATCGCTGCAACTTGATTGACTCTGCTTGAAGTCTCCTAAGTGGATCAATAGGGGAGGGGCAAGTGCCTGAATGGCCCTGGCGATGGCACCATCGGGTTGCTCTAGCAGAGCATATTCAGCATCAGTGTAGGGCTTGTCACCGATGACAACAAACCGGGTAAGATTGTCACTGGATGGGGAGATTAATTCAGCAACCGACGCCGTTGCCGTAAAAAGAATGAATAATAAAATAACCGGTAACCATTTCATCTTGTTTGTTATTATCCATTCATGTGATTCTGAAAAACCAGACCAGCGTGTTCGCGCAGTTTATGAAAACGAATCGCTGGCCAGTTATCTTCCGCAACACTCAACTCCGCACCAAATGAAGCCAGAAAGGTAGGGGCATCCACGGCGTCATATGCAATGCGGTGAGCATTGGCTTCAATAAAGCGTTGCAATTCGCGCGGGTCATCACAGGTAATCCAGCGTGCCAATTGATATTTGGCCGGCGCTATTCGAGCAGCCACTGCATATTCATGTTGTAGTCGGTGAGTGACCACTTCAAACTGTAACGTACCGACTGCGCCGAGTAACAGCATATTACCCAAATGTGGACGGAATACCTGGATTGCACCCTCTTCACCCAATTGCGTTAATCCCAGTTTTAGTTGCTTGCTGCGCAGCGGATCTGAAATTTCGACGGTGCGGAAAATTTCTGGAGCAAAAAAAGGCAATCCTGTGAATTGCAATACTTCGCCCTCGGTTAAGGTATCGCCAAGTTGCAGCGTTCCATGATTCGGTATGCCGATGATATCACCCGGATAAGCTTCTTCAAGAATGTCGCGACGCTGCGATAAGAAAGACACCACCGTACTGGTGCGGATATCTTTGCCGTTGCGTGCTACTTTTAAATTCATGCCGCGTTTGAAATGGCCAGAGCATACCCGTACAAAAGCAATGCGGTCGCGGTGTGCCAGATTCATATTGGCCTGAATTTTAAATACCATGCCGGTGAATCTTTTTTCGTCCGGTAATACTTCACGTTGAATGGCGTTACGCGACTCGGGTGGCGGTGCCAAATCGACCAAGGCATCGAGAATTTCCCGTACACCAAAATTGTTAATCGCGGATCCAAAGAAAACAGGGGTTTGTTTGCCCGCAAGAAACGCCTCATGGTCAAAAGCCGGTGAAGCACCCTTGATCAAATCAATTGCTTGTAAAGCGCTGGATAAATCCGCGCCAAAACGTTGTTGAATCTGCGGATCGTCAAACTGAACAATCACCTCGTTCTTGCTGTCGATGCGATCGGAGCCCGGTTGAAATACGCGCATGCAATTATTTTTCAGATCGCATACACCATGGAAACTTTTTCCCATGCCGACCGGCCAGGTAAAAGGAATTGTTGACATACCGAGGGTTCGTTCGATTTCATCGATCAAATCCAACGGCTCACGTACTTCGCGATCCATTTTGTTGACAAAAGTGACAATGGGAGTATTGCGTGCACGACAGACTTCAAGCAGACGCAGTGTCTGTGCTTCTACGCCGTTGGCGGCATCAATCACCATCAATGCGGCGTCGACCGCGGTCAATACACGATAAGTATCTTCCGAAAAATCCTGGTGGCCGGGGGTATCCAGTAAGTTGATGATGCAATCACGGTATTCCATTTGCATTACTGAACTGGCAACCGAAATACCGCGTTGTTTCTCAATTTCCATCCAATCAGAGGTAGCGTGGCGACTGGCTTTTCGTGCTTTTACGCTACCGGCGATATGAATCGCGCCGGCATACATCAACAGTTTCTCGGTCAATGTAGTTTTTCCTGCATCAGGGTGTGAAATGATAGCGAAAGTACGGCGACGCGCCACCTCGTTAAGAATACTCATAGTTTTAAGAAGTTTGTTGGGGTGAATAAAGATAACAATGGGTCGTATGCGTTGCAGTGAATGAACTGACCGGCGGATAGGTAACACTGCAAATTGGCATGGCATTGGGACAGCGTGGATGAAAATGACAACCGGAAGGTGGCGTGGCTGGTGATGGCAAATCACCTTTCAATGGAATAATATGGCGATCGGGATTGGACTCGATTTGCGGAACTGACGACAGCAAGGCCTGGGTGTAGGGATGCCTCGGGTGATTCATCACCTCATCAATGTGTCCATATTCAACAATTCTTCCCAGATACATGACAGCAACCTCATCGGCTAAATATTCTACCACTGCAATATTGTGGGTAATAAACAAAAAAGCAAGTCCTAAGTTGGTTTGCAGCGATTTAAGCAGATTCAGGATTTGTGCCTGAACTGATACATCAAGTGCACTAGTAGGCTCATCACAGATTAACAGCTTTGGGTTAACCGCCAAAGCACGGGCAATGGCGATACGCTGTCGCTGACCACCGGAGAATTCATGCGGATAACGCCATTTTACCTCAGCAGGCAATCCAACACGTCGCAATAAAGTGTCAATTTCTTCTTCCCTTGAATAGATTGATGCATGACCTTCAGTGTTTGAATCATCTATTTTATTGATATTTAAGGCATCCATGCCTTCTTGTAGAATCTCGTAGATTCGCATACGCGGATTCAGTGAAGAATAGGGGTCCTGAAATATGATTTGAAATTGTGAACGTATCTGTCGTAATTCACGGCGTTTAAGTGAAACCAGCTCATGATCCCTGAAGCGCACACTTCCTGCGGTCGGTGTAATCAGTTGTAAAATGCCTTTACCGATCGTTGTTTTGCCACATCCTGACTCACCCACTAATGCTAAAGTTTTTCCGGCAGCAATTTTAAGTGATACGCCGTCAACAGCCTTGACGTGACCGACTACACGCTTGAATAATCCCTTGCGAATCGGGAAGTGAACCTTGAGGTCGGTAACTTGCAGCAATGTTTCTTCTGTTGCGCTGATTTTTGTATCTGGCGCTGCTATTCTAGGATTGGCGCTCTCTGCCCGTGTTATTGCTGGGATACTTTGCTGATACAAATGACATCGCACTTGCTGATCAGATGTTACCGGATACCATGGGGGAATCGTATCGTGACAGATTGCCAATGCTTGATTGCAGCGATCAACAAAGCGGCATCCGCTAAACTGTTGTGCCAGTGAGGGTACACTGCCTTGAATGACGTTTAATGCCTGATCGCGCTTTTGTTTCCCGGGCAGTGATGCGAATAATTGCTGTGAGTAAGGATGTGCTGGATGATGAAAGAAATCATCTCGAGAGGCCAGTTCGACGATCTCTCCAGCATACATTACTGCAATGCGTTGAGCCATTTCGGCGACCACACCCAGATCATGTGTTATCAATAAAATTGCCATGTGTTTACGCTGCTGGATTTGTCTCATCAAATCCAAAACTTGCGCTTGGATCGTTACATCCAAGGCAGTTGTAGGTTCATCTGCAATGAGTAATTCGGGTTCGCCTGCAAGTGCCATGGCAATCATCGCACGTTGTTTCATGCCTCCGGAAAACTGAAACGGGTATTCATGCATACGCTGCAATGCATCGGGAATACCAACTTGTTCCAGCAATTCCTGAATGCGCTTCTGTGTTGCGTCTTTGGATAAATGCAAGTGCTGATCCAAAACTTCTTCAATTTGCTCGGCAATGGTTAGCACTGGATTCAAACTCAGCATCGGTTCCTGAAAAATCATACTGATGCGCTTGCCGCGGATTGTGCGCATATCTTTTTCAGATAGTTGCAGGATATCAGTGCCGTTGATTTTAATATGTCCCGCAACAATTTCACCTACTTGGGGTAGCAAGCGCATAATGGAGAGCGCTGTCATTGATTTGCCGCATCCGGATTCGCCGAGTAACGCAAATGTTTCGCCCGGTAAAATTGTAAGAGACAACCCATCAACTGCGCGCACGGGCGCACTGTCGGTATGGAGCAAGGTTTCAAGATTTTCTACTTCCAGCAAATTGTTCATGGCTGCTGAGAAGATCCTGTAGGTGTAATCGATTGGGATATTTTGCTTGGTGTGAGCTCTTTTTTTTCTGGTTGTTGAAAGAGTTTTCTACTTTGTTTTAACGTTCTTGAGCGTGGATCTAATGCGTTTTGTACTGCATCGGCAAACAAATTGGCGCTCAATACCAAAGTGAACATAAAGAAAAATGCTGCCAGCAATGCCCACCACACCATGGGTTCACGCGCCATTTCCAGACGTGCCGCGTTAATCATGGTGCCAAAGCTCATCATCGATGGATCGACACCAACGCCGACATAGGATAAAACCGCCTCGGCCAGAACCAGGCCGCTGAAATCCATGACGGTTGCAATCAAAACGATATGCATCACATTCGGAAGAATGTGGCGCGTGATGATACGCCAATGTGAGACACCAAAAGCATGTGCTGCCTGGATATATTCCAATTCGCGCAGTTTCATGGCCTCGCCGCGGAGCAAGCGGCATAAGCTGGTCCAACTAGTAACCCCAAGTATGAGGCAAAGAAATAGTAAGCGAAGATCGGCGCGCGCAGCGAAGGTTTCGAATAATTCAGAATGGGTTTCGATATAGACTTGCATCATGAGCACTGCAGCGGCGATCAATAATACGCTGGGTATGGAATTCAGTGTGGTGTAAAAATATTGTATGACATCATCGATCCAGCCTCTGAAATAACCTGCCATAATGCCAAGTAACAATGCAAACGGCAGCATGATCAACGTGGTTAAAGTACCGATGACTAATGCGATGCGAATACTTTTCAGTGATTGGTACAAAATATCTTGTCCAACCTTATCCGTGCCTAAAACATGATAGTGGCTTGCCAATGCCGCTCCGCAACCGATGATCATTAACAGGATTAATAGCGTGATCAAAATGGCGCGCCAGGGAATTTCTGTTGTGCAGTGCCAAATGGCTGCGATGGTTTGGGCGAAATTTTCCTGATGGCGGCGCGATAATAACATGACCAAACATGCAGTAAATAAACACCAGGCTAGAAAACCGATCATTAATCCCTTTGCGCTGAGCCATGTAATATCCGACACATGATCCGTATCCGGATTTTGCAGGCGAGCCCCACCATATTCAAGCCGAGCGAAGGTTCGTATTTGATTTCCATCAGGAAGCTCAATAGTTTCTTTCGCATAGAGATGTGTGGCCAAGGGCGCAGAATAGGTTTTTTCCACATTCATGCGCAATGGTGTCACTAATAGATCCAGTAAGCTTAAAACTTCAACACTGTAGATCGTTTCTCCACTATGGGTTTTATGTTCAAGAGCCGGTCGAAAATGGACAGTATCGAGTAACCCGACGATCAAGAAGAAAAGTAGCACAGTAAGCGAGGACATGCCGCTGGCACTATGTCCTACACGTTTCCATGGCGCCAATAGATGTTCGTTTTGTCGTACATGCCAAATCAAAAACAGTACTATGCCAACGAATAAATAAATAAGCGCATCTGTCCACAGGATAATTGGGCTGAAGGGCATGATTAAGATGATGGTTGCAGAGATTCGAATGTCAGATTAAAAGCGATGGAGGACTTATATCATAAATGGCTGTGGTAATTTTAAAATTTATTACAGCGCTGTTGCAGAGACTCTATTTTATATTAACAGACCGCTGAAAAATTATCTGCGTTGCTGTTGAGGTGTTAGAAACAGGCTCTAAATGCTCATTTATTAAGTATAAACTGCTCTTTTCGCCTGTTTTTGCTTGGTATCAGTTGACTCGAAAACATTTTTTAACGGCCTGTTAAACGTAGCATTGCTCTGCAAAAGCAGGCAGCAGTTATAGAAAATACACTAGTGAGAGCGTTAACTGGAACTGCTGCTGTATTCAATAAAGCAGATTGTGATTGATGGTTAAATCAATGCACGTTCAGGCTAAAAGTTTTCGTACTGGAGGCGATCCTCGCGTCTGATCAGTTCGTCGATAGTAAGACCTATTGCCGGTATGCCGCTGAATACTGAACCAGCTCGTTTTTTGTTAAAGTGTTCTAACATTGTGGCATAGGCTCTAGGTGGTAATGGAAAAAATTTCGCTTCTTTTACCAGTAAGAGGGCGTTTTTCAAGTAAAACTCTACAAATTCTTTAACTTCTGGTTTTTCGGCAGCTTTTAAATTGACATAGATAAAGACCGGGCGCGATAAAGGTCGATAACTGCCGTTTTCAACGGTTTCTACAGAAGGAAGGATGGCACCTTGTCCTTTTCCACTATCTATGGCAACGGCTGTGACTTTGTTCTGATTCTCAATATAATAGGCAAAGCCAAAGAAGCCTAAACCATTTTTGTTGCCAGCCACGCCATTAACTAATACGGTGTCATCCTTGGATTCAGTATAGTCATTGCGACTTGATTTAGCTTTGCCCACGATAGCCTCCGTGAAGTAATCATAAGTACCGGAATCCGCATCGGAACCATAAAGTTTAATGACTTCATCAGGCCATGTCGGGTTGATCTGCTTCCATCGGGTAATTTTATCTTGAGCTGCCGGCTCCCATATTTTTTTCAATTCTGCTACCGTCATGGTTGTTCCCCAATGGTTCTCCGGGTTCACCGCTACAGTTAGTGCATCGAAAGCTATCGGAATTTCAACGTATTGGATACGCGAATTTTTGCAATCCTTCATTTCACTTTTCAGGATGGGTCGCGAGGAATTCACGATATCAATTTCACCGCGGCAGAATTTCTTAAAACCACCACCACTGCCGGAAATATTAACTGAAACATTAATTGTATTCTTCTTCGCAATCTGGAACTTATCGGCGACTGCCTGAGTAATTGGAAAGACCGTGCTGGAACCATCAGTTTTGATGGTTGTTTGTGCATTTGCAATACCCAGAGTGATTATGTATACACTGAGCAGTAACATTATGTTCCGCATATTGAGGGTGTGGATTCGCGGCATTTCATCCTCCTTGTGTGAGATGGTTTAGCATACTATAGATCATAATCAGTTGAATGTAAGGTCTATAGTTTAAACGTTGACATTACTCCGGTGGGTACAAGCTACGATTGAAAAAGAAGTTTAAGGATACTGGGAACTCAGAATATCCGGATTCCCAGTAACTGTGCGCTTAAATATTCATCAAGATTGTTTGCTCTTAGAAATCAATAGTCCATTGAGTCAGGAATGCACTGAAATCGGCATTATTCCATCCATTCGTACGGGCACCAGCCCCGCCAGAATATCCATCGGTATTGGTAATAGGTGTTCTGGCTGTGTTGATATCTAACATATGCACGACGTTTGCCTGAAACTTAATATTCGAATGAGGATACCAATTGAAGCCAAACCTAATCATATCGGCTTGACCACCTCTGATTATTCCTGAATTCAGATCAATGAAGTCATAACCGACCGCAAGTTCGAATGCACCCCATCCTGATCCATTCCATTGGAAGGGTCGGTTGGGTCTGATCCGGTTGGCTGCACCATTTCTGACGTGATAGGCTTTAGATTCACCGGTCAAGAAGTAACTGATAAAACCATAGTAACCAGTTAAATGCTCACCGTCGTAGCCAACACCATTAATATTGGTGCGTAAGAATTCTGCTTGCGCTGAGAAGGGACCATGCACCAGCCACGCCTCAGCGCCAAATCGATCATAACTGCTGACTTGGCGGCGATTCGGGTCGTTGAGCGCACCATTGCTTAAGTTGCCGGTATTTAGGATATTGGTTCGATCCACGTTGGTTCCTGGGAATGCAAAGAATGACATGCCGCCGCCGCCGCCATTGGATCCTTCTCCAACCATGGTACCGTCAGCGCGATATTGCGTGTTGACCGCTGTGTGTCCTGCGGAAACACCCACATGCAAAAACTTTGTATCATCTTCCATCCATGGTCTGCCACTGATACGGCCTATTCCTTCCCAACCAGTGTCGCCTGAGCCGTTGTTGCGGCTCTGGTTACCGTTGGCATTCACTGAAGTTGAAGCGGCTGACCATGCACCGATAGGTTCAGTTTGAAAAGCCAGCCCGGTTTGGAATCGTTGTACTGCGTAATTGACTCCAATACCTGTTTTGTAGGTATTGGGATTATCCACAAACGAGTTGACCGACATGTGGCGTTCGATGAAAGTAAGGAAACGGTTGCTGGCTGCTTCTTCCAAACTGAATGGTTCCTTGAAGGAGCCGATTTTATAAGAAAGCGCATCGGTATGATTCAAGCGCACAAAAGCATCAGTAATTCCCGATCCGACAGTGCCATTGCCGCGGCTAAAATCAAACTCGAATTTATAATCCCATATTTTATAAAAAGTACCTTCAACGCCCAGACGAGCGCGACGGATATTCATGCCACTATTCAAATCATTTGATGTATTGGATCCGAAGGCGGGATCAGGGTCATTGATGAAATTATATTGCGAAGCTGGTTGTAATCGACCATTGAGCGACATGGAAAAGTTTCCATCTTTAGTTGCCCAATGTAAGCCCCTATCATCAAACGTGCCATGAATTTTTTCAACATCCTTGACACGTTCTTCTAACACCGAAACTTGACTGGCTAAGCGTTCTTGAGCGGATTTGTCCGCTACTTCTGCAGTTTTCTGCTCACGTAACAGGGCTGACTCAGCCACTGCTTCCTTTTTCGCTGATTCAGTGGGCGTTTGGGATGGCGGTATCGCTGCTTGGGGTGTTGGAGGTTGTGCCAGAGGATTCTCGGTTTTTTCATATGTGCCTATATGAATTCTGTCCGGGCCAGGTTCTGCAAAGACCTGTTTGGTCTTTGTGTCAACATATAAATCTAACGCATAAGCATTGGATAAGACACATAAATTAAAGATCGCTAGGGTTGCTAAAAAAAAACTAAAAAATTTCATCATCTGTCGTTAATCCAGGGTTGAAAAAAAATTACTAGACGTGACAGCATTTATATAACAGCAATGTTACATCTTTATTACAACGCCATTTTTTTTTGCAGAATTGTTACAGGACCGTTACATACTGATCCAACAATTGACAGGTTAACTACTTGAAATATGAATTATTAATTAATAAAATATTTCTGCATTTGTAGAGAAAGGTAAATGCTTTATGAATGCTGAATTGGGTTTTTATAAATTGACGGGAACTTTCATGAGGAAAAAGCCTGTCTAAAAAGTGTTTAGTGGCGAAAATAATTTTTCCACGTCAAACACATGTTCTATTAGTAAGCAATTAAATTAATAGGAGGTATAAGATGGCAACAACTTATGGCACAACTAGCGGCGCGGCGAGCGCCAACTATGACATGTCGCTGTGGTATGACTCAAAATATTACAAAATTGGCTTGTTAACGATGCTTTCGGTA
>NZ_PXXU01000041.1 GCF_003011925.2 Nitrosomonas supralitoralis
GGGCGGAGCCAGACGTACTTGTGCCTAAGCTGTGCCGTGAACACGACATGAGTAATGCAACGTTTTACAAATGCCGCAGCAAATACGGCGGTATGGATGCTCCCATGATAGCCCGGCTTAAAGAAATAGAAGATGATAACAGCAGGTTGAAAAAGATGTATGCCGAAGAACGGTTAAAACCCGAGTTACATCAGGAGGTGCGTGAAAAAAAAAGTGGTAACGCCCCAGCAGCGGCGCGATATGGCCAAACAGCTTCTAAATGAGATTATTACATATTACAAATTCCAGCAACAGAAACAGTTTCTTTGGCTGCAACGATCTGATTTTTACCATTTCTTTTAGCATGAAATAAAGCTTCATCAGTACGTTTAAACAAGCTTTGCTGAGATTCTTCCGGTCGATATTGTGCCACACCGGCGCTAAATGTAATTAACAGTCGATTATTCTCACTCAAAAAAAATTTCTTGGTTAGGTAGCGACGTATTCTTGCAATTGTTGAGATCGCTGCATTGAGCACAGAATTAGGTAACAAAATTGCAAATTCCTCCCCCCCGTAACGTGAGATCACGTCTTCTCGACGCACAGTTTCTTTGACTGCTTCTACCAAGTATTTCAATACATCATCACCCACATCATGTCCATTTGTATCGTTTAATTGCTTGAAATTATCAATATCTAATAAGGCAAAGCATAGCGTTCCATTATTACGAGCGAGAAGCGCAACTTCACGATTAAATGCATTATCAAATCCTCGTCGATTCAATGCACCCGTAAGATGGTCTTCATGCACTTTCTCATTCATTTCCTGCAACTGTGTTTCAAGCTGATTAATTTGATTTTGAGCTTTGTCAATTTCTCCTCGCGCAAATATCAAATCATTACGATAGTTAAGTACATTATTTTGCACTTTTTGAGTTTCTTGCATTATCTCTGCAAGCAATTGGTTTATCTCATCAATATCATTAGCTTGATTAATTCTTTCGGAGTAACTTCCTAAATTGTCGTGATATCCCCCTGCGGCATCTGAAAGTTCTTCAAGATTTGAAATCAGAGAAGTGACCATTTGCCGCATGGCTTCCCTTGCCTTATTTAGACCTTGTTTTACTTTGCCTTGTCTTTGTATTATTTCTCCAAGCGAGGACTCAACTTGCGCAATTATTTGCCTATCTAGCGGTCTCGATATAACTTTCTTTAGTTTGGAAATTTGTGATTTAATCCACTGATCCTCCGACAACAATTCACTTGTATTATCCATAAGCATGCTTAACAATTTAAGCAGACTCTGCTGTATATTAGTTTTATTCTCATCACCCAGTTCTAGCTTAATACAATATTTATGAAAATCGGCAATGAACTGTTCCATTTCTAGCCTGCTCTGAATTCTTTTAACTTGCCTACTCAGTATTCTAGCTTCTTCAGCCAGAATTTTGTCTTCAACTTGATTGGCAATAATTTGTTCCAGCATTTGTGCCAGCAATTCTAGCAATTGATCTGTGTAACCGCTGATTTCATATTCTTGCGTCAGAATATCCGCTTTGAATTGGAGCGTTTGCTCAAAAGCATACGCATTTTTTGTTGATATCGATACATTTTCCATATTCTCCTCCGGCTCTTGAGAAATCGACTCCGGCGCTTTCCATGACTGCATTAATGCAATTAATTTGTCATGAATAAGTTCCGGACTGCCAGAGAATTCATCAAGTACTTGTGTTATTTTTTTTCTTTTGTTCGCACCATCTGAAAATTTTTCTGTACTATCGATTTCATCGAATAGAGTTTTAATCACTTCTACCCAGGAAATTGCAGGTATGGATTTTGTTGTGCCAATCCGTGGAATAGTCTCTGTGGAAGTAGTTAGAGTTGCAATACATTTTATCAATGCAGATTTAAAATCAGGCCAACTCCTCTCTTTGAGAGCCTGCTCTAAATTATTAGCGCAATTAAGTAAAGGCGGCGTGTGACGCGGAAATTCCACAGCCAATTCTGTTAGTAATTTTGCAGTAACAGCAAAAATCTTATTATCTCGATGACCTGCTATTTGATTGTACAGTTGATAATAACTTTCAGGAGTAGGTGGAATTTTGAGTATCGCAAGTTGTTTTAATGTCTCACGGGCAATCACCGAAGGGCTAGCATTAGCATATTGACTCATAAATATCTCCCGTACGCTTGCCCGAAAAAATCTAGTTGTATAAATATCAGCAATAACATTTAGTATAGTGATCTCAAATTTATTCAGACCTAGTAATTATCAACAATAAATACAAGATTTCATACGATTACTCACAGTCATGAATAATAGGGTCTTTTCATGCGAGTCTTACAATTCCTTTTTGATAAGCTTTGCAGAAATCGTTACAGTATTTATACAGTTATCTAACAGCGGTCTGATTTATTTTTGTTCTATAAACCATTCTTAGCCTTACTTTTGAAATGGTAATTACGGAATTATGGCTATTTTCTTTATATTTATTCCTACAAAAACTCTTTATGATTAGTGTGCTTTCAGAATAATATACAACTATTTTATTGGAGAACAACATCCTATAAGATAGTATCCAATAAAAGGATTGCTCTCAATTATATAAGTTTCCATCGGACAACTCTTAGCAGTCTGTGACTTTTTATATAAGACAATCCGCAATGATTGTTTTAGCAGCACAATATTAAAATAGAATATTTAATTTATAAAACCAACACTACCGGTGATAAAAGAACACATTAGATTATCGACTTTTCCATTTAAATCTGTAAAATCAAGATATTCTTAAGTGCACACTGTTCTTGTTAATTTCTCTTATTTAATTAATTTATGAGATTATTAAGAAACATTAAAATTTTTTGTATCCATACTCCTTTAACAACAGCTCAATCTAACTGCAGACAAAAATGAGCCAACTTCTATTGTATACCCTTAAGTAAGGGTATACGGAGTGATCCAAAATTATTGGAAATAAATAATATGAAATTTTTATTCTCATTTGCACCAACTTTCTCAACCAGACTTATTAACTCACTATTAACTCGGTTTACACTTTGTCTTTTTACCTTAAGTTTGATCGGATGTGCATTCCATGAACCTGTTCCAAATCCAATTACTGTAACAGCACCGGAAGCACCTTCTCAGGATGAAGGCTTAAGAAAAGAAATTGATCGTCTGGAGAAGATAATTGCAGAAAAGGATAAAATTATTAATAATCAAAATATTCGACAAGAGAACCAAGCGCAAACACTGCAAAAAGTCAATAAGGAAGCAACCCGAACGCAAATAAAACTGCATCGATTAGCAACGAAACCAAGTACCGCCTCCGCAATAGCAGAGACCGAAGTAATCCTGGAAAACCTCAAACAAGTTCAAATCCCTGCGGCCGATAAAATCTTGCAAGTACAAGCACATCATCTAGTTGAAACGGCTTCAGTGCTTTTTACTCAAGATCAATTTGCGTCAGCCATGAACTACATTGCACAAGCAAAACACCTGATCGATTTAATTACTCATCCTGGCAATAAGAAAACATCCGATGAGAATAATCACTTTTTTGAGTTCAATACGCCGATACAATTGCACACAAGAACGAATGTTAATTTGCGCACGTCTCCAAGTGCCGATGCAAAGGTAATCAGTGCTCTAAAAAAAGACACAGCAGTGTCAGCTAATGCGAGTCTAGGCTCATGGTTACGAGTTCATCTTGACCAGAAGCAAGGATGGCTTTTTAGTGCAGGACTTGAGGCAAGAGAAAATAACGATCCATAGTTTAACTATGTTGCTGCTGTTTTACCCTAGATTTAGGAGTAACACAGTAGACTTGATTGCGTCCGGCATGCTTTGCTTGGTACAACGCACTATCAACTCGAGAAAGCAGCATCGTCAAAGATATGTCTTCTGGTTCACTTTGAATAATCCCGATACTTAGCGTAACACTCAGCATTTTATTTAGAGAGCTGCAATGCACATCAGCCACCTGCATTCGTATACGTTCCGCAGTTTTCTCCGCCTCGTTCACGGAGGTCTCAGTCAGAATAACGATGAACTCATCCCCACCATAACGAGCCGCAAAGTCGACGTTGCGAATTGACTGTGAAATCTTTTTCGCTACAGCAGCTATGACTTCATCGCCTGCCACGTGTCCGAGGTTATCGTTCAAACTCTTAAAATAATCAACATCAATCATCAGTACAGCAAAAGGTCGTTTATTCCGCCCATATCGAGCAAGTTGATCGCTAAGGATCACATTCAGTTTATTGCGGTTATAAAGTCCTGTAAGGCTATCGGTAACCGATAGCGTTTCCAATAGTTGATTCTTTTTCTGCATAGCAGCGCTCGCCGCATTTATTTCCAGCTGATTTTGCCGCAGCTTATCAGTCATCTGATTAAATCTTTGCGTAAGCTGCCCTATTTCATCGTCCTGCGAATTGTTCAATTCGACGTTCAGATCACCCTTTACAATTCTCTCTGTTGCGCTAATTAGTTTCTGCAAAGGGGCCACAATGGCATGGCTCATGCGAAAAGCAATTGCAGCTACGATAAAAATCATAATACCGACCAAACCGGCAAATAAATCACGTTGTTGTTCCCATGTCGAATAAATCGATTCATAGTTTCTGAGCGCAATTATGGTGACAGAAGGTTTCTCTGAAACATAAGCCAGACCGACTACCTTTTCTTGCAGTGGGCCAAGAAAAATTTCGTACTTTCCTGGGTTATCTTGCAGGCGTTTCATTGTATCGGTGTCAAACGACACTGATTTATTGGCGCCCGGAATCCCGATAGCACTGGTCAACATGATATTTCCAGCTTGGTCCAACAGCAAAACCTCCCCAGGAGGAGATTTTGCTTTATCCTTTAAGCTTGATTGAATGTCGCGCATATCAAATGTCACGATTAGCGCCCCCAGAATATAGTCATCGATCGACAAAATAGGCACCGAAACACTAAAGACTGCGGTTGCATAATCTTTACTCCACTGAGGAGAATTCAATATATCCCCCTGAATGGAAGCATCTTCTGGCCAGCTTTGCGATAATTTAACTGAAAAAGGTGATGCCACATTACTTGCAATTATTTCACCTTCTACATCAACCACTGTCAATTCCAATACGTTCTCTAGCCGTCGATACACTGATTTCAGGTAAAACTCCAAAGCTCGTTGCTGAGCTGCCAATTCAGTTTTTTGCGTTTGGCTTTCTATAGACAACCCTTCAATAAGAATCTTAGAGGTTGAAATTGATGTTGAAAGATCGCGAGCAACTAGAATCTGCTCTTTAACCCACAAATCCGCTTCCCGACCAGCATAATTAGACATTGCACGCAGTTCGCGCGTAACGTTTTCATTGATCATCGTTTCGTTTTGTTGAAACGACAATATACCCAGCCCTGCAGAAGGAATCAGCGTAGCTAAAATAGAGAAAACAATAATTTTGCTTTTAATACTTTTCAAATTAGGCCTTGATCACGTCATACGTTATATAGTACGAATCGCCACTGGTCGTTTATCTGGATAATTGCTGATTTGATAACCCTGCCATAATCGACCTGCAATAAAAGATGCTATTGAGTTTGCATGTTGCTGCAAATTCGGATTACCAAGCTCCTCAGTTGTTTGTCGAAAAATTTGAAGCCAGCGCTCAAATAATTCAGCACTAAGTTCTGGCAGCGCAATATGTTTAGGCATTGGTGCGCCACGAAATCTGCTAGTTCCACGTAATTGAGCTGACCAGAAATTGGTCATTTGCACAAAATGCGCATCCCAATCAATCACATGCGCCTCGAATATCGGACCCAACGAAGGATCTTTTCTGGCTTTTGCATAAAAAACTTGCACTAATTGTGCTATATCTTCTTCTGTATATAAACCTGGATTAGGCGTGGAAAAATGTGTTTGATTCATAATTTGTCAGTTACCTCATTAAAGTTATTGATTAAGATAAATTAAGAATTTTATTAACAACAGAACTATTAAACCAAAGATAATTCAATTGTTGGGAGAAAGTAATTCTTATAAGTTCTATTTTGTTTGCATGGCCTTGCTCCACAAATACAATCGCAAGGTTACCTACTCGCATTCTCAACAGGCTTGCTATGATTATTCAAATCCGACTGATTCTTCAGCAAAAATTCACAGAAGTATTGAAAATAAAAGCCTTAAAGTATTTCTAGCTGAAACGATCGAGTTTATCTTTCGTTACCTGAATTGTCCAATTTGGATTTATTCAGAATTACTCAGAACAGCAAGACAGTAGTATGATCGTTAAGTCTTTCAAGAGATCCCAATTACTATGAAAAATTTACGTGGAAAAGCACTTCTCACAGATCCGGCTCATACCAAATCAACCGGATTCACTTATGCAGAACGCGAACTTTACGGCCTGCGGGGATTGCTTCCTTATGATGTTGCAAGCATAGATAAACAAATAGAACGTGTATTGGGTAGTTTGCGCTGTAAAAATAGCACTATAGAGAAATATATATTTTTAAATGCCTTACTGGAGCGCAATCAACGACTTTTTTATCGAACCATGATTGATCATATTGATGAGATCATGCCGTTAGTCTATACCCCAACCGTTGGAGAAGCTTGCAGTGAATTTGCACATATCTTCAGGAACGCACAAGGGTTCTATATTTCACCTGAAGACCGTGGAGAAATTGCCACCATCCTAAAAAACTGGCCCGAAGAAGATATTCGAGTTATTGTTGTGACTGACGGAGAACGAATTTTAGGTCTGGGAGACTTAGGTGCCAATGGCATGGGAATTCCCATTGGGAAAGTTGCCCTCTATGTTGCATGTTCCGGTATCCATCCAGCGCAATGTATGCCGGTCATGCTCGACGTAGGCACCAACAATATAGCTTTGCGGGAAGATCCGCTATATCTAGGCTATCCCTATCCACGCCTTAATGGTGATGCCTATCGTTCATTGGTGGATGAGTTTGTCAAAGCAGTGCAATTACGTTACCCAAGTGCATTGATACAGTTTGAAGATTTCTTGTCGCCCCATGCATTTGAATTTCTAGATCTCTATGCTCAGAAAGTACGTTGTTTTAACGACGATATACAAGGAACTGCAGCAGTTACTCTGGCAGGTATTTATACCTCGTGCCGAATTACCAAGAAAAAATTCACTGATCTAAACATCATGTTTCTAGGCACAGGATCTGCAGCAAGTGGAACTGCGGAATTGGCAGTGGATGCATTTCGTGCAGCTGGATTAAATAGATCGCAGGCACAGAAAAGACTTTGGTTTATTGATAGAAAAGGACTTGTTACCGCGCGCAACGAAAACATTAAACCACGCATAAAACCTTTTGCTCATGAGCACGCTGCTTGCAGTTTTGTTGACGCCATCAATGAAATCAAGCCCGATGTGCTGATCGGCGCAACCGGCGTAGCTGGAACATTTACTGAAGCTGTTATAAGTAAAATGTCTTCAGTTAATGAACGCCCAGTTATTATAGCCCTATCGAATCCAACCTCGCACACAGAGTGCACGGCTGAACAGGCCTATCATTGGAGCAATGGGAAGGTCATTTTTGCCAGCGGCAGCCCATTTAACGCTGTACAGTTCAAAGATCACTTATTTAAGCCTGCTCAAGGCAATAATGCTTATATCTTTCCAGGTATAGGTCTCGGTATTTATGCCAGTGCCGCCCGGCTAGTAACACAAAGTATGTTTCTGGCAGCCGCTGAAGTATTGGCAAGCACTGTTTCGGAACAAGAAATCCATAGTGGTTCAGTGTATCCCGCGCTGTCTCGAGTACGCGAAGTATCTCACGCCATCGCTGTAGCTGTCTGCCACGTAGCTATTCGTGAAGAACTAACAAGTTTGAGTTTGCCGGAAGATATTAGTGGCTATGTTAGGTCATTGATGTATGAACCCAATTACTAGCTACACACTTTATCAAAGAATTCAGTCAATTCATGCAAACAAATTGATGATACCCTCCAACCCCACATAATTAATCGAATACGTCGCATGCTGTTTGACAATGGGTTTGGCATGATAAGCAATGCTGACTCCTGCTTCGGCCATCATGCCCAGATCATTCGCGCCATCCCCAATTGCAATGATCTGTTCACGCTTCAGTCCAAGTTTATCACGCACTTGTTTTAATACTTGCGCCTTTCCTTCTCTGCCAATAATTTCTCCAACCACTTTTCCGGTCAACTTATTATTTTCAATCTCCAGCACATTGGCAGCCGCGAAATCAAGCCCCAGTTTTTCCTTAATCCGTTCGGTGAAAAATGTAAAACCACCAGATAGCACCATGGTTTTTATGCCGAATCGTTTAGCTTGTTGTAACATTTTCTCGGCACCAGAGCTAAGCCTGACACGTTCATCATAAACTTTTTGCAATGTATCTTGATGCAAACCGCGCAATAGCCAGGTTCTGCGTGTCAAACTTTCTTCAAAACTTATTTCACCTTTCATCGTTTGCTGCGTAATCGCAGAAACTTGAGGTTTGATATTTTGCATATCAGCAATTTCGTCTATGGATTCAATTGCCAGTAACGTAGAATCCATATCCATCACAATCAGTTTAATATCAGATAGCTCTTGCCCAGGTTTTACAAATGCAAAATCCAATTCCGATTGCAAGCAATAGTCAGGAATATCATTAGAATACATCGCATTTGTCAAACGGAAGGCTTGACCGGTAATCCGCTCAATTCCATCTGCATGGGACAGTTTAGCGATAGATCGCAAATCGCTGTTATTTACTTCCAGACCTTGAATGATTAAATTCATAATTTAGTGATAGACCTAATCAGGACTCCATTCAATAACTTGATTTCGTCCTGCATGTTTTGCTGCATAGAGTGCAGAATCTGCGGCCTTAATTAAATCCTTTGCATCGTGAAAAAATGCTGCATTCTCATAAAAAGAAGCAACTCCAATTGAAGCGGTAATATGAATAGTGCTGCTACTATCAAATTTGTATGCAATTGCTGCAATCGAATCTTTTAAGCGCACAATAAGGTTCCTCGCAGCAGAAAGCGGTGTTCCTGGAAGAATTAAAGCAAATTCTTCCCCACCATATCGACTCAGCGTATCATCCTGTCGGATCTGGTCAAAAATCGTCTTTACCACAGTGGCCAACAGTGAATCCCCTGCAACGTGACCATAAGTATCGTTGACACGCTTAAAGTGATCAAGATCAATGATCGCAACTGTCAGAGGCAAATTATATTGCGTTGCCAGATTAAATTCTCGACGCAATGTTTCATCAAAATAAGTGCGATTATATGCACCTGTCAATCCATCACGTTGCGTCTTGTCTTCCAAATCCTTCGCCCTGGATAGACTATGGATCAGCAGCAATTCTTTGGCTTCAGCCAGAATCCCATTGACTTCTGACGAATTATGCAGCGTCATTTCAAATAAATCCTCAACCGTACTCAACCCAACTTCCATAATTTTAATAACGTCAATGAGTACATTAGTATCGAATCCAAGCCAGTTTTGTGCTGCTTGATTTAAAGCGGCAATTTTCTCAGCATCGTGCGGATACAAAAAATAATCCGCCAAGTAACGAGAAACAGCCAAACATGCTTGCAAGGTTGGACCTATGTTTTTAGGCTCCGGCTGGCTGTGGCTATTAATACAGGATAAAGCAATGTAATCAGGAATATGCCATTTCTTGAGCAGAGCATAACCTAATTCATCATGTCCAGCACCAAATGCCTCACGTTCATTAATAAGCAATGTATCGTGGTCGGTAGTTGATGCAAAAACTTTCCCATACTCCTCTGGCATAATGATCCAAAACGTAAGGATTCCAATTTCTTGAATCAAACCCGCTAGAAATAAATCATCCAGAAAATTGAGTTCAAGCTTTTCTCCAAGCGCACGACTGGCAAGTGCCGTTGCAATCGATCTACGCCAAAAACCATTATTATCAAAAGCGCAGTTCTGCCCCGGCAAAGCGATTTTTATTAACGAACTTGTTAAGGAAAAGGATAAGGCAATAACAAGAACAGTATGCGTACCAAGGATACTGACAGCTTGCCGGATATTGGTTGCAACCCTGCGGGATTTGTATAAAGGCGTGTTAGCTGTTCGAAGTAATTTTGCAGATAGCACAGGGTCCAATGAGATATATTTACAGATCGCTCCAATATCGGCATCCGGATCATTGGCCATTTCAATTATTTTAACAGCGATCGCAGGTAAACTCGGTAACGTCGCACAAAAATCTAACCTTCTTTTCAATGCATCATCAATCACTTACCGCCCTTATTATCAGATAATGCTTATATAATATTGACTAACATACTGATTATGTTTTCATTATAATATGAAAAATAGCATATTTGCTGATTTCTATAAAGACTATCTGCGTTAACTGATGGAAATCATTCACCATACTGCAGAATTCACATCAGTTATCCATTCTTCCAATGTATCTGCATGCTATTAGATTATAGAAGAAATTGTTTTGATTATTTGGAACAAAGCAGTTATAAGACAATCAACTGGATAAATAATAAATTAATTGTTCGCAAGAATTTTCTTGATAAAGGAGTTAAACGTGGATTTTGGAATTAAAGTTGCAACCCCCGAAAAACAACGGAGTGCTTGTGCAGTAATTGGTATTTTTGAATCTAGAAAAATGACCGAATCGGCAAAAGTATTAGATAAAATTACACAAGGCTATATTAAAAGCATACTTACGTCTGGTGATATGGACGGAAAGGTGAATACCTCATTGCTACTTCACAATGTCCCGGACACAAACTTTAAAAGGATTTTGTTAATTGGATTAGGCAAGGAGCAAGAATTTAAGGAAAAAACATTCTTAGCGGCGATCAATTCTACTTTAGGCGCTTTGCAAAAAACGGCAGTGACTGATGTCATATTGTTTTTATCTGACTTTCCCGTTAAGGAGCGGACGAATGAATGGAAAATTACTCAAACCATCATTACTTCGATCAGTAGCACTTATCGATTTGATCAGTTGAAAAGCAAGCCAGAAAACAATCAGAGTAGATTACGCAAAATGATATTTTGCATCGATAATCGAGCTGAATTAGCTGCATGTGAACAGGCTATGCAACAAGGTTTGGCAATTGCTCATGGCATGAGCCTAACGAAAAATCTGGGCAATCTTGCGCCGAATGTCTGCACTCCTACTTATCTTGCCACAGAAGCTAAAGAGCTTGCCAAGACGCATAAGCTCAAAGCAACCATCTTAGAAGAAAAAGATATGGAGAAGCTAGGTATGGGGTCTTTCCTCGCCGTTGCCCGCGGCAGCGAGCAGCCAGCAAAGTTAATTGTGCTGGAATACTATGGACTGAATAAAAAAGAAAATCCAATTGTCTTAGTCGGCAAAGGAGTGACCTTTGATACGGGTGGCATCTCACTGAAGCCTGCTGCTGAAATGGATGAAATGAAATTCGACATGAGTGGAGCTGGCAGCGTATTTGGAACGTTACTTGCAGTTGCTGAACTGAAATTGCCGATCAATCTGGTCGGAATCATTCCAGCAACCGAGAATATGCCGAGCGGACGCGCGACCAAACCTGGAGATGTAGTAACCAGCATGTCCGGTCAAACCATTGAAATTCTAAATACCGATGCAGAGGGACGTTTGATTTTATGTGACGCATTAACTTACGCCGAACGCTATAATCCAAAACTGGTGATTGATATCGCGACTTTAACAGGCGCCTGCGTAATTGCACTGGGTAATTTCACAACCGGACTGATGAGTAATGATGAAAAGCTAGCGCACGAATTATTGGCTGCCGGAGAACAAGCAGCTGATCGCGCCTGGCAGCTACCTTTGGGGGATGAGTATCAGGATCTGCTGAAAAGCAATTTTGCAGATATTGCCAATATCGGTGGAAGAGCTGCTGGAACCATCACAGCTGCCTGTTTTTTATCCCGCTTTACTAAGAAATTCCGTTGGGCACATTTGGATATCGCAGGAACAGCCTGGAAATCAGGTAGAGACAAAGGAGCAAGCGGTCGACCAGTACCGCTATTAACACAATTTTTGATTGCGCAAGCTAAGGCCTCTGATTAGAATTGTTTCAGTTTTGTTGATCAATAAATTCAACCAGTAACGAATTTGTTTAGTAACCTTTCCAGGTTAAGCTGGCTCATTGCTCTCATACGCTATGAGTCATCAACCAGCGTAAAGTCAATACATTATTTTTTATGACACAAATTCTTTTCTATTCGGGATCAAACGATAAGTTACAGACAACCTGTCGGCTTTGTGCCAAGGCAGTGCAGCAAAAAAAGAAGGTACTGGTTTACACGCCTGAGATTTCAACATTAGATCAATTAGATGAGTTACTATGGACGTTTTCACCTACCAGCTTTATACCACATTGCAGCATTCTAGAGGATGATCAATTGATTAGCGCAACACCGGTGATATTATGCAATCAAATTCAAGTCAATCCTCCGTTTGATGTGCTAATTAATCTGCATAATCAATCTCCACATTTAATTGATCAATTCACGCGATTAATTGAAATCGCAGGCACTTCCCATGAAGACAAACTAGCAGCTCGCGAACGTTACCGGTTTTATAAGAATGCCGGTTATGAGATACAACATTACCATTTAAATGACTAACTAGGCACCTACAGTTGTTTTTTCTATGATGGATGAAAATAAACCTTTAATTGATGTTGATGATGCTGCAATACTGGAGAAATTTCGCTGCTTACTTAACAAATATCAGACTCAGGGTAAAATCACTCCTGCAATAAGCAGCTTAACCCCCACTGCAAGAGCGCAGAATGTCGACAAAGCATTATCCGTGGATGCCAGTACAATACCGCTGTTACGCGAAGTTGTAGTCCTTCATCCGTCAGTAATACAGCCGCAACCAGCACGTCTAACACCGATCCAGCGAATACTTGATGCTGCACTAAAAGATGCTAATATCGAAATGGATATCCTGAATAAAAAAGCACTGGCAAATGCTTTAGAAGCACGCATGTCTAATCAAATCAAATAACCGCCGCAAGTATATATAATAATCACACCTATAACTCTGTAGCATTTAATATCGATTGCATCTAAGCAACATATGCTTCTTGTCGCACGCACGGGTATACCTATCCGCTATAATAGTGGTCTTGTCAGCGACACTTACACCAGTTAAATTTCATGGATCTCGAAAAAAGTTTTGACCCTAAGCGCATAGAAAATCTTTGGTATTCCGAATGGGAATCAGCCGGATATTTCAAACCTACTGCCACTGAAGATCGCTCCGCCTATTGCATCATGCTGCCACCTCCCAATGTTACGGGCACATTACACATGGGGCATGCATTCCAGCACACCTTAATGGATGCACTAACGCGCTATCACCGTATGCGGGGGTGCAACACTCTGTGGCAACCCGGTACTGATCATGCCGGTATTGCCACGCAGATTGTAGTTGTGCGTCAACTGGATCAACAGAATCTCGATCGACGCCAAATAGGCCGGGAAGCATTTTTAGAACGGGTATGGCAATGGAAAGAAGAATCTGGTTCTACCATCACCCGGCAAATGCGGCGTCTGGGTGCTTCTTGTGACTGGACACGCGAGTGTTTTACCATGGATGACGCATTATCACGTGCTGTCACTGAAGTATTTGTTCGTCTATATCGTGAAGGATTGATTTATCGTGGCAAGCGACTGGTGAACTGGGATCCTGTTTTGCAAACTGCCGTATCCGATCTGGAAGTCGTTGCAACTGAAGAAAATGGCGCATTGTGGCACATTCGCTATCCATTGGAACAAACGGATGGTTCTGGCACAGAACAAACGAACGCTTTAATTGTCGCCACTACCCGACCAGAAACCATGCTGGGTGATGTGGCCGTGGCCGTACATCCCGATGATCCACGTTATCAACATCTGGTTGGGCGACACCTCAGACTACCACTATGTGAACGCACCATTCCAATTATCGCGGACTCTTATGTCGATCTGGAGTTTGGCACCGGCTGCGTAAAAATTACTCCGGCTCATGACTTTAACGACTATCTGGTGGGACAGCGGCACCATTTGGTGCCCATTAACATTTTTACCCTGGACGCAAAAATCAATGACATGGCTCCAACCGAATATCAAGGTTTGGATCGTTTTGATGCCAGAAAAAAAATCATTGCCGATCTGGATGCGCGTGGCTTTTTGGTTGAAACAAAACCTCACAAGTTGATGGCTCCGCGAGGAGACCGTTCCAATGCCATCATTGAACCGATGCTGACTGATCAATGGTATGTCGCAATGGAAAGTCTGGCTGGACGAGGTTTAAAAGTCGTTGCCGATGGCGAAATTAAGTTTACGCCGGAAAATTGGACACATGTTTACAATCAATGGTTAGAAAACATTCAGGATTGGTGTATTTCGCGCCAATTATGGTGGGGACACCGCATCCCTGCTTGGTATGACGAAGATGGCAACGTCACCGTTGCGCATAGTCTGGAAGAAGCACAGAAACTTTCCGGTAGCAATAACCTAAAACAAGAGGATGACGTGCTGGATACCTGGTTCTCGTCTGCACTCTGGCCATTCTCTACTTTGGGCTGGCCGGAGGAAACGCCCGAATTGAAAACGTTTCTGCCCACATCGGTATTGATTACTGGATTTGACATCATTTTCTTCTGGGTAGCACGCATGGTGATGATGTCGTTACATTTCACCAACCAAGTGCCTTTCAAGGAAGTTTATATTACCGGCCTAATTCGCGATGCCGAAGGTCAGAAAATGAGCAAATCCAAAGGGAATGTACTGGATCCTCTGGATTTGATCGATGGTATTACCCTACCCGATTTGATCTCAAAACGCACCACCGGACTGATGAATCCCAAGCAAGCCGAATCGATTGAAAAAAATACCCGCAAACATTTTCCCGAAGGGATACAAGCTTTTGGAACCGATGCTTTACGTTTCACATTTGCCAGTCTGGCTTCGCACGGTCGAGATATTAAATTTGATCTGCAACGCTGTGAAGGGTACCGGAACTTCTGTAACAAACTCTGGAATGCAACACGTTTTGTCCTAATGAATTGTGAAGACAAAGATACGGGATTGGATGAAACCTTACCACTCACTTATTCTGCAGCCGATCAATGGATCATCAGTCGATTGCAACAAGCTGAACAAGCTATTGAACTGGCATTTACTCAGTATCGTTTTGATCTTTTAGCACGTGAAATCTACGAACTGGTTTGGGATGAATATTGTGATTGGTATGTTGAACTGGCCAAAGTACAATTAAACAGCCCGCAAGATCCGATTCAACGAACAACACGCAGAACGCTAGTGCGTGTGCTGGAAACCATGCTACGGCTGGCACATCCTATCATTCCATTCATTACCGAGGAACTATGGCAGAAAGTTGCGCCGCTTGCAGGAAAACAAGGCGCAAGCATTATGTGCCAGCCATATCCGATTGCTGATACAACCAAAATCAATCAACAATCTATTGAAGAGATCCTGTTACTCAAAGAAATAATCAATGCCTGCCGTAACCTGCGCGGTGAAATGAAACTATCACCCGCACTCAAGGTGCCGCTTCTGGCCTATGGCGATTCACAAACGTTGTCAAATTTCTCGCCCTACTTGCTTTCATTAGCTAAATTATCAAATATAGAGATTCAAACAGATGGATTATCTGCGGCAGATGCTCCAGTGGCAATTGTCAGGGATTTTAAATTAATGCTGAAAATCGAGGTAAATGTGGAAGCGGAACGCGAACGCTTATCCAAGGAAATTACCCGCATTCAAGTAGAAATATCCAAAGCTCAAACTAAACTTTCCAATCCTAGTTTTGTAGAACGAGCGCCTGCCATTGTTGTCGCACAAGAAAAAGACCGTCTAGTTGCGTTTAACAAAAAACTCGACCATCTAACTGCACAACTGGCAATACTGAACTAACCAACTCATTTAACTAAAGAAACACCTCCAAAACATGCTTTAGAAATAAACTAAGGATTGTAGGAACTTTAGTCGAAAGAATTTTATTCTCATAACCACGACTATTCATTATTACACTGACTAATCAGCGTATAGTTTTAATGAGGGCTTTGCAAAATTTAACGAATTTTCAAATTTGTTAAATTTACTGTAGTAGAGTTTTTTTTAGTAATTTTCTTGCTGAAATCACGAGAACAATTACTTTCACCGATCATTGTCGGCTTAAAAGACGCATTTGTCCTATGATTGCAATGGCATCTGCCTATTAACATACCAAAGACCTCTGCACAACTGAGTATATTTGCTATTAGAATTCTTCAAGTTACAGTCAAAGATGAGCAAAAGCATGCAACAAATTCTGCGATTATTGCAGCTCAATCTATTTGAAAAACGTGACCTCATGGCTTTGTTGCGTGGTGATCCACTCATAGATGAAAATGCTAACAATTACCAGATGGACTTGGTGTGAAAGTTAACGGGACAGTAGTGTTGTGCAGTAGTCTTTTTAATAAACTCTCGCGTAATGGCAACAATTCATTGATACGGCTATTAACAGGCTGTTGAAAATTATTTCCAAGACAGCTGATACAAGTCAAGAACAGGCGAAAGAACTCAGTTTATGCTTAATATATGAGCATTTGGAGCCAGTTTTTGACACCGTAGCAGCAATGCAGATAGCTTTCCAACGACCTGTAGACCAGGCAGGGTTGGATCACTATCTTTCAGATCAGCAGAGGACGTGGAGCATCCGGCAGTCAACACTCACATCAAGCCAGAGTCTCTCCCGTTAGCCTCTCCAAGATACGCAAGGGAGATCGTAACGGATTATTCATTGCTTCCACAGGCAGATAGAATGTCTGATCGAGACTGTGCTGTCCCGATATCGCACCGTGTAATACCAGATCAGTAATTGCAATCCAGCTCGATCCCGCTGGAAATTCCATTAGTTTGCGCGGCGCTGATTCCTGGTACTCTTTATCGCGCATGCCGAGAGTACGTAGTGCTGCAATATACTGATCATATTTGGTCTTGGCACCATCGATGATACCAAGGCGAACCAGCATGACAAAAAACCAGGAAGGCTCTCTGACTTGCACCGCAGGCAGAAAACGCTCTACAAATGGTTCAAACGGTTCGCCGAGTTGCCAGACACGCACTCGATCGACAGGATTGATGTTGGTGAAAACGCGCAACATACTGCGACCTTGAGTGGGGTATCCGTAACTTGAATCAATATGCAGCGCCTGAGTGCTATTGCGCGAAAAAGGTCGATAGGTAACCCGTTTGCGATCTAATGCCTGTTGATAGCAGGGAAATAATTGGGTAATTACATTCTCAGCCCACTTCCCATAACGCGCCATAATTGCTTCAAGATCAGATCGTGCTGAGTCTTTGATTTGTGCTCGCATCATCTTCCCGTGTATTTGCGCATAATGATACTTCTTGATACGCCCGCGCTTCGGATCGAAAATAATTGTCGGTTTACCGTTCTCGATATCGGGGACTCGTGTCAGGATATTAGCTGTATCTAATATCAATGCTCGCTCTTGCTTAGATAGTTCGAAACCGCCTTTGGGCAGGTAAATGACTCCGCCACTTTCCAGTGTATCTATGGCCGTGCGTTGCACCTCCGGCACCGATAAATCTGCCCCAGGTTCAATCGTTAGCATGTTCGGAATTTCAGTTTCATCAGACTTTAGAATATGATCTTCATTTACCATGACTTGTGCACTATTTCCAGAAGTATAAAAAGTCGGTTAGCAAGAATAACGATATCGCCACATCATCATTTTTTACTCAGAAGATAATTGTCATAGGCCCGTTTCCAGCATCCCATAGTTATAGAAATAGTTATCAGCATAATGGATGCACCTCTGGTTCAGCATACTTGGCAACAACTGTTTGTCTCAGGTTAAATGCCAGCAATTCTCCAAGCCGTTCATTGCCTATTGGACCCTCCCGGGTCCGCTGTATTATGTCTAGATCAGGTGCTTTGTTAGCTTCGATCATGCAAGGACCGCTCTCAAGTAAAGCAACATCCCAGCCGATCACAACTTGATCGGGGAAAAGGCTACAATGCGCATGTTGCACAAAATTGATCATCTCTACCCAGCATGGGATTTTACGTTGAAAGATCATAACATTAGTTTCCGGATGCCGCTCGTACCAGCCATCCGTAACTACTCCCCAAGCTCCTCGCGTACCTTTTCCTAGTATCCCGGTTTGAATATTGACATTTGCTGCAATCCCACCAGCATGGTAATTGTCAACAATAGTAGCGCTATTTTGTCTCATACGGAACACTGCATCTGTCACTTCATAGCCCCCTACTTCATTACGGCAACTCATAACACGAATGGTCGCCAGGGTGTCATAAGCAAGATCAGTTAGATCTGAGTGATTTATCAGTCGTGGCTGTACGATATAAGCTGTATGCTTTGAGTCTTGCCGCAAAAGTTCGAGTACTTGGCTTCCCATTGCGCTTCTACCATCGCTACATACGAATTTTCCGGAACCCATATAATCCCAACGCATAGCGCCCTTTCCACCTTGCCCATTCAGTGGTTTAACAAAGAGATCAAAATCAGGAAAATCAGATTTTTTCCAATCAACCGGTATGATTTGCTCTTCTTTGACTATCCAAAGGATAGATGCCGTTGCAACATCATATTTATGGCAATGCGCCATGAAGCTGGTTTTATACTTGATGTAAAGTGTACTGCGCTCATCGGGAATAGGAAACCCTCCATTGTAATCGCGCAAGAATCGATAAAGCCCCGCTTTCATTTCAAAGCGATTTAGGTATTCTCCAGCACGACTTCTTTTATCATCGTCATGTAATTCAAAAATATAGTACCAGGGCGGCAGGATCGCGAAACGGGCAGCAAGCGAAAACTGCTCGCAAAATTGTCGAACGATACTTTTCCCTGTCCGCTTCTTTATGGCGCGTCCATTAAGCATAGTAAAAATCATTGCCAGCGCAGCGATCACGAATGGTACAAATGGCAAAGCTACAATCATTGCAAGGCGATCACTTAATTTAGCTCCGTTCAAGATTTCATACTGGAAGCATCGGTGTATTGAAGTAGCCGCTGATTCATTCTTGGACAACCGAGTAAAAATCAATATCGCGCCGCTCAGATCCCGAGTAATCCTATCAATACCTAAATCAACACCCATCTTTATGCGCCTCTTTCAGTTAATTAATCAAAGCAGATCAATAATGAATCGATTGCATCGTCATATTCCAATTTATTCTAATCAGCAGCCATTTCACAACTTCAGGATGATTCAGATTTAAGGTTCAGCTAGAATTAAAAATTCATAATACAGGCATGATTGTGAATTTAATGTGATGAAATTATTATATTTTTTACCTCACAAAATAAATCGACAAGTGATATGATATTAAGTTTGAGCAAATAAGAACACGTGCATTTATTTTGCATGGCACATCCTGAAATCACACCCGTGTCAGATGGTCTGTGTGTTCAAAAGCATTACAGCATGAGAATTATTTAAGAGGTAGCCGGGATTGAAACGTGCTCTAGAGATTCTCTGAATAATTGTCATCTCGTTTGCAACAAGAAATCCCTAGTGCTGATTACTTAGAATTCTTCATCACGTTTGGAATGGCAGATTGGCTTTTATAGGGTTTCCCTAGCAGGCCGTTGAAAAACATTTTCGAGGCAGCTTACACGGAACCAAAACAGGCGATAAAGTGCAGTTTATGCTTAATAAATGAACATTTTGAGCCTGTTGTTTACACCGTAGCGGCAACGCAGATAGTTTTTCAACGGCCTGCTAGGGTGGTGAGTTTTGAACAAATGGCCATTTATGCTGAAACTGTATGGGAAAGAGTGAATTAAAGAGTGGTTGAGAGGTATGCAAGAATCAAATAAACCAAGAGAACAATCGCGTCAGCTTGAGCTTTTATATAATACCTCGCGGCCCTAAGAGGGTTGTTTACTATGTCTAAGAAACATATTACAGTTTATGCCTTTTTGAGCAGATAAAGGCTTTATGTCGCATCTGATTGCACAGCTCCTGTAGATTTTCTGATTTCATTCAATTTACTGAAAATTGTACAAATATAGAGACACATAAACTACTTATATTCATAAATATTAAATACTCATTTATCAGAGATATCCTTGACACAATTTTCGGTAATAATCCCCACCCTCAACGAAGTTGACAACATTGATCCCATATTAACTCGCCTATTTGCATTGAATCGAGCATCCGGCAGCTTTGAAGTCATTATTGTTGACGATGGCTCTCAGGATGGTACTCCTGATAAGGTACATGCATGGGAAGAGAAAGCGAATGTGCGGCTTGTGGAACGCAAATCAAAGCCAGATCTGACGGCATCAATTTTGGCTGGGGTCGCGGTGGCAAAAAGTAATGTTATCGTGGTAATGGATGCTGATCTGAGTCATCCACCCGAGCGGCTATATGCTGTCGTTGCGCCGGTATTGGACGGAAGTCATGACGTCGCTATCGGCAGTCGTTATGTTCCGGGCGGTGGCATTGAAGGGTGGCCGCTGCATCGGCAATGGCTATCACGCATTGGTGGTTGGCTCGCACGTCCGATCTGCGATGTTAGCGATGCAACTTCCGGATTCTTTGCATTTCGCCGGGAGCTAGCGTCGACAATTTCTGAACATGCTCACGGGTACAAAATACTGCTCGAACTGCTGCTGGCTGGACAAGGCAAACTCAAGGTGGTGGAGGTGCCCATCTGTTTTCATGATCGGACGCACGGAAGCTCGAAATTATCGTTTTCTCACCAGTGGATTTATTTGCAGCGACTGATGACACTCGCCGGCGGTTCTGTTGCTATTGGCACAGCCAACCGGTATGTGGCAGTTGGGCTGTTCAGCATAATTATTGATATTGGGTTATTCCAATTGCTGATATACAGTGGCGCAGGACTTTCATTGGCTCACATCATGAGCTTTTTCGCAGCCACCGCGGTGAATTACACCCTGAATTTAAAATGGTCATTCCAGTCACAGCACTCAGACCCTTTAAGATGGCATCAGTTGGGCCGTTTTTTGACAGTCAGTGTCATGGCGTTGCTGATGCGTGGTGGCGTGCTGGCTTGGCTCGTCTATGGCTGGCATATACCACCCTTACTGGCTATTTTCCCGGCTGTTGCTGCAACAGCCGCAATCAACTATCTGGGGCATGCTTTTTATGTATTTCCCGTTAACAAAAATTCACCTTCTTTGGACATACGCTGGCGTGTAACCTCGGTCGGAGTCGTGGCGTTTATCATACTGCTGCGCCTGATCTATCTCGGCCAGGCCCAACTGATTCCTGATGAAGCTTATTATTGGAACTATGCTCAGCACATGGATTTAAGTTTTTACGATCACCCACCGATGGTTGCGTGGTTGATCTGGCTGGGTACCGCGATTGCGGGGGACAATGAGTTCGGCGTGCGGATCGGCGCATTCCTCAGTGGTTTGATAACCATGGGCTATCTTTATGCTCTGGCAAAGAATTTGTATGACAAATCAACTGCTATGCGTACAGTGCTGTTGTTGGCTATCCTGCCATTTAGTTTTGCTACTGGCATAGTGATGACAGCGGATGCACCTCTGCTGGCCGCATGGGCTGCTACGCTGTACTACATGGAACGCGCACTGATTGCAGGCCATAGTTCAGCCTGGTTAGGCATGGGAATCGCATTTGGTCTGGGTATTCTATCCAAATATACGCTGGGTCTGCTGGGAATCGCGGCGTTATTGTTTGTAATTCTGGATCCAATTGCCCGTCACTGGTTGCGTCGTCCCCACCCCTATCTTGCGGCACTGCTAGCCTTGGTACTATTTTTACCTGTCATTATCTGGAATATGGAGCATCAGTGGGCATCAATATCATTTCAGTCATCGCGACTCAAGGGTGTTGGTGATGATCAATTCTCAACACACCTTCTATTTGTTAATCTTTTGGTACTGCTGACGCCTGTCGGTTTGCTCGCTGCGGCACTAGCGTTGCGACCAGGTAGCGAGCACGACAACAGCCAATCGGCACGCCGACGCCGTTTATTTGTATGGATATTCACTGGCACACCGTTGGCGGTATTCTTTGTTCTCAGCATGTTCGATTCGCTGCGCTTTCACTGGACGGCCCCATTGTGGCTTGCGGCTCTGCCAACGATAGCCTGGATGATGGGACAGAATGTTGACTTGCGCAGTATCAAAGGTCGCTTACAGGCAGCCTGGCGACCTACAATTGTGACTTGCATGTTTGTCTATGCATTCATACTGCACTATGTCGTACTGGGTATACCAGGGATTCCCTATCCAGCATTTATGAAATATTATTTCTGGCGAGAAACAACCCATGAAATCGAACAAATCGTCGAAGAAGTGCGACTCCAGTCGGGACAGGAACCGCTTGTTGTAGGTATGAACAAATGGTCAATTGCGAGCACTTTGTTTTTTTACAACCGAAAAGATGAGCCTATGGATATTCGCTCGCGTAATATGTTTGGCGATAGCGGTGCCATGTATCAATTCTGGCATCCAGCAGAACCGCCAACTACCCGGTCGATTATACTGGTTGGGATGGATCAGCAACAAGTTGAATACGATCGTTCAGGCAATGATATTACTTCGATGCTTGATCAACCGGGTCCAGTACAGAGCATGATAATCATGCGCGAAGATATACCGTTACGACGGGTATATTACAGAATCGCACAAGGATATTTGGGTTATCAATCAACACCCGAAAGCGTTATCTCAAAACATAATTGATACGTAATGAATTGAATGAAGATTGGATTGCATGGATCCCCCTGACTAAGGCTAGATAGGTTAATTTAATCGCTTCGAATTAGATTCCTCGTTCCAAGGTACGTAAGTTGAATCATAGAATTAAGCCGGCTCGATCATTGTGACGCACGATTCACGCCTTGCCAATTATGTGATGTATCTAATGCTTAATGAACGCATAAAAGAACCACCGGTCCCTCCTTCACTGTTATAGCCGGCCTATGCATACTTTATTTACGTACATTATGGTCTTCCCCCGGCGTAGCGCTTTAGTTCTAGTCGCACTGCTGATTGCCAGTATCGCTGAAGGCCTGAGTTTAACTGCGTTGATGCCATTGTTATCGATCGTTATCGGCGATTCAGGTGAGTCTGGCAATTCAGGCATTGGCGCTTTTATGGAAACAGCGCTGAAAGATGTCGGCATTGAACCTGCATTGGTCACGATTTTGATCATTTTCGTTGGTGGTTTGTTTTTTAAGGGTATGGTGCTGTTGTTGGCTAGTCGTCAGGTAGGTTACACCGTTGCTCATGTGGCGACTGTTTTACGCCTGGATCTTATTGAAGCGCTACTGGCCAGCCGGTGGCAATACTATTTACGACAACCCGCCGGCGCGCTTGCGAATTCGGTTGCAACTGAAGCTCATCGTGCAGCCATTGGTTTTGAGCACAGCGCTAATGTATTGTCGCTTGCCATTCAAGCGTTAGTATACGCCATCGTGGCATTATTCATTTCATGGGAAGCAACACTGACCTCACTGATTATTGGTCTATTCTTATTCATTGCATTGAATCGTTTAGTCCGTGCAACCCGTCGTGCAGGTACTAAGCAAACCTACTTGCTACGCGATTTATTGACGTACTTATCCGATGTGCTTAGTTCGGTAAAATCACTGAAAGCCATGGCGCGTGACAACGTTGCCGACGCTATTCTGCACGAACAAACCCAACACCTGGAGAAAGCCACGCGTCGGGAAGTGATGAATAGGGCTGCTTTAACCGAAATGCAGGAACCCATTCTCACCGCTCTGACTGCCAGCGGCTTATATCTGGCATTGGTAGTGTGGCAATTGCCCTTATCGGAAGTCCTGTTGATGGTCTTTTTGCTGACACGCATTCTGGGATTAATGAATAGAACGCAACGCAGTTATCAGCATCTGGCCGTACAAGAAAGTGCTTATTGGGCTTTACGCAAGTCCGCCGAAGACGCGCGCGCTGCGGCAGAGAAATCCACGGGAACACTGAGGCCTACGCTGCAAAAAGGTATTACTTTGCAACATGTCAAATTTAACTATGGCCAGAAAATTATTTTCAAAGACCTGAATATCGAAATACCAATCAAGTCTTTTACAGCGGTTATGGGGCCATCCGGCGCCGGCAAAAGCACTTTGCTGGATCTGCTCTGCGGAATGGCTGAACCACAATCCGGAGAAATTCAGATTGACGGCATCTCGCTGCATGATATCAATCTGCGCCAATGGCGCCACATGATCGGTTATGTCTCGCAAGACACTATTTTGTTGCATGATACGGTGATGAGTAACATTCTGGTCGGAGAACACGCGTTGACCGCCGCAGATGCAGAACGGTCATTACGTCAGGCCGGTGCATGGGATTTTGTCAGCAGCTTGCCTGAAGGATTACAATCGATTGTCGGTGAGCGCGGTGGGCTACTTTCCGGTGGACAACGCCAACGCATTGCCATCGCACGAGCACTGGCTCATAATCCATCCTTCTTAATTTTGGATGAACCCACCAGTGCATTGGATCCGGAAAGCGAGCAAGCCATCTGTAAGACACTGCGAAAATTAGCCAAGGACCTGACAATTATTGTTGTTTCGCACCAACCTGCGGTCATCAACGCTGCAGACCGCGTTTTTATAATTTCTAATGGCGAAGCGGAACCATTGTTGCAGATTTCTCATAGGCAGTCATGAAGAAAACTTGAGAGGCAGTAGCGACAATTAGTTTTTCGTATTGAAGTGGAATGGAGTATGCGCAGAAAATTCGTAATCAGTGAACTTGTTATGACCCAATAAAGCCGGACACCTTGTTAAGCGTTAAACTACTAATGAGTAATTTGGAAACAGGTTCCCAAGAATGAAAACTTTCTCCGATATATATTTTGGTGGCCCTGATCAACCAGTCGGTTATTTGCGGGATGTATTGGAAAAGCATATTGCTGCTGTTCCCGCCGGCGGATTTATCGATTGGGTGACTTACTATTTTCGTGATCTGAAATTAGCTGAGGCACTGATTAAAGCGCGCAAACGAGGAGTCAAGGTTACTGTCAGTTTAGCTGGCAAGCCACGCACATCCGATGCAAATGATGCCGTAATTTCTATGCTCTCAGGACCAGATGGATTAGGTGATGGACTGAGAATTGTGGTTTTTCCAGGCTTACCTGCTCCAGCAGGACGAACATGGAGTCCGCAGTTACATGAGAAACTCTATTGTTTTTCGCATCCAAAGCCGATTGCTATTATTGGATCTTTCAATCCCTCAGGTAACAATCCTGAGAAACGACCTGATATCATTCGAGAAATCGGTGATCATGATCGAGGCTACAATGTGCTGGTAGGAATCGCTGACCCCGAGCTAGTAACTCAACTTGTGAAGCACGCTCGAAAGTTAAACGCAACACCTCCAGGATTATTTTATCGTTTTTCTGCTGATGCGAATCAGACCATTCAAGGCGCTGATACTACTATTTATTTCTGGCCGCGGATACATCCTCATCCTGTAATTCAGTTTCTGAACCAGATCAGCAGCGATTCTCATGTTTGTGTTGTTGCATCCCACATCAGATCCGAAAGCGCGGTTAATTTGATGATTGCACTCGCCAATCGAGGCGTAGCATTGGAAATCTATGCAGAATCAACATATAGACGTGTCACTGCAAATGCAGAACAGCAACTAATTTCCGCCGGAGTACAATTCAGACGCATCAAGACCTCTGAATATCTTCCAATGCATTGCAAGTTTGTGCTGGTAAAAGACAATAATCAGGTTTGGTCTATTTTCGGTAGTTTCAATTGGACAAATCCATCATTTTGGCTTAATCATGAAATTGCAGCCATTTCAAGTAATCCCATGCTTTACAGTGCTTTTTCTGAATACTGTGATTTGCTGAGAAATGAAGAGTCTATCGCAATAAGTCAGAAAAATTTAAGTACAATTTAATTTAAACATTGAGTGAAATTTATATGAGGAAGCTCGCTTCAACTCTTATCATCCCAGTGGAAAGCCAGGTTCGTGAACTGGATGCAAAGATTCTATTATCCTGTGTAGCTGCAGAACGCGGTTTTCCAGTCATTATGGGTTCTCGTGCTTTTACTCATTTTCAGGCTGCCTCTGTTCCACGAGGTGTTTACCTTGCCAAGAGCATGCGCAGCCTTAGTAATACGATGTTCAAAATCCTGCGCCAACTGGGCCATGAGATCGTTGCATGGGAAGAAGAAGCCTTGGTTCACCCACCCCCAGATACTTATTTTACGCTTCGGCTTTCTCCGCAGACAATCAAACAGGTGTCTCATGTTTTTGCCTGGGGGCAGGAAAATGTCGATTTGCTTCGGCAATATCCAGATCTGCCAGCAGGTTTACCTATCCATATTACTGGAAATCCTCGTGGCGACATGCTGAGAACTGAGATGCGGCCCTACTTTGATGTTGAGGTTGATAAATTACGTAATCAGTATGGAAATTTTATTCTCATTAACACCAATTTTAGTGATGTAAATCCATTTATTCCTAGTGTTGGCTTATTTGTACCTGCAAAAAATCCTCACAAAGAATTAAAGCTTGGGCAATCAGGGATTGGGATGAGTCGTCAATTTGCCGCAGGATTGTGGAATCATAAACAAGCAATCGTTGAGGATTTTAAGCGACTTATTCCTTCTGTAGCGCAAGCATTTCCGGATTTCACTATCGTAGTTCGTCCACACCCAAGTGAGAACTATAAGATTTATCATGATATTGCCGCTGAGTTTAAGCAAGTAGTTGTAACAAATGAAGGCAACGTGATTCCATGGCTTCTGGCCGCAAAAGCCATGGTGCACAATGGGTGTACCACTGGATTGGAAGCCTATGTTCTTGGAGTTCCCACGATATCTTATCTTGCAACACTCAACGAATATTATGACTATGAGTATCAAGGATTGCCTACTAAATTAAGCTACCAATGCTTTAATTTCGAGGAATTGAAGTCAACTTTAGCCCTAATTCTGAGTGGTGAGCTGGGTGTCGCAGAGGGTGAGGAGCGCAAGAGACTGATTGATTATTATTTAGCTGCTCAGCACGGCCCATTATCCTGTGATCGCATGGTCGATATTTTGGAACAGAGCGGTTATAGCAGAAAACAACCGTCTGCCAATCCCATCGGTACATATATTCAAGGCTGGTTATCTGCCAAACTAAAGGCGTTATTGACCAACCTGAATATGCACCGCCCTGGTCCTAATAGATTGATTTATCATGATCATCGCTTCCCTGAAATTACTGTGGCAGATATTGAACAGAGAATTACACGTTTTAGTAAGCTATTGAATCGTTTTGACAGAATCAAAGTTGAAAAATATTCAAAGCATCTTTTCAAAATGAGTATTGTTGGGAATAAATAATCATACTACTAGGCTTACATAAGACGAAACTTTCAGTACAGAACCACTAATTTATATGATGGCGTCATGTTGTTACATTAAGTGAACTTTCAAATCAAACTGAGAAGCACCGTAACCCAGACATTGAGAGACAATTGCTGGCAAGCAGCCTACGAAAATCTCAGATAATCTTACCCGAACGCTCGCATAAGTTGCCATTTTAGGATAGTTAAAACAAAAACTGGTAGAGCCCGACAAAAGTTTATGCGTCTTCGCAGTAAGAAAAGTAGAAGTTATTTTAAAAAAAGACCTCTACACAACTGCGTAAATTTGCTGTGATAATGAGAGAACTGTCCAAATGATATTTGTAATACGTGCCATTTTGACAAAGAATGAAGTTTCTCCTCTTTTTAAAGAGGTGTTGTCGGTGCAATTGTCTATGCAGAATTTTCTAGATTCCGAAATTCGTGTTGCACAGGGTGATGGAATTACTCGCCAGTTCCGCCTGGGACGTTTCTTTAATCTTAGCGTTCGATTAGCATACTAATAGCAGAAGAAGACAGGATTTTGATTAGCTATTAAGCCCCAACATCAGGTAAAGTGTCGCCGGAATTTAATCCGCTACATTTTTCTGGATTCTTATGACGTCTGCTAAATCAATTATCTTCTTTTCGAATCATCAGGTATTGGTTTGCGCGCCCTACTCCCTACTCTATAGCAGCACAAAAATGGCTTCGGTGATGGCATGCTCCAAAAACTAACCCTGTTGTTTCCGCTCTGGATGATTCTGCTGTGCACAGCCGCATTAATCTGGCCGGATTGGCTAATCTTCTTGAATCAAGGTTCCATCGTGGTGTTAATTCTGGCATTTGTCATGCTATGTATGGGCCTGACACTCACTTTTGATGATTTTCGCCGTATTATCCGTATGCCTAAAGCCGTAGCAATTGGTTTTGCGGCACAATATTCCATCATGCCGTCACTGGCTTACGGCATAGGTTATGCGCTCAGTTTACCTGATTATTTTGCAGTCGGCCTGATTCTGGTCGGTTGCTGTCCCGGCGGAACGGCTTCAAATCTCGTGACTTATATTGCTAAGGCAGATGTGGCGCTTTCTGTTGTTATGACGGTTTGCTCCACACTGGCTGCTGTCGTCTTGACGCCATTACTCACACAACTGTTTGCGGGTGCGCTTGTTCCAGTGGACAGTTGGATGCTATTCAAGCAGACACTGCAAGTCGTCATCCTACCTGTTGTACTGGGCGCTCTGCTTAATCGCTGGGTACCTCAACTGGTAAAATGCATAATGCCGGTTGCACCTTTACTTTCAGTGCTGGGCGTATGCTTAATCTGCGCCATTGTGTTTGCAGCAAATGCTGAATCCATTCTCAGTCATGGCGCTGAATTGCTTCTTGCTACAGCCATGTTGCATGGCAGCGGTTTTCTCATTGGCTATCACTTGGCAAAATTTTTGGGTTGCCCACCTCAAACCGCTCGCACGATTTCGGTTGAAGTCGGTATGCAAAATTCCGGTTTGGCCATAGTTCTGGCTAAACAGGCGTTTCCAATGCTGCTATTGACACCCGTTGCAGGCGCGGTTTCAGCGCTCATGCATTCATTGATTGGCAGCTTGCTGGCGGTTTTGTGGCGAATTCGAGTCGTTAAATAGTCAAGACTACTGCACAACTCCCCCGTCGGCGCGATAACCGACTAAAATAATGACAAGCCAAAGGCAGTTGGAGCAAGCGATGCAGATGAGTTTTGGAACACTGGAATTGTCCCAGCGATTGAGACGAGACAGTATGCTGATTAAGATTGATGCTCTGATTGACTGAGAGGAGTTACGTTCGCAGCTTACAGGTTTATACAAGCGCGAGTTATGGCTTGGTGGAAGACAGGAACCATTTGATATGGTTGATGATGCTCAAATCGATCCTGCAGGAACAGTGGCATAGTTTGTCGGATGCTGCGTTGGAGCAAGCACTGTATGCTCGGATTGATTTTATACGATTTTATGATTTGTCTCTGTCGGATGCGATACCGGACGAAACCATCCCGTATCGGTTTCGCAACCGGTTGGTGGCCGGCGCTCGGTTGGACGACCGGCTAGCCTCGATCAATGAACAGCTTCAATCACACGGATTGATGATCAAGGACGCGGTGGGAGCGGTAATTGATACCACGCTGATTGAGTCAGCGGCACGGCCAAACGCCTATTCAGGATGGAACGCGCCTGGCTACTTAGGCACGGCAAAAGTCAACGCCCAAGTTATGCTGAAAAGCATCTGCACGAATCTAAAAAAGCTACCAACAAAATTTTCGTGGACAAGCCACCAAGGGGAGTACTCCGTCCAAATGCTGCATAAGGAGGAGAACACCCTTTTAAAAGAGGAAAAACTTCACTTTTTGCCAAAATGAGACGCATAACAAATGTCATTTGGACATTTCTCCCATTATCACAGCAAATTTACGCAGTTGTGCAGAGGTCTTAATAATTGCATATCTATATAAAAATATAAAAATTCAAATCAATATGAAGCTGAAGCGGCAAAACGTGAAAAAATGCTTAACTGGACTATCCGGATTTGGTTGACCATGTCAGAGACGGGGGGCTCACTCCCGCAACACAGCTCTATTCGCTGGCCAGATAAGGTGGCCCAAAGGAGCGTATTTGCTCACTCATGCGAAAATTTTGCAATAGAGTCCTTTTATTCGGTTATCGCATCAAGCCTAGAGGTGCAGATAGAATTGACGGGGGAATTGCCAACTTCCTGCTGATTTATGCCCAGAAATGTGCCAAGCGGTTCGAGACCCAAAGGTTGACGCCCTGATTGTCCAACAGCCGGAATTTTAATCACTGTACCGTTAACCCTGCCATTATTGGCTATGGTTAAGCTCGGGTGATCAAATGGTGCTTTCTCAAAACGCACTCGATCGTCATTGAGTGCAATAAGAAACTTAACCAAATTCTGTTTTTCATCGTCCGTTAGACCTATCGGACGAATATCAGGAGCCAGATTGTCGATGTTAGGCTCACAAAAATTTCCGCCATTGTCATAAAACTCGACAACTTGTCTCAAGGTTGCCGCACTCCCATCATGGAAATAAGGTCCTGTTAAATCAGCGATCCGCAAGCCTGGCGTTTTCATAGCGCCGTCTACCGCGACCCGCTGGAAGGTATCTAGAAGTGGCTCATCCAGACCACAAAATCCATCGTTGTTATTATCTTTACAAACAGACTCTTTTTCATCTTCGGTTATAGAAGAAATCCTAGCACTACCAAGAATCTGGAATGGAATGTTCATGATTTCTTTTTCCTGAAAAAGCCTTTGACGCGAGGACGACAACGGAACTCCGGTCGGACCTCGACCACCACGACCAATATCAAAAAATGTCGGTGTCACGCCAATGTTATAGAAACCATTATCATAAATAGCAAAGTGACCATCGCCCATTCTCATAGGTTCGATAAGATTATTAGGACTGCCGTTGTCGCCTGCCTGTGCTTTACGAACAGATGCGTTAGTTAGCTCGGGTCCTCCATGACAGTTGATGCATCTTCCTTTATTGACAAATACATCAAGACCTTTAACCTCTTCTTTGCCAAAGCCTTCGTTAAATGTAGCGTTGCGCATCCACTGGTCAAACCATGTATTATCAGAAATAAGGGTTTGCTGATAGGCTTGAAGCGCTAAGCCAAAAAACAACGAGAAGTTCGCCTCGCTGAGGGTAAAACGCTGGCCTCTGGAGTTTTGTGTTAATGGCGGAGTGTTTGAAGTAGCAGGTTCTATTACAAAATCCTCGTCAATAAGTTCCTCAGGCGTAGCAGCTACGATACGCACATCCAGCGAGACATCCGGACGCGCTGGCAGGGTGATTTCAACCTCGGTATCAGTAAAAACCACACGGGCGTTACCGCCGCGCCAATACTGGGGCCTAAACGCCTTTTTGATGAGTTTGGAGTATGTAGTATTGAGTCCGGGAGCTGGATAATTCGATAAATTACCTAGAACGCTGTCATCCATCGCTATTAACTGCCCTGCAAGGGGCACAATCGGGGCGCCGTTTCTCTTCCTCAATAGTTTCTTCCCAACCTCAGGCCACGTCCGCATGTTATCTGCTTCTGGAACGCCACAGGACATCTCAAAATCTGAAAGTGGAGGACCCACTGCTTGACTCGCTAATGAGGAAAACGGAATGTCAATACGTTCCTTGACAATGGTTCCATTCTTTGCCACCAGGATTTGCGCATCCGGATCCTGCACGCCAAATGGATTTATCCCATTAAAAAACGGATTCGCACGCCCGTCCCAGAAAGAGAAAAAACTCTCAAGCGCGGCATTAATAACTTTTGGCGTATGCCTGGGCTCAGCCCGACGCACTTTTGCGCCGTGGATGGTCTTGAATACCGGATCGTCAACTGGCCGACATCGGTCATTCGGATTCCCAGAGACGGTTCGAATAAATTCGGATCGCAGCACACCTTGGGATGACATCACATCCAGATCAACGATTTGATTGATTTCGCGCACAAACGGAAAATCAGAAAACCGCACTTTCTGATTTGGCTTACGAACTTGAAATGTATTATCGGGATCGCCCTCGGCTTTGTGTAAACCGATAATAGGGCCTTGTGCATCATTGACCACGCGAGTGATATTAGGATTAAGCTGATTTTGAACTCTTGAATCAGCACCAGCGGAAAAGTGACAGGAAGCGCAGGCCTGTCCGGGCCTTCCCGCATTCCCTCCTGAGCCGACTTCCTCAGCCCAGAACAGCGCTTTGCCTAATTGAAGCAGCGCGTTCCTTGCATTCTCGCCCGGTCTCAGAAACCGGCTGAGATCAGCTTGAGGAACCTCTAGCTTTGCTTTTCTTAAATCCTCTAATCCATGCTTTCGTGCATCCTCAGGTGTCACGATAGGCTCCGGGGCAACATTCACTTGAGCTGATACTCCGGTAGCAACATAAAACAAAATAGCAATAATAAATTGAAATGAATATTTCATGTAATAGCCCTCATATTTATTAGCATTTCATAAATTTAAGAACACTACCTTGCTTGAAAGTTGCCCCTATATTTCAACAACAGCACATTACCATTCAACTTTACCTGCCAATGCCCAAGTCAATCCACCATCGGTTGAAATGTAAGAGTTATCTCGAGCAACCCCTAAAATGGTAGCATCAGTTGCAAAGTTAGGAGATATGCGGAACTCTGTAAATTGAATGTTTTGTTGCAGTAACACATCACCTACATTTTTCGAAGAGATGATTTGTCCACTACTATTCAGAGTAATCCGATACAAACCCTTGCCATGAACGATGACAAAGATAAGCCCATCATTAGCAAAGTTAGGAGAAAACTCAACTTGCTGGATAGCTGTTCCCGGGCCTATGTGTTTTTGAGTCATCGTAACCCAATTATTGCCTCCATTCTTTGAACGATATAATCCATTACTTGTGCCAACGAAGGCCATTTTGTCAGTGGCGAATTGAGGAGAGACGGCAATCGTTATATGTTGTTGCCCGGGAAGACCGCGCAGTGTAACTGATGAATCGAATTTAAGCGATTGTAGCCAAGTGTCACCACCATTAGTTGTACTCCAA
>NZ_PXXU01000042.1 GCF_003011925.2 Nitrosomonas supralitoralis
TCAGTAAATCGAAGCTTAAATTCCATCAAAACCTCCCGGAAGAAAAATATACATCTGGAAAACAGCTTTAATTTACCAAAATATGCTTATTTATAACAGCTTATTCTAATGGCTTCCATTAGAAAACAAACCTAATGGGAAATCTGGGATAAATCAACGGTAATACTAGCGTTAGTACGTAAGCGCTTGTTGCTGATTTCAGTTTTTCTCCCGGAGTTTAGGTATCGCAAGACTTCTTTCTGGTTTATTCAGTGTCAGTGCTGCGGTAAGCCGTCACTTGAATTTCAATTTTCATGCGTGGATCGGACAAACCGGCCGCCAGCATCATCGCCGATGGTCTGACATCACCGAGATATTTACGCATGATCGGCCAGCATTTCTCAAAATCTTCGGCTTTGGGAAACACATACGTGACGCGCACGACATCTTTCATGCTTGCGCCTGCTTGTTGTAATGCCACAACGATATTCTTAAAACATTGTTCCGCTTGCTCCAGAAGGTCATCAGAAATAGTCATTTTGCTGTAATCAAAACCGGTCGTGCCGGATACCAAAACCCAATTGCCTTCGACTACCGCGCGCGAGTAACCAATTTCCTTCTCAAACGTTGAACCTGAGCTGATGAGTTTGCGTGTCATATTGTGTCCTTTTTATTTGATTGAAAAAATCTTGCGCTAGATGCCTCTATAATGACGCAATGCACTTATTGTAAAACGAGTATTTAACCAGTGTTCTCAAATCTGTAAATAATTATGGCGATGACATTTTATTGGCATGACTACGAAACGTTTGGCGCCGATCCCAGGCGTGATCGTCCGGCGCAATTTGCCGGCGTTCGCACTGATGAGGCGCTGAACGAAATTGGTGAGCCGCTGATGATCTTTTGTAAACCGGCACGGGATTTTTTGCCGCATCCGGAGGCTTGTCTGCTTACTGGCATTACACCGCAACTGGCTGATGCACAAGGACAGCCTGAGCCGGAATTCATTGCGCGTATCCACGCCGAATTGGCGCAACCGGGTACATGCGGTGTTGGCTACAATTCGCTGCGGTTTGACGATGAAGTCACGCGTTTCGCACTCTATCGTAATTTTTACGATCCCTATGCGCGCGAGTGGCAACAAGGCAATTCACGCTGGGACATCATTGACCTGGTGCGCATGACTTATGCATTGCGTCCAGCCGGGATAACCTGGCCGCAACATGAAGACGGACAACCAAGTTTCAAACTAGAGGATTTGGTTGCTGCCAACGGAATTCTGCATGAATCCGCGCATGATGCCTTGTCTGACGTGCGCGCCACGATTGGTCTGGCGCGTCTGATACGCATGCAACAGCCACGCCTCTATGATTGGTTGCTGCAACTGCGAGATAAGCGCAAAGCTGCGGCTCAGCTTGATCAAATCACTCACAACCCGGTATTGCACACGACACGCATGTATCCGGCTAAAACCGGTTGTACTTCGCTGGTCATGCCTTTGATCACGGAACCGGGAAACAATAACAGCGTGCTGGTGTATGACTTGCGCCATGATCCAGAAATGTTCCTGCCGCTGAATGCAGTCGAACTGAGCCAGTTGCTGTTTACCCGCAACGACGGCTTGCCAGAAGGTATGCAGCGTTTGCCGGTCAAATCGATAAAGATCAATAAATGTCCGGCACTGGCGCCACGTAATACCCTCGATAATGAGGCAGCCGACCGCATCGCGCTCGATCTGGATGCCTGTTACCAACATTGGCAAATATTATGTGCGGCACCCGATTTCTTTCAGCGCGTAGCTACTGCGTATACCCGTCGCACGTTTGAGTCAGCCGGTGACGTCGATGTGGCCCTGTACGACGGTTTTCTGGACAATGCGGATGCTTTGTTGCTGGCGCAGATCCGCCGCGCCACACCCAAACAGTTGGCAAAAATGCACTTTGATTTTCACGATAGTCGAATGCCCGAGCTGTTGTTCCGCTACCGTGCCCGTAACTGGCCGGAAACTTTGACGCAGGTAGAATCCGAACGATGGGAGCAGATACGTCGGCAACGCTTCACACAAGGCAATGGTGGCAGGAGTATTACTTTGACGGAATTTTTGACGCAAATTGCGTTATTGCGGGAGATGTACAAAGCGGATGAAAATACTGAGCGAATACTGGATGAGTTGGAAGCCTGGGGAGAAATTTGTTAGATTCGTTGCGTCGTTAGGATGAAGTTCTGGTTTTGCTCTCATTTAAATGAGGGTTCTAAAATGACGCAATAGATTGCATTAGAAAGCAGGTCAATCCGTGTAATGCGCAAATATCTTCTTCATTATTATTATTCAATAAGCCATCACTGCAAGAAAATTCAAGCCACTCCTGATCGTGATAAAATCTCCTTCCCGATTACAGATTGAAATAGTATCTGGATTTATTTATCTCTGGTTATGAAGAACGATTACCTCAAAAGAATATTGACCGCGCAGGTTTATGATGTGGCGATTGAGAGTCCGCTGGAACTCGTCGAAAATTTATCTGCACGTATCCATAATCAGGTGCTGCTGAAACGGGAAGATTTACAGCAGGTCTTTTCTTTCAAGTTGCGCGGCGCATACAACAAGATGATCAAGTTGCCGCCCGCAGTGCGTAGGCGTGGCGTGATTGCGGCGTCCGCCGGGAATCACGCGCAAGGGGTGGCGCTGGCTGCGAAGAAGCTGAATTGCAGCGCAACGATCGTGATGCCGGTAACGACTCCGCAAATCAAAGTGCATGCGGTCATGGCGCTGGGCGCCACGGTGACTCTGCATGGTGATTCGTATAACGATGCGTATGAACATGCGGTACAGCTGGCGAAGGAGGTGCAGGCCACATTTGTTCATCCTTATGATGATCCGGATGTGATTGCCGGGCAGGGCACGGTCGGCATGGAAATCCTGCGTCAGCATACCGGACCGATTCACGCCATTTTTGTGCCGATTGGCGGCGGCGGACTGATCTCAGGAATTGCCGCTTATGCGAAACGATTGTATCCGAAAATCAAGATCATCGGTGTCGAGCCGGTGGATGCCGATGCCATGTATCGTTCACTGCAGAGTGGACGTCGCGTCAAACTGGCACAGGTAGGCTTATTTGCTGATGGCGTGGCAGTGCGGCATGTGGGCAAGGAAACTTTCCGCATATGCCGCGAATTGGTCGACGAAGTGATGCTGGTTGATACCGATGCCATCTGCGCGGCAATCAAGGATATATTTGAGGACACACGTACGATAATGGAACCATCCGGCGCGCTCTCAATCGCCGGAATCAAGGCGTATGTCGCGCGTGAGAAAATCCTGCATAAAACACTGGTTGCGATCGCATCCGGTGCCAATATGAATTTTGACCGCCTGCGGCATATTTCCGAACGCGCGGAAATTGGTGAGCAACGTGAAGCGGTAATGTCAGTGACGATTCCGGAACAACCCGGAAGTTTCAAGAAATTCTGTAATTTACTCGGGGCCAAAAGTATTACCGAATTTAATTATCGCTATGCCGATCCGAAAGTGGCGCATATTTTTGTCGGTGTGTCGGTACGCAATCAAGAGGAAACCCAAAAGCTGATCAGCGAGCTGAAACAAAGTGGCTTGGCGACTGAAGACCTGAGTAGCAATGAAATGGCCAAACTACATATCCGTCATTTGGTCGGGGGGAGGGCGCGCGAAGTCAGAAATGAGATTCTCTTTCGTTTTGAGTTTCCCGACCGCCCTGGTGCATTGATGAATTTCCTGAACAGCATGAGCCATAATTGGAACATCAGCTTGTTCCACTATCGTAATCATGGCGCTGACTATGGTCGCGTGCTGATCGGTATCCAGGTACCTCCAGAGGAAAAATCCGACTTCAAAACTTTTCTGGATCAATTGGGCTATCGCTATTGGGATGAAACCAGGAATCCGGCGTATAAATTATTCCTCGCATAATCCACTCGCAATTTCACAACTAAAAGACCTTGTTTTACAGGTCTTATTCTGTTTTTGATCACACACTCCTGCGGTTAAGCTAGCTGCTCACATCGGTTATGCCGCATGTATTTTGCTTTCAATAAAACCGAATATTCAGACATGCTTAACTTAAAGCTGGAGAAAACAATGGAAAACAATTTTTCTAAACTTGAATTGACAACCAGTCTGGTTGCGATAGGAAAAAAATTACCAGTTATTTCGCTGCCGGCGAAAAAAAATATTCCGAAAAATTCCTCCTTGCTCAACGATAGCTGGATGCTGGGTGGCATAGTAATGTTTTGCACTGTGTTGCTGCTGATAACAATGATAATCAGTGTACAGAAAGCCCGAAACAATGCGCTAAAGCCAGAGCTTGTCTCACAGTTACAAATGCAGCATTTGCGCCTATCAAAAGCCGCTCAGCAAATAATCATCGGCAAAATATCGGCTTTTACACAACTGCAAGACAGTCAGGATCAATTGAAGCAATATATTACTCTTTTATCAGAAGGGGGGATGTATCGTGACAAGATTATCCCCGCTGTTGATGAGGCACTGTCGCAGAGCTTTAATACTTATCTTAAGAACTGGCAAATTGAGGAAAAAAACATTCATCTGATTCTGAGTCGGCAAGACTCACTAACGCGGTTGATTGGCAGTACCCAGGCGATCCATATTGCACATAGCCAGCTGACCAGACGCATTGAAGAACTGATTGTCCGCATGGCACAAATTGGCAATCTATCCCATGAAATTCGTACGGTGGAAGTCATAAGAATGCATGCGCGCAATGTCGCGAGAAATGTCAAGATGTTGCTGCCCATTGAATTGCCGCTGGCAGAGATTACTGCACAACTGGTGCAGGATCATGAACATATTTCGGCGATTACCCATGCGTTAAGTCAGGGCGATAACGGTCTGGGTGCAGCTTCCAGCCGGGATGAAATGATCCAGGATCTACTCTCGCATGTTTATGCACTGGTAAGAAAATTTGACGATCACCTGGATGTGATTCAGCAAGAAATTTCTATAGCAGTAACAGTTCAGTCGGCAATAGATGAGATTGTAAGCAAGGGTGATGTCATGCTGAATAGTTCGCGTGAGCTGGGCAATGAAATTCAAGCACAAACCATGCATTCGATATCGTGGCTAAATAAACTGACGATAATGCTTGGCGTCTGTTTGTTGCTTGCGTTGATCTTTTTTATCCGATCAGTGCGTCAGAATGTGCGCTATCAAGATTTTGTCAGTCGGAACGAAGTGATCAAAACTCAAAAAGCCATTGTGACATTGCTGGATGACATGAAAAGAATTGCTGATGGCGACTTGACGGTTCGTACCGATATCACTGACCGTACAACCGGTGCTATTGCCGATGCTATCAATTGTACGATTGAGGAGCTGCATACCCTGGTGGAGCAGGTTAATCAAGCCAGCGTATTAGTGGTTAAGGCGTCCAATCAGGCACAACAGGTTTCATCGGGTTTGTTAACCGCAGCACAACAGCAAACCGCGAAAATCGAACAAACAACGATTGCGGTTTTAGGTATGACCGAATCGATCAGCGAGATATCGGATATGGCGACGGAGTCTGCCAGAGTAGCGAAACAATCGTTGGCCACTGCAGAAAAAGGAACATCAGCGGTGCGTGAATCGATTGCCGGAATGAATGAGATCCGCACATACATTCAAGATACATCGAAGCGTATCAAGCGCTTGGGTGAGAGCTCACAGGAAATTGGTGAGATTGTCGCATTGATTACCGATATCACTGACCAAACCAATGTTCTGGCTTTGAATGCGGCGTTGCAAGCGACTGCTGCCGGTGAAGCAGGACATGGATTTACTGTGATAGCTCAGGAAGTGCAGCGCCTTGCCGAGCGATCAGCGGAAGCCAGTAAACAAATCGGTGAGTTGATTGTCACCATTCAGGGCGATACTCAGGATGCCATCACCGCAATGGAACGAAGCACACTAGGTGTGGCAAAAGGCGCAAAACGCTCCGATGCTGCCGGGAGGGCATTGGAGGAAATCGAACAAGTATCGAAGCAGCTTGCTCACTTAGTATCGAATATCTTTGATGTGACTAATACGCAAACACGAGCAGCGCACAAGGTAGTTGCCAATATGGAAGAAATTCTTCATATTACCCGTCAGAATACCCAAGGAACCCTGAAAACTACCGGGTCGATTAAACAGATTTCTGGTTTTGCATCAGAGCTGAAAGCGTCGGTGTCTAATTTCAAGGTGTGATGGGATTTCCGATTTCACTATAGACTGATGGTACGGAACAATGAGCGCCCAACCTAAACTTAACATTTCTGCGATTATCGGCATCAAGGATGGGATTTATCAGGTATTTACATTAATTGATCAGAATCTGGAGGTGTATAGCCAGCATCCCGAAAATGACAAACTGATCAGAGACTGTCGAAATTATATCCATCAATTGGATGGTTTGTTGGAGATGCTAAATCTTACGAGCATCACCATCGTCACTGAAAAGATGGAGCAACTGGTTGATGCGCTTATCAATAAAAGAATCGAACTGAACCCGGCGATTTCTGATGCACTGAAACAATCCACCAAAGCGTTATTGTTCTATCTGAATGAACTCATTGATGGTGCCGAAGAAAATGCATTGCGATTATTTCCAACTTATCGCACCTTAATGCAAGTATATGGTTTCGAGAATGCACCAGAAAGTGATTTGTTTTTTCCACACTTAACGGCAGATCCGGCGTTGAAAGAGCAAGCTTTGCATATTGATGCATCGACCATAAAGACGTTGGCTAAGCAGTTGGGCATTGAGTATCAAACCGGTTTGCTGAAGTGGTTGCGTGACCCTTCGAGTCAAACGGGCTTGCAGCAAATGGCAGCAGCCGTGAATCAGATCGAAGAATTTCCCGGAACTAATGAGCAACGCGTGTTTTGGTGGGTGACGGCTGGTTTCTTGGAAGATCTGCTCCATTTGGATAGCAGTCAGATTGACCTTCCGATTCGACGTTTGTGTGGAAAAATCGAGCAAACGATTCGTCACCTTTCTGCTGGAACGCTGAGTAACACTTCAGTTTTAATGCGTGAACTGCTGTATCACCTTGCTCATAGTGAATTAATCGAACAGCGCATTGATGATATCAAGCGCAGCTTTGCTTGGCCAAGCTTGTCAGCCACAGATAGACTGACATTTGAACAATCGGAATCTTTGAATCCTTTATTGGAACGATTGCGCAGTACGTTGATGCAGACTAATGATATCTGGCGTGAATTTTGTGCTGGGGATCAAGAAAGTTTGGTTCCGCTGTCAGAATATATTGATTGGCTCGTACATCAGGCACGGCAAATGGAATGTGTGCCATTAATCAAGCTGATCGATGCAATGAGTAATACCGTCGCATATTTGCATGCCCAACCGCAAGATATGAACGAGGAACTGGCCATGGAAATGGCTACTGCTTTATTGATGATAGAGAGCATCCTCGATAATTTTTACAAATTATCGCCCGAGTTGCCACACCAGATCGATGTGCTGATTTCTCGTTTACAGGGTGTTACTGCCGGTGATGTGAATATTGATGAACTGCCCGTTGTTGCCTTGTCTAATGTGCTGGAAAATACCTCACAGGACAAAGTTTTGTTGGCGCAAGTTGCACAAGAAATACTGACCAATCTTGCGCAAATCGAAAGTATTCTGGATAAATTCTTTTTTGAGCCGAGCGAACGCTCCGAACTGTTGTTGCTTTCAGGCTTATTTAAGCAAGTTTCAGGTGCTTTGGTCATGTTGGAATTGGAGCGTGCTCAAACTTTATTGAGGCTTTGTCAGAACCTGGTAGAAAAACTGATACAGCCGGATTATCAAATCATTGAAACGGAACAGATTCTGCTTGTGGATGGAATGAGCAGTATGGGCTTTTTTATTGGAGCGCTCAGAAGCGGACAACCCGATAGTCATCAGATAGTCGAGGAAGCGCTCGCGCTATTCCAAATGGCAGCAATGCGCTGTACTAGGGCCTCACAGTCGATGCCAGCAATAATAACACCTGTTGTCGAAATTACGGTAGATGCAATAAACAGTGAAGCAGGCAGTAAAGATATTGACTCGGAATTGCTTGAAATTTTTCTCGAAGAAGCGGATCAAGTCTTGGCCGAAATTACCTTGGATCTTCAGAAATGCTGCGCCGATCCCAGCGATCGCGATGCCCTTGCCAACTTGAGACGTGAATTTCATACCTTAAAAGGCAGCGGTCGGATGGTCAAGCTGGAGGAAATGAGTGATGTTGCCTGGAATCTGGAGCAAGTACTGAATCATTGGTTGAATCTTAACAGACCGGCTACAGATCAATTAAGAGACTTGATTGTCCGTGCGCATCAGGCCTATGCCGGATGGTGTAGAAACCTGCGCGAGCAGGGCGCGGCTCGCGTTGATGCTGAGGAACTGTTGCGGGCCGCGAATGAATTGCTGACACAACAGATTGAAGTAAAAGCACCGATTGCGGAGGCGCAAGCTGAAACTATAAGCATTGTTGCCAATGAGACTGTCGATCAAATTAATCCGGAACTACTTCCGGCATTTCTTGAAGAAACTTATGACATCATTCCGCAAATTGGCAGCAAACTGCGGGCCTGGCGCATGTTGCCGAACGATGAGGATATTCATCGGGCGATGTTGCGGCTATTGCATACCCTGAAGGGCAGTGCCCGCATGACGGGAGCGTCATTGCTGGGTGATTTGGTACATGCCATGGAAAGTCATGTCGAAACGGCTTTCCGCGAGCGTAATATGTCGGATTCTGCACTGGATCAGTTAGAAAGTGAATTTGATATTATCAGTGGCAAGATCGAGCAGTTGCAAGGAATTGAAATTCTTCCGGCTGAAACAAACTCGATTGATATCAATATTGCAGTGGATACAGCGGAACAGAGCCAGAACTCACTCGAGAAAGCTGAGTTGCTGCAATCCAAGGCCATTTTACGCATTAACTCCGAGCTTATCGATCGATTGGTGAATGATTCCGGTGAAGCCAGCATTCTGCGCTCAAAAATTGAGGCGCAACTGAACAGTTTCAAACAATCGCTGCAGGATCTTGCTGAAAGCACACACCGTTTGCATGATCAGCTGCGCGAAGTGGAAATTCAAGCGGAAACGCAAATGCAGTCGCATCTTGCGCAGCAGCATGAGAGTGAACAGTCATTTGATCCGCTGGAATTTGACCGTTTTTCCCGCTTCCAGGAATTGACGCGCTTGATGGCTGAGAGTGTTGATGACATTATTTCGGTACAAAAGAGTTTGCGTGCTGCACATACGGTTGCCGAAGAAGCCGTCGTGCAGCAATCGGGGATCAATCGTCAGTTGCAACAATCCTTATTACAAATCCGCACAATACCTTTCAGTAATTACGCTGAGCGTTATTATCGTATTGCACGGCAGGTGGCGGAAGAGATGGAGAAAAAAGTCAATCTGCAAATTCAGGGAGGCGAAGTTGAAATTGATCGAAGCGTATTAGAGAAGATCAATCCCCCTCTGGAACACCTGCTGCGTAACGCAATCGCACATGGCATTGAGGAACCGGCTCAGCGATTGCAAGTTGGAAAATCGGAAATTGGACAAATCACCATCCAACTGCATCAGGAAGGTAACGAGGTTATTATTTCCTTGAGTGACGATGGCAGTGGTCTTAATGTCTTGCGTATTCGCCAAGAGGCGGAACGGCTTGGATTGATCCAGAATAATGAAGTGTTTGATGACGACAAGATGATATCACTGATTTTTAAGCAAGGTTTATCGACAGTCGACTCGATTACAGGAATTGCCGGTCGCGGGATTGGGCTGGATATCGTCAAAAATGAAATCACGATGCTGGGCGGCCGTATCGGTGTTCAATCGGTTCCTGATCAGGGAACAACGTTCACAATCAACTTGCCGCTTACGCTGTCTGTGGCACAAACATTTCTTGTGCGTGCCGGAAAGCAGATGTATGCCATTCCTGCTTTCATTGTTGAACATCACCGCGAATTCGATTCAGATACATTAAAAAAAATCTATCAGGATCATCGAGTTAAATTTAACGGAAAGGACTATCCGTTTGCGCATTTATCTCATTTACTGGATGTGCCCGGTCATGCGCATGAATTGACTCAGCACGGTCCGATAATGTTCCTGCATAGCGGCACACAATACCTTGCAGTGCATGTCGATGTATTGATTGGAGAGTCAGAAGTAGTGATCAAGAATGCGGGGTTACAACTGACTCATGCACCGGGGGTTGAGGGGGCTACCATTACCGGCGATGGCGAGGTGATTCTGATTCTGAATCCGGTGAAACTGTTACAACGCCCTGATGTGCAAAAAGTCTTCAATACTCCGGTCAGTGAGTTAACCGCTATTGCTCACAGAAAGCCAGTCGCAGCTCCAACTGTGATGGTGGTTGATGATTCGCTGACTGTGCGCAAAGTAACCTGCCGCTTGCTGGAGCGTGAAGGCTGCGATGTTTTGGTTGCCAAGAACGGCACGGAAGCGATCAAATTACTTCAAGAAACCATTCCGGATATTATGCTGATCGACCTGGAGATGCCGAAAATGAATGGCTTTGAATTGATTAAAACGGTGCGCGCGAATCCGGAAACTGTTCATATTCCAATCATCATCATTTCGTCAAGAACTGCGGAAAAACACCGAAAGATTGCTAAGGATCTGGGCGTGAATATTTTTCTAGGCAAGCCGTATAAAGAAGATACGTTGTTGAATCATCTGTCTGGATTTATTAAGAAATAGCTGAGTTGCAAAAGATTTGTTGTAAAAATTTGGGTTTAATCTGATATGTTCAGAGATAGAATTGAATCGGCACTGACAAATGTCATCATTGACGTGACCGCTTCCAGCCAGTCAATGTCTTTCAATAACCTCCTGATAATCTGATCAAATAATATGAAGTAGCCCATAGTGCCATGATCTTCATAACTATACATCGTTTCAATTAGGGGAGCTCTGAATAACTCGTATTTGTCATTCCGAACGTAGTAAGGAATCTTTAAAAATTATTAAAAAAATTTCTCGTGCTTTCTTGCAATAGCAGTTAACCCGGAAATGGTGCATGAATCTGTGAACGTTGATGATGTAATACCTGATCCTATATGGAATCTCCAGTTAAAGCTGGGTATAGCGTTGGGAAATGAGCCAGAAGAAGGGTATTACTACAATGCGTCAATGAGAAGCGTACCTGACAATGTCATCAACGCGGACTCGCAAAAGCGCTTCGCGCCCATTTTTCGTCGGTTTTGACGAATGTTGAACAGCAGAGGAATAGTCATGGCCGCTTCTCATTGACTAGCAGGCCGTAGAAAGACTATCCGCGTTGCTGCTACCGTGTTAGAAACAGGCTCAAAATGCTCATTTTTTAAGCATATACTTCGCTTGTTTTTGCCTTGTGTCAGCTGCTTCTAAAACGTTTCTCAACGGTCTGCTAAACCCAATAATCAAATTGGGTCCTGTGCCAGGGTCGGATTATGAGCCGTACAAGCTACCCTTCAAACTGCGCCTGCATCAGAAGAATTTGATGCTTGATTCTATTGTTTCGGTTTAGTACCAAGAGTCTCTGGTACTGCGTGCATTTCTGTAACAAAAATCTCAACACGGCGATTTTCTGCTCTATTTTGTGGCGTGTTATTTTCGACCAGAGGTTCGCGGGAACCGTGACCATCAATCTGGATACGGTTGATGGATACGCCTCGGCTCACCAAGTAATCGCGCGTGCTGGCGGCACGATTGACTGATAAAGGATTGTTAATCGCATCACTGCCGGTGTTGTCGGTATGGCCAACAATCGTGATGATTGTGCCTGCATTATTAACCAAGCTGGTTGCGAAGTTGTCGAGAATTGGCCTGAAGCCTGGTTTGATATCCGCCCGGCCGGTATCAAATGAAATATCGCTGGGAATATTCAGTTTGAGACGATTGTCTTCGGTTTGTGTGACTTGCACGCCTGTGCCTGCGGTGGCTGTTTCCATTTGTCTTTTCTGCTCTTCCATTCGCTGCGACCACATGTAACCAGCGCCGGCGCCTAGCAGAGCGCCTGAGCCTGCTCCAATGGCAGCGCCTTTCTTGCCGCCAATCAGCGCTCCGATCGCAGCCCCTGTTCCCGCGCCAATCACGGTTCCCTGTGCTGTGCCACGTTGTGAATCTGACATGCTTGCGCAACCCGTCAACGTCAGGATTATGGCTGGAATAATTAAAATTGAAAGAGTTTTCATTGGTATCTCCTTTCTATGTTATGTCGTTGTGCCATAGCAGAGGCAAGTTTTAGATTGCGATTACTATAGAATCCAGAGAATAAAACCACCTAGAGCTTAATATTCCATAGGTAATGATGAATATCATATTAGTAAAACTACGTTGAGATTGTACATGGTAATCCAAATAAACTCCCAAGTCGTATTATTGCAGATACATTTCTGCTTTAGTGACAACTATATTTTATGCTAGATATTGCGGTACCTGAGAAATTTTGATCATTTCTGTACGTTGATTAAATCCTGCTGAAGTTGCCGCAAATGTAATATTGATTTTGTCAGGCTCTGATATGCGTGATAGCTGATTAATAAAAGCGATATATTCCGAATGGGCTTGGAAGGTTTTGCTGGCATCGGTAGTTGCAAATTGAATGCGCAAGCACAAATGATATTGACCCGACGCGGACAATGCCCAGCCATTGAAAACCTGTCGTACACCTGGAATCGCGCATAATTTCTCTCGGCCTTGTTCGATTAAGGCGTCTATTTGTTGCAAATAGCGCTTTTCAACATTGTAAGCAATGATTTGTTCTACGGGCTGCCAAGCGCGGCACTGAATCAATACTTCAGCCGCACGGCCAGCCGACCCCCAACGATGCATGCATAGGTTGATTTGTTCAAGCAGATTATTCCTAACATCGTGCATTGTTTCAATATAGCCTTTTTTTGTGCGTGTTTGAACGTTGGAACGAATGGTGGTTGCAGCAATATCAGAAAGTTCTGTGTAGCAGTTAATTTTAGCAACTCCATTTAAAATAAGCTTATGATATTGATCCTCAATCAGTCCGCTACCTCCATGCAGTACTAACGGAATCCCAAGTTCGTCATTGATTCGTTTCAAGCGCTTGAAGTCCAGCTTGGTTCGACTGTTCTGACGACCATGAGCCGTGCCAATGGAGACAGCTAAGAAATCAACCTTGGTGCGATCAACATATACTTTGGCTTCTTCAGCCGAAGTGTAAATGACATCACCTAAGTGATTGAGAGCATTTTCCCCTTCCGTGCCGCCGACAAAACCAAGCATTCCCTCAATCGCGACACCGCATGCGTGAGCAGTTTGTGCCGCACGGCCGGTTTGAGCGGTATTCACAGTAAATGCTTCTGAGGATACATCGAGCATGACACTATTGCAGCCCAGATTAATTGCTTGCACGATGGATTCATGCTGCTTTGCGTGATCGAAGTGGATTGCAACCGGAACTTTAGCCATTTGGGCTGCACGTTCAACCGCCGGTAAGATTAATCTGAAGTCATGCTGGCCGAAAAGCGGCTCGGAAAGATTGAGGATGACAGGTGAACGACAAAATTCGGCTGCCACGATAATGGCGTCCAGGAAATCCAGACTTACCAATCCAAAACCACCGATTGCGTAGTTATTCTGATAAGCATGATGCAACATATCGCGCATATCTACGAGTGGCATTGGTATCCTTTATTTTAAGGGGTCCGCATTACTATCTTAAATCAATCGTGAGTGTTTCGAGCGCTGTGCTCAAATCATCCAGCGCAGATCCCATGATAAGACCGGCACAGCTATGATATAGCCATAATTCACAAGCAACAGGCTGGTGTAAATTATTACGCCCATGAGTCTTAAATTCACGCCATGCCAGAACAGGTCGATCCTCATCGTTACTGTCAACACATAACCACTCGGTAGTGTCCAGAATGACTTCTAATCCACGATGCTGTTGCAATGTGACACGTAACGGATGCTCTAACCGAAGCAGCGCAAGCCGCCCACGGTTATAACACACCGCATCTATCTGTTTTGGAAAAATGCGCCAAGGTCGAATCAGCGTTTCCATCTTTATCTAAATTTTGATTCAAATTATTATCAGTCTACTTTTTTGGTTTTGGATTTACTAGCAGGCGACGCCTCAAGAAAAACGCGACTGGCAAGTATATCTTCCGCTTCAAGTGTAATAAGATCATTTTTGGACAACGATTTATTGGTTCCTGAAAATAAACGGTTCGCCTGACGCAGTCGAGCTCGATCAAGTGCGTTACGAACTGAACGAGCGTTGGCAAAATGTTCCGATTTCATCCGTAAGCGAATATATTTTCCAAAAGCCTCTTCACCAGCTTTGCTGAAACAGTAATTCTGGCTTTCTAACATCAATTTCGCGATGGAAACCAATTCATCTGCACCGTAATCAGGAAAGTCAATGTGGTGCGCGACACGCGAACGCATGCCGGGGTTACTATGAAAGAATTTATCCATGCGATCTTTATAACCTGCCAGGATGACAACCAAATCATCACGGCTATTTTCCATCGTTTGCAGCAGAATTTCTATGGATTCTGCGCCATAATCGCGCTCGTTCTCTGGCTTATAAAGGTAATAAGCTTCATCGATGAAAAGTACACCGCCCATCGCTTTTTTTATCACTTCTTTTGTTTTGGGAGCTGTATGCCCGATATATTGACCGACTAGATCGTCTCGGGTCACTGAGACCAGGTGGCCCTCACGCACATAACCCAAGCGATGTAAGATTTCTGCCATGCGCAGAGCTACAGTTGTCTTCCCAGTACCGGGATTTCCAGTGAAACACATATGTAAGCTGGGTGCACCCGCAGATAATCCCAATTGTTTGCGAACGCGATCGACCAGCAACAATGCTGCAGTCTCACGAATGCGAGTCTTCACCGGGATTAAACCAATCAATTCACGGTCCAGTTTATCCAGTACTTCCTGGATATTGGTATTTCGGAACTCTGCATCCAAATCAATCGATGGGTCTTTGGACGTAGTTAAGTTTTTAGATTGCTTAGGCATGTTTAATCACTCATTGAGGTCTCATGGGATAAATACTGGCATATATCAGCCTTAATGAAATCTTTAGATGACTTCTATCTAATGTTATCACTTTTGCTGGTTTAACTCATTTCTCTCTCCTGATGGGGAGAGAGAAATTTTATTTGTTGCTGCTAGTAACGCTCAGCTTCCGGTTTGTCGGTCGCATAGGAATGAATGGTATAACTGACACTCCGTCCAGCACCTTCTTGACGTACTAAACTAAACCCTGGCTCTTTCTTGGGCCGGTTGACAATATACGACATGGTTGGACTCTCTACTCCGCGTGTCGAGTTAAATGCAGTCACACGAACATAGTGGTTTGGAAAAGTTTTGCGGCAACTATTGATTTCCAGCAAAATTCCTGCCGGATCCTTCAAATCAAACATTGGATTGCCGAACATTTCCCAATAGGTATTGCGTGGATGAGGGTCGTCAGTATACTCAATCCCGATTGCCCAGCCATTTTTCAGCGCATACTTGAGTTGTGCTGAAATTTGTTTGTCGGTCAGCGGGGGCAGAAAAGAGAATTGTCCCTGTGTGACTATATTCCCTTGATTGGTCATCATAATTGTTTCTCCTAAAAAGATTAAGCGTTTGCAGTTGTGGATGGCACAAAGTCAGCGGTATCCGTGGAGTCGTAGTTAAAGGTGATATCTTTCCACGTATCCAATGCTTGTTTGAGCGGTGTGCACCACTTGGCAGCATCTGCAAGAATTTGTGGACCTTCTTTAACGTAATCCCTACCTTCATTGCGCGCCAAAATCATAGCCTCGAGTGCTACACGATTTGCAACTGCCCCAGCCTGAATGCCTTGAGGGTGTCCAATGGTACCGCCACCGAACTGCAGTATCACATCTTCCCCGAGATAATCGATCAACTGATGCATCTGGCCTGCATGAATACCCCCGGAAGCAACCGGCATACATTTATTCAATGATGCCCAGTCCTGATCAAAGAATAATCCATGTTCCAGACTTTTTTCAGTATGTGTTTCGCGTAAGGTGTCGTAGAAGCCCTTGATCATAAGCGGATCGCCCTCTAGTTTACCAACAACCGTACCGGCATGAATGTGATCGACACCCGCCATGCGCATCCATTTGCAAATCACACGGAAATTCATGCCATGATTTTTTTGACGTGAATAAGTCGAATTACCTGCGCGATGCAAGTGTAATATCATGTCATTCCTGCGTGCCCATTTTGCCATCGATTGAATCGCGGTATAACCGACCACTAAATCAATCATGACAATAACTGAGCCCAGAGACTTTGCAAACTCTGCTCTTTCATACATATCTTCCATGGTGCCGGCGGTAACATTCAAATAATGCCCTTTGACTTCACCGGTGGCGGCAGATGCTTTGTTAACTGCTTCCATGCAATACAGGAAACGATCGCGCCAATGCATAAAAGGCTGCGAATTAATATTCTCATCATCTTTCATGAAATCCAGGCCGCCTTTCAGCCCTTCATAAACCACACGACCATAGTTCCTGCCTGAGAGACCCAGTTTTGGTTTGGTGGTGGCGCCGAGTAATGGGCGACCGAATTTATCCAAGCGTTCACGCTCAACCACGATACCTGTTGCAGGGCCCTGGAAAGTTTTGAGGTAGGCTACTGGAATACGCATATCTTCAAGGCGAAGTGCTTTGACTGCTTTAAAGCCAAATACGTTACCAATAATGGAAGCGGTTAAATTTGCGATCGAGCCTTCTTCGAATAAATCGATATCATAGGCGATATAGGCAAAGTATTGTGCTTCGTTATCAGTACCCGGGCCCGTGTTGGGAACCAGTTCAGACTTATATGCTTTGGCACGATAAAGCTCACAAGCGGTTAGTCGGTCGGTCCAGACAACGGTCCAGGTCGCGGTGGAAGATTCACCAGCAACTGCCGCCGCCGCCTCTTCATGATCTACGCCAGGTTGTGGAGTAATCCGGAACATGGCAATAACATCGGTGTCTTTAGGTTTGTAATCGGGTTCCCAATAACCCATTTTTTTATATGGAATAACTCCTGATTGGTAGCGTTCTTTACCTTCTTTCATTGTTTGTGAAGCCATAATATTCTCCAAGTAATTTAGAATGGACCACGCCATTTACTTCTAATGAGGGGTGTGCTAACAGCGAGGCAGATATAGTGTAGAATCGATGAATGATAAATAACAATCAATTGTTTCGATAGTTATAATAGACTTTTATCTATACATACTCAGAATAAAAGGAGGCTTCATGCGCCATAGCACATTGCGGCAACTTGAGGTTTTTGAGGCGATTGCTCGATTGAAAAGTTTTACTCGCGCGGCTGAGGAATTATTTCTGACGCAACCGACAGTATCGATGCAAATCAAGAAATTGACGCAAGAGATCGGCTTGCCTTTGTTTGAACAAGTCGGTAAAAAAATCTATCTGACGGATGCGGGAACTGAGCTATATAAAACCTGCCTAGGCATCTTTGATCATTTTTCCCGTTTTGAGATGATTGCCTCTGATATGAAAGGTATGAAATCAGGGAAGCTTCGGATTGCAGTAGTGACCACCGCGAAATATTTCACGCCGCGATTACTGGGCATGTTTTGCCAGAAATACCCTAACATAGACGTTGCATTGAAAGTGACAAACCGAGAGCATATTCTGGAAAGATTGACGGGTAATCAAGATGATCTCTATATTTTGGGTCAAATTCCAGATGCCGTTGATGCGGTGGCCGAAATATTTTTGGATAACCCATTGGTTGTTCTTGCATCTGCGGATCATCCCCTGGCTAATGAAAAAAAGATCACCATCGAGCGTATTTGTGATGAGCCTTTTATCATGCGCGAGCCAGGTTCCGGAACAAGAATAGCTACCGAACATTTTTTTTCGGGGCATAATAAAAAACTAAAAGTTCGCATGGAATTGGGTAGCAACGAAGCGATTAAGCAAACCGTCGCAGGAAGATTGGGTATTGCCGTATTATCGCGACATACACTCAGGCTTGATGCGCAGATAGGGCAACTGGCAATACTCGATGTTGTAGGATTTCCGATTGAACGTCATTGGTATTTTGCTTACTCATCCGGCAAACAATTGTCGATTGTGGCCCAAACATTTCTTAACTATTTACGGGAGGCTGCCGACTTGCTCGAAGATTTGTCATGTCGTCATGGGACTTCCGGGCATTGCCCGTTATTAAAAAATGTAGCAGGCATAAGCTCCGATACGTAGCGTCCGCGTAATTATAAAATAACTATTTCAATAATTCGCTGGTAGGAGATTCACAATGACACAATATATTGCCTGGTTTGATCAACTGACGATGAATGATGTAGGTTTGGTTGGCGGTAAGAACGCTTCGCTGGGAGAAATGATCAGTCATCTTGCGCAAACCGGTGTGAATGTACCCGGAGGCTTTGCTACCACGACGGAAGCGTACCGGGAATTTTTGGTCGCTAATGGACTGGTTGATCGTATCAATCATTTACTCAATGAACTAAATGTTGAAGACATCAATGCCCTGACTGTCGTCGGCAAAACTATTCGCGGTTGGGTGATGGATGCTACGCTGCCGGCTGCTATTTCACAGGCAGTGGCGCAAGCTTACGAATTATTGGTTACGGATGATGAAGTTTCGTTTGCTGTGCGTTCTTCAGCGACCGCCGAAGACTTGGTCGATGCTTCATTTGCTGGTCAGCAGGAAACATTGTTGAACGTTCGTGGACTGGATCAAATCATGGCGGCGATCAAAATTGTGTTTGCTTCTTTGTATAACGATCGAGCGATTGCGTATCGTGTGCATCAGCGTTTTCCACACGATAAGGTGTATTTATCTGCCGGGATTCAGAAAATGGTGCGTAGCGACCTGGGTGCAAGTGGCGTGGTGTTTACCCTGGATACCGAATCCGGTTTTCGCGATGCAGTTTTCATCACTTCGGCGTATGGACTGGGGGAAACCATTGTGCAAGGCATTGTCAATCCCGATGAATTCTACGTCTACAAACGTGGACTTGCAGCCGGTAAGCCAGCCATTTTATCGCGGCGTTTAGGAACCAAAGAGATCGAAATGATTTATGGCGATAGCAAAGATTTGACGGATTCATGCACGCTTACGCGCGATGTTGATAATGAGCGCCGCACATGTTTTTCACTTACGGATGCACAGGTGGAGGCATTGGCGCGCCAGGCTATGATCATCGAACAACACTATGGTCGTCCGATGGATATCGAATGGGCATTAGATGGGCTGGATGGACAGTTGTACATTGTGCAGGCACGCCCAGAAACCGTAGAAAGCCGTGCCACAGCAGTTCTGGATCGATATAAACTCAATAGCAAGAGCTCAGTGCTAGCCGAAGGTCGTGCGATTGGAAGTAAAATCGGACAGGGAACAGCCCGTTTGATTATGGGGATTGATCAAATGCATGAAATTCATGCAGGTGATGTTCTAGTGACTGACATGACTGATCCGGATTGGGAACCTATTATGAAACGGGCATCGGCGATTGTTACCAATCGCGGTGGACGTACTTGTCATGCAGCAATTATCGCTAGGGAAATGGGTATTCCGGCGGTGGTCGGTTGCGGCGATGCAACTCAATCGATCAAAGACGGAGAGGCAGTGACGGTTTCCTGCGCGGAAGGCGATGCTGGATTAGTTTACGAAGGCATGCTTCCCTTCGAACATACCACGTCTGATACCGGTCAGCTGCCCGACTTGCCGGTCAAGATCATGATGAATGTGGGTAATCCATCGCATGCTTTTTCGTTCTCGCGCACGCCGAATCAAGGGGTAGGGTTAGCCCGGCTGGAATTTGTCATCAATAACATGATCGGTATTCATCCTAAAGCGCTGCTGGAATTCGAGCAATTGCCCAAAGACTTGAAACAGCAAATCAGCAATCGCATCGCGGGTTATCAAAGCCCCGTTGGTTTTTATGTCGAGAAATTGGTTGAAGGCATTGCCACGCTGGCGGCAGCATTTTATCCACATGTGGTGATTGTGCGTACATCCGACTTCAAATCAAACGAATATGCAAATCTGGTTGCGGGGAACCGCTATGAGCCCCAAGAAGAAAACCCGATGATCGGTTTTCGCGGTGCTTCGCGGTATGTATCGACCGCTTTCCACGATTGTTTTGAGCTCGAGTGTCAGGCGTTACGCAAAGTACGCGACGAAATGGGGCTGACCAATGTCGAGATCATGATTCCATTTTGTCGCACGTTAGATGAGGCCGAGCAAGTAATTTCTTTGCTTGCTTCGCAAGGATTGGTGCGTGGGCAGAACGGTTTGCGGTTGATCATGATGTGTGAAATTCCTTCCAATGCGTTATTGGCAGAAGAATTTTTGCAGTATTTTGATGGGTTTTCCATCGGTTCCAACGACATGACGCAATTGACACTAGGAATTGACCGTGATTCAAGTTTGGTTTCTCATGTATTTGACGAACGCAATCCGGCGGTCAAGAAACTGCTGAAAATGGCGATTGATGCTTGTCATAAGCAAGAAAAGTATATCGGCATCTGTGGGCAAGGCCCTTCAGATTTCCCGGATTTTGCTGCCTGGCTTTTGGAGCAGGGCATTAGCAGTATATCGCTGAACCCCGATTCGGTTATGCAAACCTGGGTCGATCTGGCAAAACTGATCAAACAATGACGCAGCAAAAGCGCACTGTTTTCTACTTGTCCGACGGTACCGGCATTACCGCAGAAACACTCGGACACAGCTTGCTGACGCAATTTGACGGCATCAAATGGAATACCGTCAACGTGCCCTTTTTGGATGATATCGAAAAAGCCAGGATTGTCTTAGCACAGATTAATCAAACCGCGGAAATTGATGGTCATCGACCTTTGGTGTTCAGTACCTTGCTGAAGCCGGAAATTCTCGAAGTCATCAAGCAGGCGAATTGCCGCATTTATGATTTCTTTGAAACCTTCATTCATTCCATTGAAGAAGAACTACATCAGCCGTTTGCGCGGATGACTGGGCGCTCCCACGGCCAGCATCAACTGTCGTATTTCAAGCGCATTGCCGCAGTCAATTTTGTGCTGGCGCATGACGATGGCGTTAACCCTAAGCATTTTGACGAAGCCGACATTATTCTGATCGGCGTTTCACGTTCCGGTAAAACACCAACTTGTCTTTACTTAGGGTTGCAATATGGCATCGCTGCAGCGAATTATCCGCTAACCCCGGACGACATGACGGTCGAACAGATTCCCAAGGCATTGGAAAATGCCAGGAACAAATTGTTCGGCTTAACACTTACCCCAGCCCAGTTGCATTTCATCCGCCAGGAACGCCGCCCAAACAGCGAATATGCGTCGCTCGCACAATGTCGAAGAGAATTGCAATGGCAGGAATCGTTGTTTCAGCAATTCGATATTCCGTATTTGGATACTACACGCATTTCGATTGAGGAAATCAGTGCGGTTATATTGAATAGGTGTGGACTGAGAAGACAGTTGTATGGATGATTCTGAGATTTGCTATAGAATGAGACCTTTGCAGAACTTTAATTCAGGAAATTTTTATTAATTTAATACAATCGGATTTATTTGAAACCAACTATTCTGTGCATTCCTATATGGTGATTTCTTGGCGCAATCTGATTATTCATGTTTGCACCAGACATAGAATTACACTCCCTAAACAATGAATAAAAAAAGCACATCAGGTAACTGATGTGCTTTTTTTTTTGATTAACTAATCCGTGATATTTATAGCAGAGGAATGATCAACAATGCCACGATGTTGATGATTTTGATCAATGGATTAATCGCAGGGCCAGCCGTGTCCTTATAAGGATCACCCACGGTATCCCCTGTAACTGAGGCTTTGTGGGCTTCGCTGCCTTTACCACCAAAATGACCATCTTCAATATGTTTCTTTGCATTATCCCAGGCACCACCGCCGGTTGTCATCGAAATCGCTACGAACAAGCCGGTTACGATTGAGCCCATCAATACGCCACCTAGTGCTTGCGGTCCCAGAATCACACCGACCAACAGAGGAATCAGCACAGGTAATAATGAAGGAATCATCATTTCCTTGATTGCCGCTTTAGTCAACATATCCACGGCACGTGAATAGTCTGGCTTGGCTGTACCTTCCATGATGCCCGGAATTTCCTTGAATTGGCGACGAACTTCAATCACTACCGATCCGGCGGCACGTCCGACAGCTTCCATCGACATGGCACCAAACAAGTAAGGAATCATACCGCCGATAAACAATCCGATAATCACCATGTGATTGGATAAATCAAAGGATAATTCAAACCCGGCATGTTCCAATGCATGGGTGTAGTCAGCAAACAGTACTAATGCCGCTAATCCTGCTGAGCCAATCGCATAACCTTTGGTAACTGCTTTAGTCGTATTGCCAACCGCATCCAGAGGATCGGTGATAGCGCGAACTGAATCGGGCATTTCTGCCATTTCCGCAATACCACCAGCGTTATCAGTAATCGGGCCGTAGGCATCCAGTGCCACAATGATACCGGTCATCGACAGCATTGATGTTGCAGCGATCGCGATACCGTACAAGCCTGCCAGTGCATATGCCAGCAAAATGCTGATACACACAGCCAGCACCGGTGCTGCGGTTGCGCGCATTGAAACGCCTAAGCCAGCAATAATATTGGTTGCATGTCCGGTGGTGGAAGCTTCAGCAATATGTTGAACTGGCGGATATTCGGTCGAAGTATAATATTCGGTGATCACAACCATCAATCCGGTCAACACCAAGCCGATTGCAGCAGCCAGGAAGACACGCAGCACCAGCATACCGCCTGCGATCTCCGTGCCATCGACGATCAGCGACATATCACTCATAAACCAGGCAGTTACCGGCAAATACGCTAATAGAGCGATACCGCCCGCTACAGCCAGGCCGCGATACAGCGCATTCATGATTGTGCCGCCATCACGCATCTTGACGTAATAACAACCCACAATCGAGGCGATAATCGACACTGCACCAAGCATCAGCGGAAAAATAACCGCACTCAGTGCGTTTGCAGTAAACAATAATGCACCCAATATCATGGTTGCGATAATGGTAACGGCGTAGGTTTCAAACAAATCTGCTGCCATACCGGCACAGTCACCCACGTTATCGCCCACATTATCGGCAATTACGGCCGGATTGCGAGGATCATCTTCAGGGATGCCGGCTTCAACTTTACCTACCAGATCCGCACCTACATCCGCACCTTTGGTGAATATACCGCCACCCAATCGCGCAAAAATGGAGATCAGCGATCCACCGAATGCGAAACCAATCAGTGGCTTGATGACATCACTGACAGATTGATTGGGATCGGCACCATCAAACAACATGGCAGAGTATCCAGCAACACCCAGCAGACCCAAACCAACAACCAGCATTCCTGTGACTGCACCGCCTCGGAAAGCAATCGCGAGTGCTTCATTCAATCCAATGGTTGCTGCCTGGGCAGTACGAACATTCGACTGGACCGAGACTGTCATTCCCAGAAAACCTGCAGCGCCCGAGAGAATAGCACCTAGCGCGAAACCAATAGCTGTATCCCAACCGAGTGCTATCCAAAGAGCAAAGAACAGCACAGCACCTACCATACCGATCGTCATGTATTGACGTTTTAGATATGCAGAGGCACCCTCTTGAATAGCTTTTGCAATTTCTTGCATACGCTGGTTGCCTGTAGATTGAGCAAAAATACCCTTAATCCATATACCACTGAATATCAGGGCTACAATCGCACTAAGAATTGCGATAACTAAACCACTAGCCATAGAGAACTCCAATTAAAGTCAGACCATAAAAATCAAATGTGGAATCTTGGCCTAATTAATTCCACATTATTAAACACTTGTGCTAAATCGAAAATCAGGTTGTATTTTATCTGTACTTGCTTACTGAATGCATCAAATATTTAAGAAATTAAGATTGTTAGGTGATTGATATCATATTGTTTGACTTTCATACAACACCTTATGCAATCTTAAACTTGCTTACTGTTAAATTTTGAATTCGCTCAGCTTCTTTGGAACAGCAACATTTTTGAGTCGCACATAATCTGGCAAACCATCTTTATAGGGTGGATAATCTTCGCCTTCAATCAGTGGTGCCAGGTATTCCCGGCATGCCTGGGTAATTCCAAATCCATCTTCGCTAATAAAATTATCCGGCATCATTTTTTCTACATTTGCAACATTAGATAACTGTGCCATACCAACCGACCACTTATACGGCGAACTAGATTCACGCACAATGGTTGGCATCACCGAATTGTGTCCCGCCAAGGCATATTCCACGGCTGCTTTGCCCATGGCATAAGCTTGCTCAACGTCAGTTTTAGAAGCGATGTGGCGCGCTGCCCGCTGAAGATAATCTGCAACACCCCAGTGATATTTCAGGCCCAGACCATCTTTGATGATATTGGCCACTACCGGAGCAACCCCGCCTAATTGTGCATGTCCAAACGCATCGCGCAAACCTTGATCAGACAAGAAATTACCGTCTTCTCCTTTAACACCTTCAGAGACTACCACTGAACAATAACCATATTCTTTGACATAGCGATCTACTGTGGCAAGAAATTTTTCTTTATTGAAGGTTACTTCCGGAAATAGAATCACAATCGGGATTTCACATCCTGGACCAGATGCCAGACCGCCGGCTGCAGCGATCCATCCAGCATGACGCCCCATCACTTCCAATACAAAGACTTTAGTTGAAGTCTTCGCCATGCTGGCTACATCGAAGCTGGCTTCACGTGTGGAAACTGCAATATATTTGGCTACTGAGCCAAAACCCGGACAGCAATCCGTGATTGGCAAATCGTTATCAACGGTTTTAGGCACATGTATTGCCTGAATCGGATATCCCAGCGTGTCTGATATCTGTGAGACCTTCAAACAGGTATCTGCCGAGTCACCACCACCATTGTAAAAAAAGTACCCAATATTGTGGGCTTTGAACACTTCGATCAAGCGCTCATATTCACGTCGATTTTGTTCCAAGCTCTTAAGTTTATAGCGACATGAACCAAACGCGCCAGACGGAGTATAGCGCAACCCGGCAATGGCCGTGGCTGAATCAGCATTAGTATCAATGAGATCTTCAGTTAGCGCACCGATAATACCGTTACGGCCTGCGTACACAGTACCAATTTTGTCAGTATGCTGACGTGCTGTTTCTAGAACACCCGCAGCAGAGGCGTTAATGACTGCTGTCACACCTCCGGATTGAGCATAGAATGCATTCTTAATTGCCATATTTCTCTCCTGATTGATTAAATCGTAAACAAGTATCTACTAAATCTTTACGTACAAAAACTCAGGCGCGGTTTTTTGCATCCTGAGTTCTGCGGTTCGAATCTGTTGTGCGAATTAATAGATGAGTATGATTAAATTTAATTGAGTGCTGCAATAATCTGATCGCGTATTTCTTCAACCGTACCTATTCCGGCTATTTTGATATAGCGAGGCGCATCTTTTCCGCCTTGTGCCGACCACTGTGAATAATATTCAACTAATGGTTCTGTTTGTTCGTGATAGACTTCCAGCCGCTTCCTGACGGTTTCTTCTTTATCATCATCACGTTGTATCAGAGGTTCTCCGGTTGCGTCGTCCTGACCATGGATTTTGGGTGGATTGAAATCCACATGATAAGTACGACCGGAAGCTGGATGCACTCTTCGACCAGACATACGTTTAACGATTTCAGCATCGGCAACATCAATCTCTACCACAAAATCAATCGGTACACCTGCGGCTTTCATGGCATCAGCTTGTGGAATGGTGCGCGGAAAACCGTCAAACAGGAAACCGTTTGCACAATCCGGTTGAGTGATACGTTCCTTGACTAAATTAATAATAATGTCATCAGAAACCAATCCGCCGGTATCCATGATTTTTTTTGCCATGATACCTAACTCAGTGCCTGCTTTCACAGCACTACGCAGCATATCACCTGTAGAAATTTGCGGAACACCAAAATGTTCCTTAATATAATTGGCTTGTGTGCCTTTTCCGGCTCCAGGACCGCCTAACAAAATGACTCGGATAGCTATTCTCCCCTTGTTACCGATTAATATTATTGAATGCAGAACAAAATTCCGTCATTTCAACGCTCGTTTGATAATTATATCGCAGGCAAGCTAGATACTCGAGTATTTTACTATGTTATTTTTTAAAGCTAAACAATCTGCTTTAACAAGTTACGTTGATACCAAATAGGTTATGCGATAATAATCCAATTGACTCTTAACAGGATAAATCATGGACGAAAATAGAAGTAAAGCGCTTGACGTTGCCCTGGCTCAAATCGAAAAGCAATTTGGCAAGGGTTCTATCATGCGATTGGGCGCTAACGATGTCGCTTATGATATACAAGTCGTATCAACCGGTTCGCTAGGGCTTGATATTGCGCTAGGAGTAGGCGGCTTGCCGCGCGGACGAATTGTCGAAATTTATGGACCTGAATCTTCAGGCAAAACAACACTGACGCTTCAAGTAATTGCTGAAATGCAAAAAGTGGGTGGTACCGCTGCTTTTATTGACGCGGAGCACGCGTTGGATCCTCAGTACGCGCAAAAGATTGGCGTGAATGTGAAGGAGCTATTGATCTCTCAACCGGATAATGGTGAGCAGGCGCTGGAGATTGCCGATATGCTGGTGCGCTCCGGTTCAGTCGATATCATCGTGATAGACTCCGTTGCCGCACTGACTCCACGGGCGGAAATCGAAGGCGACATGGGCGATCCGCAAATGGGTCTGCAGGCACGACTAATGTCGCAAGCTCTCCGCAAATTAACTGCCAACATCAAGCGCAGTAATACGATGGTTATTTTTATCAACCAGATTCGCATGAAAATCGGCGTCATGTTCGGCAATCCTGAAACTACCACCGGTGGTAATGCGCTAAAATTTTACGCTTCGGTACGATTGGATATCCGTCGTACCGGATCGATCAAGAAAGGTGAAGAAACCATCGGTAATGAAACCCGCGTCAAGGTAGTCAAGAATAAAATCGCACCACCCTTTAAACAAGCGGATTTTGATATTCTTTATGGCGAGGGCATTTCGCGTGAGAGCGAAATTATCGAATTGGGCGTGTTACATAAACTGATCGACAAAGCGGGAGCATGGTATGCCTATAAAGGTGAGAAAATCGGTCAAGGCAAGGATAATGTGCGTGATTACCTGAAAGAACATAAGAATATCGCGCAAGAAATTGAACAGAAAATTCGATCGATCGTTGGTATTGCTGATCAAGCCAGCCCAGTGAAAGGGAAAACCGAAAAAGAGAAAACCGAAAAAGAGAAATAAGTTTTGTGAATACGCGCAATCCTATAGAAATCCGTGCGCTGCGCATTCTTGCTCGACGTGAGCACTCGCGAAGAGAGTTGGAGCAAAAGCTCTCTGTGTTTGCAGAAACTTGTGGGTCGGAAGTGCTTGCGGGTGTACTGGATAAACTGGAGCAACGGGGTTTTCTGTCAGAGAAACGAGTTGTTGAGCAGGTCGCGCGTGTTCGCCGATCACGCTTCGGAAGCCAGAGAATCGTGCATGAACTCAAGGCAAAAGGAATAGATCGCCATTTGATTGACGACATTCTGCCGACACTCAAGGAAACCGAGTTGGAGGCCGCGTTAAACATCTGGCGCAAGAAATTCGATAAATCTCTTCCCAGAGAAGAGCGCGGCAAACAGATACGATTTATGATGAATAGAGGCTTTTCCATGGAAACAATACAACAGGTTATCGCACAAGCAGACGAGGAAGGCGCATGAAGAAATGTTGGGTAAAGATAATCTTTTTTTGGCTGATCCTGATAATTGGTTTTCAAGTGCATGCGGGAGGGATCACGTTGATTCAGGAAATCAATAGCGCACCGGCTAATTTTGATGGTAAAGAAGTTACATTGAAAGGTATTCCCAAAGATCCCACGCGTATGCCATTGGTTGATCTAAAGATTTATGTTCTGAAAGATAGCAGCGACGAAATTACGGTATTAACCGAATTTGATTTGCCTAAAATGGGCGAAGAAATCACAATCCGGGCTAAAGTCAGAACCTTGGCTATCTTCAAAGGCGAAGCAGTGGGTCTGACAGTGACTGAAGTAGAACGATACGAGCCGCAGCAAGAAATATGAAAAGCAACCAGATACGACAAAAATTTCTCGAATTTTTTGAATCTCACGGTCATACCATCGTCGCATCCAGCCCCTTGGTGCCGGGCAATGATCCGACGCTCTTGTTCACCAATGCGGGCATGGTTCAATTCAAAGATGTATTTTTAGGCCAGGACAAACGTCCATATGTCCGCGCAGCCAGTTCGCAACGCTGCGTTCGTGCCGGTGGCAAGCATAACGATCTGGAAAATGTCGGTTATACGGCAAGGCATCATACTTTTTTTGAAATGCTCGGAAACTTTAGTTTTGGCGATTATTTCAAGCACAATGCAATCCTTTTCGCCTGGGATTTTCTCACCAATATCCTCAAGATTCCGCATGAGAAATTATGGGTTACTGTCTATGCGGAAGACGATGAAGCGGCGGATATCTGGCTGAACGAAGTCGGTGTTGAGCCATCACGCCTGGTGCGGATTGCCACCACGGATAACTTCTGGCAAATGGGGGATACCGGGCCATGCGGACCTTGTTCCGAAATTTTTTATGATCATGGTTCCGATGTCAAAGGCGGACCACCGGGTTCCGCCGATGCTGATGGTGATCGTTACATCGAAATCTGGAATCTGGTTTTCATGCAATATAACCGCGATAGTGCCGGAGTACTGCATCCACTGCCCAAACCGTCGGTTGATACCGGTATGGGATTAGAGCGCATCTCTGCCGTGATGCAGCATGTACACAGCAATTACGACATTGATCTATTCCAAAGTCTGATCAAAGCGGCAGCGCGCGTTACCAGCACAAAGAATCTTGCCGATAACTCGTTAAAAGTCATCGCCGATCATATCCGCGCTTGTTCGTTTTTGATTACTGATGGCGTCATTCCTGGCAGTGAAGGCCGCGGTTATGTATTACGCCGCATTATTCGACGTGCTATCCGCCATGGATACAAGCTAGGGCAGAAACAACCTTTTTTTCATCATCTGGTGGAAGATTTAGATCAAGTGATGGGGCAAGCTTATCCGGAATTGACTGCTGCCAAAGCACGTGTTGCCGCGGTATTGCTGCAGGAAGAAGAGCGTTTCGCTGAGACTCTGGAAAATGGCATGCAAATTCTGGAAACCGCGCTCGACCGGAAAACTCAAGTGCTGGATGGCGAAACCGCATTCCGGCTCTACGATACCTTTGGCTTTCCGATCGATCTGACTGCCGATATCGCTCGCGAGCGTGGTATCACCGTTGACCACGCGGGATTCGAACAAGCCATGACACGTCAGCGTGAACAAGCACGCGCCGCTAACAAATTTACCATGCAGGAAGGTATCGAATACTCGGGCGATCAAACCACGTTCTATGGTTACGAAACTCTGCAGCATGAAGGCCAGGTATTGGCCATTTACAAGCAGGGCAGTGCGGTGGATTTCATCGAAGTGGGTGATGAAGCGGTGGTGGTATTGGATCAAACGCCTTTTTACGCCGAATCGGGTGGCCAGGTCGGTGATTGCGGTGAATTACTTGCCGCCGATGGCACTTTTGCGGTGACTGATACGCAAAAAATCCAGGCCGGCGTGTTCGGTCACAAGGGCCGATTGCGTAGCGGACGTCTGGTAATCAAGGACACAGTGCAAGCGCGAGTCAATCCACAAACCCGCATCAGCATCGCCAATAACCACTCCGCGACACATTTACTGCACGCCGCGCTACGCAAGGTATTGGGTACGCATGTGACGCAAAAAGGCTCGCTGGTTGATGCCAATCGGACGCGCTTTGATTTTTCTCATAATGTGCCACTTACCGCGGATGAGATCCGTGAAATCGAACGCCTGGTCAACGACCAGATCCGTGACAATTGTATCGTCGAAGCGGCCACGATGAAGTACGACGATGCGATCAAGCGCGGCGCGATGGCGTTGTTCGGCGAGAAATACTCGGATGTAGTGCGCGTGATTGGCATGGGCGAATTTTCAACCGAGTTATGCGGCGGTACGCACGTCCCGCAAGTGGGTCAAATCGGCTTATTTAAAATTGTCGCCGAATCCGGTGTTGCCGCAGGCATTCGCCGCGTCGAAGCGTTGACCGGAAAAGCCGCCATCGATTATGTGCAACAACGCGAAGCGCAACTGCTGGAAATTGCACATACGCTTAAAACCAATCCACAGGAAGTCACGCAAAAGATTGCTCAGATTATCGACAATGTGCGGCAGACTGAAAAAGAACTGGCGCGTCTTAAAACCAAAATGGCCAGTTCGCAAGGCTCCGATTTAGCAACGCAAGCGCAGGAAATCAAAGGCGTCAAAGTGCTGGCCGCCAACCTGGAAAACGCCGATACCAAAACCTTGCGAGAAACATTGGATCAACTGAAAGACAAGCTCAAAACCTGCGTCATTGTGCTTAGCACCGTTGCGGATGGAAAAGTTACGCTGATCGCCGGTGTTAGTGCAGATCTAACGGATAGGATCAAAGCGGGTGAACTGGTCAATTTTGTGGCGCAGCAAGTTGGTGGCAAAGGTGGTGGACGGGCAGATATGGCGCAAGCGGGCGGAACGCAGCCAGAGCAATTGCCTGCGGCGCTTGGAAGTGTGAAAGATTGGATTGAGAGAAAAGTTACGTAGTGAACGCAATATGCTTGATTTTTTTGCAAAATTATTAAGAGACTGCGTAGAAACGCGAAGCCCCTCAATTCTACGCTAGGCTACAAGTGCACGCTACTATGGACAATTTAGCCTTTTCTCCGCGACACATTGAAGCCATCGGCCTTAGAGCAGGTGAAGGGGCCGCAGTGCTGGTTGCTATGGCGATTATCCAGAGAACTACTGCACTTCGGGCTTATAACGCTTTCTCAAGCAGTCGCGATTGGATGGAAAAACTGTCGCATGCTTATGTTGTTGCGCTTGCCACGCGTTCAGCGGACACATATCTGATGCGGCAAATTCAAAATTGTATCGTCGAGGTTCCGGTAATTCCCTGTGCGAAGTGCCGAGAGGCGACCTTGGGCACGAACGTCATCCGTTCACGTTTGTTTCCTGAATTGGCAGCGCTACGGAAACAGGCAAACGCGCTTATCCATTACTTGGATAACCCAAGACACCGAGGCATGGCCGAGCTAAACGTACAGGGTGTTTTCGATTATTGCTACCACCTCTTTCACGAGAATGCAGACTTGCTGTTTGGTCGCAGTCCAGAAGGCTCATTTCCTTACACGAAGTGCAAAGAATGTAGAGCGAAGAATGTCGAAAGCCAATGAAGTGTCAGTTAGAACCTAACATTTCAGCCAACTGGATCGCCCGCAAGCTGTGCGTGGAGGTTCCTTCTGCTTTTCGCGATCCAGCTGCCGGTTACCTCAGTCGCTAGGTTTCATGAAAAAGTCGACTATTACCGCACTTACATTTACTGAACAGCACTACGCAGCGCTCGGAAAAGTCATCGTTGCTTTTCAATCACTTGAGTCAACGATAACTTATGGCCTGCTTACATTGCTTCAGCCCGATAAGTTGGTGTTTGATTCAAAACTGGCTATTGCAGTTGTGAATGAACATTCTTTTTCTAACCGATTAAAGCTACTCCTTCTTTTTCCATCGCTTACTGATAAGTTAGAGCTCTTCCATGGAAATAACGATTATTTGGAGCGTTACGAGGAAGCAGTGAGCCAATTAAATGAGGGTGGTGCTTTAGCTGCAGAAGCAGAGACAAAACGCAATCAGCTTATTCATTCAACGTGGATACATGGCTCATCCGTTGGCGGCCCAGAAGGAACAGTTCTTCGGATGAAATCACGAGTAAGAAAAAATAAGATACACGCATCGCATGAATATATCGCTGCGAAAGAAATTGAAGCCATTGCAGACGCTATGCTCACAGCTAGAGATAAATTGCATAATGCAATCCAAAATCTTCACATGCTCATGTTGGTTGCACTAAGGCCTCAAGATGTTGAGAAAAAAACTTAACCTGGCGGTCAAGGCGGACGCTCCGACGAAAAGTATGACTCCACGCTCCTTACCTTTCCGTTAGATTTCAGGAAGATCATGTGGCTCGTTAATTTGAACAACTAAACATACCTTCGATTGGGTTGCGAAAGAAGGAGGTAGACTAGCGAGGCAGACTCAGAATCAAGAATTTCGCGATATGTTTTTACGTGATTGTTGGATGTGCAACGTCAGAATTAAGA
>NZ_PXXU01000043.1 GCF_003011925.2 Nitrosomonas supralitoralis
ATTGAACGGGAACGATACGCTCGATGGGCAGGGCGGTAACGATACATTGATTGGAGGGGCGGGCAGCGATATCTACATTGTTGATAGCGTGGGCGATACGATTATTGAATTGGCGGGTCAAGGTGCGGATACGGTTCGCAGCAGCGTGACCTTTACGTTGGGTTTGACCTCTAATCTGGAGCATCTCACTCTGATTGGTGCGGATGCCATTAATGGCACAGGTAATAACTCGGCCAATGTCATCACGGGTAATGATAATAACAACGTATTAACCGGTAACGCGGGTCCCGACACGCTTAGTGGAGGGATCGGCAACGATATTTTGATCGGTGGGGGGGGGGCAGATACCCTGGCTGGTGGCAGCGGAAGTGATATCTTTCTTTATCAGGCATCTGTGTCTCATTCCAATGCGACAAATCGAGACACGATTATCGATTTTGTCAGTGGCATCGATACCATCAACCTCAGTGCGATTGATGCCAATACCACGGTGGGCGGAAATAATGCCTTTGTCTTTATCGGGGCAGCGGCCTTCAGTGCCGCTGGTCAGTTGCGTTACGTTCCCGCAACGGGTTTGCTGGAGGCAAACGTGAATGCAGGCCTGGCCGCTGATTTCCAGATTTCTTTACTGGGAGCGCCAACACTACTCGCGACTGATATCGTGTTGTAACGCGTAGTAGTCAGAAAGATACGACATCCATCAACTTTTGTTTGGTTTGATGGATGTCGTATGAGATCTAAACCTATTACACCATCAAAATGCACCTCATTTAAAGTTGTTTGATGACTCATTCCTGGGTGGGCTTGTATGCAGTGTAGCTTCTTTACCCATAAGCGTAAGCTGGGAACCTGAGTTATCGGGTAATCAGGGCTTTGACGCTAATAACGCGATGCGCCATAAATTCAATAAACTTTCACCAACGCGATTATTTAATTCGCATCAACCATCCTCACACTATTAATTCCTTGTTGTTGAAACAGTCCACATTCTTTTCACACATTTTTCACAATCGCTTTACATAAATAACATAATTGAATTATAGGGATAAGTGTGTATGTACGATTAATCCTGCAAAAACAGGACAAAAACAGGACAAAATTACTAACATAATAAGGTGGTTTGTCACTTACTTAATGTGAATTATAAGAATATTCTCAGATTGCTAGGGAATTAAAATAAATAAGAATAATTGAATAAAGAATGTAGGAATATGATGTAAGCGGGTAATCGTATTTACTGAGATAAATGATGTTTGGGAGTAAAAGTTTCAAGATACATCAGTGTGATAAGTAGTGAAAAATAATGTCATCCATCGCAATGATTGTTTCCGATGATGCTTGGCAAAATAAGTTTTCTAAAGCCAAAACATAATAAAAACGCACACCGTGCGAACTTTAGAGAAATAACTTAATACGTAGCAGGAGGTTAATCATGAAGTTCGACGAATATGAATCTAATCAAGGCAATAGCGCTGATGCGGATGCTCCATCCAATGAATCGCGACGTACGTTTTTTAAAACAACGGGTGCCACGATTCTGGCTGCGCCCGCTATTTTAACTTCGCGCAAAAGCTTGGCGCAGGAGGTAATTCCTGAAGAATCGTTACCACCCAGTCCGCCCACCCGGCCGTGGCTGAGAGAGTTGCCGGAAGCGATTGAGCCGCTGGAGCAGACTGATCTGTCCAATCATATTTATCCTCCGAATTGTGATGCTAATTCCCAAAATGGAGAATGCGGACGTAACTCACATCAGCGCTGGGAAGAATTTTTTGGGGCTGCGGACCGGCCAATTCTACCTGGTCAGGCGGATACCTATGACTTACGTGCGACAGCGATTAATGACTATGAATATCATCCGGATTATGCGAGGCAATTGGTATGGCATTACTTAAGTGAAGGAGGTGATTCAAATCCGACTATCCATGCTCGCTATGGACGTCCGGTCATTTTGCGGTTGCATAATGATTTGCCGTTGAACCACAGCGGATTCGGTACGCCGGAAATCAGCCTGCATTTACATAATCTGCATACTCCTTCGGAGAGCGATGGTTTTCCGGGTGATTATTTCAGTGCAAGCAAAGCAGGACCCACGATGAACGGCCCGGGGCACTGGAAGGACCATTTTTATCCCAATATTTATGCGGGATACGACGAATTCCCCAAAAGTGCGAAGAATCCTGTAGGTGGCGATTACCGTGAAGCGTTAGGAACACTGTGGTATCACGATCATTGCCTGGATTTCACTGCTGGCAATGCTACCCGTGGCTTGGCCGGTTTTTATCTGCTCTATGATGAGCTGGATTCGGGGGATGAACATGACCCAAATCCGAAGGCATTGCGGCTGCCCAGCCACGACTACGATTACACCCTGGCATTTCAGGATAAGCGCTTTGATGCCAATACCATACAAATATTCGACGATCTTAATCCGGAAGGCACGCTGGGCGATAAGATTACCGTTAATGGCATCATCGAACCGGTGCTGAAAGTAGCCAGCCGCAAGTATCGCCTGCGCCTACTCAATGCCGGCCCGGTACGGTTCTATCAATTTCATTTAGTGACGCCTAACAATGTGCAGCAACCGTTCACCTACATTGCCAATGATGGCAACTTGTTGCCAAAGCCGTTGCTGAATCGAAAAAATGTCCAACTGAGCGTGGCTGAACGTGCGGATATTGTGGTGGATTTTTCTTTGTATCCCATAGGCACGGTACTCTACCTGGTAAATCGCGCGGACCAAACCAGTACGCGCGGACCCAAGGGCGTGAAAGGCCCGGGAATGAAAGTACTCAAGATCATCGTTGATCGTGAGCCGGATGAACCGGATGTCAGTCAGGTGCCGGCCAAATTGCGCCCGATCCGCAGGCCAACAGCCGCTGAGCTCGCGATTGCTCCGGTCAGGAAATGGCGATTTGAGCGGCAAAATGGCATGTGGGCGATCAATAAAAAATTTGTGAATGTTCTTTCCTCCGGTGCGAATATGGCCAAAGGCAGTTTTGAGATTTGGGAATTAGATAATCAATCGGGCGGCTGGAGTCATCCGGTGCATATTCACTTCGAAGAAGGACTGATCCTGAATCGATACGTCAGTGACATTGAAGTGCCTGTGCCGGGGTTCGAGAAAGGCCGCAAGGATGTTTATCGACTGGGACATAACGAAAAAATAAGATTATTTATACGCTTCCGGGATTTTACCGGCAAGTATGTGATGCATTGCCATAATATGGTTCACGAAGATCACGCCATGATGGTGCGCTGGGATATTGTGGGCTAAACGAGAAAAGAGGGGCTATATCATGAATAAAGACATTGAACCAGTAAATTCACGCAGAGAAATACTGGCTGGAATGGGGTTGGCGGTATTGGGTCTGGTTGGACTCAATTCAGCTTGGAAAAAACTGGGTTTTGAAGAAAGAAAATCCACGGTCAATCCCAATATCAGCAAATACAGACCGACCGACAGCGACACACAGTTTCCAAACGTTACGCTGTATACGCATGATGGCGAAGCGGTAAAATTTTATGACGATCTGATCCGCGATAAAGTGGTGGCGATCAACATGATGTATTCACAATGTTCCGGCATCTGCCCGAAATCAACCGCGAACCTTCTGCAAGTACGAAAATTGCTGGGTGAGCGTGCAGGGCGTGATGTCTTCATGTATTCCATCACGCTGGATCCTGTGCGCGATACGCCTAAAATGCTCAGGCAATATGCTGAGCGCTATGGCATTGAGGACGGCTGGAAATTTCTGACCGGCGCGACAGAGGATATCGAATTGGTGCGCTATCGCCTGGGTTTTTACGATCCAGAAGAAGATCTTGATAATATTAAAGAAAATCACACTGGCATGGTGCGCATTGGTAACGATGAGCGTAACCGCTGGAGCATGGCACCTACACTGTCTGATCCGGAACAGATCATGTCAACCATTAATCATCTGGATCCAAAAGCTGTACACACGGCTGTGCATACTTTGCAAAGTATGTACGCCTGAGAAATCAGGAAGCTCTGATTAAGTTCCTGGACATAGTCAGAGTTTCCTCAACCTAGCTAGCAAAGTGGAGGGGCAAAATGATGATAAACAGTTATGTATTTAGAAGTATCGGAATTAAGTATTTATAGCTTTGCTGCATGGGCGGCACACTGTAAAAGATCACCATCGACAATAGCGGGGCTAACACCGTGGCAATAGAACCAAACAGAGCGCGATCGTTTTAGTAATTAAAAGTATTTTAATTAAAATGTGAGGAGTTTGATCATGAAATTTACTAAACTAAAAGAAATTTCTGACATCAGCAAAAGATTGAGCTTTGCTCTTGTCTTTATAGTGGCAATGATGGGTTTTAATCTGCAATCAGCACAGGCTGCATTGGCCGGTAAGGGTTTAATACATCCGATTAATCATTTTCCAACATGGTTTTCCGATACCAATGGTATTGCTTTGCAATTATGCCTGGATGGTGATGGCGTTACTGGTTTGTGTGCCTTCGACCCAGTGGACCCAGCCAACCCGACGTCAGTAGCGACTGGCTTTGGTGCTGAGGCATTCTGGTGGTTGGGCAGTGCCACTTTAAACCTAGCTGGAACCAATCGAGCTACTGTTGTGTTGGCCTTGGAGGCAGCTTATGGCGCGGGAGATCCTGCACCGAATGATCAGTTTGCCTTTGGACGTGTGCGCATCCGAATCGATGTGCCTGTGGCGGGTGAATACAAAGTCTGGCACCCCTTTCTTAATGAAGCCGAAGGTTGCCCACCGGAAGTCTTTAACGCAACGGCTGGCAAGCGTGCTATCAATGTGACTCGTGATACAGGCGGTGCTGCACCGTTTGAAACCATGTTAAACGGTGAGGTTGGCCCTTTCCTGGTCTGGGATCCAGCCATTGCGCCGACCGCACCGGCTGGTTATGTAGGCGATCCTAATATCCTGCACGAGGTAATTGGCGGCCATTGCGGTATTAATTATGTCCGAATCGAAGCTCCGGGTGGTGTGAATTTGGATGGCGCCGGGCAGAATTTTGTGCAAACCAGTTTATTTTCGATAGCCGGTAAATTATATGACGAGGCTAACACCCCGCCAGGAATTGAGCCTGTACGCACAACTTACTTTCGTACGTCAAATAATAGTGCACCGTTTGTTACGACGGGACGTATCAATTCATGGGTGAAAGCACCGGTTACTGCAACCGTTAGAATTAGCGGCCTGCCTCAAGCAAACGGGGCAATGGCATTCGATGGTATCAATACCTTTTATAAGCGTGCCGCGTTAAATTCTACCAATGCCTTAAATGTACCCGATCACGCAACGATTACAGCCACTAGCGTCAACGGAATGGAAACCGTGCAAGATGTCAAAATCATTGATCAGGTGAATATCACTCTGGCAACCTGGACCAAAGCGACGGGTGCGATCAGAGTGGTGGCCTTTTCGAGCGATAAGGCAAATCCTGCTACAGGCGCTGTTGTTCCCGAGCTTACGCTGCATATCGGTTCGAAATCTTGGGTAATGTCGCAGAGTGGTGCTTTTGGACGATATGAAATAACGCTGTCGGGGCCAGATGATGCGTACTTGATTCCGCCAGCACGCGTCACCGTGACATCTTCAAAAGGTGGTAGTGATTCTGAAGGAATAGCAGATTAGTCAACCTAAAGAGCGGTAAGCTCCCGAGTTTGTCGGGAGCGCCGAAGTTCTACCTTTGGTGTGTATAGCGATAAAAAACCTAATCGTAAGCGGTCAAGTTTTAAGAAATAGTTAGTTATTCAATTCTCTTCCAGTTCGGCGTGGCAAAAACTGAGCTTCAACGACAACTCATCCATGCTCAATTCCAACACCAGCAAATACAAATCGGCGGGCGATTCACGCCATTTCCAAACGTTACGACGCTGCATAGGCATAATGGCGAATAGTGAAATTTTGTGGCGATCTGACCTGCTATGTAGATGTGACGATCAGCAGATAGGATCTAATTCGTTATGTTGGATTTGAATTCCGAGCGCGATACGCTAAGACGGCTCAAACAAGACCATTAGACGCTTTGAGCAAATTTAGTTAGTCGGTTCCCCAGACTGAAATTAAAACCTGTCGTGCTCTTGTTTATCATGCTTCAGGGATGCTTGGCGCTTCTAGGGCAGGGTTGGTACCTAGGCACTATTCAATAGGTGAATGGCATATTTCCGGTCAAAATCTGTGGCAACTACAAATTTATCCAACAGATTACCACTGCCCATCCAGCTCGCATTTTGATACTCATGCCTGATATCAACCTGTAACCCACTTCGAGCGAGCAGATTCATTCACTGGATCGTCACTTAAATCTTCTTTCTTATTATTTTCAGCGGTTTGATTTTAAATAAGGCAACGGCTCAGAAGTGGTAGGGCTTTTAATGAGTCAAAGCAGTTGCAGCTAGGTGTTGAATGAAGTGGTACCGCAAAACTGGCTCAAAATGCTCATTTATTAAGCATGAATTGCGCTTTTTTGCCTGTTTTTGCCTTGCATCAGCTGCTTCGAAAACGTTTTTCATTGGCTGATTATAAGATCATCTTGATCCAAAGGCTGCACACTCTGCAAAATGTACATGCTCAGGTGATAAAAACCACAAAAAACTGCATGAAATAAGGCCTTCCTGAAACAAGGACATAACTAGGACAAACTTAGGACAATGCAATTGTCCAGCTTATTAACTCAGATTGTGAGGAATTTGTGAATATTTATCCGGTGAGCTACAAGACTAAGGCAAAAATTAATAATAGACAAGATAGTACCGATTTCAGCAACTTATTTTATTTCCTGTTCCCGATAAACCAAAGATAATTCTGCTGCCCTCCCTAGAGTGAGCATCCTTAGACGTCCATTCCATTTAACGGAAAATCAAGATTCCTATTTTCCGCTAAATGCAGGAATATTCCTACATGTGATAGGGCAAAATAAGTAAGCATGTCCCTTTGTCCTGTGATGAATGTGTGAATACTATAAAAGTGATATTCGCTAAAGAGAATATTGATAGAGGACAGAAATTCATTCATAAGTATTTAATTTTATGAATATCATTTTAAGTAATCTAGAGTCAAAAAATAATAAAACGCATTCAGTGTGAGCTTTAGAAAAATAATTTTTTCTTTAGAGGGGGTAAGTTATGAAGTTTGACGAATATGAGTCTAATCAGGGCAATGCCATTGATTCGGAATCTCCATGCAACGAATCACGGCGTGCGTTTTTCAAAACAACAGGTGCGACGATTTTGGCTGCACCGGCCATTTTAACATCGCGGAAGAGTATGGCGCAGCAAGCTCTGGAATTACCACCCAGTCCACCAACCAGACCCTGGCGGAAAGAGTTGCCCGAAGCGATTGAGCCTTTGGAACAAACGGATTTATCCAATGATCCATTTCCTCCACAAGGCAATCCCAATATCGCCAATGGAGAATGTGGGCGCAATGATCATCAACGCTGGGCACATTTTTTTGGCGATCATCCGCTTCTGCCCGACCAAGCGGATACTTATGAGTTTCGTGTGCAAGAGATTGATCATGAATTTCATCCGGATTATGTAAAGCAACGAGTATGGAATTACGTCGCTGAAAATAATGCTATCAATCCTACCATTCATGCACGCTATGGGCGTCCGGTCATTTTGCGCCAGCATAATGATTTGCCGTTGGATCATAGCGGTTTCGGCACGCCGGAAGTCAGTCTGCATTTGCATAACCTGCATACGCCTTCGGAGAGCGATGGTTTTCCGGGTGATTATTTCAGCGCAGCCAAAGCAGGCCCAACACTGACTGCTCCAGGGCGCTGGAAGGACCATTTTTATCCCAATGTGTATGCAGGGTATGATGAATTTCCCAAAAGCGCCAAGAATCCGGTGGGCGGCGATTACCGGGAAGCATTAGGAACACTGTGGTACCACGATCACTGTCTGGATTTCACGGCAGCCAATGCTACCCGCGGCATGGCCGGTTTTTACATACTCTACGATGAGCTGGATTCAGGTGACGAGCATGACCCTAATCCGAAGGCTTTGCGGTTGCCAAGCCATGACTACGATTACACACTGGCATTTCAGGATAAGCGTTTTGATGCGGATACGATACAAATACACGATCAGTTTGATCCGGAAGGCACGCTGGGCGATAAAGTTACTGTCAATGGCGTCATCGAACCGGTACTGAAAGTTGCCAGTCGCAAGTACCGTTTGCGGTTTCTCAATGCCGGACCCACACGGTTCTATCGATTTCATTTGATGACGCCAAACAATGTATCGCAACCCTTCACTCACATTGCTAATGACGGCAATCTGCTGCCACGGCGGTTGCTGAATCGGAAGAATGTCCAGTTGGGCGTGGCTGAACGCGCGGATATTGTGGTGGATTTTTCCAAATATCCACTAGGCACCGAGCTATATCTGGTGAATCGATGGGAACAGACCAGTACGCGCGGACCGAAACGCATCAAAGGACCGGGAATGAAGGTACTTAAGATCATTGTGGACCGTGTGCCGGATGAACCGGACGTCAGCCAGGTGCCGTTCAAGTTACGCCCGATCCGCAGGCCGACAACTGCTGAGCTCGCGATTGCTCCAGTCAGGAAATGGCGATTTGTGCGGAAAAATGGCATGTGGGCCATCAATGGGAAATTCATGAACGCGCTTTCTTCACGGGCAAATATGGCCAAAGGTAGTTTTGAAATTTGGGAATTGGACAATCCATCGGGTGGTTGGAGTCATCCGGTGCATATTCACTTCGAAGAAGGGTTGATCCTGAATCGTTATGTCAGTGATGAAGAAGTCCGTGTGCCTGGGTTCGAAAAGGGCCGCAAGGATGTTTATCGATTGGGACCGAACGAGAAAATAAGATTGTTTATGCGTTTCCGGGATTTTACCGGCAAGTATGTGATGCATTGCCACAATATGGTCCACGAAGACCACGCCATGATGATACGTTGGGATATTGTGGGCTAAACGAGAAAAGAGGGGCTATATCATGAATAAAAACAATGATCCAGTAAATTCACGCAGAGAAATTCTGGCCGGTATGGGATTGGCAGCATTGGGTCTGATTGGACTCAGTTCGGCCTGGCAAAAACTGGGCTTCAATGACAACACATCAACACTCAATCCCAATATCAGTAAATACAAGCCAACGGGCGATGCCGCACCATTTCCAGATGTGACGCTGTATACGCATGATGGTGAAGCGGTGAAATTTTATGACGATCTGATCCGCAATAAAGTAGTGGCGATCAATATGATGTATTCACAATGCTCCGGTATCTGTCCGAAATCGACCGCGAATCTTCTGCAGGTACGAAAACTGCTGGGCGAGCGTGCAGGACGTGATGTCTTCATGTATTCCATCACGCTGGATCCTGTGCGTGACACACCGAGATTGCTCAAGCAATACGCTGAGCGCTATGGCATCGAGAGCGGCTGGAAATTTCTGACCGGCGCGACAGAGGATATCGAATTGGTTCGCTATCGGTTAGGCTTTTATGATCGTGATGAAGATATTGATAATGTCAAGGAAAATCATACCGGCATGGTGCGTATTGGTAACGATGAACGTAACCGCTGGAGCATGGCACCCACACTGGCTGATCCGGAGCAAATCATGTCCACCATTAATCATCTGGATCCAAAAGCGGTACACACGTACGTTAATACTTTGCAAAGTATGTACGCCTGAGTAATCAGGAAGCTCTGATTAAGTTCCTGGACATAGTCAGAGTTTCCTCAACCAAGTTAGCAAAGTGGAGGGACAAAATGATGATAAAGAGTTATGTATTTAGAAGCTTCGGAATTGAGTATTTATAGCTTTGCTGCATGGGCGGTACACTGTAAATGATCACCATCGACAATAGCGGGGCCAACACCGTGGCAATAGAACCAAACAGAACGCGATCGTTTTAGGAATTAAATTAAAATTTGAGGAGTTTGATCATGAAACTTTCTAAACTAAAAGAAATTTTTGACATCAGCAAAAGATTGAGCTTTGCTTTTGTCTTTGTGGTGGCAATGATGGGTTTTAATATGCAATCAGCACAGGCTGCATTGGCCGGTAAGGGTTTAATACATCCGATTAATCATTTTCCGGCGTGGTTTTCCGATACCAATGGTATTGCGTTGCAATTGTGCCTGGATGGTGATGGCGTTACTGGTTTGTGTGCCTTCGACCCAGTTGACCCAGCCAATCAGACTTCAGTAGCGACCGGTTTTGGTGCTGAGGCATTCTGGTGGTTGGGCAGTGCCACTTTAAATCTGGCTGGGGGCGGGCGAGGTATTTTAGTACTGGCTCTGGAAGCAGCTTATGGCGCGGGAGATCCTGCACCGAACGATCAGTTTGCTTTTGGGCGTGTCCGTCTTAGAATCGATATACCAGTGGCGGGTGAATACAAAGTCTGGCACCCTTTTCTAAATGAAGTTGACGGTTGTCAACCGGAAGTCTTTAACGCAACGGCTGGCACGCGTGCTATCAATGTAACCCGTGATACGGGGGGGGCTGCACCGTTTGAAACCATGTTAAACGGTGAAGTCGGCCCTTTCCTGGTCTGGGATCCAGCCTTTGCGCCGACTCCACCAGCAGGATATGTGGGCGATCCTAATGTTGACCACGAAGTAATCGGTGGTCATTGCAATATCAATTATTTCCGAATCGAAGGTCCAGAAGGTGTGGATTTGGATGGCAGTGGGCAGAATTTTGTACAAACCAGTTTATTTTCGATAGCCGGTAAATTATATGACGAGGCCAACACCCCTCCAGGAATTGAGCCTGTACGCACAACTTATTTCCGTAGGACAAATAATAATAATATTACGACGGGTCGTATCAATTCATGGGTGAAAGCGCCAGTTACTGCTACCGTTAGAATTAGCGGTCTGCCTCAAGCAAATGGAGCAATGGCATTCGATGATATAAATACCTTCTTTAAGCGTGCCTGGTTAAATTCTACTAATGCCTTGAATGTGCCCGATCACGCAACGATTACTGCCACCAGCGTCAACGGATTGGAAACCATGCAAGATGTCCAAGTCGTTGATGATGTGAGAATTAGTCAGGCAACCTGGAATAAGGGGACAGGTGCTATCAAAGTGGTGGCCTTTTCGAGCGACAAGGTAAATGCTGCAACTACAGGTGCCGTTGCTCCCGTGCTTACTCTGCATATAGGGTCGGATTCTTTCACGATGTCGCAGGTTGGTGTTCCTGGACGATATGAAATGCTATTATCCGATTCGAGTGCGTACCTGATACCACCAGCGCGGGTCACAGTGACGTCTTCAAAAGGCGGCAGCGATACTGAACGATTAGCAGATTAGTTAACATAAAAATCGATAACTCCCGGCTTTGCCGGGAGACACCAAAGTTTTAACCTTGGGGGTGTCTGATGGTAAGAAACTTTTCCTCACTAATTTATCTCCCCAAATACCTTCAAATTGAATTTTTTATCGATGACCTTGCCGGCAAAGCCAACAAATAAATCCCTTGTTAGTCAGAGTTTCCTTTAAGCAGGTCAAATCAGCCATGCTGGCAATTTGAAAGAAATGACTGCTCTCAACAACAATCCCATTGCTGCACTAAACGCTGTATTTGCTGTACGATACCGAGTTAGGATTGATTCTGTTTACGATAATGAAACACTGTCAAGAGTGTTTTATGCAGGCATTGAGTCATTGTATCCATAATCAAATGCAATCGAGCTAACGCCTTTCACGTCATCGGAGGCAGATTTGTGATGAATGATGATTGGATGACGCTTACAAAATGAATTGCTGGAATACGTAATCAATGAAACTGAAATTTACCAAAATGCATGGCTTGGGAAATGATTTTGTGGTCCTTGATGGCATCAATCAAACCATAAATCTTGATCGGCAGCAGATTCGCCAGCTTGCGGATCGGCATTTCGGTATTGGCTGTGATCAACTTTTGCTGGTTGAGAAGGCGAAAGGTCAGGCGGATTTTCGCTATCGCATTTTCAATGCTGATGGCGGTGAAGTTGAGCAGTGCGGCAATGGCGCGCGGTGTTTTGTTCGCTATGTGCATGATCATGATCTAACAAAAAAAAGTGAAATTCGTATTGAAACTTTGAGTGGTGTGATATCGCCCAGACTGGAAAGAGACGGAAACATCACGGTAAATATGGGTAAACCAGTATTCGAACCGAAGCAGATTCCGTTTATCGCTGACCGATGTGCATTGACATATCAGCTTGAAATGCTGCATACGCAGGTTACAATATGCGCATTGTCAATGGGGAATCCGCATGCGGTGCGAGTGGTTGACGATATCGCGAGCGCTCCGGTTGTGACCGAAGGCGCATTGATTGAAAAGCACCAGCGCTTTCCCAATAAAGTCAATGTGGGCTATATGCAAGTTATTGATCGTAATCACATCAAGCTACGTGTGTTTGAGCGTGGCGCCGGTGAGACGCTGGCCTGCGGGACAGGCGCCTGCGCTGCTGTCGTTGCGGGCATCAATTTGGACCTGTTGGATTATCAGGTTGTCGTGAGTACGCAGGGCGGTGAGTTGACAATCAGCTGGCAAGGGCATGATGCACCGGTCTGGATGACTGGTCCGGCAGTTACGGTATTTGAAGGCGAAATCAATTTGTAATCAATCAAGGAACTATGATGAAACCGGATGAAGTTGCACAGTATTTGCAGGAACACCCGCAGTTCTTCAATGAGTATGCTGATTTATTAGCGGATCTCCAGATTTCCCATCCCCAGAATGAGAATGTTATCTCGCTCAATGAAAGACAAGTCATTTCATTAAGGGAAAGAAATCGTGTTCTGCAGGATAAGTTACTGGAATTGATCAATTTTGGTGAGGAAAACGATGCCATTGGAGAGAAAATGCATCGACTGGCGATCGCATTACTTTCTGTTTCGAGTATGGACGAATTGTTCAATGCTTTGTACTTCAGTTTGAAAGAGGATTTTGCCATTCCCCTTGTGGCCATGCGGCTCTGGAATGTCGCTAACTATGGCAAAACCAATGCTGAATTCATTTCTGTCAGCGAAGATGTGCAAACGATTGCCGAGAGCTTGCCGCAACCCTACTGCGGTAATCATATTGCGGATGAAATTAAGCAATGGTTTGGTGAAGGCGCCGAGCATCTTAATTCATTTGCGATGATTCCTTTGAATACGACTCGAACTATCGGTTTGGTGATTCTAGGCAGCCCTGATGTCGAGCGGTTTTATCCTGAAATGGGAACGCTGCATCTAAAACGGTTAGGAGAGCTGGTATGCACTACCGTAACGCGCTATGATCAGGCCGAAACTGTGGGCAATTTGGCTGATCAGCAGACAGTAATTGATGAACAGCACTCCTGAATTGCTGGCTGCCGCATATATTAATCATTTAACTTATGAGCGGCGCTTATCACTACTCACTCGTGAATGTTATGCACGTGATATTCGCGTTCTGTTGCAGTATCTCAACAAAGATGATCTGCAGCAGGTGCATTCACCCAATATCCGCCAAGCGATTGCGCAATTCCACGGTAAAGGTCTTGGTGGAAGAAGTTTAGCCAGGATGCTATCGGCTTGGCGTGGTTTTTATAATTTCCTGATTCGTAACCACGGCTATCAGCATAATCCTTGTCATGCAGTGCGCGTTCCCAAATCTCCACAGAAATTACCGCATGCACTGTCTCCAGATGAAACCACACGGCTGTTAGAATTTCCGGTTGAAAATATTCTGACGGCTCGTGATAGTGCGATGTTTGAATTATTCTATTCTTCTGGCTTGAGGCTTGCGGAACTGACACAGCTCCGGCCTGCCGACGTGCATTTTGCGGAAGGAATGGTCAGAGTCATGGGCAAAGGCGGCAAAGCCCGCATTGTGCCAGTTGGTGAGCATGCGCTCCAATCCTTAACTGTTTGGTTAGAGTTGCGCTTGCGGATTATCAAACCTAATGTCGCTGCACTTTTTATCTCTCAACGGGGTGATGCAATCAGTATGCGTGCGATTGCTTACCGACTGAAGAATAGGGCGAAACAACAGGGTATGCATCAAAATGTGCATCCACATGTTTTGCGGCATTCGTTTGCTTCTCATGTATTGCAATCCAGTGGTGATTTACGCGCGGTGCAGGAAATGCTCGGGCATGCCCATATAACTTCCACTCAGGTCTATACCCATCTTGATTTTCAACATCTGACTAAGATTTATGATAGCGCTCATCCGCGCGCAAAGAAAAAAATTAAACCTTGATAGGGTTTTTCTATCGGAATCTGCGTTGTTTTATACGTTATAATCAATTTTTGTAACAAAATAAGAAATTTCATGACAACAATTGTTTCAGTGAGACGCGGTCATCAGGTTGCGCTGGGTGGAGATGGTCAGGTAACGCTTGGTGCCGTAGTCGCCAAATCCAGTGCACGTAAAGTTCGCAGACTCTATCATGACAAAATTCTGGCCGGATTTGCTGGAGGAACTGCCGATGCTTTTACCTTATTTGAACGGTTTGAAGGTAAGCTGGAAGCGCATCAAGGACATATCATGCGGGCCGCGGTGGAATTGGCTAAAGACTGGCGCAGCGATCGTATTTTGCGCAGACTGGAGGCTATGATGGTGATTGCCAATGAAGATGCAACGCTGATTATTAGCGGTGCCGGCGATATTATTGAGCCTGAATTGGGCATTGCCGCGATTGGCAGCGGTGGTTCATATGCATTGGCCGCTGCACGTGCGTTATTGGAGAATACCGATTTATCATCTCAAGAAATTGTTAAGAAAGCGCTGACTATTGCAGGGGATATCTGCATCTATACCAATCAGGATCATATTATCGAATCTATCGATTGAATTTTTCGGTAGCAGATGAGTTTTTATACCTGCAAAAATCAAGCAATGAATTTATCTGAGCGATACCTTTAACCGCTGTTTACATTACATTAATCACAGAATTTGAAACTATGTCACAAATGACCCCGCAGGAAATTGTTCACGAACTGGATAAACACATTATTGGTCAGGATTCAGCCAAACGTGCTGTTGCTATCGCATTGAGAAATCGTTGGCGCAGACAGCAGGTTGCTGATCCGCTGCGTCAGGAAATCACACCGAAAAACATTCTGATGATCGGACCCACCGGCGTTGGCAAAACAGAAATTGCGCGCCGATTGGCCAAACTGGCCAATGCACCTTTTATTAAGATCGAAGCTACCAAATTTACTGAAGTTGGTTATGTTGGGCGTGATGTTGACTCAATTATTCGCGATCTGGCGGAATCAGCTGTGAAGGAATCACGAGAAAGAGAAACACGCAAGAAGCAACCGCTTGCAGAGGATCGTGCAGAAGATCGTATTCTTGATGCGCTATTGCCGAGTTCTCGGGACTTCGGATCGCAAGCAAGTGCTGAAGATCACAATAATTTGACACGACAAAAGTTTCGAAAAAAACTCCGTGAAGGAGAATTGGATGATAAGGAAATTGAGATCGAAGTGGCGGCTCCGCGCGCCAGCATGGAAATATTTGCGCCACCTGGAATGGAGGATCTGACTTCCCAAATTCAGGGCATGTTCCAGAATATGACCGGTGAAAGAAAGAAAACTCGCAAATTGACGATTCGTGAAGCACAAAAACTATTGCTGGAAGAAGAGGCCGCAAAAATGGTCAACGATGAGGAATTGAAGCTATCAGCGATCCAGAATGTAGAGCAGAATGGCATTGTATTTCTGGACGAAATAGACAAAATTGCCACTCGAGCAAGCAATACAGGCGGGGATGTTTCACGTCAAGGTGTGCAGCGCGATTTGCTGCCTTTGGTTGAAGGCACAACCGTTTCTACTAAATATGGCATGATCAAAACAGATCATATTCTGTTTGTTGCCAGCGGCGCATTTCATATGTCCAAACCTTCCGATTTGATTCCGGAACTGCAAGGACGTTTTCCTATCCGCGTTGAACTGACCAGTCTGAGTGTCAGCGATTTTGAGCAGATTCTGACCAACACCGATGCTTGTCTGACGCGGCAATACGAAGCACTACTGGCTACCGAGGGGGTAAAACTGCAATTTGACGGTAATGCGATCAAACGTCTGGCTGAAATTGCATACTCTGTAAACAGTAAAACCGAGAATATCGGTGCCAGGCGTTTGCACACCGTTATGGAGAAGCTACTCGAAGAGGTTTCTTATAATGCACCCAAACACAGTGGCGAAACCTTGGTTATCGATGCGGCTTATGTTGATGAGCGGCTTAAAGAACTGTCGCAAAGTGAGGATCTGGCAAGGTATGTTTTATAGCTGTTGTTTATTATCGTTTTAATAGCTATCTCATCAAGCAACTGATTGTATTAGTTATATTGTACCTGGTGCTCGCCCTCTGGAGGATTCCAAAAACCCTGTGGCTATGCCGCAGAGTTTATTGATTTGAGCTCATTTAAAGTTAAAATATTTTTTTAACTTATTTATGAAGCTGTCTGGATTCTCCTGGATCGTCTCACTTGCTGGAACCAGTAAATTCTCAATGGTAAGCAGATAAATTCGCGATAATTGCTCAAGGTCGTCGACTTCGACATACTCATTCAGTTTGTGAATAGTGGCGTTACGCGGACCAAATTCGATCACCTGGGGGCAGATATCAGCGATAAACCGACCATCTGAAGTACCTCCGGAAGTGGACAGTTGTGGCTCCATCGCAGTGACTTGGGTAATGGCTGCGTGCATGGCGTCGGCCAGTTCAGCTTTGGGCGTGAGATACGGTTTTCCTGAGAGTTCCCACTGTAATTCATAATCCAGGCCATGCTTATCAAGAATTTCATGCACCTTGACTGTGAGCGAATCGACTGTGTTTGCAGTGGAAAAGCGAAAATTGAACAATAAGTTCAGTGCACCCGGAATAACATTGGTAGCGCCTGTTCCTGCATTGATGTTGGAAATATGCCAGCTAGTCGGAGGAAAAAATTCATTGCCCTGATCCCATTCCGTTTGCGCCAGTTCTGCAATGACTGGTGCAGCCAGATGAATCGGGTTTTTGGCTAAATGCGGATAAGCAATGTGACCTTGTATGCCTCTGATGGTCAGATTACCGGATAAGGATCCACGTCGACCATTTTTGATGGTATCGCCCAGTTTGTCACTGCATGTCGGTTCACCTACAATGCAATAATCAAGTAATTCACCCCGCGCTTTAAGTGTTTCGACCACTTTCGCAGTGCCATCAATAGCAACGCCTTCTTCATCCGAAGTAATTAGTAGCGCGATCGATCCTTGATGGTGGGCATGTTGTGCCAGAAATGCTTCAATGGCAGTGATAAAGGCTGCCAGTGAGGACTTCATGTCGGCAGCTCCGCGCCCATATAAGCGTCCATCGCGAATAGTTGGCGTGAACGGATCACTGTCCCATTGTTCTAGCGGACCGGTGGGTACTACATCGGTATGTCCGGCGAAACAAAGGATTGGTGTGGTGTTGCCATGCCGGGCCCACAGATTATCGACATCTCCAAAGCGCATTTTTTCAATATGGAAGCCCAGTTTCTCCAGGCGATCGATCAAGATTTGCTGGCATGCATCATCGGCAGGTGTGAGTGAACGACGAGCAATTAGTGTTTGTGCGAGCGCCAGTGTGTCATTGGACATGATTATTTTCCTGAGTTTAAGAAATTAAATGATAGTTTCAAATACTGGGTTACTTTTGGTTATGATGCTACTATTTGTGAAAATTACCTGAGTTGATTGCCGATCAAAGTGAATGAGCAGGATTAGAGTGAACAGAGTCTGATTTTTCAATTAATATGCACCGTGCACACGACTGGACTGAACCAAATTAACATGGATTGTTTTTTTGTTTGCGCCAGGCTAGTGCAATCCTTTGCATAATCGATAAAATCGTGTTCCTCGGCGCAGCAATATTTAACCGCATAAACCCACTGCCTTCCTTACCGAATTGCGTGCCAGGATTCATGCCGATACCCGCTTCATGGATGAAAAAATGCTTCAACTGTGCGTCGGTCATGTTCATTGCCCGGCAATCCAGCCACAGGAGGTAAGTGCCTTCCGCTTTGACTGCCTTAATTTCCGGTATATGCTCGGCAAAAAATTTCTCGATATTATCACGTGTGTCACGCAAATAAATCAATAGCGTGTCCAGCCACGTTGCACCTTCTCGGTAGGCGGCTTCAAATGCGGCGACGCTGAAAGGATTGGATGCATTTACGTGAAAATTGTTAAATATTTGTGTCATGGCGCTGCGGGTGGAATTATCTGGAATAATCAGTGCCGACAGATTTAAGCCGGGAATGTTGAAGGTTTTGCTGGGAGCCACTGCCGTGATGATTTTATTATTATTGGTTGCAATCGCGGCCAGAACAGAGTGTTGATTACCGGGGTAAATCAAGTCGGCGTGGATTTCATCAGAAAAAATAATTAAATCATGTTTAACTGCGATTTGTAACAGACATTCCAGTTCATCGGGTTGCCAGACCCGGCCAACTGGATTATGGGGCGAGCACAGCAACAGAAGTTTCGCTTTCCTGGCGTACTGTTCCAAATGATCAAAATCAATCGAATAACGGCCATTCTGTAGTAGCAGGGGGTTCGGGGCCAGCATCCGACCGGTCTGTGTAACAGCCGAGAAAAAAGGAAAATATACCGGTGGTTGAATAATGACTGATTCGCCGGGTTGTGTGAATGCCATCACGGCGGTGTTGATCGATGGTACCACGCCGGGACACAGGACAATCCAGTCGCGTTGTATGTTCCAGCCATGCCGTCGCTGCATCCAGTGAATCAGGGCATCGTATAAACTGTCTGGGAAAAGTGTGTAGCCATAAATTGGGTGTTTGGCGCGTGCTAACAGCGCCTGGGTGACTGCAGGCGGTGCGGCGAAATCCATATCTGCTACCCAAGCCGGAGTGACCTCGCTGTTGCCGAACATGGCATATCGACTGTCGTACTTGACGCAGTGGGTTCCTTCGCGGTTGATCTCGTGGTCAAAATCAAAACCACTACTCAAGAAACCTTCTCCCAGATGGTGACTTCCGACAGCGTGTGCTGGAATTTGCGTTTAGTTTCACGGATGACAAAAGGCACGGATTTCGAGCCCTGTATCAGACGGAAGTGTTTACCCAGAATTTCTTTTAACCCGTCCAATGTGGTGAAATTCTCGCCATCGCGTTTGAAGCCTCCAATCCAGAATTCTTTTTTGGTATGTTCGGCAAGCCAAGTGTATGGTGAAGTAAGCATCAGTAGACCGCCGATATTAATGCGTGTATGTATGTCGCTTAGCAGCTTGGCTGGATCATACAAGCGGTCGATCAGGTTGGCGGCGAGAATTAAGTCGTAACCAGTAAAAATTGGCTTCAGATTACATGCGTCGCCCTGATAAAATTCGACACGATCTTTGACGTGATCCAACCCCAGGCCGGATAGGGTACGTTCTTTGTAGGAAATCAGATCGCCTTCTTCGGTCAAGGTGTAACGCAGCACACCCTGTTGCACCAGCTGCACACCCTGACCGATGAAGCGCGCGGAAAAATCAATTCCGGTGACATGTTCAAAACTGCGCGCCAATTCAAAGGTAGAACGGCCGGATGCGCAGCCCAAATCCAAAGCGGTGCGCTTGGGCCGGTTTTCCATCGCTTCAATCGCGATTTCTGCCAAAGTTTTGGAGAAATTGGGTACATCAAAATAAATGTCACCATAATGAAATTCAGCATATTCCGACAGTAATTTATCGGTTTCGTAATTGGAAGCCGGCAGCGTCGCCTGCGCATCCGAAACTACATAGCGAAAACCCGCATGCTGGAAAAAATGACGACGGAAGGCATAGCGTGAGCTGCGTAGTGATTCGTTGCCGCAGGCAATCCATGAGCCTCCCTTAATCAAATTGTGCTGGTTATCAAAGGTCGGCGTGGTAAAGTCGTCATAAAGCGGATGCACATCAAATCCTGCGAACGGGTAGGTGGGTGTTTCCGTCCATTGCCAAACATTTCCAACAATATCGAAAAAATCACCATGAGCAAATTCAGTCACCGGGCAACTGGATGCGTAATAATCCAGATGCAGATTGCCGCAGGCTTTGGTGTGCATTGATACTTCGGATAATTGTGCGGCATCGTAGAGTCGATACCATTCATCTTCGGTGGGTAACCGCACCGACTGTTTTGTCGCGGCGGCCTTCCAGTTACAAAAGGCTTTAGCTTCGTGGTAGTTGACTTCAACCGGCCAATCCCAAGGCATCGGAATTTCTTCGGTCATCAGTCGCAAATGCCAAGTATTGTCCTTTCTGATCCAGAATGCAGGATATTCTGCTTGCGTGAATTTCTGCCAGGAACGACCTTCTTCCTGCCAATAACTCTCGGTTCGATAGCCATTGGCTTCAACGAAAGGTAAGTATTCCTGGTTGCTTACAAGATACTTGCTTGCTTGAAATGCCGGAATATCAGCTGTATGAAATCCATATTCATTATCCCAACCGTAATGCTGGTGATCAGATTTGCTTTTACCGATTTCGATGGTGCCTGCGTCAACATGAACCAATTCATTCTGCGGCGCGGCTCCTGATTTTTTGCATGGCTGCCAGTCTGGATGCGACTGCACAAAATGAAGCGCGTGCTGACGGATTAATACCGAGGAAGTTTCCAAATGAATGCGTTCGTGCTCAATACCCATAAGGATCGGCCACCAGTTACCTTCCCAGGAAATTGGTAAAGTCAGCGGCATGGTGGTAATCAGTTCATCAATCAATACGCGCATAGATTTTCGATAGCTGCGCACTTCATCGACACTGGGCCAGTCATAATGCGTGCTGTCCAGATCGTCCCAGCTCATTTCATCGACACCCACGGCAAAAATCGATTCCAGTCTGGGATCGATACGCTCAGTGATAAGTCCGGCTAGAACTAGTTTGTTAACAAAAAAGGTTGCGGTGTGGCCCAGATAGAAAATTAACGGGTGGCGCAGAGTAATGGGTTTTGTATAATATGCTTCGTCATCACGCAGCGTTTCAAATAGCAGTTCATAGCGATCCAGCGTGGTGTGAAAATAATTGCGTATTTCCTCGCGTTTTAGACTGATATCATTGCTATCGAGCAGCGGGGTTCTTTGGAATAGGGGTTGTGACATAACGTAATTTTTAACGGTTTATTCAATTCTGTGGCGCATATTATAACGCTTCGAGCTTTTCAGATCATATTCAATCAGTATAATTGCCTCGGATTTCTAATTTCACTACGATTTGAGACACGGCAACGAAATATACAGTGTAACTAAAAAGAGCGATAGAGATGAATAGATCAACGACTAACTGACTAGTTCGCTGAGGACACAACATAATTGAATTGCTGTTGCTGTTGCTGACAAAACGCTATTCTGAGGGATGAGTTTTCTGTTTTTACTTATTGACTTTGCTGCTTATGGCAACTCCAGCTAAGTAGCAATCGAGGCGATGCGACAGCAAGCAGATCTATTTTAAGATTATTCCGGGTAATGACATCTGGAATTGTGAAGTTGATAAATCCAGAGCCCAAATTTGTTTGAAATTTAAATCGATAGCCCAATGCTGTGAGCAGTATAAAGATTGTGTGCTATGTTGAAGCTGTACAGATATCGTTTTTATTTCCGACCATACTACTCAGTAAGTATTATCAGAATCCATGACGTGTAGATTACTTAATGTTTTATAACTTGTTGTTCTTAAATCTTGATTCTCTGTATTGAAAGACTGATTTGGTTTGCACTTCATAAGAGTCGCGTGAGGTTGAGCGATTTATACGAAAAACCACAACCGAGTGAATATTGACAGCTCTCTGGGCACGAACTAGATAGTCATGCGGAATCAAGATATAAATGTCTCAATGCAAACTAGACCTGATTGGCTTAAACAAGCTAAAATTACTAATTTCTTGGCTCCTGCTTATCACATGCATACTTGGCGCAAGGTATCGGCACATGCTAAGGCACCGGTTGCACTTACCATAGGCAATTTTGATGGTGTCCATTTAGGTCATCAGGCAATACTTTCTCGTCTGAAGGATACAGCCAATCGGCTTGGACTTCCCGCGTGCGTAATGACTTTTGAACCACATCCACGTGAGTTTTTTGCACCGGATCAGGCGCCTGCACGCTTAACCAGTTTGCGGGAAAAACTGACTTGCTTAATCCAGCTCGAAATTGACTGTATTCATATCTGTCGTTTTAATTATGAGTTTGCCAGAATCACTCCTGAACGATTCATTACGCACATTTTGAATCAAGAGTTACACGTTCGTTGGTTGCTGGTGGGAGATGATTTTCGTTTTGGCGCAGGGCGTGCTGGAGATACAGCTATGCTGCAAGCGCTCTCCGTAGAAAATAACTTTACCGTAGAAGTCATGGCGAGCGTCAACATTGATGATCAGCGTGTTTCCAGCACTGCTATCCGTCAAGCACTGGCCAATGGTAATCTGGAGCAAGCCAGAATACTATTGGGCAGGCCTTACAGTATCAGTGGTCGCGTCATAGATGGTGACAAATTAGGTAAGCAATTAGGATTCCCAACAGCAAATATTCAGCTGAAGCATAATCGCCCACCACTTTCCGGCATTTTCGTTGTATCAGTATATGGTGCCAATCCGTCGTCACCGACAATTCCTTTGCCGGGTGTCGCCAGTTTGGGTGTGCGGCCAACTATTCATGAAAACGGAAAGCCGGTATTGGAAGTTCATTTATTCGACTTTAACAATGAAATTTATGGACAGCATTTGCAGGTTGATTTTCTGCATAAATTACGCAGCGAAGAAAAATATGCAGATATCAATACACTCGTCCACCAGATCGAAAAAGATGTCGCACAAGCTAAAGAATTTTTTATGACAACACCGGTTCATTTTAATAGCATGTGCGGCGCCCTTTAACTTATTCATTGTAACTTCATGATTGATTATAAAAAAACTCTCAATTTACTAGACACTCCTTTTCCAATGCGCGGCAATCTCGCCAGTCGCGAACCCAGTATGCTGAAAGCCTGGCAAGAAAAAAATCTGTACCAAAAAATTCGTACTGCCTGCAAAGGTCGCCCAAAATTCATACTGCATGATGGTCCGCCATATGCCAATGGTGATATTCATATCGGTCATGCGGTCAATAAAATCCTCAAGGACATTATCGTCAAAAGCAAGACACTGTCAGGCTTTGATGCGCCTTATATTCCTGGCTGGGATTGTCATGGCTTGCCGATCGAACATCAGATTGAGAAAAAGTATGGCAAGCACTTACCCGCCGATAAAGTGCGCGAACTCTGCCGCGCTTTTGCCAGAGAACAGGTCGAGCGTCAGAAAAACGATTTCATACGCCTGGGCGTTCTGGGCGATTGGGAACACCCTTATCTCACGATGAATTTTAAAACAGAGGCCGACATTATTCGCGCGCTGGGGAAGATTTTTCAAAATGGTTATTTATATCAAGGTCAGAAACCTGTTAATTGGTGTATAGATTGCGGTTCCGCGCTGGCTGAGGCGGAAGTGGAATATGAAGACAAAACTTCACCTGCAATTGACGTGGGTTTTGCAATTGCATCTGCGCATCCATTACTTAGCAATGTTTTTGGTGTCTCTGTTCCTGAGAATGTCCAAACCTATGCCATCATCTGGACCACTACGCCTTGGACATTGCCCGCTAATCAAGCCGTCTGTGTGCACCCCGAATTCGATTATGCACTCGTACAAACTGCACGAGGCTTATTGATACTCGCCAGTGAACTGAAACAAATCTGTCTTGAGCGTTATAATTTAACCGGTGAAACACTGGCTACATGCAAAGGTCAGGCGCTGGAACATTTGCCATTACAGCACCCGTTTGAATCGCGCGCGGTAAAAATCATTTGTGGCAGGCATGTCACATTGGAAGCCGGTACAGGGCTCGTGCACACGGCACCTGCACACGGTCTGGACGATTATTTTATCGGACAAAGTTACGACTTGCCGAGCGAGAGCCCGGTTGATGGCGATGGCAAATTTATTGCTCATATCCCTTTGGTTGGCGGACTCTCGGTATGGAAGGCCAACGATGTTGTGATTGATACACTTAAGACCAATGAACATCTGTTTTGCCTGAAAAAAATTGATCATAGCTACCCTCATTGCTGGCGCCATAAGACTCCCATTATTTTTCGCGCCACTCCGCAATGGTTCATCGGCATGAATTTGCACAATGCCGCCGTCGCAGCTACGCAAAATCAAACATTGCGTGAATTGGCCTTGCAAGCGGTCGACACCACGACATTTTATCCGACCTGGGGCAGGGCACGTCTGGAAGCAATGATCAGAAACCGTCCCGATTGGTGCGTATCACGTCAACGCAATTGGGGTGTTCCGATGGCCTTTTTTGTGCATAAAGATACTCATGCGTTGCATCCCCGTTCACTGGAATTGCTCGAACAAGTAGCACAGAAAGTGGAATTGCAGGGCATCGAAGCATGGTTTGCGCTGGAGGCCTCAGAATTGCTCGGAGAGGAATCCAAGAATTATATAAAACTAACCGATACTCTGGATGTTTGGTTTGATTCCGGTACCACGCACGACACTGTCGTTAAAGCAGATGCACAGCTTACCTTTCCTGTTGATTTGTATTTGGAAGGTTCCGATCAGCATCGTGGCTGGTTCCAATCCTCGTTACTGACCGGTTGCGGCATCGATGGTCAGGCTCCATACAAAGCGCTGCTCACGCACGGATTTGTGGTGGACGGAAACGGTCATAAAATGAGCAAATCCAAAGGTAATGTAATTGCTCCGCAAAAAGTGATAAATACTTCTGGTGCCGATATTCTGCGCTTATGGGTCGCATCTACCGATTATTCTGGAGAACTCTCCATTTCCGAGGAAATTCTAAAGCGGGTAATCGAGAGTTACCGCCGTATCCGTAATACGTTGCGTTTTTTACTGGCTAATCTGATGGATTTTGATCCGCAGACTGATACGATTGATGTCACGGAATGTCTGGAAATTGATCGTTATATGCTGGCGCTAACAGAAGCATTTCAGCAGGATTTATCGCAGAGTTATGAACGTTATGAATTTCATCAAGTAGTGTATAAGCTACATAATTTCTGTTCTGAAGACTTGGGTGGTTTCTATCTGGATATTCTCAAGGATCGTCTGTATACAGCAACAGCGACAGGTTTGCCTCGCCGTTCGGCACAAACAGCGCTGTATCATATCGCACATTGTTTAGTGCGACTGTTTGCACCGATCCTGAGTTTCACGTCGGAAGAGGTTTGGCAACATCTGACAGGCGATAACAATGATAGTGTATTGTTGCACAATTGGCACATCTTTCCAGAGCAGTCAGATGCCAAACCTTTACAACAACGCTGGGCCAAAATACGTGCATTGCGCTCACAAGTATTGAAAAAGCTGGAAGATTCCCGTACTCAGGGAGAAATAGGTTCCTCGCTGGCGGCGATGGTTGAAATTCGTGCCGGCGCTGAAGATTTCACCCTGCTCAGCACATTGGGCCATGATTTGCGATTTGTGTTGATTGTCTCTGCAGTTAATTTGATTCAAGTAAATGACACTCAACAGGAGAGTGTTATTGTGACATCCAGCACACATACAAAATGCGAGCGCTGCTGGCATTATCGCCAGGATGTCGGACATCACACGGATCACCCAACTTTATGTGAGCGTTGCGTTTCCAATCTTTATGGCGACGGTGAAGCGCGTAACTATGCCTAACACTTTAAATTATTTACTGGATACTTGCTTACTATGAAGCTCTACGTCAGTCTGGGCATAGCCTTAGTTATTTTAACGCTGGACCTTGCAACTAAATACTGGGTAGAGTCTAGTTTGGAATTTGGTCAGAGTATTCCGTTGACCAGTTTCTTTAATCTGGTGCTTACCTATAATCCGGGCGCAGCATTCAGTTTTTTGAGTGAGCAATCCGGCTGGCAACGCTGGTTTCTGAGCGGTATTGCAGGTAGTGCGGCTCTTTTGATTATCTACTTACTCAATAAATATAAACATGAGCAGTTATTCTGTTTGTCGTTGAGTTTAATTCTCGGGGGTGCACTAGGAAATTTGTATGATCGCGTTACACTGGGTCATGTGGTCGATTTTCTGGATTTTTATATCGGCGCATATCACTGGCCTGCTTTTAATGTTGCCGATTCTGCGATTTTTATCGGTGCGGCATTGATGATCTATGAAAGCTTCAGAAATAAAGAGAAGATGGAAGATATGGGGAAAAGAGTCAAAAAGTAAATCTTACTTATTTGCTTTCTTCTCTTTAGTAATAGGATTTTGCAAGGTATACCCATGCTCTTTCATTTTATATCCTCCATAAGCACCGACTCCTACAACAGCCAATGTCCAGCAACCGGATAACAATGACACTGCCATCAAAAAAGCAATTACCTTAAATATCCATCTATTTTGCATCTTAAATTCCTGTTTCAATAACTATCACACACCGATGAATCTGTTGCATCGGAATTTGCACTGTCTGTAGATTACAGGCTAATTATCAGTTTAACAACCGATTGTATCGGCACTGACAGTACCAAGGAATGAATATGTTACTGATGTTCTGTACCGGTATTTTAAAAACCTCACCAGAGGAACATTGCACAAGCTAAAGAGGGTTTGTTTAATCTCTGTGGGTTCAATTCCTTGGTCCTTGAAGCGAAAGCTGATTGAAAACCATCAGATTGAAGAGCGTATTTAATACCCCGCTGCTTGCGGCGGAGTGCTTTATTAACTCCTCGATCGTAATCGCAGCGAGAAGTCAGCTGATGAAACAACTCAAACTGACGATCCGGATAAGAGTTAAGGATCCGGAAGTAATACGGTGGCAAAAATTTCTCTAAGGATCGATGCAAAGCATGCTTCTGCATTGAGTTGGTGAAGTGGAGTGCGTCGCTGAGCACCACCTTAAACTGGCTCGCGACGCAATTCACTTACATTATTGCTATTATGCTACGGATTTACTAGGCACAGTAATGAAATGATCTGGTTGTTTCAATTAGAAACCGTATAAACGTTATATGGCAAGCTGACGGGCGTGAATTTTCAAAGTTTGATACAACTAGACTCTCTAGTTAATCACTATCCGTAAAATGCGATGCTTAGGCAGCCGCTTGTTGGAATATTACATTCAATATTCTTAAAAGATTGTGTTTCTGTCTAGACAAGCCTACCGCAAACGTAACCATTAGTCATCGTCCGCGGGTAAGCTAAAGAGAGAACTTAACAATATTAGTATAATTTACTCTGAAGTAAGCTGTTGGCAATCTGAAATCAGACACATACCTCCGAAAACTTTTAATTTGGGGTGAAGCATTTCAGCGATCTTCTCCGCCTGTTTCTTATCACAGACGAGAACTAAAACTGCGTTATATTGCTCCAGTATATAGTCGTCTTGATCCCGTTCGCCGGTTGAACCAAAACCACCCGCTTTTTTAATGATTGTGTAGCCATGTACTTTGGCATCGATAAACAACTGAATCAAGTCATCAAGCCTTTCTTCATGAATGACAATCTCGATCCGCTTCATTGTTACAATGGATTCAGGCGCAGAAAACATAGTTTTTCTCCTTATAATGTAAGTGTCAGAATCGGAAGTTAAATGCTCCGTTTATTATTGAAGATCTCCCGAGGAGTTTCATAACGATTAATACATCCAATCCAATAAGAGTCTTATCTATCTAAGATTTTGCCATGTAAGAGGCGCTGGGCGACAGCATTTTTTGGCGCTGCCGCCTTACACTCTACCACGGCGCAATCGTACAAACACTAAGTAAGTCTTATCGTAGTTATAATACTAATCACCATGGATAGTAGGTTTCGTGCAAGTACTGGGCAGCTGCATAGTACATGGGTATACCGACTACCACATTAAACGGAAAAGTAACCCCAAGCGATAAAGTGAGATAAAACGACGGATTAGCTTCAGGAATCGCAAGGCGCATCGCTGGCGGAACTGCGATGTATGAGCAACTGGCTGCAAGCACTGTCACCAACGTAATGCCTCCTATCGAGTAACCTAAAAGGAAGTGGCCTACGAATAACCCACAAACCGCACCAATCAGGGGCATAATGATACCAAAACAAACCAGGAAAACGCCCACGGATTTAAACTCCGACAGTCTTTTTCCGGCCTCCATTCCCATATCAGCCAGGAATATACATAATGCTCCCATAAAAATAAGCTCAAAGAAAGGCTCAATTTTATGATAACTAGGCTCTGAAACAACCCAACCAATCGCCATAGAGCCGAACAACAGCAGAATACTACCGTTGGTAAAAGCGTCGATGATCAGATGTTTCATCATCCCTTTGTCAGCTTTGACTTCCGCGCCTCCAGCTAAAACTCTTCGCGAATAGCCGGCAAGCACCAGACCAATCATGATTGCAGGCGACTCCATAATTGCCAGCATGATGATAGGATAGGCTTCATACGTGACGCCTATGCCTCCCAGAAACGCGACCGCCGTCATATAGGTTCCTGCACTTACCGAACCATAGTGCGCGGAAATGGCTGCGGCATTAAGGGGGTCGATTTTCCCGAGCCCTCGCAAGATGATGTAAGCAAGTATCGGTAACCCGACGCCAAAGCCAAGCGCCGCCCATACAGCGGGAAGAGCAGATGACATGTCTGATCCGGAAAGTGCCTTGCCGCCATGTAGCCCGATCCCGATCAATAAGTAAATAACGATCATCTTATGCATATCGGGCGGGAATTTCAGATCCGATTTGATGAGACAAGCAAACATACCTAGCGCAAAGAACAGAATAGCAGGTACGAGTAGACTGGTTAATGACATATTACACTCCTCTTATTTTAAAGTAGTTGGCAAGATTGGCTTTACATGCTCTAACATCGAGCACCGTATCGAAATTTGTTTTTGTTTCGATTAGTTTGGCTTTAATATTCATGCGAATCAGGCTTGTGTCTGTGGTCTGACGACTTAAAGCTTCATCAGAAAACTTGATTCGCTCCGTTTTTTGGGGTGTAACCTGCTGGGATTGTCCGCGCTGAAGTTCGATTGGAATGGTCTCTTTTGTTGACCGGCTCTTGGATGTCTCGGCGGCGAATATTGCGCTCGGTAACATAAACAGGGCAATCAGAATACATTCATAGGCTAATATTCTTTTAATCATTATGTTTCTCCAAACTGTTAAAAAAGATTTATCACTTCCGTGGTAAAAACATCAGGTCAAGTGATCGTAAGCAGTTCATAGAACTGGAGTGATTTCTCTATTTTTTCTGATCATAGTTCTTATCTTTTTCTAAAAACATCTTATGTGTGAAGTCGGGTTTACTTATTACCCTAGCAAATCGTACAGCAGAACACAGGGAGGCAATATTCGTGCTAACACGTAAGTGCAAACCCTTATATATAAACAAACTTGTACAAAAAGATTGTTTTATTGTAAGATTTACAACGTTCTCTATCCGAGTTCAACAGTAGGATAATATTTTGATAAAATTGCCAAAAAAATTAGGTTTCCGAACTATGTTTGATTCGGCAGCGGATGCGATGTTGCTGGTGGAAGAGTTTGGGCATATCGTGTTGGCCAATACAACTGCACAACAGCTTTTTGGATATTCTGCAGATGAGTTGAGCGGACTGACCGTTGAAATACTTATAGTGCCTCGGTACCGAAAACAATATCGTTACCATCAAGCACAATTTTTAAGTCATCCGATGAAGCGGTCCATGGGTGTGGGCAATGAGCTTATGGTAGTAGATCGGGACGGCAAAGAAATGTTGTTGGATATTAGTCTAAGTCCCATAGTAATCCAGAAACAGCTTTATATTCTTATCACATTTAATGCCGCCAAACGACGTCTGGATGTAGAACAAGCGCTCCGAGTGAGTGAAGAGCGTTTGCGGTTGGCCAAACAGGCTGCAGGGCTAGGTATTTTTGACTATGAGATCAAACGTAATATCGTATACTGGGATGATCAGATGCGTAAGTTATGGGGCGATCATTCGGAGAAAACTGTAAGTTATGAGGAATTCGTTGCGAGGATACATCCGGAGGATCGTGCGGCGAGACAAAGAGCTATAGATTGTGCAATGAACCCTGCCGGTAACGGAGAATTCAAAGCGGAATATCGTGTCGTAAATTCCATCAATGGTGACGAACGGTATATAGCTGCGATGGGACGGGTTTATTTCGAAGCCGGTCAGCCAAACCGACTGGTAGGTGTTACCCGAGATGTCACAGAGCAGAAAAATATCGAGAAAAAGCTTCAGATGCAACGTGATGAAACTGAAGATATTCTCAAGCAACAAGTGGCGGCACGCACGGCAT
>NZ_PXXU01000044.1 GCF_003011925.2 Nitrosomonas supralitoralis
GTTTCCAATACTCAGTCTTTATTAATATGGCTTAGGACGAACTTCGTATCTGAGAAGCGCTTATTTGATGCAGAAAGTATATTAGCCAATTACTTACTATTCACTATAGTTTTATACAAAATAATTAATTCTGTTTTATCGGGGTAAATTTCAAAGCTTTACCCCTAAGTTTATTGACGAATCTAACTTATTTAACACAAGACGAATAAGCTGTTGGACAAGCAGGATTCAATCCACCCGCAGGAGCATTTTTTTGCGCATTCATGTTTAAAACTTCCAATACCTGCGCATAATGTGTTTCACGAGTCCAGAAGATATAGTTAGCATGCAGGGTATCTCTCGCAAAAGCCAGAATCTGAGAAATAGTTGGCACATAACCAGTTCCATCGCCTTTCGTGTTTTTATAATTATTTGACATAACCGTGGGAACCATGGGAATGATGCCAGCAAAGTCTGAATAGTAATTATAAACTCCCTGGCTGGGGTCATATTTTGTAGCTTTAAAGAGCAAGCCTTTTTCCTCGATAAAAGTATCTGGGCTACTCAATGCCGTCCCAATATCTTTGAGGCCTGTCACGAATGATGCGAGAATTGGACGTGGATAATTTACTTCCTGAATTGTCATTGTATTGGGAAAAAACAAGCGCATTTGCTTTTGCACATTGAGCTTATTGTTATAAAATGCAGTTACCTGTGCATTTGAGAGAGGTGCAATAGGTTGACCCATAGCGGTTTCTATCATGCTGATACCCTCAAAGTAAGGGTGGGAGTTGTAACGCGTCCCCATGGCCTTAAATAAGGCAATCAGGCGATTCTGTACTTGTAAATTCCATAACTTAATATTACGCCCGGTTACGACTGTGTTTCCATAATCACTAATATCATATTCACCGCCATCATATTCAGCTGTTTTCATGTAACTTGGCACAACTTGTCTTTTATTGAATGATTTTGTCTGTACCTGAATAACCAAGCGTTTCCCTCTGGCGGACAGTTCAGCAAGACGTTTATCAATGGATGAAAAATCATATACACCTTTTGATTTTTCCAGATCATTCCAAAAATACCGGATCATCATTCCTTGCAATGCAGGTGTGGCATCAAGCTCACTATATACCTGTGCTAAGTATGTGGCATTGTTTTTGCTAGCACCCTTGATTATGTAATAGTGACCTGGATGCCATTTGACTGCGGTGGGGTCTGTCGTTGCTGCTATTGCGTTCAAGGGAGCTAAAACTATACTGAAAATAAAAATTAGTGAGGCTAATAAAATATTTGCTTGCTTCTTAATTGTGTGGGCAGTTAATGTTATCGAATTGATAGCTGCTAGTTGATCATTGCTTTTCATAAATAATTCCTTCTTAAAGTTTCAAGAGAGGAACTGCATGGATACGCTTTGAAGTTTAATTACTCGTGGCTTGTTCACTAATGTGATTAAGTGAACAAGTTGCGTTATCTGGCAGTCCTGCTATCATTGGGATAATTATCCCTTTAGATCAGTGACTTTGCGCCCCCTGCTTTCACAGGGTTTGCCTTTTTCATATTACAATGCTAATTAAGCACAAACTGTGCCATAATTAAATTTCTCACGATATAAAGCCGTTCCTCCTAGGGTAATGAATGCCTCGTGAATATTGATATACAGGGAAACTAAAGAGAAAATTCCTACACGTAAAAAAGAAGCTATTTCTGTGAAATGCTATTTCCTCCCTTTGCCGAACGAAAAAAATGACATTTTTTGTCACATCTGGACAAAAAATATGGATGCCATAAGTATCTTACACATAAAGATTTGGTATATCGTCATACATGATTTTTTAAATCTACAATTGATGTGATTACACTAAAGCAGGAAATTTAACGTCTTCCATCATACCAAATTGGCAATTTCTTCTTGTTTTGCAATGTCTTGCGTGGACTAAGTAAGACGCTAAGGAGCTGTGCGGCCATTTCTCGGCCTGTGTACAGTTTTACCTTGCGAGGTGACGTGACGAGTGGGTGGCGAGTGAGGATAGTAAACTTTAAATCGTGTTTGCGGCCCCATTTCTTGAGCAGTTGACTCAAATCGATTTCATCAGCGGCGAATAATTCCTGGTTAAATCCACCTACGTCGCGAAATGCATCGGCTCGGCATACGACCAAGGCACCGGAAGCCCAGTGGAATGTGACCGATAGCGTAGTCCATAATTGTAGCGCGACGTTACTCCACCATGGCAGATCTGGCATGTACATAACACTACCGCAACCAACGTATTTTCCGCTTTCGATCATTTGTAGGATATCGACGATCATACTGGGATTCAACAAACTGTCGGCATCGACAAATAGCAACCAATCACCAGTTGCGACTGACGCGTCGGTGTTGCGAGCGCGGCCTATTTGATTGATTGCTTCAAACACTACTTTCGCACCGGCTAATTTGGCCAGTTCTGCGGTTTTATCGGTTGAATTGTTATCGACGACGATAACTTCATGGGTAAAATCGAATTCTGAGTTGGCATTGATTGATTCTTGGATAGAATTCAAACAATCTCCAATCAATAGTTCTTCGTTAAAAGCGGGTATAACAATGGATAGGTGCATAAGTAGCCACAAAGATTTCGGTAATAAGAATATTATCGCTTCAATTCAACTAAACCAGGTTGATTCTCATTGCGAGCATGGCCATAAATCTATTATATTGTGTAATAAGTATTTTTCACTATGCTCGGAAACGCAATTTGGATCTTCAGATTTGCTTATATGTTTGATAGGGGAACAGATATTGTCTGTCCTCCGTTGCAGTATTAGAATTCTCCTGATTTGATATAAGGTTGTGATCAAAGAATCACTTGCATCAGCACCGATTTACGCCATGCGTCTTGCATGCTATCCACTTCGTCTCGGGAATGGCCACCTTTTCCCAGGAACGGACGCAGCGTGGTGGTAATTGGGATCAGCAGCGCAAAAATGTAGTGCACATGAATGATCGGTACGGACTTAACGTTGTCGGTAGTGTTTTTCTTAGAACTGTGATGGCGCAATCCGATTTCGTACTGATAATTGAGTCAGTCTTGGTTGTACTCGGCGTTGGCGGTATCGAGAATCCATTGTCCGAAGCGTTTGCGCACGCCAGCGACATTTTTAGATAACGTATATCGTCTTCGTCAAACAGGCTGGCTTGTTTCAGTTTGGCAAAATCATCCATGGATACGGGAGATTTTTGCAGCGAAGCGCTGCCATAGTTATAACCTGGTATATGGTTTGTCATAAGGCTTCCTTGTGAACTGTTAAGCATCGTAGCATGAAATGATCAATTTTGTTCTATGTGACTGATATCATGAAGCTATGCAATGAATGATAATGAATTGCAAATAATTTGATTGCGTATATGAACGGCACTCGCGATGCGGATTTTACAGGAATGATTATTCATTCGGGTATGGTTTTAGGATTAACCATGGGGAATGCTTAATAAATCATCCAGCCATACTTTCCAGCGTTGATATTTCTTCATGAGTGCGGTATTTGCCTGTTTACTTTCTATTTTCTGCATTTCTCGGTGGCAGGTTGTTCTAAATCCGCAAGCCATCAGGGCGGCACCTTGCAGGCTGGTTTCTTTTTGCTGCAAATGATAAACCGGAAAGGTAACACATTGTGCGATACCCAGTTGCAGGCAAGGTAATTCGGATAATCCACCGGACAAATAGACCTGGGTTAGCGATGCATGCCGGTGAAATTCTTCCAGGATACGTGCAACCCGGAAAATAATTGCTTCAAATAACAGTGAGACGATTTGTGATGGAGTTAAATCTGCAATGGATTGGGAGAAATGGATACCCCAATCCTTGCGGAAATAGGGCGAACCTAGGCCACTGGGCTCTGCCAGGCAAAAAATATTGCTGTCCGCCAGATCTTCGATGCAACATTCATTTGTCGGATAGGGTGCAAGTGCGGAGGAAATGGAATTGAGCGTACCTTCGATAGCAAATTGTGCTTGCTGGTTTTCGTTTTGGTAAACCAGAGTTTGCAAATAACCATTAAACGCCGTTTCTTCCTGGCCAAGTGAACGAATCACAAAACCACCAGTGCCTAGATTAACCAAAGCCTCGCTTTGATTGTTAGTTAAGCTGGCAATCAAAGCGGCCGATTGATCGCCTACGCTGGCTTGTAGCATCAATCCATTATTTAAAGACAAATTCAAACTGATTGATGGTTTGATTTGCGGCAGAATTGAATGTGGGATATCAAATAATTGACATAAAGCATCTGACCACTGTTGTTGATGGATATCCATTAGGAGCGTGCGTGCGGCCATTGATGCATCGGTGATAAAATGCTGTTTATCTGTCCAACGCCAGATCAAAAAAGTATCCAGTGTGCCGGTTAGCCATTTACCTCGAATAAGCTTTTCTCGCCATTCAGCATTTTCCTGCAGTAAAACACTGAGCTTAGGTGCGAAGTAATAAGGCGTTAGGCGTAAGCCGGTGAGTTTGTGAATGGTATCTGAAGATATCTGCAAGCGATCACAACAACTCACACCGCGGTCATCTTGCCAGGAGATTAATGGTGTTACCGGTTCGCCACTGTTTTTATCCCAGAGCAGGAAAGACGAACGTTGGCTGCACAATCCTAACGGCGGATTGATATGGGTTTGTGCAAGGCATTCTTTGAGAACCTGTTCAGCAGTTGTAACATAGTGCAGCGCGTTGCTTTCGTATCTTCCATTGTCGTTGTCGATGACAGGTGCCGGTTGAGTGACAATGTGCTGGACAGCCCCTTGACGATCCATCAAGGCAGCTTTGATGGATGTTGTACCCAAGTCAAGCGCGATTGCTGCAATCACCACACACCTCCGTATTTGTTGCAATGTGTGATTTCCTGGGCAATCTGCTCATTGTTCCAGCTTAATGTATCAGCTATGCGCTGAGCAATTTGCAGTAATTGATCTTCAGTTAGTTTTGCCAGAATGAGTAGTGGCAGGCGGCGGCGCAGCAAATCATCCAGATGGATCACCATCTCTGTTGCGGCGCAATGCATCAAGTCAGCATGGACAAATGGTAGCGAAGGAATAATGCGTTGCGCCAAATCAGGATCTCTCTCGATACTCCGGAAAATTTCCATGATGCGCACACCGTGACGACGCAACAGCCATTGTGCGCTTTCCTCATCAATGCCTAATAGCGCAGCTCGGTCAGATATATGGGCAGACCAAGCCGTGAAATTCTCTTGTGGTGCCCAAGGGAATAATCGGTCCTGTGTGGCACAGGGCAGTGAAACACCCAGTTGTGCGCATACTGCATCAACGATACTTGCAGCATCCTGGCGTGACGAAGTGATTTTACCGCCGACAGAATAGTGCACACCATTGAGTGCGGATTTTAACTCCCAATCGCGGCTGATTGCTGAAGGTGGACTGGAGGCGGATGTTGAAGTATTTTGCTTAAAAACCCGTAAACCGGCAAAGCTACCGATGATATCGCTTCGTGTCCACGGTGTTTTTAGATAATTATTGGCAGCGTCGAGTAAATAATCGATATCGCTGTCTTCAATGGTGACTCGTTCCACATCACCATTGAAATCGGTATCGGTTGTTCCAAGTAGCGTTAAACCATACCATGGGATCATAAAAAATACTCTACCATCCGATGGAGCGGTCAGTAATAAAGCTTCAGCATCCAATGCGACAGGCATGATGAGATGAATGCCCTTGGCGAGACGGCACCATGTTTTACTGGACGTTTCTTTTTTCAGCCACTGTCCGGTAGTAAAAACAATTTGTTTTGCGCCGATTTGTTGCTTTTTCTGAGTAAGTTGATCTTGAATGATTGCGCCATCGACCTTGCCATTTGTTTCTGATAGTTCAACCAATCGGCAATAATTGACGCAGCAGGCATCCGCATCCATCGCGCCGGCAATCAATTCCAATACTAGGCGTGCGTCATCGGTTTGCGCATCGGCGTAGGTGAATCCCCCTTTCAGCGTATCTTCCTTGATGATGGGAAAATGTGCGCTAAATTGTTTAGCATCGAAATAACAGTGATGCATGGACGGACTTGTTTCGCTCGCCAGGATATCGTATAAAGATAAACCTAGTTTCAATTGCAACCGGTTGATGCGTTGTTGCGCGAAAACCGGAACGCCAAAGTGCAGCGGCCATACACGGTGAGGCGCTGCGTGCAATAACATGGCTCGTTCTCGGAGTGATTTTCTGACCAACTTGAAATCATAGGTTTCCAGGTAACGCAAACCACCATGAATTAATTTGGTCGATGCTGAGGACGTCCCGCTGCCCCAATCATTTTGTTCAACGACAGCCACTTTTAGTCCGCGAAGTGCAGCATCATACGCTGTCCAGGCACCATAAATGCCACCACCACAAATCAAAAGATCAAAGGATTGAGCGGATAATGCTGCAAAATTCCGTTTCATTGATCGCGTAGTATCAGCGCTTCATTAGGTAAATCGCTGATCAGCATATCAACGCCCAGTAGCAGGGCTTTAGTGATCTCAACATCGTTGTTGCAGGTATATACGCCGACACATTTGCGGTGATCATGCAATAAATCGACGATTGCTTGCTCGGTGCTTGAAATCGGTAGACAAAAGCCATATAGAAAAGCATGGGTAGTGAGTAATCGGCATGCATCGGTGATTGTTTGGTCGGTTTCAAAGTTGTATATCAGTGGAGTTTCTGATCGGTAGCGGTGAGCATATTCCAGACTCGCAAGATTGAAGGAGGAAACCAGTGGATTCTGATCAGGGTTGCTGCCTATCAGATCAAGTATCTGACGAATTTTTGTTTGGTGACGGGCAAGCGGTTCCCAGTCACGATTTTTGACTTCGATCAATAATTGGCAGCGTTCACGGTAGGCAATTAGAAGGTCCTGCAGAGTCATGATGCCTTCATTCTCGGAATCTGGATTAATCAGAGTTTGTAGTTGCTGATAATCGAAATCGTCAATGCGTTTATCGTTCATCCCGACTTTATCGAGAAAGCGATCATGCCACAGAACGGTAACTTCATCCCGGCTCAACTGCACATCGGTTTCAATGCCGTCAATGGCATATCGTAATGCTTTATCAAAAGCACTACGGGTATTTTCCATCGCCTCTCGATTTGCACCGCGATGTGCGAACACCTTGCATTTTTTAGATGGGGAGCCGTTATTATGTTCAAACATCGTGTTTATGAGTGTTGTTGGAAGATTATTGAGCGACTTTCAGCTGCTCAACGATGGCAGGATCTTTGGCAATTTCAGCCGCAGTTTTTCCAGTATTACTTTTGATTTTTATGTCAGCACCTTTGTCCAATAACACTTTTACCGCATCGGCATGGTCGTGCAACCCTGCCCACATTAATGCAGTTACACCATCGTCATTTTGCTGATTAATATTTGCGCCGTTATCCAGTAAGATTTCTATAGCGGATACGTGTCCGTTTTGCGCAGCCAGAATTAACGGAGTAAATCCATTATTGGCTTTATGATTAACGACGGCACCGTGTTTGATGAGAGTCTTAACTACTTCGGAATTACCCATTAATGCCGCTAAAATCAGTGGCGTTGCGTCATTCGTGTCTATTACGTCAACTTTGGCGCCCTTTGCCAGCAGGGCATTGACAATATCAAGATGACCGTTTTGTGCAGCGACATACAATGGAGTGGTATTGTTGATGGCTAATAGATCAACGGGTGCATTTTTGGCTAATAAAGCTTCGACGATTGCCGTGTGTCCATTTCTCGCAGCCATATACAGCGCCGTGGTATTGTCGGATGCCTGCGCATCAATTTTTGCGTCTTTAGCCAGGAGCTTGTCGACAATGTCGCTTCTGCCTTCCAGCGCGGCTATGATTAAGGCAGTAAGTTTTTCTTGGGTTTGTAAATGGATATCTGCGCCTTTTTCCAATAGCGTATCTACGATCGCATCATGACCTTTTTGTATTGCCAGCATCAACGGTGTGATACCGTCGGTGGTTGGTGCATTAATATCTGCACCTTTAGCTAACAGCATGTTAACAATATCCGCATAACCATTTTTTGCAGCAATGGTTAATGCGGTTACATCACCGGCGTTTTTTATAGTTACATCAGCATTCTTTTCCAGCAGCTGATCGACGATATCGGTATGTCCGAATTGGGAAGCGATGATCAGCGCGGTAAACCCCATTTCATTTTGATAATTAACATTGACGCCTTTATCCAATAATTGTTTGATGATTTCTGTATTTCCGGAAAATGCAGCTTTGAGGAATTCACTTTCATCTTCAGTTGCAACTGCAGCATGTGCAAAAGATGTCAATAGTATGTTGAGTATGATTACGCGTATGAAAAAATTGTACATTGTATTGATTGAGTATTTTATATAATTCATTGATTACACCTATATCGGACTTGTTATTATCAACTATCGGAGTTATTTATGGGATGCAGTGATCTATGCAACATACATTGAAATAGATTAGGCCTCATTGATAATATTTTAACTCAGAAATATCTATTTTTAGGTTTAATTGGTTGTGAACATGAGCATTCTGATTTTAAGAATTAAATAGCAGCAAGGTATATAAAGATGCTTCTTGATACTTTTCTTATTAATGGTTAAGGTTCGATAACTATGCATGATTGGATCATTCCTGATTGGCCTGCGCCCAGCAATGTGAAGTCGCTATTTACCACTCGCACAGGTGGAGTGAGTCATGGTGCGAATGGCGTTTATAATTCGCTAAACTTGGGCATGCACGTTAAAGATAACTTGGTGGATGTGACACATAACCGAGCTTTATTACGTCACCATTTACCGGCTGTGCCTAGGTGGCTGAAACAGGTGCACGGAACAGTGCCGATTTCGATAGATCATTTGACAGAGACCACTCCAGAAGGAGATGCAGTTTATAGTCGTAAACGAAATACAGTATGCGCTGTAATGGTTGCCGATTGTTTGCCGGTACTTTTATGTAATACAGCGGGTACCGCGGTGGGTATTGTGCATGCCGGTTGGCGTGGTCTCTCTGGAGGAATTATTGAAAAATCTATTGAAGCTATGCAAATGGACCATGGTGAACTAATGGCGTGGTTGGGACCGGCAATAGGTCCGAATCACTTTGAGGTCGGTACGGATGTTTATGAAGCCTTTGTCCAGCATGATGCGCAAGCGAAACAAGCATTTGTGACCAGGAACGGTCAACAAGGAAAGAAATGGTTAACGGATATTTTTCTTTTGGCACGGCAACGTTTGGTAAATAGTGGCATTGTTCGCATTTATGGCGGAGGAGTCTGTACGTACAGCGATCCTTTGCGCTTCTATTCGTATCGTAGGGATGGCGAAACTGGACGCATGGCAGCATTAATCTGGTTTGAGTAAAACTTGTTTAACTTGTTATTTATTACAGTGCAACAGCGTATAATCCCGCCTTTCATTTTTAATTCATGTTATGTCAACACTTACCTGGATTATTGCTGCCAGTTTGCTGGGCGGGGTTTTGAGTTTAATGCTTGCCGCAATACTGGCGTTCAAGGCCCGGGTATCTTGGCTTTCAATCCTGATATCATATGCCATAGGCGCATTATTGGGTGTCGCTTTTTTGAATACTCTGCCAGAAGCGCTTGAACATGCAGATAATCCAACACAAGTAACTGTCTTTGTATTATTCGGTATCTTAGTCTTTTTTATTCTGGAAAAACTGGTGTTATGGCGACACTGTCATGTGGCCGATTGTGAAGCACATGATCCACTTCAGAGCATTGCGGCAACTCCAGCCAATCATCATGATCACGATCATGGACGTAGTGGAATTATGGTGATTGTAGGGGATACCTTTCATAATTTTGTCGATGGCATTCTGATAGCAGCTTCTTTTATGGTCGATGTGCAACTGGGTATTGTGACGTCGATTGCAATTATTGCGCACGAAATACCGCAGGAAGCGGGAGATTTTATTATATTGCTGAATTCTGGCTATACACGGCGCATGGCGTTTCTGATGAATTTATTGTCCAGCTTTGCAACCCTAGTAGGAGGTGTGCTGGCGTATTTTATGCTGAATGAAATGGATTTTTTAATCCTGCCATTATTAGGAATTGCGTCGGCCAGTATGATTTATGTAGCCATGTCGGATCTGATTCCGGGGTTGCATAAACGCCCCGAGATTCATGCTACCATCCAGCAAGTAATTCTTATTTTGCTGGGGATTGCTTCCATTTGGATGGTGGGAAATATTTTTCCCCATACCTAACCGAGCGCAGTGATGACATCATGCGAAGAAATTTTTGAGAATTTTTATGATTAAACGATTATTTACGATATTCCTGCTATTGTTTTATTCCAGCATAATGTATGCCGATGATCGCGATATTCTCGAAAAGGTTGAAAGTAGCGCACGCTCATGGTTGGGATTGGTTGACAGTGGGCACTATAAAGAAAGCTGGGAAAATTCATCTCCACTATTAAGAGCTAAAACATCCGAAACGGAATGGATCAAATTAATGACTGCAATCAGATCGCCACGCGGTGTCATGAGCTCCCGATTTATAGCGACAGCAGGCGCAACGAACTCATTATCTGGATTTCCTGAAGGCAATTATGTGATTCTCCAGTTCTACACGATTTTTACTGAGAAAGGTTTGGTTCTAGAGACAGTTACCTTAGCCAAGGATCAAGATGAGAAATGGCAGATTTCTGAATACGCGATCAAATAAGAGTGGTATAAAATAATCGAATTACAGTGTTTCCACTATGCTTGTGAAGTTGTACTGATAATGATTGAACTTTAATGTTGTTCCAGAATTACTGATAATTAATTCCCTTGAATCCCTGGGAAATCCGGTAGTATACCCGACGCACAGGCACACCGTGGCGCTCGATTACACAATATTCGATCGCTCCGGGTTGATCAAGCATTGTCTTAACATCAATGTCCGGCCGTATTTTTTCTAAATGACGGCGTTTCATTCCAACCTGTATTATTGGTCGATCGGTAGGGTTTTGTGAAGGAAACCAGAATTCATACATGGCGCCGCTACCACCAAACATATTACGAGAGCGAATATCCAGTTGTGCGTCGCTGTGCGTATAAAAATATAGCGCACTGGCAACGGACCATTTGCTCATACCTACAATAATAGGCTCTTTACTGGTTTGATTTCTGACTTCAGCTGCGATTTGCTCGATTTCAGAGGCAGTTTCGCGCCAGAAATAGTGTTCTGTGAATAAATGATAGGGTATGCCTGGTATTCCCAGCACGACATAATGCAGCAAAAAGGCATAACTAAAGATGCAGGTAACAATAGTCAGCCGCCAGGCTGTCTGGATACGTTTGAACTCAGCGCTCAGATGATCCGTATGAACGATCATCCAGGCAATGGTTGGTAATAGGGCAAGCCAGATCGGGGCGGTCCAGTGAAATCGAGGGGCGTCAAAAGTACTGAGTATGAAGCAGACGAATAGTGGAGTGCCAGCGAAAACCTGTACAAATAAATGGCGTCTGCGCTCAAGCTGCTGAGACTCAGGTCGTTTGGTAAAGAATAGGGCGAATATTGCTGCAAGAAACCCAATAGGAGTTAGTAAAATGATAATGTGGAGAACGAGTAAATGAACTGCGAATTTATAGTCATCCGCCAGTACCCGGTTCGACTGGAATGCAAAGGATATCCAGTCATTTTGATAGTTCCAGATAATTACCGGTGAAAATATAAGTAAAGACAGTAGTGTTGTCAAATAGGGGTGAGGACGTTTCATCCAACGACGTGCTGTCGGATCTATGATTACAAATACCAGTGCGGCTAAACCCAGCAATCCCAGAGAGTATTTTGACAGCAACCCGAGACCGAATGCAATTCCCATTCCTAGCCAAGCCGAATTTTGGTGAGCGACCAGTGCGCGTTCCATGTAATAAAGCGTGGCGGCCCAGGCTGCCATTAATGGCGCGTCGGGGATCATTAGCAGACCAGAAGTGAATCCAATCGGCAGGATAGCCAATAATAATATTGTACGCATTGCAGTGGATTTATCATACAAGTTCTGTGCCAATGCGTACAAATAACCCATTGTCATAAAACCACAAAAAAGTGAACCAATGCGGATGCCGAATTCATTGTGCCCTAGAATTGATGTGCCGATCCAGATTAACCAAGCAACGGCGGGCGGGTGATCATAAAAACTGAGATCCATGTGTTGCGCATATTGCCAATAATAAGTCTCATCTGGAATGAGTTGCGCCAAGCCAAAATAAACCAATCTTAACGATATGACGAACAATACAATGCCAATTGCCGCTGTGCGCCAGCGTATATCCAGAGATGGAGGCTCTTTTTTATTAGGAAATACATAAAAGGCAGAACCCAGATAATTTACTGCTGCTGTAGTGATAATGGCTGGAAAAATGGCGAATAAAGGCGGCACGTGACAAAGGTAGACCAGAAAAGCCAGTACTCCACCGCGTAGTAATAACGCCAGTGCGCCAACGGTTAGGAATCGGCCAAACTGATGCCAATAAAGATAACCTGCATGGTGCTCACGAAATGACCATTTTGAATTAAAAGTATAGTTTACGGTTGCTGCAAAAAAAAAACTGACGAAATGAGCTAAAGCGAGTCCTGCATCACGACTGAGCATCCATTGAAATACAAATGCATCAATCAATACACCGAATAATCCAACCGCTGCAAAACGTCCTGCTGTGTTAAGTGTGACTGTTCCGCCTGCCAATGTGATCAGGCGCTGCAAGTAGGCCTGCTGGTGAAATAACGATAACTTGGAAGTGCCGTGTGTACGGTCTCGAAAGCAAATAGGAATCTCTGTAACACGAATTTTGCCTTGGTTGGCCATTAGCAGCTCAAGCAAGATCTTGTAACCAAGTGCATGATCCGAGATGTTTGAGGCCAACTCACGGCGGAATGCGAAGAAACCGGAAGTGGCGTCATTTACATCACAAATAGGACGTGCTATCCATCCACCAATGCGGGATAAAAGCTGCCGGTACAACGGCCAGTTTTCGGTGCTGCCTCCGGTAATGTAGCGACTGCCAACGACAACATCATAGGAATTATTGAGTATCGGAGTGATAACAGCAGATAATTGTTCGGGTGGATGACTGAGATCGGCATCCATAATGACAATGACATTGCTCTTAGCTGCAGCAACGCCAGTTAGTATCGAGGCGGATAGATCCGGTTCTTCTCGGCGTTCGATCAGACGGATATTTGATTGTTTTGCCCAGTCACGAACCTTATTCGGGGTGCCATCAGTGGAACCATCATCAACAACAATTATTTCAAAAGAATCTGGAATAAAGTCCAAGGCATAAATGCGAGTTAGAAGTAAATCAATATTCTCTGATTCATTCAACGTGGGTACTATGATGGAAAATAGTGTCATGTAACTGTTAGGTTAAGTGATGCTTGATTAATAGCAACATAGTATTATTTTTGTTGTTTTTGGTATTTGGCTACTGCTTTATTGTGATCCGTTAGGTTAGTGGAAAACTGAGATTCTCCATTACCTTTTGCAACAAAATAAAGCGCATCAGTTTCAGTCGGATTAAGAGCGGCACGAATTGAGGCAAGACCCGGCATGGCAATGGGAGTGGGCGGTAGACCTGTTCGAGTATAAGTATTGTATTCTTGATCGGTTAATAAATCCTTTTTACGCAAATTACCATCAAATTGTTGGCCTAAACCATAAATGATGGTCGGATCGGTCTGTAAGCGCATACCTTTGCGTAATCGGTTAATAAATACACCTGCTATTTCAGCGCGATCACTTTCCAAGCCAGTTTCTTTTTCTATTATGGAAGCAAGTATAAGTGCCTCATAAGGCGTGGCTAATGGCAGCGATGCTGCACGAGCTGACCACGTATTTAGCAAGTTGTTTTGCATGGCCTGATAGGCGCGCTGCAGAATTTCTATATCACTACTATTTCTAACAAAATAATAGGTATCTGGGAAAAACAATCCCTCAGCAGCGGTTTCTGATGCGCCAATTAAGTGCAGGATTTCCTGTTCAGTTAATCCTGCCGTAAGATTTTTTATTGCTGAGTGCTCATTCAAGACTTGTCTTATTTGAGCGAACGTCCATCCCTCAATGAATCTTATTTCATTCTGTATGACGTCGCCGTTAGTTAGAGTTTTTAATAATGCAATTTGTGTGAGATTCTCTGTGAATCGATAATCGCCTGCTTTGATTGCAGATTCCTGATTCAGATAGCGTGCTAGTAGAATAAATGTCCATTTATTTAGAAGAATCCCCGCATCTTCTAGTTGCTGAGAAACTTGTTTTAAGTTGGCTCCAGTTGGAATGGATATTTCATAAGGAATCGCAGGGAGCCTTACAACTGAGTGAACATGCAAATAGAGCCATGAAATAAGCAAAATAACTATTATTGCGCCAGAAAAAAGTAGGCGTTTTAGCTTATGCATGCGCCATTGGATAAAATTTATATACGACGGAAAACGAGTGTTCCGTTGGTTCCTCCAAACCCGAAGGAGTTTGATAGTGCGACTCTAATATCCATATTTCTAGCCGTGTTGGGGATATAATCAAGATCACATTGAGGATCTTGATTGACTAGATTAATTGTCGGTGGGGCAATTTGATGATGTATTGCTAATACCGAGAAAATAGCTTCTACACCACCAGCAGCACCCAACAAATGCCCCGTCATTGATTTTGTTGAATTGACAGCAAGCTTGCTGGCGTGATCACCAAAACAGCGTTTAACCGCGATAGTTTCAGCAATATCACCTAAGGGTGTCGATGTGCCATGTGCGTTAACGTAATCGACTTCGGTAGTGTTAATTCCGGCATATCCAAGTGCGTTGGACATGCAGCGTGCGGCGCCTTCACCATCGTCACAAGGTGCTGTCATATGAAATGCATCTGCGCTCATGCCGAAGCCGGCTAATTCCGCATAAATCTTAGCGCCACGGCGTTTGGCGTGCTCTATTTCTTCCAATACTAGAACTCCGGCACCTTCACCCAAGACGAAGCCGTCACGATCTATATCCCAAGGACGACTTGCAATTTCCGGTTCATTATTGTGTACAGACAAAGCCTTGGCGGCAGAAAATCCGCCGATAGCAAGCGGTGTTACACAAGATTCAGCGCCACCACATACCATAATATCGGCATCACCATATTCAATCATTCGTGCCGAGTGGCCTATGCTGTGTGTGGCCGTAGTACATGCTGTCACAATAGCTATGTTGGGTCCTTTATAGCCGTATCGAATGGATAAGTTACCCGCAATCATATTGATGATAGTGCTTGGTATAAAAAAAGGTGATATTTTCCTTGGACCACCAGCATGATATGCAATATCAGTATTCTCAATCATCGGCAATCCGCCAATACCTGAACCGATATTTACACCGATCTTTTCTGCATCTAACTGAGAAATGTCATCGATACCCGCATCTTTGACAGCTTGTATAGCTGCAGCCATACCATAATGAATAAAAATATCCATGCGGCGTGCTTCTTTGGCTGAGAGATATTGATGAATATCAAAATCTTTTACTTCACCAGCGATCTGTGAAGTAAAACTAGATGCATCAAAACGGGTAATCTTAGTAATGCCAGACTTTCCTGCGATAATGTTCTTCCAGGCGCTTGAAATCGTGCTTCCGACAGGTGACACTATACCCAATCCAGTTACTACTACCTTACGTTTGGACAAAATGACTCCACTTGCATGTACATAAAAAAACTAGAAATTAACCAGCGCTCGTGTTAGCGGTGACATAATCAATCGCTTCTTGAACGGTATTTATTTTTTCAGCTTGTTCGTCTGGAATTTCGCACTCGAATTCTTCTTCCAATGCCATGACCAGCTCTACTGTGTCGAGCGAATCAGCGCCCAAATCATTGACAAATGAAGATTCATTCTTAACTTCCGCTTCATTAACGCCAAGTTGTTCAGCTACAATCTTTTTAATGCGCTGCTCAATATTTTCCATCTAGGTATTTCCTTCTCAGGTAAGAAAAATTTATTTATTCTAACAAATTTTACATGCCAGCAAAATCGAAACATGGCTACAGGATGAAACTAATATCCGGCATCTGTTCGATGTTACCTTATAAAAAATGCTTTGTGATTGTTTTGTGATTAATTTACTTACAGTTAATTGAATCTTTCGATTTTTCTATATGCTAATCCATATACATTCCACCGTTAACATGAAGCGTTGTGCCTGTAATATAGCCTGCTGCAAAAGAAGCGAGGAACGCTACAGCTGAAGCGACCTCTTCAGGGTGTCCCAATCGCCCTAAGGGAACATGTTGAATCAAGTTTTGTTGAAGCTCATCCGACAGAGAGCGAGTCATATCCGTGTCAATAAAGCCTGGAGCAACACAGTTTACAGTAATATTTCGACTGCCTACTTCACGTGCCAATGATTTACTAAAACCAAATATCCCTGCTTTAGCAGCCGCATAGTTTGTTTGCCCTGTGTTTCCCATGGCACCGACAACAGATGAAATATTAATGATACGCCCATAACGAGCCTTCATCATGGTTCTAAGAACTGCACGGCTTAATCGAAATACTGATTTTAAGTCGGTTTCCATGATTTCGTCCCATTCTTCATCTTTCATACGAACAAGCAGGTTATCGCGCGTAATTCCAGCGTTATTTACCAATATTTCCACTTCGCCAAATTTTTCACGAATAGTTTGAATGACATGGTTGATTTGCTCAGCATCATTCACGTTTAAAATGACACCGGATCCTTTAATCCCAGCTTTCTCCAGGTATTGATCAATCGCAGCGACGCCACTTTCGGTGGTTGCTGTGCCGATAACTAGCGCACCTAACTGCCCTATCTTTAATGCGATAGCTTGTCCGATCCCTCGACTAGCGCCAGTTACTAAAGCAATTTTGTTTTCCAAGATCATATCTCCTTGCAAAGAGCCATGATGGTTTGCTGCAAACAAACATTGTTCATATGGTCCTCAAATCCTTAATAGTTTGCTTGATTGATTCACTATCAGCTAATGATAACTGCTGTAAATTTTGATCGATGCGTTTGTTTAATCCGGCCAATACCTTGCCTGGTCCGCATTCGATGACATGCGTCATTCCAGCCGCTGCAAAAGCTCGGATAGTATCTACCCAATGTACCGGACTAATAAGCTGTTGCACTAGAATTTCTTTAATTGCGGATGCGTCTGAATGCTGTTTCACATCAGTATTATGCAGAATTGGGATTTTAGGCGATTGCAGTGTGACGTGTTTCAATTGCGACTGCATGCTTTCGGCTGCCGGTTTCATTAGTGAGCAGTGTGAAGGGATGCTCATAGGCAGCATGATTGCACGCTTTGCTCCCTTGGATTTTGCCAATGCAATGCCTTTCAGGATTGCATTTTTGTGTCCCGCGATAACGATCTGGCCGGGTGAGTTAAAATTGGCTGGCTCAAGAAATTCCCCATTACTCTGATTCGTAATGTCGCGACAAATTGTTTTGATGGTTTCATCATCCAGCCCTAGAATCGCAGCCATTCCGCCGCAATCTTCCGGTACAGCTTTCTGCATCACTTGTGCACGAAAGTGCACTAATGACAGCGCATCGGCAAAACTCAGTGCCTCCGATGCGACCAGCGCGGTGTATTCTCCCAGACTATGTCCTGCCATAAATGCTGGTTTGATGCCGCGTAGACTTATCCACGCACGGTATACCGCCACTCCTGCTATCAGCATGATCGGCTGGGTGTTTAGTGTGAGATTGAGATCATCCGCAGGTCCGGTATTTACCATCGACCAGAAATCCTGCTTGAGGATGTCGGACGCCTCTTTAAAGGTTTCCTGAATAATGGGTAAGTCTAGGTATCCATTCATCATTCCAATCGATTGAGATCCTTGACCTGGAAATACAAATGCAAATTTCATAATCACCAACGCAGTAAAACTGCCCCCCATGTAAAACCACCGCCAACACCTTCCATCAATATTAATTGATCAGACTGAATGCGTCCATCACGTACAGCCATATCAAGTGCAAGGGGAATGGAAGCTGCCGAAGTATTTCCATGTTTATCCACCGCTACCACTACTTTTTCCATTGGCAGCCCTAATTTCTTTGCTGTCGATTGAATAATCCGGATATTGGCCTGATGAGGAATTAACCAATCAATATCGGTGGGCTGCAGTTTGTTTTCTGCGACTGCTTCGTGTACGACCTCTTCCAAAACTTTGACAGCGAATTTAAAAACGGCATTACCCTCCATGTTGATGTAGGGCTTGCCTTGTACTTTTCCGCCACTGATGCATCCGGGGGCGGACAGAATATTGCTATGACTGCCGCTGGCATGCAGATGTGTTGATAAAATTCCGGGCTGATCACTGCGCGACAGCACGACTGCTCCCGCACCATCGCCGAACAAAACACAAGTACTGCGATCGTTCCAGTCGAGTATTTTTGAATAGATTTCGCTTCCGACTACTAAGGCATTGCGACATTTTCCTGAACTGACAAACATGTCGGCTGTCGCCAGCGCATAAACAAAGCCGCTGCATACTGCTTGAACATCAAATGCCGGACAATTTTCGATACCCAATTTATGTTGCAGGATACAGGCGGTGCTTGGAAAAATCATGTCAGGTGTGGTGGTTGCGACAATGATGAGATCAATGTCTTTTCCGGTTACGCCGGCAGCTTGCATGGCATTCTGGCACGCATACAATGCAAGATCGCTAGCGACCTGATTCTCTGCGGCAATATGCCGCTGAGTAATCCCTGTACGTGTTCGTATCCATTCGTCACTAGTATCAACTATACGTTCCAGATCGAGATTGGTAAGTATTTTTTCCGGTAAATAACTACCTGTTCCAGTGATTCTTGAATACATTATCTTGTGACTTCTTTAGAAGAGATTTGTGGATGCCGAGAGAACTCCGCGACTCGTTCACTAATCCGTCGCAACATTCCGCCTCGAACTTCATCAACTGCTCGTTTTATTGCAAAGCCAAATGCATACTTGTCCGCAGAGCCATGACTTTTGATCACTATGCCGCGTAAACCCAGAAAGCTAGCACCATTATAGCGACGATGATCAACGCGACGTTTGAACGAATTAATGACAGGCATTGCGATTAAACCCGCAAGTTTTGTCAGTAAATTTCGTTTAAATTCTTCACGTAAATATGTTGCTAGCATTTGTGCAAGGCCTTCCGAAGTTTTTAAGGTGATATTACCAACAAATCCATCACAAACTACAACATCAGTCGTACCCTTATAAATATCGGTGCCTTCGACATTGCCATAAAAATTAAGTCCACTATCGCGTAATAATTCGCCTGCTTGTTTGACTATTTCATTTCCTTTGATTTCTTCTTCGCCAATGTTGAGTAATCCAACACTAGGGTATATCTTATTTTCAACCGAAGATACCAAGGATGCCCCCATGATTCCGAATTGAAACAGGTGCTCTGCTGTGCAGTCGACGTTCGCACCCAGATCTAATATATAAGTGTGCCCGATGCTGGTAGGTAATATTACTGCAAGTGCCGGACGATCCACACCGGGTATTGTTTTCAATACAAACCGAGAGGTTGCTAATAAAGCACCTGTGTTCCCGGCGCTGATGCAAGCCTGCGCTTCGCCTGTTTTAACGAGGTTAATGGAAACTCGCATGGAAGAGTCCTTCTTGCCACGCAGAGCTGCTGCCGGTGACTCATCCATGCTGACTACTTCACTTGCAGGGTGTATGCGAACTCTCGACCCAACCTCTGAATTTGCGGCATGCAGTTCTGCTTCGATAGCATCGGGAATGCCAACAAGAATAATATTGGCTTCAGGATCGCTGCGTAAATAATCAAGTGCGGATGGAACTGTGACATGTGGGCCATGATCACCACCCATGCAATCTATTGCTACAGTAATATCCAATTTTCAGTGTTCTTGTGGCTGAGAGTAACTTATATGCTGATATGTCTTGTAGCAATGAAAAAAATATTTAGTCGTTTTTGGTTTTAACGACTTTTTTGCCGCGATAGTATCCATTTGGGCTAATATGGTGACGTAAGTGAATTTCTCCAGTATTGGGTTCTACGGCTAATGGTGGATTGGTCAGAAAATCATGCGAACGATGCATGCCGCGTTTCGATGGGGACTTCTTATTTTGCTGAACTGCCATGTGTGCTAGCTCCTTAAGCTTAATTTGTCTTTTTTAATGTTGCCAATACTGCAAAGGGGTGTGCTGATTTTTTATTGCCGATTAGATTATCTTCGGCTAATTTTAGTTTAACCGTACTACATTCACCATCTGCGTGACGTGATGAAATCGGCAGACTGAGAATTACTTCATCTTCAATCAAATTGACGACATCTAAATCAGGTATTGCTAAAATAGCATCAATGGTATCGTCTTCATCCGCCAGGTGCAGTTCTGTTTCATTTTTTGCCAAAAGCAAAAATGTCTTTAAATCAATTGTGTAATTAAGTTCTCCAAGGCAACGCTGACACTTAAGATGAATTCTACCTTTGGCTTCCAACTGCAAACCTGGTTTTGTGTTCTTGTCGAATTGACCGCTAATTCGATAGGTCAGCTCTCCTTCCTGGTCAAACAGCAAGTCATGCAGACGCACAAGTTCAACCATCGGGATTTTACCATGACGTATGCCCGCATTTTGTACAAAATCTAGAGAGTCTATCACTAACCTAACAGACATATGGCGCGCATGTTATATTTTTTACTCGTAAGTGTCAAAAAATACAGAAGGTAATTTTGAAAACACAAAAATTTACTCAACAAATTATACTGGGATCTGGTTCGATCTATCGCAAAGAATTGCTTCAACGATTGCAAATTCCTTTTGAAACAAGCAATCCGAAAATTGACGAAATGCCTCTATGCAACGAATTGCCTGAACAAACGGCCGCACGTTTGGCGGAAGCAAAAGCCCGCGCAGTTGCCCAAACTTATCCGCAGGCGCTTATTATCGGTTCAGATCAAGTGGCAGCATTAGGAGATATTCGTCTTGGCAAGCCATTGAATCATGTTAATGCCGTGGAGCAATTGCGGCAGACCCGGGGAAAGGAGGTCGTTTTTTATACTGCTGTATGTCTCTTGAATAGTTTTACGGATAAGTTACAAATTCGTGTTATTCCATATCATGTGAAATTCCGACAGTTAAGCGATCAACAAATTGAGAATTACTTGATAAAAGAGCAACCTTATCAATGTGCCGGAAGTGCAAAATCAGAAGGCCTTGGTATCGCGCTTATTGAGCGAATGACAGGCAACGACCCTAGCGGATTGATCGGATTGCCTCTCATCACTTTAATCGATATGTTAAATCTTGAAGGGGTTAATATAATTTAAAGGATTTAGGGCTTGAATTTATTAACAAAGCTTTCAAATTTCAAATAGGCGTGGTAATGTGAAACAATTGCGCTATTCAAAACTTTCATTATTTGCAGATTGCGACACCGATGCGGAGATATCCTGCTTATCCAGTTATTCTTGCGCTGATTATTAGTATGCTGACGAATGGACTGAGTTTGTCTTTCAGAGGAGAAGTTTTTGCTCATGAGCTGGATCATATTCGTCAAGCGTTGTCAGCTGATCCTACGACACATTTAGAATTGCACCGTAATAATGTATTCTGGGATGGCATTGAGCTTGATGCAGCAACACATTTGTGTCTGCATGCGGCAGGACAATATCAACCATTCTTTTTTAATTCTTTTCCGATTATTCCGGATCAGACTGTTACAGAAGTCATAACTGTATTTATATCTGCATTTATTCCTGAAACAATTCCTGATTTACCCCTGCGTCCTCCTCGAAGTATTTCTTTAAGCTAAATTTAACTTGTGTTGCTTGTGGATTAATTTTATGGATCCACAACCATGCGGAGCGGATCATTTTAAATTTCTTGATCTGTTTTATATATGCGTAAGCATAATCGGAGGTATTCCATGAGACTACGCAACCTGTCAATAGCGTCATGCTATGGGGTGGCAGCGGAATTGCAGGTCATGCTGGTGAGTTTAACTCTATTACTGGTTTTCTCATTTCAGTTAGAAGCCGGTGCGGGTACTTTTACTGCACCGCCATATGGGGTAGAAAATGATTCAATCGAGTCCTCAATTAGGGAAACAGATAAACTCACGTTACGTGATGCGGTGAATCTCGCATTACTTCGTAATCCGGAGTTGGCGGCTTTTTCCAAAGAAATGCGCGCACTGGAAGGCGTGACACTGCAAGCTGGATTACTAAGAAATCCGGAATTGTCAGTAAATGTTGAAAATATCGGCAACATCCAAAAGCTGCGCGGTGATCTTAATTCTTCCGATTCGGTAGCGCAGGAGGTAGTGCAGCAGCTTACAACCATCCGTATTGGTCAATTGATTGAGCTAGGTGGTAAACGTGCTGCCCGCGTCAATGCAGCTTTACTTGGAGAAGAGCTGGCTGCCAAAGATTATGAAGCCAAGCGCATCGAAATTATCGCCAGGGTAGCCAATGTATTCACGGAAGTGCTTGCTGCGCAAGAGCGATTAAGACTGGCTGAGGAAACCAGACAGGTGGCACAGAATGTGGTCACTACAGTGACTGGACGAGTGCAAGGCGGTAAAGTGCCGCCGATTGAAGAAACCCGAGTTAAGATTGGGTTGTCGACAACACGTATAGAACAGGAACAGGCGCAACGGGATTTGATATCGGCACGCAGGCGGCTGGCACTGTTATGGAACAGCTCCTCGCCGCAGTTCAAAGAGGCCGTAGGGGATCTGGAAACAGTAATTGCTCCACCAAGCTTCCAGCGTTTGGAAGAACGTATCATAGACAATCCAATGGCGCTGCGTGCCATGAAAAATATAGAGCAGCGCAAGGCGATCGTGGAAGTAGAGCGAACCCGTCGCATTCCCAATCTCAACATTAATGCAGGAGTGGTGCATCACGCTCAACTCGGTGGTAGCACAGCCGTAGCGAGTGTAATGATGCCATTGCCGTTGTTCGATCGCAATCAAGGAAATCTTAAAGAAGCTTATCAACGAGTGGATAAAGCTGAGGATGAACAAGCCGCGATGGAACTGCAACTAAAAACCGAGTTGACGCAATCCTATGAAATGCTGTCGGCATCCTGGAATGAAGTTAACATTTTGCGTGATGAAATATTGCCAGGCGCCAAGAGCGCTTTCCACGTAACACGTAGAGGTTATGAGCTAGGAAAATTTGGTTTGCTGGAGTTGTTGGATGCGCAGCGTGTGTTATTTCAAAATCAAGTGCTGTATGTGCGGGCATTGGCAAACTATCAGCGTTTGGTGAATGACATTGAACGCCTAATTGCAGCGCCTATCGATAGTGTGTTGATTCATCGTGGTGTAGAAAAAAGGGTGAAGGAATAAATTATGGACAAAGCGCGATTGAAGCCAATCCTGATGGTTATTGCTATAGGGATCATATTGGGTGGGTTGATACTGATTATGGATAAATCTTCTGGTGTCGTAGTGGATATGGAAGGCATTCATGCCAATGAGAAATCATCTGAGAATCATCTCGCCACTGGTCCGAGAGGAGGTGCGCTGTTTACAGATCATGATTTCAACCTGGAATTGACTATTTTCGAAAAAGGCGTGCCACCGCAGTTCCGGGTTTATTTGTATGAAAAAGGTAAATTGCTACCACCTACTTCCGCTACCGTGGCCATCACATTAACCCGGCTAGGTGCACCAGCGCAGTTGTTTCAATTTATTCCGGAAGGGGATTATTTGCTGGGAGATCAAATCGTTGAGGAGCCGCATTCGTTTGATATCGTTATTACCGCCGAGTATAACGGCAAAATCTTACGCTGGAGTCATAGTCAGTTGGAAGGGCGAGTGGAAATAAGCGATGACATGCTAAAAAGTATGGGAATTGAGCTGCTTACGGCGGGACCAGCCATTATTAAACCCAAACTCAGACTCCCGGGAGAGGTGATTTTCAATGAGCATAACATCGTGCGGGTGGTGCCGCGGGTTCCAGGCGTGGTGACTGCGGTGCATGCCCATTATGGTCAGCATGTGGAGAAAAATGATGTGCTGGCCGTCATCGATAGTCCGATGCTGGCGGATTTGCGCAGCCAATATTCTGTAGCCAAAAAACGACTGACATTGGCAAAGACAACTTACGAGCGAGAAAAACAGTTATGGGAAGAAAAAATCAGCGCCAAACAGGAATTTCTTTTGGCGGAAGAGCTATGGCATGAAGCTCAGATTGCTTTGGAGCTGGCTGCTACCAAATTGCTTGCTTTAGGCGTGCAACCTGAATCTAATTTCTTAAGAACAAACATTACACAGTATGAGATACGCTCTCCAATTTCTGGAATCATCATTGCCAAGTTTCTCGCGCTTGGCGAGGTGCTCAAGGAAGATAGGGAAATTTTTACTGTTGCAGATGTATCGACAGTATGGACGGCTGTTACAGTTTATCCAAAAGATCTCAATGTGATTCGGGTTGGTCAGAAAGTTGCCGTGAAGGCGACAGCTTATGACGTAGAAAGCGAAGGAGCTGTGATTTACATCTCCACCCTGATCGGTGGCCAAACACGTACGGCAACAGCCCGGGTTGAGCTGGATAATAGTGATGGCAAATGGCGCCCCGGTATGTTTGTGAATGCCGAACTGGTAGCGGAAGAAATTGCAGTACCTGTTGCCGTTTCTGTTGATGCCATACAAACATTCCGTGATTGGTCGGTGGTATTCGGTCGTTATGGCCACTATTTCGAGGTTCGTCCTTTGGAGCTGGGACGCAGTGATGGTGAAATGGTTGAGGTTTTCGATGGACTTTCACAGGGTGAGCAATACGCCGGAGGTAACAGCTTTGCCCTGAAAGCAGAGCTGGGTAAAGCGGGCGCAACTCACGACCATTAAATCGATAACCTGATCAAAGCGAGCTAACATGTTTGAACGCATTTTACATCTATCTATTTATCAACGCGGGATCGTGCTGATGGCGGTCATGATGATGGCAATTATTGGCATCTATAGTTACCAGAAACTGCCGATTGATGCGGTACCCGATATCACTAATGTTCAGGTTCAGATTAACACGGCTGCGGCGGGCTATTCGCCAATTGAGGTGGAACAACGCATTACATTTCCGATTGAGACCATCATGGCAGGATTGCCGTATCTGGACTATACCCGCTCCATCTCACGCTATGGATTGTCGCAAGTTACCGTGGTTTTCAAAGATGGCACCGATGTTTATTTTGCGCGTCAGCAAGTCAGTCAACGCATTCAGGAGGCAAAGGGTCGGTTGCCGGTTGGCATTGAACCCATGATGGGGCCAATTTCAACAGGTTTGGGCGAAATTTTCATGTGGACCGTGAATGCCGAGGAAGGTGCTAAAAAGCCGGATGGCACAAACTATACCTCGACTGATTTACGGGAAATCCAGGATTGGGTGATACGACCTCAGTTGCGGACGGTGAAAGGAGTTACAGAAATCAACACCGTGGGTGGCTATGTCAAACAATTTCATGTAGCGCCATACCCGGAAAAAATGATTTCTTTTGGTTTGACATTGATCGACTTGATGATCGCTCTGGAGCGAAATAATCTGAACGTCGGCGCGGGTTATATCGAAAGAAGCGGAGAGCAGTATCTGGTTCGCGTACCGGGGCAAGTCGCTGACTTGGAAGAAATTGGCAATATTATTTTGGGTTCTCGGCAAGGAACCCCGATTCGAATAAAGGATGTGGCGGATATCCTGATCGGCAAAGAACTGCGCAACGGTGCTGCTACTCAGAATGGCAAGGAGGTTGTGTTAGGAACAGTACATATGCTGATTGGAGAAAATAGCCGTATCGTTTCTCAAGCTGCAGCCAAGAAACTGGAGAAAATCAATCGCAATCTGCCTGAAGGCGTTTTTACTACACCCGTTTATGATCGCACCACCCTAGTCGATAAAACTATTCATACCGTGGCGAAAAATCTGCTCGAGGGCGCTGCTTTGGTAATTGTGGTATTGCTGTTGTTTCTTGGCAACCTGCGAGCCGCACTGATTGCGGCATTTGTTATTCCGCTGTCGATGCTGTTCACTTTTACCGGTATGGTGACTAATCATGTCAGCGCTAATCTGATGAGCTTGGGGGCGATTGATTTTGGCATTATCGTGGATGGCGCGATTGTCATTGTGGAAAACAGCATACGTAGATTGGCACATGAACAGATGCGCCTGGGAAGAGTGCTCACGCTCACTGAGCGGCTGGAATTAGTGTTTGATGCTTCCAGGGAGGCGCGGAAGGTGTTGATTTATGGGGAGTTGATCATCATCATTGTTTACTTGCCGATTTTTGCATTGACCGGAGTAGAAGGAAAAATGTTTCATCCGATGGCGTTGACGGTTGTGACGGCATTGGTTGGTGCGATGATTCTTTCGATTACATTTGTTCCGGCGGCCATCGCATTCTTTTTGACCGGTAAGGTACAGGAAAAAGAAAGTCGTGTGATGGTGTGGGCTAAAAGAGCCTATATGCCGGTATTGGCGACAACCATGAATAACCGTGAGCTCACAGTCACGATAGCAATTGTGATTGTTATTTTGTCAGGATTGTTGACTACGCGTGTAGGTAGCGAATTTGTTCCCAGTTTGAATGAAGGTGATATTGCCCTGCATGCCATCCGTATTCCCGGCACTAGCTTGACCACTGCAGTCGAAATGCAGAATGAACTGGAAGTGGTGATCAAGAAATTTCCTGAAGTCGAACGGGTGTTTTCCAAAATTGGCACAGCTGAAATAGCGACTGATCCGATGCCGCCCAGTGTTGCAGATACTTTTATTATCTTGAAACCACAATCGGAATGGACTGGGGAACATCGAACCAAGGCAGAGCTGATTGCTGCGATGGAGCAAGCGGTACATAAGGTTCCTGGCAACAATTATGAATTTACCCAACCGATCCAGATGCGTTTCAATGAGCTGCTGTCTGGGGTGCGTGCCGATGTAGCGATCAAGGTGTTCGGCGATGATATGGATACTTTGCTGGATTTAGGGGAAGAAATTGAAAGACTGCTTGGAACCGTTCCAGGCGCTGCGGATGTAAGAACCGAGCAGATTACAGGACTACCGGTACTTTCGATCCAAATGGATCGTGCCCAAATGGCGCGTTATGGGTTGAATGGTCGCGATGTACAGGATGTGGTTGCGATGTCGGTGGGTGGTAGAAGTGCGGGTATGATCTTTGAAGGTGACCGTCGCTTTGATTTACAGATAAGGTTGCCGGAGCATTTGAGAGTAGATATTGAAGCATTGAAACGATTACCCATCAGTATTTCGTTGCAAAGTGTTGCGTTGGCGCCCATTATGCCGCAAGTTGCTCAAGCGGCTCAGCCAGCTATACCGGTTTTTGTCACTTTGGGTGAAGTAGCCAGATTCGAATTGATGCAAGGTCCCAATCAGGTCAGCAGGGAAAATGGCAAACGCAGAATCGTAGTCACCGCCAACGTTCGTGGCCGGGATCTGGGTTCGTTTGTTAACGAAGCGGAAGATCTCATTAACGAAAAGATCCGAATCCCTCCTGGCTATTGGACAACCTGGGGTGGCCAATTTGAGCAGATGATGTCCGCAGCGCAACGCCTGCAGATCGTGATACCGGTTGCACTCGGCTTAATATTCATTCTGCTATACACGATGTTCGGCAATGTGCGCGATGCATTACTGATGTTTACTGGGGTCCCGTTTGCCTTGACCGGCGGGATATTGGCTTTATGGCTGCGCGAGATTCCCTTATCCATCTCAGCCGGTGTAGGGTTTATCGCCCTCTCCGGCGTGGCGGTACTGAATGGGTTAGTGATGTTGGCGTTTATTCGGGGTTTAAGAGAAAAAGGATTGCAACTGGATGACGCGATTGAAACCGGCGCATTGACTCGATTGCGTCCGGTTCTGATGACTGCACTTGTAGCGTCGATCGGATTCCTGCCCATGGCGCTTGCCACCGGTACCGGCGCGGAAGTGCAGCGGCCTCTGGCAACAGTGGTGATCGGTGGCATTCTGTCGTCGACTGCGTTGACGCTGCTGGTGCTGCCGGTGCTGTACCGGATCGTACATGGGAAGGATACAAGTAAGGGGTAATCTAGCAGGCCGTTGAAAAACTATCTGCGTTGCTGCTACGGTATTAAA